>CAZSSB010000025.1:0-19717 GCA_964609245.1 uncultured Planctomycetales bacterium | reverse complement strand
GCGTTGGTCGCCTGGGTGGTGGAATGGGCGACAAGCTCAACCTCGCCGGCGTCGATATGGGTCAGCAGCTCGGCAAGCACCTGCTGCACGCCGTCGGCGACGCCGTGCTCGGCGGTATGGGTGGTCGGTCTGCGGGTGCTGGCGATGACCTCGCCGGGCGGCCGCAGCGCCACGCCATGGGTGAAGGTGCCGCCGACGTCGATGCCAATGCGCAGGCCGGGCATGCGCCGATTATAAGGGGGGGGTCGCCGCGCGGCTCAGGCGCGGACGTCGATGCGGCGGCCGAGGTTGACCACCTCGGCGCTGGCGGCGATGCCGATGCGGGCGACTTGTGCGTTCAAGGCGACGTTGTGCCGCGCCTCGGCGAGGTCCAGCAGATCGCGGACGTAGTCCTGGCGATCCATCTCCCGGGCCTGCTCCAGGCGCCGCTGCTCGTCCATCGAGGGCGGCACCCGCGCGATGCTTTCGGCGGCGCGGTCGGCCTGCTCGCGGGCGCGCTCAAGGCCCTGCCGCGAGAGCTGCACGGCGTCCACGCGCGTGACTTCATCGACCCTCACAACGGAGATTATACCTGCGCGGGCACGGGGCGGGAGTTAATTCTCCTTGAAGTCCGAGGGCGTGATGCGCTTCAGGAACTCCTGGAAGCTCTCCTCGTTGGCGGCCTCGACCGCCATTTCCGCTTCCTCGTCCTCGCCCTCGCCCCCTTCCGAGTCCTCGAGCTCGACGAACTTGATGTTGTACATCAGGTCGTCGTCGACGAAGATCTCGCAGTTTTCCCTGAGCGCGATCGCGACGGCGTCGCTGGGCCGGCAGTCAACGGTGTGCAGCTCGCCGTCCTGGTCGAGGTAGATCGTGGCGTAGTAGGTCCGGCTCTCGAGGCGGTCGATCACCACCTTGCGGACGTTGACGCCGACCTCGCGCAGCACGGTGGCGAACAGGTCGTGGGTCAGGGGGCGCGGCGCGCTCTTGCGGATCACCGCCAGCTCGATGCTGCTGGCCTCCAGCTCGCCGATCCAGACCGGCAGGAACTTGTCGCGCTCGGCGTCCTTGAGGAACAGCACTGGCGAGCGGTGACGGTGGTCGTACCGCAGATCGTAAAAGCTCACCTTTGCCAGCGCCATAGCCGAATTATACCATCGCAGTTCCGGCCCTGTTTCAGCCTTAGCACAGTCTTTACGCGCCCTGAGCGGGCCCGACTGCCACCTGTTCAGACCCCGGATGGCCCCCCGATGTTCTGCCCCGGCTCCGGTCGCCGCGCGCGATGTGACGTCGGGCTAGCGTGTGTGGGCCAGTTGCTCGTCGAAGAAGGCGATCATCGCGGCGACCAGTTCGTCCTGATCGGGATCGGTGTAGCGGAACTGCCCATGGCCGCCCGCCGGCACCTCGATGTACACCGCCGGCACCCCGGCGTCGCTGACGGCGCGGTGGAGCACCTGGGACTGCCAGACGCTGACCGTCGGATCCGCATCGCCGTGGATGATGATCAGCGGCGGATCGCCGGAGTCGACGTAGGTGATCGGCGAGGCGGCGGCGGCAAGTTCCGGCACCTCTTCCGGCAGCGCCCCCAGCAACTCGCGCATCACCACGCGCTGCCAGCGCTGCAGCGCCTCGGAGCCGGACCGCAGATCGCTGGGGCCGTACCAGTTGGCTGCCACCTGAACCTCGCTGCTGACGTAATCGAAGTCCCCGACCGCGCCCTCCAGCGCGGGGTCACCGGCGCTCAGTGCGAGAAGCGTCGCCAGGTGCCCGCCGGCGGATTGCCCCAGCACGGCGATGCGGTCGGGGTCGCCGCCGTACTCCGCGGCATGCGCCCGCACCCAGCGCACCGCGGCCTTGCAGTCGTGGATCTGCGCCGGAAAGGTGGCCTGCTGGGTCAGGCGGTAGTTGATGGAGAAGCCCAGGTAGCCGGCGCGGGCGAGGTCCAGCACGTAGCGCGCGCCGTTGCTCTTGTCACCGGCGTGCCAGGCGCCGCCGTGGATGAAGATCGCCACCGGCCAGGGCTGGTCCTCCGGCGCGGCCGGGATCGTCACGTCCAGCAGCAGCGGGCGGCCGTCCACCTCGGCGTAGGGGATGTCGCGCTCGATCACCACGCCGTCGGGCAGCTGCCAGTAGCCGGGCGGGCCCTTGGCGGCCAGGGCGGTGACCAGCAGGCCCGAGGCCAGCACCAGCAGTGCGCCGGTGGCGACGTAGGCGATGACCTGAAGTCTCTGTCTGATGCCCATCTGCTCTCTGAGTTCGCTGTGTCGCGAATGCTGCCGGCCCGGCATTATACTCGCGGATAGTACCCCGCCGCCGGGGGCTTTGGCCTGCGCGCGCATCGGGTACAATCCAGCTAAGCTCCGTGGCGCCGGGCCTGTTGCACGCAAACGCCGTGAACCGTGTCAGGGCCGGAAGGCAGCAGCACTAAGCGGAAGGTTGCGGTGCCGGCAGTTACCTGGCGCCCGGGGTGCTTCCCTTTGAGACCGCCCGCTGCTGGTGCTGATTGTGAGCAACGCACGTCACGTCGCGGGCCATTTCTCTACGCGCCAATGCCGTGATAGCACTACGATTGCCGATCATGATCGCCCGCTTAAGCGGTCATTGTGCCTGGTACTTGGGGTCCGGTATGTGGGATTACGGCAGTCGAGGCTCGCGGTGATTACTAGCACAGAACAACATTAATTGTTGTTCTCAGCTAGTATTCGCTTCGCGGAAACCTCATACACGGCACTTTCTTGCAGAGAACTACATTTTATGTTATCCTGCGAGATATATCGCTATGAAGGAAGTGGTGTTCACTGCAGTCAGGTACATGGTGGACTCCTTGCAGTTGCACGGAGTCCGAACCTTCACTCGCTCAGAGGCTCAGGCGAAAGTCCCGGTCTCCAAGATCTCGGTGAACCGTGCACTGCAGGCGCTCGAGCAGAAGGGAACCGTCATTCGGCCCAGGCAAGATTTCTTCGTCATCGTTCCGCCGGAGTACCGTGGATACGGCGGTCCTTCGCCAACCTGGTACATCGACCAGTTCATGCGGCATCTTGGGCAACCGTACTACGTGGGAATACTCTCGGCGGCGGAGCTGCACGGCTCGGCCCACCAGCGGCCGCAGGTTTTCCAGGTCGTCACTGACAAGCCCCTGCGCCGCATCGATATCCCGCGTGAGGCGCCGCGCACGAGGATCATCTTCTACCAGAAGACGAGCATCGAGAGATCTCCGATCGTGCAACTCAAAGCGCCAACCGGTTACTTCAACGTCTCGTCCCCGGAGACAACCGCCTACGACCTGATCAACTACTACAAGGCTGCCGGAGGGCTGAACCGTGCTGCGGAGGTGCTCAGCGGACTGGCTGAACGCCTCGATTCCGGACGGCTCAAGGCACTGCTTGAAGCAGGATGCAAGACCGCCCCGATCCAGCGCCTTGGCTACATCCTGGACTTACTAGGATACGCCAGCCTGACTGAGCAACTTCACTACAAGCTGATCCCGCTGGAACCGGTGCCCGTTCCGCTCGCGCCATACGGGAGCCGCAAAGGATCTCCCCGAAACGACAAGTGGAACGTCCAAGTGAACGCGCAGCTTGAGGTTGAGCAATGATCCCGAGATCTTTCATCACAGAGTGGCGCGAGCAGGCACCGTGGGCCACCGAGGAATACGTGGAGCAGGACCTTGTGATCTCGCGGGCGCTGGTGGAGCTGTTCAGCAATGAGCTGCTCGCGGAGCATCTGGCTTTCCGCGGCGGCACCGCACTGTACAAGCTCTACGTGCGCCCGGCGGCGCGCTACTCGGAGGATATCGACCTGGTACAGACAAAGCAGGGGCGTACTGGGCCCATGTTGGATGCGCTTCGTGATTCCATGAGGTGGCTTGGCGATAACCCGAAGTACAAGTCCAGTGAGTCCCTCACGGCTTTCAGATACAGCTTCGAATCCGAAGGTTCGGGAGTACCCCTTCGTCTCAAGCTGGAGATCAACACCCGCGAGCATTTCCGAGTTCTTGAAGAACAGCGGATCGAGTACGGAGTGCAGAATCGCTGGTTCTCAGGCTTCGCCCTCATCCCGACATACCCACTCGCGGAGCTCCTGGGCACCAAGCTGAGGGCGCTCTATGACAGGAGCAAAGGGCGCGACTTGTTTGATCTCTGGCTCGCTCTCCAAAGAACCGACGTCGATCCGCAGGCCATCGCAGACTGCTGTGGGAAGTACCTGAAGTACGAGAATAGAGTTGTTCGACGTCCGGAGTTCCAGCGGAACCTGGAGGAGAAACTCGCGGATCCCAGCTTCCGCCTCGACACCGATGGCCTCCTGCGTCCGGAGATCGCCGATGCCTACGACGTTGACGCGGCCGGCGCGCTGATCAGCGAGCGGCTGCTAGCCCTCCTGCCGTAAGGCCGGCCGCCCCTCGTGGTGGTTGCTCAGCACCTCGCGGATCGTCTGCGAAAAAGTATGCAGGCGCTCGAAGCGCGAGGACGGCGGACCGCTCTCGGGCAGCAGTTCGCGGCGCAGGTCGGTGGTCAGCTGCAGCTGCAGGCCCTCCTTGAACGCCCCGCGGTTGCAGATGTCGTCGCGCTCGCTGCCCTTCAGCGATCCCGGGACGTGCACGTCGATCGGCTTGAGCCCGTCGATCGCGTTGAACCCGGCCTTGCGCAGCGCGCCGCAGGTCTCCTCGCGCAGGCCGTCGGCCAGGCCCCCGACGATCACCCCGTAGGCGTCCCGGGGCGGTGTCTCGCAGCCGTGCACCGATACGATCCACATGCTGAGGCGCACCAGGTACAGAGCATAAGGCTCGTCGAACAGGTCGCAGGCAATCCGCAGATACTTGTTGCCGTGCGCCTTCACCCCGCGAAACGTATAGAAACTGTGCGTGCCGCCGGCGATCGCGCGGGCGATGTCGGTGGTGCCCGGCTCGATCTCCCCGCCGTGGATTGCCATCACGGTGTAGGGCGAGGTGCGCTCGTCCAGTTCGATCTCGAAGCTGCCGGGCTCGCACAGCGCGAGCTGCGAGAAGCTGCTGTAGACGTTCTCACTCATGGTCCGTCCTTGCGGCTGAACCGCTACTGCTGTAGTGCGCAGGTGATAATGGCTTCCGCCACGTCGACGTGGTGGCTGTCCTCGATCGTCTGGAAGCCCGGACTGCCGTTGACTTCCATGATCAGCGCCCTATCATCGTACTCGATGAAGTCCACTCCCGCCAGCCCCAGCTCAAAACAGGCCGCCGCGCGCCGGGCCAGTTCCGCCAGCCGCGGCGACAGCTCGGCCGCCTCGGCGCGGCCGCCGCGGTGGTAGTTGGCGCGGAAGCCCCCCGGCGGGGCATACCGCCGCACCGCCCAGCGCGGCTCGCCACCCAGTATCAGCACGCGCAGATCGGACTCGCCGCCCGCCGGATAGTAGCGCTGCAGCATCACGTCGAACTGCACCAGGTTGAGCGCCTCCAGCACGCTCTCCACCGTCGCCCGGTCCTGGGCCAGAATCACGCCCAGCCCCTGGCTTCCCCTGAGGAACTTGATCACCACCGGGTAGCCGCCGAGCTGCTCGACGGCCGGCCCGACGTCGGTGGGGGCGCGCAGCATCGCGGTCTGCGGCACCGGCAGCCCGGCCGCCGCCAGTTCCGTCAGCGCGCGGAACTTGTATCTGAGCCGCCACAGCCCGGTCGGTCCGTTCAGCGAGCGCGCACCGGCCCGCACCAGCGCATCCAGCGCGCTCAGCGCGTACTCCGTCGACAGGCTGCCCAGCCGCGGGATCACCATCGTCGACCGCCAGTCGTGGCCCAGCCGCGGGTGAGCCACACGGGCCGGAGCGTCCGCGGACTGCTCCAGATGGAGGTACAGCTCATGAGGATCGACAAGTTCCAGCGGGACGCGCGCAGCCTCCGCCGCCTCATTCAGCCGCACGGTGCCGGGGCTCTGCGGCTGGCGCGTCAGGACTGCTAGGCGCTCAATCGAGTCCATCATGGCAAGTGTACACGGCGCGGCGGCCGTCCCGCTAGCGCGGGAAACCGCGCAGCCGCAGGTTGTCGAAGCGCACCGCCACGCCGGGACCGGCCAGCAGCGCGTAGCCGCCGCCGGCGATGTCTGAGTCGCGGACCTGAGCCACCTGCTCGCCGTTGATGTAAGCGGTCAGCAGGTCGCCCCGGGCGTCGAGCATGATGCGGTTGGCCTGGCTGGGCAGCAGGCCGGCGGCGGGCGTCCAGTCCACCAGCACCTCTTCCGTTCCGCGGTGCACCTTGAGCAGCATGAACTCGCCGGTCTGGCAGACGAACAGGCCGTAGTAGGACGCCGCACCGTCGATCACGTTGAGCCGCGCGGCCATGCCGTAGCCCACGTAACCGAGCCCGTCCAGGTACTCCGCATCGACCGACAGCTCGCAGTCGCCGAGGCTGGCGTCCTGGTAGGAGATCGCCATCGTCTGCGCCTCGAGGTTGAGGATCTCGTAGGCGGCGCCGAAGTAGCGGAAACTGGCGCCGGCGCCCTCCGACACCGGCCAGCGCTGCTCGTCGAACTCGTCGAAGGTCTCCTCCAACCCATCACCGGCGTAGTACTCCGTGGCAGCCGGCGCGGACGGTACAGCCGGCGACTCGGGCTCGAGCGGCAGTTCGTCCGGCAGGGTGCCTCCCTCCGCGGCCGGCGGGGCGGCGCCGATCGCCAGATCGCCGAGACCCGGCTGCACCGCGCCGAAGCTCAGCTCACCCTCGCGCTCCTCGGCCAGCGGCACCAGTTCCGTCGCATCGTCGCGCGGCGTCGACTCGTCGGGCGGGAACAGCGACAGCTCGGGCTGGGCCTCCGTCGGTGGCAACGCCTGCTGCTCGGTGGCCGGTATATCGGTCAGTGTTTCCTGGCCGATGGCCAATGGATCTTCCTCAGCCGGCGCGGCCGGGGGCACATACTCGGTGACCACGTCGTCCCCGGCACCCCACTCACCGTGGTCGCGCATCGCCTCCGCGACATCTCGCCAGGACGGAGCCTCGGGCTCCGATATCTGCGCGGCGGGCTCCGGCTCGGGCTCCGGCTCCTCGCTCATCGACACCGGGGCCTCGGCGGCCGGCTCGGGCTGATCCGCGGTCTCGCTCGTCCGCTCCAGCGGCTCGGGCTCCGGCTCGGGCTCAGCGGGCGCGGCCGCGGAATCGTCCAGCCAGCCCTCGGTCTGTGGTTCCTCGTCGGGCAGTAGCGGCAGTTCCTCGATTGCCGTCTCCGGCGGCGAGTCCGCCGGTACAGCTTCCTCTGCCGGCGGCAGTGGGGCCGGTTCGACCGCCGCAGCGGGTTCCTCGGGCGGCACCTCCGGTTCAGCGTCCGCCTCGCTGGGCATCAGTGAAAGCTCGGCCGGCGGGGTCTCGGGGGCAAGTTCGGGCTCCGCTGCCGCGGCATCCCGTTCGGGCAGCTGCGGGGTCGGCTCGAGCGGCGCAGCCGATGCTTCCGGCAGCTCATCCGGTTCAGCCTCCGGTTCACTGGGCGTCAGTGACAGCTCGGCCGGCGGGACCTCCGGCACAGTCTCCGGCTTCGGCATCGCCGCCTCGGCGGCGGCATCAGGTTTCTCCGCCACTTCGGTCGGCGGCAGCGCGGTGAAGACCTCCAGCTCCTCGGATACGGCGTCAGTGGGAGGTCCCGGCACCAGCTCCTCCGCCGGCTCGGCGGGCATCTCCTCTGCGGCGGGGGCAAGGTCCGGTGGCTCGATATCATCCTCAACCGGCTCGGGCTCGTCCGCGATCTCGGGCATCTCGACGGCCGGCTGCGGTTCGGGGATAGGTGCCGCCGCCGGCTGATCCTCCACCGCAGGTGGTGCCGCGGCCGCCCCGCGTAGTCCCTCGGCCGGATGCAGTTCAGCGGGCAGCGGCGGGCTCTCGATCTGGGGTACGGCGAAGCGCGGCATCTCGCGCGGGAGTTGCTCGCTCTCCGCCGGGGCCAGGGGCAGCACTTCTGACGCTTCGCCGCCGGCAGAAGGTTCATCCACTGCAGGCTCGTCGGCTGGAACGACCTGGTCCTCGACGACGACCTCGCTCTCGTCCGGCGATTGCTCCGGCCACTGCTCCACCAGTTCCTCACCCGTGGGCGGCATGCTGACTTCGCGCAGCGAGGCGCTGCCCGACGGCGCCGGCTGCCAGACATCCTCGTCGCTCCGCTCGGGCGTTGCGGCTTGCTCCGCCGACTCAGGCTCGGCGGCGGGTGGTTCCGCCGGCTGCTCCCGGGCCGGGACGACTTCGACCGGACGCTGCGCGGGCACCGCCAGTTCCGTTTCCTCGTTTGGTGGGGGCTGCGGCTCAGGCTCCGGCTCGGGCTCAGCCACGGGCTCAGGCTCCGGCTCTGCGGCCGGTGGCTGCCCGGCGGGCTTGCTCTTACGCGTCTTGTCGACGCCGACTTCCCAGGAGTAGGTCGGCCGGTTGGGATCCTTGGGGATCACCGGGAACTGGTACCTGGGGGATTCGGCGCCGTCGCCGGCTGCACCGCCCTCATCGGCGACGTTGCTGCCGCTCAGCGCCGGCGGCCCGCTCTCCTCGCGTCCGCCGCCGCGCCGCTCGACCTTGACCTTGAAGTTGTCGAAGGCCGCCCGGGCGTGCTTGCTGATGTAGAAGCCGAAGCCGCCGCCGTCGACGCGCACGTCGGTGAAGCTGTCGACGAAGCGGCCGTTGATGTACAGATCAAAGGTGGTGCCCTGGGCGTCCACGGCCAGCACGTTAACGCCGTAGAGGTCCAGCATGTCCGTCGGCGTCAGCGGGATGATGATGTCCACCCGGTCGCCGACCACGCGCTTGGCGCCGTAGTAGCCATCGCCGTAGATATAGAACACGTAGTAGCTGAGCGTGCCGGGGATGCCCTTGTTGTAGTGGAACACCAGCCCGGTGAACGCCAGCTCGCCCGCGTTGGTCTGCAGCAGCTCGCACTGCGCCTCGAGATAGTAGTAGTACAGGCTGTCGGTCAGCGAACTGAGGCTGTCGCTGCCGGTGTTCAGCCCGTCGACCACGTAGCGTCCCTGGTCGTCGATCGAGTACAGCGCCTCGCCGGCCTGGCCGGTGTAGAACATCGACTGCGGCGCGCTGAAGTCATCCTCCAGATAGGTCTGCCACTCCCCGGCGCTGGCCAGCAGTGGTGTCAGCGTGACCGCCAGCGTCAGCAGCAGCCCCGCCAGAGCCCGCCCGGCCCAGCTGTCCCGTCTGTCGTTCATCCGCCCTGTCATCGTTTCCGCCGGCGCCGCCGCCGGCACATACCTTCTAGTCGGGTTCCAGCGCCAGAATATTCAGTTGGCGCTCTATTTTCTGCCGGCCCGCCTCCTCGTAGCGAAACTCCTCCACGACGGCCACCGGCAAAGCCGCGTTGATCTCCCGAATCAGCCGGCGCTTGTGCCGCTCCAGCACCGATCTGACGGTGGCGTCGCTGACGTAGAAATACATCGTGTTGACGTCCGCCAGGTCCGCATCCCCCCCCGGCTCGCGCCCGGGCGCCAGCCGCACATCGTAGGGCGCGGCCAGGCCGCCGAGCTCCGCGGGCAGCACAGTGAGCGCCTGCTTCATCGCGCTGAACTTGCGGATCTGGCGCATCACCGGCCCCAGCGTCTGCCTCAGCGCGGCCTGCACGCTGGTCGGCTCACGCCTGACCCTGCTCCGCTTTGCGCTCGTCTCAGCCCCGTTGTCACGAGATTCGGGGCTCACGACACCTCCTCCACCGTGATGCTGTCGTTGGTGTAGATGCACAGCTCGGCGGCGATGCCGAGCGCCTCACTGACCAGTTCGCGGGCGCTGAGCTTCGTGTGCCGCAGCAGCGCCTGGGCCGCCGCCAGCGCGTAGCTTCCGCCGCTGCCCACCGCGAGTACGGCCGCCCCCGGCTCGCTCAGCGCGTCGGGCTCGATCACCTCGCCGGTGCCGCTGATCAGCAGCAGCGTCTCCTTGTCCGCGACCAGCAGCATCGCCTCCAGGCGCCTGAGGAAGCGGTCCGTGCGCCAGTCCTTGGCCAGCTCGACGGCGGCGCGCTTCAGGTTGGCGAACTCGCCGAGCTTGCTCTCGAAGCGATCGAACAGCGCCAGGGCGTCCGCCACCGCGCCGGCGAAGCCGGCCAGCACGCGGCCTTCCTGCATGCGCCGGATCTTGACCGCGGTGCCCTTGAGCACGGTGTCCTGGTTGGTCACCTGCCCGTCGCCGCCCACGGCCGTCACCTTGCCGCGCCTGACGGCGAGGATGGTGGTCCCGTGGATCGCCCCGCTGATACTCATCATCCGTCCTTAAGCCCGCATCCCGCCTTGCCCGGTGCCCGCCGGCCGTCCCGCCGATCCGTTGGCACCCGCTGCCGCCATCCTAACCGCCCTCAGGCGCGCTGGCAGCTATTGGCAAGTTGTCCACAATTCTATCATGCCAGTGGATTGGGGATAACCACATGTCGAGTGGCCAATTCAGATGCGACGGCGCTGGCTTCACGAACCGACGCCGGTGACGGCCCGCTGCCGGCCGCGCCGCGCTTTTCGGTTTGACCGCAAGATGCTATAATCCTCCAGTTATCTATCGGGCTTCCTGCGGGCTGAAGCGCTCTGGCGCGTGCGGTCGGCAGCCAGCCAGGATGGGCCGTCGAGGCGGAACTGGGAGCGGCTCATGCGGATGTATATTGGAATGGAGGGTGAAGTGATGACTAGGTTTAAGCACCTGGCTCTGGTATGCGCGCTCGTGGCCGCCGTGGCCTTCGGCTTGGCGCCCACCGGTGCCTCGGCCCAGATGGTGCCGGACACGGTCGACCCATACGAGCTGGCGCCGCAGAACGTGCACCTCTATCCGGTCACGCTCAACGCGCGCATCCCCTATTACTACCTGCCGCCGATCTTCGCCCCGACGCCGATGTGGCGGGGCGCGCTCACCGCTGACCTGGTCGGCCAGTTCGCGCCGCACAACTACGTGGTCTTTGAGATTCCGGAGAGCACGGCGCTGGTGGCCTGGGGCACGGTCAAGGGTGACGAGCAGGTCACGCTGGAGGCGGTCAACCAGCAGGAGTTCCTGGTGCTGCCGCCCGAGGCGGTGCGCGCCGATCCGGCCGACCCGCTGGCGTCCAGCTACATGCTGGTTCGGACCGAGATGCGCTACGTGCCGCGCTGTACCGGCGAGCAGCTGGTGGAGCTGATGGACCGCGAGCTGATGCTCAAGCCGACGCGGGTCAACAGCATCGCCGACCAACTGCCCGTCGACGTGCTGCTCAACAACTACGACCGCGTGGCGGACGTGGCCAACATCGACCCGCAGGTCCACGAGTTCCTGCAGGACGAGATCGCCAACAACGCCTGGCCGCTGGACGACATCTACATCAACTACAGTGGCTGGCGCCGCAACCCGAACCGTATCCGGACCCTGGGGCACTTCGTGCCCGAGTGGTTCACGATCGAGGGCAAGCTGCTGGCGCGCAAGCGCTGGGAGGGCGGCGATTACCTGATCACCGTCGAGTTCGAGGGCTACCAGCCGTGGTATCCGATCGAGTTCCCCAAGAACGTGATGCGGGAGCTGATCGCGCTGAGCTTCGGCGGGTACGTTGAGACCCAGCCGTACTACGACGTCGAGCTGCCGCTCAACGGCAAGGAATGGCACCGCCAGGGCTCGCCCGTGCTGGATCCGAACACCCGTCAGCGCGCCGGCACCGGCAGCGCCGGCCAGGGCGGCTACTAGACACCAGCGACTACCAGACAGATGCACACGGCCCGCCCCGCTCCGGGGCGGGCCTTTCTTTGCTAGGCGGCGGCCGCCGCTGGCGTATAATGAACGCGCTGCCGCCCCCGGCGTCAGCAGCCTAGTGATGGACCTGGAACGCGACAACCAGCCGCAGCCCGAGCCCGGCGCCAAGGACCTCGCCGCCACCACGGCCACCGAGGACCACGTTGGCCTCGACGCCGCGCTGGGGCGCAAGAAGGGCGTCATCAAGACGCTGCTGGCCCGCGACATGGTCAAGACCTACCGCGGCCGCAACGTGGTCGACCACGTCACGATCAAGGTCGACACCGGCGAGATCGTCGGCCTGCTGGGGCCCAACGGCGCGGGCAAGACCACCAGCTTCTACATGATCATCGGCCTGGTGACGCCCAACGGCGGCCAGGTGCTGCTCGACGGCGAGGACATCACGCGGCTGCCGATCTACAAGCGCGCGCGGATGGGCCTGGGCTACCTCAGCCAGGAGTCCAGCGTCTTCAAGAAGCTGACCGTCGAGGAGAACATCCTGCTGGTCTGGGAGGCGGTCGGCGTCTCCGAGAAGCAGCAGCGGCAGATGCTCGATCCGCTGCTCACCGAGTTCAACATCGAGCACATCCGCAAGTACAAGGCCTACGTGCTCTCCGGCGGCGAGCGGCGGCGCTGCGAGGTGGCGCGGGCGCTGGCGGGCAACCCCGACTTCATCATGCTCGACGAGCCGTTCACCGGCATCGACCCGGTCACCATCGAGTCGCTCAAGGACATCATCGCCAGCCTGCGGGACAAGGGGCTGGGCGTGCTGATCACGGACCACAACGTGCGCGAGACGCTCAGCATCTGCGACCGCGCCTACATCATGATGGACGGCGACGTGCTGGTGGAAGGCACCCCGGAGCAGGTCGCCGCCAACGACATGGCCCGCAAGTATTTCCTCGGCGAGCAGTTCAGGCTGGACTGAGCCGCGGACGCGCTATCTCGGCTTCAGAAGCTGCTTCCCATCGTAATGGATCAAGTGATCCGGCAGTTCCGCGATCCACACTTCGGTCTCCCAGGCTATGCGATCTGTGAAGCTCCTGAATCGTGTGAAGTCGAGAAATGCTGTCACGAAGAGCTTCCCAACTGAACACTCGCGCGACAGCTCCTGCAACTCTGCCAATCGAGTGTCGTGAATCGGACCGCCTGACACAACTGCTTCAACCAAGACCAGCACACGTGGGTCAGTGCCCAGCAAGACGACGTCAGGCAGTTGCGTCTGCGTGCTCAGATGAAGCCCTAGCTCCTCCAGCCGGGGCCTGTCCGCATGAAGGTCTCGGTTGCTCGCATCACCCACGTAGAGGATGGACGCATCAGGGATGAAGCACGGAACGAACTCCTCCACTATCGCTGCGATCAACTCATTGTGTTTGTTGGGGCGTAGCACTAGCTCGTCGCCATTTGGTAGCACCACTCGGATGCTTGTTCGGTGGTCACGCGTCTTCCTTATTCTCGTGGCTAGGGGAAGGGAAGAAAGATGCTTGTCGAGCGCGTGAGACCACCCCCCTATGCCATATCGACGAATCGTCGCCAGCGCGCTGCTCGTCAGTGAGTAGAAGTTGTGCATGCTATTCGTTGGTATATCGGGCCTGCCCGGATTCCTTTCTGCGATGCCTAGCTGCATCATTGGTCTCAGCGCTAGCTTTCTGAAAGACTCACGGGTGTTGGGCTTGTAGGCACGGCCGTAGTTCAGCTCAATGAACCGCATGATCCCCTTTGTCAGAGTAGGCCTTTGCTGCGTTGCATCGCGCCACTGCATACCTTCTTCAACACCAGCCAAGGCAAGCAAGGTCAGAGCAGCAACATCGCAGGGCTCCTCCGCGGGGAAACGCATGGCCTTGAGAATGTCCCTGGCCTCATCGATCTTGCTCATCCATACCCCCTTGGCCGACAAGTGCTGGCGTGGTCTCGTGGCATTACCGCTCTCACCTCAGCCCAAGTGCTTGAGTTCCGGCACGGGCAACGCCTTCAGTTCGCTGGCGTTGATCTGCGTGTTTCCATTGCTTATGCGGAAGTAGGTGTCCACATCTGCCGAGTTCAGGTATTCAGCCAGCTCCTTGCATGCTGCCTGAGATGCTCTGCCATCTGGCAACACAATGACGTTCAGGTGATTCTCTATGCCCACAAGGTCATCTTCGAACGCGTCGTCAGTGAGCGGCGCAGCGACGATGCGAGACCGATCTTCCTTAGCGCTGAAGCGACGCACCAGAACGTAGTTGCCTCTTTCAAGCAGCAGCTTGCGGCTTGCCTCCACGGCGAGCACATACTGGGGCTTCGACCCGTTTCCCGCAGGCCAGACCACTTCCATGGGCCTGACGTTGTGGAGCCACAGCATCGGCACATGGACGCCATTGCCGGTTGGCTCCGTCTTCAGGATGTCCCTGCATCGGAATGCTACGATTCTCCCAGTGTTGATTTGGCACCCCAAGCTTTGAAGCGTATGATCGTGGCGGCGCATTCGCCTCAGAAGACGCCGCTCGCTCTCGGTTGTGGGAAGCACCATTGTCAGTGCGTTGCTCGACAGGTCCACAATGTCGCCCAAGCCAACGAGTACTGCGCTCTGCTCACCAAGATCATCGAGGCCAGTGCTACACGTAATCGCAACTTGCCGATCGCTGCCCGTGGAAGGACTGGCAGAGAACCGTGCTATCACGTTCTCTTGAAGCACACTATCCGCGCGAAAGGCTTGGCTACGGGTCTCGAACAGATGGAAGCGATCCGGAGTCACGCACCTGAAGAGCGCCTGCCGTACGCCTCTGAAGTAGTCACCTGATGCGAAACTCCGTGGCGTAATGCTGATCAACTGCCCACCTGGCCTAAGAATCTCTGCTGACAATGCCAAGAACAGGCCATAGATATTGGGCTGACCGTGGCATACCTCAGCGAGTACGCGGGCTCTTGGGTCGTCCTTGCCGATCTTGAAATAGGGTGGGTTGGTGATTATCACATCGTGTGACGACCGACCTCGTTCGGCACCGTTGCCGGCAACATCGAGTATGAAATCGGTCTGACGTACTTCGTAGTCGAAGCCTATACCCATCTCTTCAAGGAGCTTGTGTGTCTGATCGCACACGCTGCGTAGTGCAGCGCACAGACTACCGTCAACCTCGTAGAGCACAAGTCGCAGGGCGCGTGGAGGTGACGCGCACCGCGCCAGTTCAACACACAGCGCCGCGGAGAGAATGCCGGTTCCTGCCCCCGGATCCATGATGTCGATCTCAGGCTTCCGTACTGAACAGAGTCCCGCCATGAACTGGGCAATCTCCACCGGTGTGAAGTACTGGCCGAGGTTCTTGCGCACATCCACTGGGAGTTCGGCGCTGCGCAGACGGGCAAGCTCGACCGCCAAGGCGACCGGTGTTGCGAGCACAGCGGTATCGAGTGCAGTAGACATGGCGCTTCAGCCGAATTATAACCGAGGGCGCGAGCAGAAGCTGGGCGCATGCTCAGGCGCTTTGCGCACAGCTATAATCCGCAGCGGAGGAGGTGGTTACAGTGGATTCACTACGTATCTTCACCGGCGCTCTGGCGCTGCTGGCCGTCGTGCTGCTTTCCTGCCCCTCGCGCGGCCAGGACCAGCGCGATGCGGCCGCGGCGGACAACGGCACGGCGGTGGCAAGCCAGACGATCGAGCTGCCCGCGCCGCGGCTGACGGGCGATCTGTCGCTGGAAGAGACGCTGGCCACGCGGCGGTCGGTGCGCAGCTATAGCGGCGAGGCGCTGACGCTGGCCGACGCGGCCCAGCTGCTCTGGGCGGCCCAGGGGATCACCTGGCCCGAGCGCGGCTTCCGCACGGCGCCGTCGGCGGGCGCGCTGTTTCCGCTGGAAGTCTACCTCGCCGCGGGCAGCGTCGATGGCCTCGAACCCGGCCTGTACCACTACCTGCCGCACGACCATCAGCTGGAGCTGATCGCGGCCGGCGATGCGCGCCCGGCCCTGCGCGACGCGGGCGTCGGTCAGGCGATGCTCACCGATGCGCCGGCGACGCTCTGCCTGACCGGCGTGGTTGAGCGCACCAGCGGCAAGTACGGCGAGCGGGCCGACGGCTACATGCGGATCGAGGTCGGGCACGCCGGGCAGAACGTCTGCCTGCAGGCCGTCGCACTCGGGCTGGGGGCGGTGACGATCGGTGCCTTCATCGACGCGGACCTGGCTGAGTTGCTCCGGCTGCCCGACGGGGAGGAGCCGCTGTATCTGATCCCCCTCGGACACCCGGCGGACTGAACCGGACGGTGGGGCTTTGTGATTTGCATCGGCGCCGTCGATTTGTTATGGTAGGAGTCCGGCCGCGGGCCGGAGCGTGGAGGAAAGGCGTGACTGGGCGAGTGATGCGCTGGTGGTGGGCTGCAGCTGTGCTGGCCGCGCTGTGCTGCGCGCCCGCCCTGGCCCAGGACGACGTGCCCAAGCGGATCAACGCCCATCTGGCCAACGAGGTCATCCCGCTGGACTCCAACGCCAGCACGGTCGCCGGTTTCATCGGCGAGCTGGCGATCACCCTGCCGCCCGACGCCGTGGTCGAGCCGCCGATGGAGAGCGCGCTGACGGACGGGATGAGCGTGTTTCTCCACGGGCTGACGGTGACCCGCGGCCGGGCCGACGAGCAGATTCCGGTGGTGATGAAGGTCGAGCCGAGCTTCCGCTTCGGCAACGGCGGGACCGAGCTGCTGGACCCCGGCCAGACCGGCCTGCGGCGCGTCACCTACACCATCTTCTACTATGAAGGCCGCGAGGTCGGCCGCCGGCTGCGCGAGACGGTGCTGCGCCCGATGCGCCCGATGCGCGTCGTCTACTACGAGCCGCTGAGCGACGGCGACGGGCCGTCCATCGACCAGATCCTCAAGCTGCGCCTGACCCCGGGCGATCATCACACCCCGCCGACGCGCTACCGCAAGACGCTGACGATGAGTTCCACGGCCTACGAGCCCGGCCCCCACAGCTGCGGGCGCTTCGCCAGCGGTTACACCTCGGCGGGCTACAAGGCGGGCTATGGCGTGGTGGCCGTTGATCCCAACGTGATTCCGATGCACACGCGGCTCTACATCGAGGGCTACGGCTACGCGGTGGCCGGCGACCGCGGCAGCGCGATCCGCGGCAAGGACATCGACCTGGGTTTCCTGACCGTCGACGAGTGCTACAAGTGGGGCCGCCGCCAGGTGGAAGTCTACATCCTCTACTAGGCCGGCGGTTGGCCTTAAACCGGCCAGCGGCTGATGCCCCTTTGCATGAGATTGTATTTCCGTTAAGCCGTACGGGTTCAGGCTGCAACTGGCTATAATACCCCTCTGTGCAATTGGCGATGATCGCCGCGTAGGCCGTGCAATGACCGAGATAACACCAGGGGAGTTGGTTGATGGCGGGCAGTCGGCGACGCCCGTGGTCCCCTGGAACGAACTACCCGAGAAGGTTCAGCAGCGCTGGCACTTCCAGGTCACCAAGATCGCGCTGCCCCCGCTGGTCTCCGACGCCCAGGCGGTGTTCGAGGACGCCGACGAATTCGATCCGCGCCAGCTGGCCAGCTACGTCTCGCGCGATCCGCTGCTGGGCGGCAAGCTGCTGGCGGTTGCCAACTCCGCGGCGATGGGGCTGACCAACCCGGTGACCACCTTCGAGCGCGCGATCGTGACGCTCGGCTACAGCGTGGTGCAGTCAATCATCGTGGCCTACTACCTGGAAGCCACGCTCAAGCTCTGGCCGGCGTTTCCGCGCGCGCACTTCAACTACGTGCGCCGCACCTCGGCGGCCAGCGCGGTGCTGGCCAGTGCCATCGCGACCGGCGCCCGGCTGCGCAGTGTCAAGCTGCTGGGTACGGCGGCGCTGCTGGCGCGCCTCGGCAGCCTGGTGCTGGGGCTGGCCCGCCCCTGGCCGGACCACAGCTATCGCCAGGTTCCCAACGAGGTGCTGCGGGTCAAGTACGAGATGGAGAAGTGGGGGATCAGCACGCCGGTGCTCAGCGGTCAGCTGCTGCTGCACTGGGGCATCCCCCAGCCGCTGCCGCAGCTGCTGGAGCGGCATCTGGAGCCGCTGTTCCTGGAGCTGGAATCCGGCCCTGAGCAGCACAGCCTGCTGGTGCTGTGCGCCGCGACGGCGATCGGAACGTACTTCGTCCACACCAGCCAGTTCGAGCCGTTCACGCTGTTTGACCGCTACGCCTACGATCAGCTCAAGCACAACCTCAAGCAGCACCGGCTGTGGGACGCGGTGGTGGACCTCGCCGGCGACAAGCGCCTGAAGCGCGAGCTGGCGGTGGTGACGGAGTAGCGCCTCTGCCGACCCGCCGCACGGTATCATGCACCGTGCCGCTCCGCATCGCCATCAGCGACGCCCTCAACCGGCGCGTACCGAGGTTTCCGCCGGGGCGGCTCTACGCCTTCCAGCTGGCGGCCGCCGACATCGTCAAGGGGCGCGCGACGGGCCGCAAGGTGCACACCTCGGCGCTGACGCACCGCGACATGTACGTGCTTGAGCGCGAGCCGTATACGCTGTACTACTCGCTGGACCCCACCGAGCCCGGCTCGCTGGTCTTCGAGGAGTTCCTCAGCGAGGGCGAGGAAAACGTGATCATGGATACCTTCGCGGAAGGGGCGGACTGACCCCCCCACTGAACACTGCTCCTCCGTCCCGCGTTATGATTACTGGCGATGCAGGGCACTAATGACAACCAGGCGCGGGAGCGCGCCACCGAGGTCTTCGAGGATCTGACGCCGCGGCAGATTGTGGCGCGGCTCGACGAGTACATCGTCGGCCAGGACGATGCCAAGCGGGCCATCGCCGTCGCGATCCGCAACCGGCTGCGGCGCCTGCGCGTCGAGGGCGAGCTGCGCGACGAGATCATCCCCAAGAACCTGATCCTGATGGGCCCCACCGGCGTGGGCAAGACGGAGATCGCGCGCCGCATCGCGCGGCTGATCAGCGCGCCGCTGATCAAGGTGGAGGCCAGCAAGTTCACGGAGGTCGGCTACGTCGGCCGCGACGTGGACTCGATCGTGCGCGACCTGACGGAGCACGCCGTCAGGATGGTGCGCCAGGAGCGGCTGGAGAGCGTGCGCGAGATGCTGATGGGCCGCGTCGTCGACCGCCTGGTGGACTACCTGCAGCCGCTGCCGGGCCGCCCCGGCCGCCGGCGGCGCAGCGCGGCCAGCGAGGAGGAAGCGGAGGCCGAGGCCGAGCGCGAGCGACAGGAGGAAGAGCGCTTCGAGCAGGTCAAGCGCCTGCGCGAGAAGCTGCGCCTGAGGCTGCGCACGCCGGAGATGGACGACGCGCAGGTGACCATCGAGGCCAGCGAGCAGGGCGGCAAGCTGATGCAGGTTTTCACCAGCCAGGGCCTTGAGGAGATGGGCATGGACCTGCAGAGCGTCTTCGACAACATCACGGAGAAGCCCAAGAAGAAGAAGCGCGTCAGCGTCGGCGAGGCCAAGCGCGTGCTGCTCAGCGAGGAGGCCGACAAGGCGGTGGACATGGACGCCGTGGTCCGCGAGGCGATCGAGCGCGTCGAGCTGGCGGGCATCGTCTTCATCGACGAGATCGACAAGATCGCGCATCGCGAGGGCCAGCAGAGCCACGGGCCGGACGTCAGCCGCGAGGGGGTGCAGCGCGACATCCTGCCGCTGGTGGAGGGCACCACCATCATCACCAAGTACGGGCCGGTGCGGACGCATCACATTCTGTTCATCGCCGCCGGCGCCTTCCACGTCAGCAAGGTCAGCGACCTGATCCCCGAGTTCCAGGGCCGCTTTCCGCTGCGCGTCGAGCTGGACTCCTTAAGCGAGCAGGACTTCGTGCGGATCCTGACCGAGCCGAAGAACAGCCTGATCAAGCAGTACACCGCGCTGCTCAGCACCGAGGCCGTCACCCTGGAGTTCAGCGACGGGGCGGTGGCGGCAATGGCCGCCGCGGCCACCAGGGCCAACCAGGAGAGCCAGAACATCGGGGCGCGCCGGCTGCACACCGTGCTGGAGAAACTGCTGGAGGACGTCAGCTTCGAGGCGCCCTACGGTGACGGCCAAGCCCCCGAGCCGCGCACGGTGACGCTGGACGAGCAGTTTGTAGAGCAGCGCCTCGCCGAACTGACCA
>CAZSSB010000024.1:41356-43475 GCA_964609245.1 uncultured Planctomycetales bacterium | reverse complement strand
AGATAATCTGAGCGTAATCAGCTAAGATTTCCTTGACATGTTGCGATAAGGGCGGTATACTGCTGGTAGTCAATGGCTGTAGGGCCACGGCTGGCGGGGCATTTGGGCTTCGCGGGCCGCCTGATCCGCCGGTATGGCGGAGAAACGAAGCGAAACAGAGGAGAAGTGAGAAATGGGCAAGGTCATCGGAATCGATCTGGGGACGACCAACAGCTGCGTGGCGGTGCTGGAGGGCGGCGAGCCCCAGGTGATCGTCAACAAGGAAGGCAGCCGCACCACGCCCAGCGTCGTCCACATCAAGAAGGACGGCGAGCGCGTCGTCGGCGCGGCCGCCAAGCGTCAGATGGTGACGGCGCCGGAGCGCACGGTGGCATCAATCAAGCGCATGATGGGCCGCGACCACAAGAGCACCATCGACGGCAAGAACTACACCCCGCAGGAGATCAGCGCGATGATCCTGCAGAAGATGAAGCGCGACGCCGAGGACTACCTGGGGGAGAAGGTCACCCAGGCCGTCATCACGGTGCCCGCCTACTTCGAGGACGCCCAGCGCCAGGCGACCAAGGACGCCGGCAGAATCGCGGGCCTCGAGGTGCTCAGGATCATCAACGAGCCGACGGCGGCCGCGCTGGCCTATGGGCTGGACAAGGCCGAGAAGGACCAGACCATTCTGGTCTTCGACCTCGGCGGAGGCACCTTCGACGTCTCGATCCTGGAGCTGGGCGACGGTGTCTTCGAGGTCAAGGCCACCAGCGGCAACAACTATCTGGGCGGCGACGACTTCGACAACCGGATCGTCGACTGGCTGGCCGAGGAGTTCCAGAAGGACCAGGGCATCGACTTAAAGGCCGATCCGCGGGCGCTGAGCCGCCTCAAGGAGGCCGCGGAGAAGGCCAAGATCGAGCTCTCCACCACCACCAGCACGGACATCAACCTGCCGTTCATCACAGCCGACGACTCCGGGCCCAGGCACCTCGACCTGACGCTGACGCGCGCCAGGTTCGAGGAGCTGATCCACGACCTGCTGGAGAAGACGGTGGGGCCGACCAGGCAGGCGATGAACGACGCCGGCGTGACCAGCGACAACATCGACCAGGTGATCCTGGTCGGCGGCAGCACCCGCGTGCCGGCCGTCGTCGAGCTGGTCAAGAAGCTGGCGGGCAAGGAGCCCAACAAGAGCGTCAACCCTGACGAGGTGGTGGCGGTCGGCGCCGCGATCCAGGCGGGCGTGCTGGGCGGCGAGGTCAAGGACATCCTGTTGCTCGACGTCACCCCGCTGACGCTGGGGATCGAGACGCTGGGCGGGGTGTTTACCAGGATGATCGCCCGCAACACGACGATCCCGACCAAGAAGACCGAGACGTTCACCACGGCGGCCGACAACCAGACCGAGGTCGAGGTGCACGTGCTGCAGGGCGAGCGCGAGATGGCGGGCTACAACAAGAGCATCGGGCGCTTCCACCTGCAGGGCATCCCGCCCGCGCCGCGCGGCGTCCCCAAGGTCGAGGTGACCTTCGACATCGACGCCAACGGTATTGTCAACGTGACCGCCAAGGACACCGCGACGGGCAAGGAGCAGCAGATCACCATCACCGGCTCGACGAGCCTCGAGGACGGCGAGATCGACCGGATGATCGAGGAATCCGAGCGCTTCGCCGAGGATGACAAGGCCAGGAAGGAAGAGGCCGAGGCGCGCAACGAGGCCAGCAGCCAGGTCTACCAGATGGAGAAGATGCTCTCCGAGCACGGCGACAAGCTGCCCGAGGCGGACAAGGCCGCCGTCGAGAGCGCGATCAAGGAACTGAAGGAAGCGCTGGAGGGCACCGACACCGGCCGGATCAAGGCCGCCAGCGAGGTGCTCAAGCAGGCCAGCTACAAGATGGCCGAGTACATGTATCAGAACGTGCAGCACGCCGACGCCGCCGGTGCGCCGGCTGCCGGTGCGGAGGCGCCCGGCGAGCCAGAGCCGGCGGACGAGGACGTTGTGGACGCCGAGTTCACAGAGGTCACGGACGACGAGAGCAAGTAACACGGCGCTAAGGCGCCGCTTAGGGGTGGATGGCAGCAGTAGTGTCAAGAAGCGATGCAAGAGGAACGAGTGAGGAGGTGTCGTGATGAC
>CAZSSB010000024.1:36997-41256 GCA_964609245.1 uncultured Planctomycetales bacterium | reverse complement strand
GAGCAGGCGGCCCAGTACCTGGAGCTGGCCCAGCGGCGCGAGGCGGAGTTCCGCAACTATCGCAAGCGCGTGCAGAAGGACGTCGAGGACGCCCGCCGCTTCGCCGTCGAGGCGCTGCTGGCAGATCTGTTTCCGGCGCTGGACGGGCTGGCCCAGGCGGCGGCGACCTTCAGGGGCACACCGGACAGCGAGAATCCGCTGCTGGACGGGGTGCGCCGGACGGTCAAGTCGCTGGAGAGCGCGATGCTGAAACACGGCATCGAGAAGATCGGCGACGCGCCGGTGCCCTTCGACGGCGAACTGCACCAGGCGCTGAGCGTCGAGGAGAGCGATGAAGTGGCGGAGCCGACCGTCGTCGAGGTGTTCGTCGAGGGCTATCGCCTCGGCAAGTCCGTGCTCAAGCCGGCGATGGTGCGGGTGGTGAAGCCCGCGAGCGCAGGTGACGCTGACGGATAATAGGCACAGGAATGGCACGGGACTTCTATGACATTCTGGGTGTGAAGCGCGGGGCCTCGAAGGATGAGATCAAGAAGGCCTACCGCAAGCTGGCGCGCAAGCACCACCCGGACGTCAATCCCGGCGACAACTCCGCCGAGGCCCGCTTCAAGGAGCTGCAGCAGGCCTACGCCGTGCTGACGGACGACAAGCAGCGCGAGATCTACGATCAGGTCGGCCACGAGGCTTATGTCAATGGCGCGTCCGCCGCCGGTCCCGGCGGGCAGCAGGTGGACTTCGGCGACGTCGCGGACTTTTTCGGCGGGCGCGGGCGCCGGGGGCCCGGCGGCGTCAGCTACACCTACACCGTCGGCGGTGACGATCCGCGGGGGGTAGGCGGTCTGTTCGAGCAGCTGTTTCAGCAGGGCTTCGGCGGCGCCCAGAGCTGGGAGGGCAGCCCCTTCGCCCGCGGTGCCCGCGAGCAGGTGAGGCAGAAAGGCGCCGACCGCCATGTGGCGGTCTCGATCAGCTTCGAGGAGTCGTTCAGCGGCAAGGAGCTGACCATCAGCGATTCGCGCGGCGAGCGGCTGAAGGTCAAGATTCCGGCGGGCATCAGCAGCGGCGGCAAGGTGCGGGTGGCGGGCCACGGCGAGCCGGGGGTCAACGGCGGCCCGCCCGGCGATCTGCTGCTGATCGTGACGGTCCAGGACCATCCCTACTTCCAGCGGCGCGGCGACAACGTCCACCTGACGGCACCGGTGACCTTCAGCGAGGCGGCGCTAAGCACCACCATCGAGGTGCCGACGCTGGAGGGCAAGGTGCAGATGAAGATTCCGGCCGGCACCCAGAGTGGCCAGGAGTTCCGTCTGCGGGGCAAGGGCTTCAGCCGCAAGGGCGGGCGCGGGCGCGGCGACCAGCTTGTGCACGTCGAGATCGTGGTGCCGCGGCGCATTGACATGCGCAGCCGCGACCTGCTGCGCGAGTTCGCCGAGCGCAACCCCGGAAACCCGCGGGTCGGGAGGTGGAAGTGATGGCGGAGGAGCGCGGCGGAGTCTTCAGCATCGGCGTGGTGGCGCGCCTGACCGGCCTGCACGAGCAGACCATCCGCCAGTATGAGCGGCTGGGGCTGATCGCCCCGCAGCGCACCGCCGGCCGCACGCGGATGTTCAGCGAGGCCGACGTGGCGCGGCTTCGCAGCATCGCCAGCCTGACCCGCGACCTGGGGGTCAACCTCGC
The DNA here is from genome assembly GCA_964609245.1 of uncultured Planctomycetales bacterium. GTDB lineage: Bacteria > 4484-113 > 4484-113 > 4484-113 > JAFGCY01 > JAFGCY01. The sequence continues at coordinate 39,585 of CAZSSB010000024.1, read as the reverse complement.
CGGCGTCGACATCATCCTTCGGATGCGCCAGCGCCAGCAGCAGCTGATCACCATGATGCGCGAGCTGATCGGCCAGCTGGACGAGTCGGCGCGGGCGCGCTTCGAGTCGCACCTGCGCGGCGACGAGCCCGGCCTGGTGCCGACCGGCGAGCAGCAGCTGGCGATCCACCGCCAGCCGAAGGAGAGGCGCCGCATCGAGATCAAGGACGGCGACAAGGCCGAGGAGTAGCGCGGCCGCCGGCCCGGCGGGTGCTTGCCAGCGGGGCGGCATGTTGCTATGCTGGTAGCCGATCTTTCGTCGAAGGGGCCTTCCATGTGGGAATGCTGGAACTGTGGTTTTCAGAACGTTGACGCCGCGCCGGTCTGCGCCAAGTGCCGCGCGCGCAAGCCGGAGGAGGGCGAGAAGCCCAAGGGCCGCAGCTTCCACAACATGCAGCAGGCGGCCAAGGAGCGCGTCGCCGACGAGGTGCTGTCCAAGACGTTTCCGCCGGTGCCTGACCTCGACGACCTGCGCGAGCAGTGGCAGGAGATCATGGCCAGTCCCGGCGGGGTGCCAGCCGAGATGGCGCGGCTCGAGATGCGGCAGTTCCGGCTCCGGGAATGCGTCCGCCAGCTGCTCAACCACGCCAGGAACCCCCAGGCCAAGGGCAGCGACGAACTGCTGATCAACATCTACAACCGCCTGCTGACCTGGGACGAGGAAGCCCTGTAGCGCCAGCGCTGCTGGGTGGGACGGGTCTCCGTGCCCGTCCGGTGAATTCAGGCGCGCCGCCGGCGATCCCCCATCCAAGGGTAGCGCAAGGGCCCCTGCTTGCCTCCCAATCCGGGTAGCGCGAACGTCCCTGTTCGCGCTTCAATGATGGCTGGCAGTCTGCCCCACTGTAGCGGCGGCCGCCGTGCCGCCGGATTACCGGCCGCCCCCGATCGAATCCGGCGACAGAGCCGTCGCCGCTACGATCCGGGCGCGCCGGCGCGGGGTCCGGCCCCTAGGCCCGACCCCGGACCCCGGACTCCCGATTCCCCCGGACCCCCCGTGCTATGATGCGAGCCAGTCTCAGCCGGAATTGGCAAACGGCGATACAATAGATCGTAGTTATCCGCGATAGATTATTCCAGGATCGGACGGGGCTGCCTGGCGGGACGATTCCGCGCCGGTTCGCAGCCCGCGAGGATGCGCCGCCCGCGCCGACACCATGGGAGGAGCGTGAGGAAGAATGGCATCGATGAACCTGACACCGAAGACGAAGCTGCTTAACCTGCTCAGGGAGTACCCGTTTCTGACGGACTTCCTGGTGGAGCTCAGCCCGAAGTACGCCGGGCTGAAGAACCCGGTGCTGCGCAATACGCTGGGACGCACGGCGAGCCTGGGCAAGATCGCGGCGCTGGGCGGACTGGATGTCAATGAGCTGCTGAGCGCGATCCAGGCCGAGATAGTCAGGCAGAGCGGCGACGAGCTGGCGATCGGAACCGAGGGGCTGCCGCTGACTCGCGAGCAGCGGCGTGATGTCCTCAAAGGCATCATCGCCGACCTGCACGCCGGCGCGGACGCGGACATGCTCAAGCAGCGCTTCGCCGAGCTGATCGAGGACGTCGGCGCCGGCGAGGTCGCCGAGATGGAGCAGGAGCTGATCGACGCCGGTATGCCCCAGAGCGAGATTACCCGGCTCTGCGACGTGCACCTCGAGATCTTCCGCGACTCGCTGGCGGATCAGCCGCTGCCGGAGATGCCCGCCGGCCACCCGGTGCACACCTTCATGGCGGAGAACGCGGCGCTGCTGAAGGTCGCCGAGCAGCTGCGGGGCCTGCTGGAGGGCCTGGGCGACCCGCCCAGCGGCGACAGCCTGACCGGGCGCAAGGCCGAGCTGGAGCCGCTGCTGGAGATGATCGCGCTGGTGGATCTGCACTACCTGCGCAAGGAGAACCAGCTGTTCCCGTTCCTGGAAAAGCACGGCGTCAGCGGCCCGCCGCAGGTGATGTGGACCATTCACGACCAGGTGCGCGCCCACCTCAGGCAGGCGCGCCAGGCACTGAGCGACTCCGCGGCGGAGTATTTCGCCGCCGAACTCAGCGAGGGCCTGCGCAAGCTCGTCGACATGGTTGACAAGGAGCAGATGGTGCTGCTGCCGATGGCGCTGGAGCGGCTGAGCGAGGAGGAGTGGCTTCAGGTCTGGCGCGGGGAGGAGCACATCGGCTTCGCCCTGATCGAGCGCGGCACCGACTGGCCGCCGCCCGAGCTGGCGCAGCAGGCCGCCACGGCCGAGCCGGTCCGGTCCAGCGCGCAGACTGCGCCCCCGGCGGAGCCAGCCGGCTTTGCCTCCGTGCTGCTCAACTTCCAGACCGGCGTGCTGACCCCCGAGCAGGCCAACCTGCTCTTCAATCACCTGCCGGTCGAGATCAGCTTCACCGATGAGAACCACATCGTGCGCTACTTCAGCGAGGGCCGCGAGCGGATCTTCCCCCGAAGCCCCGGCGTGATCGGCCGCAGCGTCGAGAAGTGCCATCCGCCGAGGAGCGTGCACATGGTCAGGGAGATCCTCAGCGCCTTCGAGCGCGGCGAGCGCGACGTCGCCGAGTTCTGGCTGGAGCTT
>CAZSSB010000024.1:0-36897 GCA_964609245.1 uncultured Planctomycetales bacterium | reverse complement strand
CCTCAGCGCCTTCGAGCGCGGCGAGCGCGACGTCGCCGAGTTCTGGCTGGAGCTTTCCGGCAGGTTCATCCACATCCGCTACTTCGCGGTGCGCGACGCCGCGGGCCGCTTCCGCGGGACGATGGAGGTGGTCCAGGACGTCACGGCGATCCGCGCACTTGAAGGCCAGCGCAAGCTGCTGGAGTGGGAGTAGGCCATGGCGCGCGTCCCGGTGGGCGCTTGACTAGCTGGCGTGCCGGTTCATGAGCTAGGATGCCGGGGCGATTCCCGATCGCAGCGGCGGAAGCAGGGGTGCTAGCGCAGGGGCGAGACTGCAGTGCAGTGCTCCACCTTCAGCGCATTGAGGATCCTGGTCAGCGGGCAGAAGCCGGTCAGCGCGGCCTGGAACATGTTGACCCCGACGAAAGCGCTCAGCAGCAGCCACCAGGGTGAAATCAGCGCGCCCAGCAGCACGCCCGCCAGCACCAGTGTGCCGGCCACAAAGAAGACTACGCGTTCCTTACACATCGCTAACTCCGCAGCGTCTGATGTCATGTATACCCCCTGGGGTATGTTGTTATCGCAGCTCGCCGGAGGCGGCTGAGCTAATCGGGCGGGCCGGGGGGTAGGTGTTCGGATGCGAATCAGCCACAGCGCCGGGCGGCTGCTCAGCCACTACGTCAGCGATGTCCTGCCGCGGCTGCTGCCCGTGCGCTGGGTGTGGCTGCTGGCCGGCCTGCTGCTGCACGCGGGCTGTGCCAGCCTGCCGGGCTAGCACCGCCGCCGGACTCAGTACTCGACGGCCGGTGGCAGCTGGCGGGCCTTGTCGATGGTGAAGCGAATCTCCTTGGGCAGCGGGGCGATGCCGTCGAAGCCGCTGCGGCTGACGAACTCGATCAGCATCTCGCGCAGCGCGTCCGGATCCCAGTCGACGAACTTGTCGGGGGTATCCAGCCCGGCGTCGTAGTACAGCCGCGTGCGGACGGCCTTGACCGCCCACAGGCGCGCCAGGTCGGACAGCTTGACCAGTTCCAGCAGCGCGTCCGGTGAGACTCCGGCGTGCTTGGACAGCTGCCGCCGCTCCGCTTTGGTGCGGCCGGCGGCCAGCAGCTGCTCCGTGGTCTCGATGCCGACGTCCTTCAGCCGGGCCACGTCACGCGGATCAACGCCGCGCAGCTCGCGGAGCCGCATCACCTTGCGCGTTTTGGCGATGCCCTGCTCGCGGATCTCGGCGGCTGCCCGCGCCAACTCCTCCCGGCCGACGTGGCGGAAGTACAGTGCCAAACCGCGGACGCGCTTCCTGGCTTCGCCCGCGGCCAGTGACGCGGCGTAGTCGCGGATATCCTGAGCGGTGGCTTCCGCCAGTCCGCCGCTTCGTCCGCCGGCCACGAACGCCTCGAAGTCCGCCACCTGCCCGACCAGGCCGTCAATCACGTGCGGCTTCTTGCCGGCTCGTTTGAGCGCTTTGCGGAAGCTCTGCTCATCCTGCATGCAACGGCCCCCTCTGCCCTGCTCCTGCCAGCCATTATAAGAAGCGATCGCGGCCGGGCAGCCGCGCGGATCGCCTCCTTGAGTTAGACCGCGCCGCGCGGCGGTAACAAGGGGGTGTCCTGGACGCCCGTACTGATTCCCCTCGCAGGCTTGGGTCTGGCGCTTGCCGCGCTGACGAGCTGCCTGCCGGATGGAGCTGAGTCGAGGGGCCGCGGGTCCGTGACGGAAGCCACGACAGGAGGTGGCCCGGCGAGGGCCGGCGCCGCGATGATGCGAAGCAACACGACTGACACAAGTGAAACCGGAATAACCGACGCCGCGATCGCCGAGAGCGCTGTGCGGCTACCCGCGGTGGTGCGGGCCGAGGGCAATCGGCTGAAGGGCGAGCAGTCGCTCTACCTTCAGCAGCATGCCCACAACCCGGTCGACTGGTACCCCTGGGGCGAGGAAGCGCTCCAGCGCGCGCGCGCCGAGGACAAGCCGATCTTCCTGTCGATCGGCTACAGCTCCTGCCACTGGTGCCACGTGATGGAGAATGAGGTCTTCGAGCGCGACGACGTCGCGGCCTTTCTCAACGAGCACTTCATCGCGATCAAGGTCGATCGCGAGGAACGCCCCGATCTCGACGCGGTCTACATGCAGGCGCTGCAGATGATGACCGGCTCCGGCGGCTGGCCGCTGAATGTGCTCCTGACCAGCGATCTCAGGCCGTTTTTCGGTGCCACCTACGTGCCGGCGGAGCAGTTCCTCGAGGCTGCGCGGGCGTTGAGCGAGGCCTACGCCGGCGACCGCGCCAAAGTCGATGAGGTCGGCGCCGAGCTGCACAAGCTGGTCGCCGGGGACCCGACGCCCGATGGTGCGGCGGCGGCGCTCAGCCCGGAGTTGCCGGCCCAGGCGGCGGCGGGCGCCAGCCTGGCCTTCGACGAGGAGTGGGGCGGCTTCGGTCACCGCCAGAAATTTCCGGTGCCCCCGCGCTGGCGCTTCCTGCTGCACCACTACCGGCTGACCGGTGACGCCGAGGTCGGCCGGATGCTGCATCTGACCCTCAACCGCATGGGCGACGGCGGGATCCACGATCACGTCGGCGGCGGATTCCACCGCTACACCGTCGAGCGCAGCTGGACGGTGCCGCACTTCGAGAAGATGCTCTACGACAACGCCCAGCTGGCCAGCCTCTACAGCGAGGCGGCGGTGGTGTTCAAGGATGCCAACTACGGGCTGATCGCTCGCGGCGCGCTGGACTTCATGCTCGATGAGCTGGCGGACCCGGCGGGCGGATTCTATGCCAGCTTCGACGCCGACAGCGATGGCGAGGAGGGCAGCTTTTACGTCTGGACGCCCGCCGAGCTCAGGATCGCAGCCGGCCCGGCCGCCGGAGACGCCCTGGCGGCGCTGCTGGGGGTCACCGCCGAGGGCAACTTCGAGGGCGCCAGCGTGCTGACGCGCCGCGCCTCCCTGATCGAGCTGGAACAGCGGCTGGGCATCGGCGAGGACAAGCTGGCCGGCTTGCTGGACAAGTGGCGGCCGGCGCTGAAAGAGCATCGCGCCCAGCGCGTGGCGCCGGCCCTGGACCGCAAGATTGTGACCGCCTGGAACGGACTGGCGCTGGAGGCGCTGGCGCTGGGCCATAGCGTCTTCGGCGAGGAGAGGTATCGCGAGGCGGCGCAGCGGACGGCGGACTTTCTGTGGGAGAGCCATCGCCGCGAGGACGGCGGGCTGTGGCGTGCCTCGACGGCCGGCCAGGTGAGCGGCGAGGGCATCCTGGACGACTACGCGCTGCTGGCGCTGGGCCTGCTGGCGCTGTTCGAGGCGACCGGCGACGCGGTGCAGCTTAAGCGCGCGCTGATGCTGATCGACTACGCCGTCGAGCACTTCGCCCATCCGCGGGCGGGATTCTATCTGACGCCCGCTGAGCACGAGGCGCCGCTGGGCCGCCAGGTGGTGATCCACGACAGCGTCGAGCCTTCCGGCAGCGCCGCAATGCTCCTGGCGCTGCAGCGCGCGGCAGCGATCACCGGGCGCGAGGACTACCGGGCGAAGGTGACGGATGCGCTGAGCACCTACGCGGACACGCTGGCAACGGACGGGCTGGAGCTGGCCGCCTGGCAGGACGTGGCGCTGCTGGAGCTGAGTCCGCTCTACACGGTGGTGATCGCCGGTGACGGGAAGTCGGCCGCCACGCGGGAACTGCTGACCGCCGCTCGCGAGCAGGCCGCGCCCTACGCGCTGGTGGTTCATCTGCCTGTGGCGGGCGCCTCGCAGGAGCTGGCCGCGCTGGCCCCGGCGCTGGCGGACAAGCGCGCCGCGGACGATGGCACACCGCGGGCCTACGTCTGCCGCTACGGCAGCTGCCAGGCGCCGACCGCCGACCCGGCCGAGATGCTGGCGCAGCTCGGCGCGGGCTGGCTGCACTAGCGGCGTACGGTAGTGCCGCCGCGCCGCCGCTATAATCTGGCCGGATGCTGACCGAGGTTCATGATTTTGCGCCGGTGCTGGGGCGGCTGGCGGGCGACCGCGTCAAGGGTTTCTGCCTGCGCAACTTTTGCGCGCAGGGGGAGGGCGACGGTCCGGTCAGGCTGTTGGTCGACGAGCCGTCCGATCCCCGGGCGGCGGCGGCACATATCGGCACCAACTTCATGATCGCGGGGGCGCTCGACCGCCTGCCGGCTCTGATGGCCGATTTGCTGGAAGGCAACGTCACGCAGGACGGCGGCTGGCCCGATGCAAAGATGGATGAGGACTGGGAGCACTGGCTCAGGGACGGCCGCGGCATCTTCCTCAACACCGCGCCTTACAGCGCCTGGCGCGCGGGCGTGGTGGCCGGCTTCGAGCCCGACGACGAGGATTCCAAGGGCCAGGTGGCCTACCAGTGGCACTGGCTGGGCGAGCCGCGGCTGGGCGCGCTGGTCCGGCATGAATGCCGGGTGGTGCACGGCGACGAGCTGTTTGAGCTGATGCGGCAGGCGGTGCACTACGACCCCGAGGGCCACTACATCCGGCGCTGCCTGGAGCACGGGCCGAGCTTCGTGCTGGAGGATGGCGGCGAGCCGAAGTGCTGGTCCTGCACGCACATGAACGGCACGATGGGGATGATCTACACGCCCGAGGAGCATCGGCGCAGCGGCTACGCCCAGTCGCTGGCGGCGTTCCAGATCGACCACATGCTGGGGCGCGACGGCATCGCGGTCTGCCACGTGATCGACTACAACGTGGCCAGCATGCGCCTCTGCGCCAAGCTGGGGGCGCAGTACACCCCCGAGCCGCTGGTCTGGCGCGTGCTGTGGTGGCCGGGCCAGCGCCCGCCGCCCAAGGACGAGAACGAGACGCCGGACGGCGAGGGCGAAGGCCGGGAACCGGCGTAATGCTCACCCAGATCGACGATCCACTGACGGCGCTGGCGGAAATCACCGCCTCACCCGCCGAGCGGATGCTGCTGACGAGTTTCATCGCGCGCTATGCCGACGTGGGTACGCGGGTGATCGCGCTGGTCGACGATCCCGCTTCGCCGCGGGCCCTGTTGGTGCACGCCGGGCTGGCCTGCAAGGTTCATGCGGGTGCGGATGCGCTGAGCGGGCTGGTGGCCGACGTGCTGGCGCAGCGGATCGAGCAGCAGCCGCCCTGGCCGGATGAGGACCTGAGTACGGCCTGGAATGAAGCGGATCGGCCGCAGCTGCGCCTCGTCCACGCCCGCGAGTCGGTCTGGCGGGCGTTCGTCAGCGGCGGCTTCGAGCTGATCAAGAACCCCAAGAACATCGAGAACGCCTGGCTGTTTCACATCGAGGGCGCGCCGCGTTTTTCGCACCTGGTGCAGCATCCCTGCCGGCTGGGCCGCGGGCTGGAGCTGCACGGGCTGATCCGGCGCGGCATCGACTACGACGAGAGTGGCGAGCGCTCGCGGCGCAGCCTGGAGCTGGAGCCAAGCTTCGTCTGCGAGGTGGGTGGCGAGCCGGTCTGCTGGTCGGCAACTCACGTCGGCGGGCTGATGGGCATGATCTACACGCCGCCTCAGCACCGCCGCCGGGGCTACGCGCGCTCGCTGGCGGCGTTCCAGATCGACCACATGCTGGCGCGCGACGGGGTCGCCTGCGCGCTGGTGCTGGAGGACAACATTCCCAGCCAGCGGCTGCTGGAGAGCTTCGGCGCCGAGCGGATGCCGGAGAAGGTCGGCTGGCGCCTGGTGGGCTGGCCCGATGCGCACTAGCCCAGCTTAACCGCGTCGCGCACCCAGGTGGCGTAGTCGAAGCTGGCCTGGGCGACGGGCAGGGCGATGATCTCCGGGGTGTCGTAGGAGTGCAGTTCGCTAAGGCGATCGCGGAGCGCCGGCCAGGTGGCCTCGCTCGTCTTGAGCAGCAGCAGCGCTTCCTGCTCGTGGCGCAGCATCTCTTCCCAGACGTAGATGCTGGTAACGCCGGGCAGCACCTGGGCGCAGGCCGCCAGCTGCTCGCTGACCAGCGTGCGCCCCACCGCGGTGGCGTCCTCGGCGCTGGCGAACGTCGTCTGAACTTGGATCAGCGCGGACATGTCGCGATTATAGGCGCTGGGACCTGGGAGCGCCGGCATCCTGCCGGCAATCCCCGGTGGCGCGGGCGTCCCGCCCGCGACTCGTAGGGGCGACACATGTGTCGCCCGCAACCGTGGAGCCAACCACAGAGCGCACAGAGCAGAACTGGATTGACTTGCGCCTGATGTTCGGTGGTGGCGCGGGCGTCCCGCCCGCGATTTCCAGCCAGACCACGCAGCCGGACGCAGGAGTAGGGTCGAGGCTCGCCCAGGCGGGATTGCCTCGACCAAATTTCAATGTGGGCTGGGCAAGCCCAGCCCCTGCTCGCGGCTGGACAGCCCTGCATGATCGGACCACGGGCCGTTGCGGCGTCCGGCCCCTACACCCGGTAGGCGCGAATCCTATTCGCGCCCGTTCAAGGCCGCGCATAGGATGCGCGGCTACCCCAGGGTCGGCGGGACGCCCGCCCTACCGGTACCTATTGCCTGCCGCTTACCGCTTGTGCTTGCGCTTGCTGCTTGCGCTTCCCATGCCACCACGGCGCCAGGATCACATAGTAGATCAGCGCCAGCATGCCGGCCGCCCACAGCGGCTCCACGATCAGCGGCAGCAGGATCGCAAACGAGCCCAGAACAGTCTCGCTGGACGGATAGGTCTGCTCTGCCCATTCAATGAAACCACGCCACGCGAACGGCGAATCGCCTGTGAATCGAATCGTGTTGAAGCTCAGCTGCATTAGGCCACGGACTGCGGGACCAGCGCCACGGTGCGCGGAATACACCAGCGCGGGGCAACTGAGGCGCGCAAGCACCAGCAGACCGTACGCGGTGTACATCAGGCGGTCAAGGCGCATTCGTAGTGCGAAGAACATGAACAGCAGCAGCACGCCGCCCAGCAGCCAGCCCCAGCCGGAGTAGAGCGCTGGTGGAGAGGCGGGAACGGGTGGCGGCGCGTAGGCATAGAGCATGTAGACCGGTATGCCCCCGACGATACCGGCTAAAGCCAGAATCCAGGCCAGTAGCGGCCTGCGCGGCACAAGCACCAGCAGGCAGACCAGCCAGGCAGTCGCCACCGCTCCGCCCAGCAGCAGCTCCATGGCGGCTGATGTGCTGTTGATGATCTCGACGAACGAGGCAGGCGGCATGCCCGCCGGGCCGTAGTAGATCCCGTAAGTCCTGATCAGACCGGTACTCACTACCCTCGCGCACATGGTCACCGCCAGCGGAACCAGCGCCTGCAGGTAGCACAGCAGGAAGCTCGCGCGCAGGAAGCCCGGCGGCTCGGGAGCGGCGTGGTGCTCGTAGACTCGAGTCAGCAGGCGGATGCAGACTGTCGCCGCCCACAGCAGGGCAACGCCGTCGACAATCTGCGCCAGCGCCGACCAGCTGATGCTGCTGAATGCACCGACACTCAGCCGGCCCAGTGGACCAGCCAACGCAAGTGTCTCGGCTGCATAGCATCCGAGAATCGCCGCCAGCAGCCACACCCCGACGCGTTTCCACCAGGCGAGCATCGGCCGGCGGATCGCTCGCCACAGGATGCCCAGGTCCCCTCCCATGCATAGATGGTAACAGCCGGGGAAGGTGAATGGGGGACAGGTAGGATCGGTAGCCGCGCATCTTATGCGCGGTATGCTGCAGAATGCGCGGATCAGATCCGCGCCTACCGGATTGCCGGCAGGATGCCAGCGCTCCCAGCGGCCCCGCGTTACAATTGCCAGCTATGGCGGAACTGAGACGCACACACACGATCGAGGGCATCATCGCCGCGGAGTTGGGCGAGCCGGCGACGCTGATGGGCTGGGTCCAGCACCGGCGCGACCTGGGCCAGCTGATCTTCATCACGCTGCGCGATCGCTGGGGCGAGCTGCAGTGTGTGCTGGACCCCGCCGAGCATCCGGATGCGCACCAGGTGGCCGAGCAGCTGCGCGGCGAGTGGGTGGTGGCTTTGACCGGCAAAACGCGCCCGCGGCCGGACAAGGAGGTGCGCGACTATCCCGGCGGCGACCGCGAGTTTCTGGTCGAAGCGGCCGAAGTGCTCAACGCCGCCGAGACCACGCCGTTCGTGGTGGAAGAAGACGTCAAGGCCAGCGAGGAGATGCGCCTCAAATACCGCTACCTTGACCTGCGGCGCCGCACAATGGTCCGCGCGCTGACGGTGCGCCACAAGGCCGTCACCGCGATCAGGACCTACCTCAACAGCCAGGGCTTTCTGGAGATCGAGACGCCGATCCTGGGCCGCGCCACCCCCGAGGGCGCCCGCGACTACTTGGTGCCCAGCCGCGTCCATCACGGCGCGTTCTACGCCCTGCCCCAGAGCCCGCAGCTCTACAAGCAGATCCTGATGTGCTCGGGCGTGGACAAGTACTACCAGATCCCGCGCTGCATGCGCGACGAGGACCTGCGCGGCAACCGCCAGCCGGAGCACACCCAGCTGGACCTCGAGATGAGCTTCGCCACCCGCGACGAGCTGTTCAGCATCGGCGAGGGCGTGATGGCCAGCGTCTGGCGCGAGGCGATCGGCGTCGAGCTGGAGACGCCCTTCCCGCGGCTCAGCTACAACGAGGTGATGGCGCGCTTTGGCAGTGACAAGCCCGACATGCGCTTCGGTAGTGAGATCACTGACCTGACGGAGCTGTGGCAGGGGACGGAGGCGCAGTTCATCGCGAGCGGCCTGGAGGAGGGCGGCCGCGTGCACGGGGTGTTCATCCCCGGCGCGAGCCTCAGCCGCAAGGAGCTGGACGGCTGGACGGAGACGGCCAGGAAGCTCGGCGCGGGTGGGTTGATGACGCTGACGCTCGGAGCGGAGCTGAAGGGCAGCGTGGCGAAATTCGTGAGCGAGCCGGCGCCGTTCGTTGAGGCGGCTGGCGCGGACGGGCACGGAGACCCGTCCCACCCCGGCACCTGGTTCATGGTGCTGGGCAGCGCATCCGACAACCGGAAGGTGCTGGGCCAGCTCAGGCTGAAGCTGGGCGAAGCCTTCGAGTTGATCGACAAGGACAAGTGGGCCTGGGCCTGGGTAGTGGACTTCCCGCTCTACGAGGCGGACGAGGAGACGGGCGGGGTGACCGCCTGCCATCATCCGTTTACGCTGCCGGTGGCGGAGGACGTCGACAAGCTGGACTCCGAGGACGTCGAGACGCTGCTTTCAATCCGCGCCGACAACTACGACCTGGTCTTAAACGGCGAGGAGCTGGCCAGCGGCAGCCACCGGATCCACAAGCCCGAGCTGCAGCTGCGGGTGCTCAGGCGGCTGGGGCTCTCCGACGAGCAGATCGAGCACCGCTTCGGCTGGTTTCTGGAGGCGTTCAAATACGGCGCGCCGCCGCATCGCGGGTTCGCGCCCGGCATCGACCGCATCGTGATGAAGCTGCTGGGCCTCGACAACATCCGCGACGTGATCGCCTTCCCCAAGACGGCGACCGCTCAGTGCCCGCTGACCGGCGCGCCAGCGACGATCGACGACGCCCAGTGGACGGAGCTGGGGATCAGACCGGCGAGATAGGGTAGCGGCGGCGTCCCTGCCGCCGGATTCAGGCTGCGCTACCCCTCGTACGGCTCGAGGTGCACCAGCACGTCGGCCACGTGCGGGCCGTCACGGAGCAGCCGGTGCTTCACCGCGCCGCCGATGTCGTGGCCCTCGCGCACGCTGAGCCCGGGGTCGACCAGCACGTGCAGGTCGACGTGCAGCCCGCCGCCGTGGTAGCGGGTTCTGAGGCCGTGGACCTCGCGCACGCCCGCCACCCCCTCGGCGAGGCGGGCCAGCTCGGCCACCTCGGCGTCCGAGGCGCCGGTGTCGATCAGCTCCTCGTAGGCCGGCTTCATGATCCTGATCGCGGCGTGCAGGATGAACAGCGCCACCAGGATCGCCCCCAGGTGATCGAGCCACTGCCAGCCCGGCACCAGCAGCGCCCCGCCGACGGCGATGAAGGCGGGCACCGAGCTGTAGGCGTCCGAGCGATGGTGCCAGGCGTTGGCCACCACCGCGGTGGAGCGGATGCGGCGGCCGACAATCAGCGTCCAGCGGAACAGCGCCTCCTTGACCACGATCGACAGCCCGGCCGCCAGCAACGCGACAAGTCCCGGCGGGCCGTGGGGCTCGCCGATCGAGGCCATCGAGCGGTAGCCCAGGCCGATCGCGACGGCCGCCAGACTCAGGCCGATTACGATGGTCACGACCGTCTCGATCCGGCGGTGACCGTGGGGATGGCACTCGTCGGGCGGCTTCGACCAGAACCGCACCCCGATCAGGATCGCCAGATCGGTGGCCACGTCCGAGATCGAGTGTACGGCGTCGGCGACCACCGCGGCGCTCTGGCCCAGGATGCCGCCCGCCATCTTCAGCGCGGCCAGGCCGATGTTGATGGCCATGCCCGCCCAGGTGACGCGCCTGACGCCGGCCGCCTGCTCCTCGGGGGGCATTCCACCGGGCCTGCTGCTCTTCGTTCCCTGATCCATGACGCGCAACGCCGCGGAGTGCGGCGTGTCTCATTATAGCATGCCTATTGAGACAAATAGTCCCGAAGTACTAACAGCTCTGGACCCGGCGCTCAGCGGCCGGCGCGTCGATTCAGGTACAATCTCGGTGCGCCCTGCGGTGTGCGACAAGGCCGCTTTGCGGTTGAGCCGATAACTGCGACGGGGGCGGCAGAGTCCAGCGGGCGGAAACCCCGCAGCGCAGCGAGCTGCCCACTTGGCTTAAGGGGCTCTCCAGCCCTGGCGGTACACCGGCATTGCGGGGCGCCGTCGCTTACTTGGACGCCGCCATCCCGCCCGGCGCCTGTGCTATGCTGCTGGCCGACCCGCGAGCGGGATGCTGATATGAAGCTAGCCGAGCTGACGGACGCCACGCTGAAGGCCTTTCTGACGGCCAGTTCGGCGCCGACGGTGCTGACCTTCCACGCCACCTGGTCGAAGCCGGCCCGCACCATGGTGTCCGTGGTCAGCGAGGTGGCCGTCTCCTATGACGAGATGGTGCGCTTCGCGCTGGTCAACGCCGAGGCGGCCCAGGACGCGATCAACCGCTACGGCATCCTCAACCTGCCGACCTATCTGGTATTCAAGAACGGCAAGCTCGCCGATCGCTTCATCGGGCTGCTGACCAAGGAGAAGCTCGTCGAGCGGATCGAAAAGAGCCTCGCCAGCCTCTGAGCACTCCCGGGCCTAGGTGTCGGCGCCCGCCGCCTGCGGACCCGGCGCTTCCACCTGGTGCGCCAGTCGCCGTGCGACCTCCTGGAACTGGCGCGCCAGTTCGCTGTCGGGGAACTCGACGACCACCGGCGCGCCGACGTCGCTGCCCTTGCGCATCCGCATGTCGATCGGTATCTCGCCGAGGAACGGCACCTGGGCGTTGGCCGCCAGCACGCGCCCGCCGCCGCGGTCGAAGATGTCGCTGGTCTCGTTGCAGTGCGGGCAGACGAAGTAGCTCATGTTCTCGATGATGCCCAGAATCCTGAGCCCCATCCTGAGGAACATGTGCATCGCCTTCTGAGCCACCGCCGCCGCGACCTCCTGCGGGGTGGTGACCACCACGGCCGCCGTCAGCGGCAGCATCTGGGCCAGGCTCAGGGGCGCGTCGCCCGTGCCCGGCGGCAGGTCAATGATCAGGAAGTCCAGCTCGCCCCACTCCACGTCGCCGACGAACTGCTTGACCACGCCGTGCACCATCGGTCCGCGCCAGACCACCGCCTGGTCCTCGCGCAGCAGCAGGCCCATCGACATCATCTTGAGCCCGTGCGCCTCGATCGGGATGATCTTCTCTTCCGGCGTGACCAGCGGTTGTTCCCTGGATCCCAGCATCAGCGGAATCGACGGTCCGTAGACATCGGCGTCGAGGATACCGACCCGATAGCCCTCGCCGGCCAGCGCCAGCGCCAGATTGACGCTGACGGTGCTCTTGCCCACGCCGCCCTTGCCGCTGCCCACCGCGATCACGTGCTTGACGCTGGGCAGCGGGTTCTCCGGCTCAACCTGTGCGGCTTCCTGGGGGCGGTGCGGGGCGGCCGGGGCTGGGGGGGGCTCGGCCGTCTCATCCATCTCGCTGACTTCGACGGCCTCTACCCAGCCCAGGCTTTCGAGCGCCTGCTGGGCCTGAAGCTTCAGCCCGCCGGCCTTGCCCGCCAGTTCGGGCGGCAGTGCCAGGGCGAAGCGCACGCGCGGGCCCGTGATCGCCAGTGCCTTGACCCAGCCCAGCGTCACGATGTCCTGGTCCTGCCCGGGCGCCTTAACCGTGCGCAGTGCGTCAAGCACCGCCATCGATTTGCTGCCAACCTTGCCGTCGCCTCCGGTGTCCTTTCCGTCCGTGCTCATGCGTGCTCCTTTGGTTGCGTCCGGCCGTCAATCGCGTCTCGCGTGCAGTCTGAACGCCTAGTCAGGTCTATCGAGAGGGGGCTCTCATTATCGCAGATGAACGGCCGCTGTTAGCGCCGACCGCCCAGGGGCGGGCGGCTGGGTTTGTCGGGTCTGTCGCCGCCGCCCGCGGGGCCGCCGGCCTGCTCATGCAGTTCATCCAGCGTCCAGGCCCGCCCGTCGCGCATACAGATGCGCAGCGTCGGGTCTCCGGGCTCCGCCGCCATCAGCTCGCCCACGGTGTGCTCCGTTACAGCCATCGCCGGCTGGCGCGAGAACGGATTGAGGATCACGATGCCCAGGTCGAGGGCCATGTTGATCCGCTCGTCGGTGCCCAGTTCCGCAAACCGCGCCGGTGCCAGCGTCTCGCGCTCGCCCATGAACTCCACCAGGTTGTGATGGCGCGGCAGCAGGTCTCCCGTGAAGTACAGCACCTCGGCGGCCAGTACGCTGTCGGGCCACAAGCTGCCACCGGGCGTCGCCAGCCGCGATCGCCAGTTGCCGTTGGGTGCCTGATCGACGTGCTCGATGTACGAACCGTCCGGCGCGAACATCACCAGCTGCAGCATGTCGCCGGCCACATAGTAGTAAACGTCACCGCCGTCGAACTGCCGGATGCGGCGGGGATCCACCCGGGGCTGCAGGTCCAGCGACAGTGCCTGCAGCGTCTGCCCCAGGGTCTCGAGATCGAGGGCGCCGTCCGTGGCCAGGTTGCCCAGCGCCAGGCCGTCCTGCTCAATCATCATCGGCAGGTCGAAGACCGGCCGCGTGGTGAAGTCCCCCTCCTGCGGCTCGAAGTAGATCGCCCGCACCGGCCGACCTGTGAAGATGTTTAGCAGGTCCAGGTTCCATGACTCGGAGTTCTTGAGCGTCAGCAGATCCGGCGGATACTCGTCGTCGTGCAGCAGGCGATAGGCAAGCGCCGAGAGGGCCACCGCCTTGAGCTGTACCAGGGCTCGGGCGCGGAACTCGTCCCGCAGCATTCCGGTGCCCGGAATCACGCCGATCAATTCCTCGCCGGCCAGCAGCTGCGGCTCGTCATCGGCGCCCGCTTCCGGCGCCTGACCGGTCGCGGGCCCCAGCGTCAGCCCGGCCGCCAGCAGGGCGACCGCCACGGCGATCAGCGTCTTCCTCAGGTAGTCGGCCATATCCACTCCCAGCTCAGGCACCACTTCGGGCCCACCCACGCGGGAAGTCCCCGCGCCGAGGCCCGTACAATCAAGACTATAGCGCGGGGATCGTGTTCGCTTCCGCAATCCGGTGCGGCAGGAATCCGTCTGCGCGGTGCTAGGCGCCGCCGGCCTGGTGCATGTTCTGGGCGGTCTCGTCCAGTTCGTTCTGCAGCTCGCGCTCGACGTACTGGCTATACTCGGCGAGTTTGCGCTCGTGGAACTTCTCCAGCGCCTTCTTCTCCTTGTGCTTGGCGGCCAGCCGATCCTGGGCCTCCTGCAGCTCCCGCCGTTGCTGCGCGACCTTCTGGGTCAGGGCCCGCACCTGATCGCGGAGCAGCACGCCGTAGCTCTCGAGACTGAGCAGGATCAGCGGGTCGGCCTGGGCCGTGCGCTCATTGGCCAGTTCGCGGTAGGTTGCGTCCTGCGCCGCGCGGGCGTTCAGCAGGTCTCCCTCGGCCCGCTTGAGCTCCTCGCGCGCGGCGGCGAAGGCCTGGCGCAGGGCGTCGAACTCCATCCCCTTGATGTCCTCCAGCCCCTGCAGTCTGAACCTGAACTTGCGCATCCTGCCTCTTCCGTCCCGCGCCCGAGCCGCTAGACCTGTTGCTGCTCCTCCACGATGCTGCGCAGCTCCTCCAGTGTAGCGTCAAACTCGGCTTTCTCGTCAATGCCCTGCTTGAGGAAGCCGCGCAGATGGTCGATGTAGCGGATCGCCTGGTCGATGCGGGCGTTGTTGCCCACCTGATACGCGCCGATGTTGATCAGATCTTCGGCGTCGCGGTAGGTCGCCATGATGCTGCGCCCCCACTGCGCCCAGGAGACGTGTTCGCTGCTGACCACCTCGGGCATCACGCGGCTGATGCTCTCCAGCACGTCGACCGGCGGCAGCTGGCCCTCCACCAGCAGCTTGCGGCTCAGCACGATGTGCCCGTCCAGCACGCTGCGGGCGATGTCGGCGACGGGCTCGTTCATGTCGTCGCCCTCCACCAGCACCGTCAGCAGCGCGGTGATGCTGCCGACGTCGCAGATGCCGGCGCGCTCGCACAGCCGCGGAATCTGGGCGTAGACCGAGGGCGTATAGCCGCGAGTGGTCGGCGGCTCGCCGAGCGTCAGGCCGATCTCGCGCAGGGCGTAGGCGTAGCGCGTCAGGCTGTCCATCAACAGCAGCACGTCCTGGTCGCGGTCGCGGAAGAACTCGGCGATGGTGAACGTTATCTGCGCGCCCTTGACCCTCAGCAGCGGCGACTCGTTGCTGGGTACCGCGACCACCACGCTGCGTTTCAGCCCTTGCTCGCCCAGGTCGCGCTCGATGAACTCGTTGACCTCGCGGCCACGCTCGCCGATCAGGCCGATTACGTTGACGTCGGCGCTGGCGTGGCGGGCGATCATGCCGAACAGGGTGCTCTTGCCGACCCCGCTGCCGGCCATCACGCCGAGACGCTGGCCCTTGCCCCAGGTCAGGAAGGCGTCGATGGCCTTGATGCCAGAGGCGATCTTGTCGCGGATCGTGGGGCGGCTGAGCGGCGAGGGCGCGGGCTGATTGACGGCGAACGGCTCGCCCTGGGGCAGGGGGCCCTTGCCATCCAGCGGGCGGCCCAGCCCGTCGATCACGCGTCCCAGGTAGCCGGGCGTAATCGGAATGGTGAAGGTCCGGCCGGTGGTGCGCACCGCGGTGCCGACGCTGATGTCGGTGCTGAAGTCGAAGGGCATCAGCAGCGCGGTATCCTCGCGCACGCCGATCACCTCGCAGGGCAGCGGCTCGGCCAGCCGGCCGTTCTCCAGATAGCACAGCTCGCCGATGAACACCGGCGGGCAGGTGGCCTCGACCACCAGTCCGGTCACGCGCCGGACGGTGCCGTGGCGCTTGAGCGGGTCCACGGTGGCCGCCCACTGGCAGGCCTGCTCATACAACCTGGCGCCCATCAGATCGCCACGGGCGCGTCTCAGCCCGACCCCGACGGCGGTTGCCGCCGCGAGCGAGAGACTCGCCCCATCGGCTCAGCTCCTTTCCTTCCCGCTCCCATCCGCCAATGATGCTGCCCGTTGCTCGATCTGGGTCGTTAGCTCTGCAATAACCTCGTCCAGGTCGTAGTCCACGCTCATCCCGGCCACCTCCGCGGTGAACTGCCCGGGCGCGAGCGCTTCGTCCGCCTTGATCTCGACCAGCTCCGACTTGATCCCCGCACGGCGCAGCGTACCGGTCAGCAACTCGTCCTCTTCCAGCCGTCGGTGGGTCTCGACGTCGAGCGCGACGTGAACCACCTGCTGCGGCTTCATCAACTGGAAGGCGCGCGCGATCAGCCCGGCGACGAACTCCGGCGAGCGGCTGAGTTCCGCGCCCAGGAGCTGGCGGGCGATCGCCAGCACCAGGTTCAGCGCCGGCTGCTCGATCTGGTCCAGGTACTGCTCCTGTCGCTGGCGCAGATCCGCCGCCGCCGCTTCCAGCGCGGTGACCGCCGCGCTGTACCGTTCGCCGTACTGCGTCTCCAGTTCGCGACGAATCTCGCCTTCCATCACCCGCCGCTTCTGTGCCAGTTCGGCCGCCGCGGCCTCGCGCAGCTGTCGCGCTTCTTCGTCTGCCTGGCGCCGCAGCTTCTGGGCATCCGCCTCGGCACGGCCGGCGATGCTCTGGGCCTGCTGCTCGGCCTTGACCAACAGCTGCTCGGCCTGATCGGGATTCTCGCCCGAGCCGGCCTCACCCTCCATCTGGGCTGCCGGCGGGCCGACGTCGCCGTTCAGTTCCGCGGGTGCGACCTGCTGGGCGGCGACCGTAAACTCGTCGCCCTTTCGGGTTCGCTCCCGTTTGAGAATCCGCTCCGCCATTGCCATCTGTCAGTGTCGCCGGGCCGCGGACGGGCCCGGCTAGACCATCGTCACTTCGCCGCCGCGCTCGATAATGATCTCGCCGGCGTCCTCCAGGCGCCGGATGATGTTGACCACGCGCTGCTGGGCGTCCTCGACGTCCTTGAGCCGCACCGGACCCATGAACTCCATGTCCTCCTGCAGACTGGCCGCGGCCCGCTTGGACATGTTTCTGAGCACCTTGTCCTTGACGTCGTCGCTGACGCTCTTGAGCGCCAGCGCCAGGTCCTTTTTGTCGGCCTGCCCGAGGACCGTCTGCACGGCACGATCGTCGAGGATCCGCACGTCCTCGAAGACGAACATCAGGCGCTTGACCTCGTCGGCCAGCTCCGGATCGGAGTCTTCGAGGTTCTCCATGATTGCCTTCTCAGTGCTACGGTCGACGCGGTTGAGCACTTCCACCAGGTTCTTGACCCCGCCGGCCTGCACGATCTCGGTGGTCATCACCGCGCTGACCTTCTGCTCCAGCACGCGCTCGACCTCGCGGATCACCTCGGGGCTGGTGCGATCCATGTTGGCGATCCGCTGGGCGACGTCCACCTGCACCTCGGGCGGCAAGCCGGCCAGCACCGGCGCGGCGGCCTCGGGTTCCAGGTAGCTGAGGATCAGCGAGATCGTCTGCGGATGCTCGCCCTGGATGAAGCTCAGCAGCTGCTTGGCGTCGGTGTGCTTGAGGAAATCAAAAGGGGTGACGCGCAGGAAACTGGACAGCCGGCCGATGATCTCGTCGGCCCGGCCTGCGCCGACCGCGTCCTCCAGTACGCCGCGGGCGAAGTCCACGCCGCCCTGCATGATGTACTCCTGGGCGATCGCCAGGTTGTAGAACTCGCGGAGGATCTCCTCCTGCAGGTCGGGATCGACTTTCTTGAAGTTGGCGATCTCCAGCGTGATCTCCTCGATCTCCTCTTCGCTGAGCAGCTTGAGCATCTTGACCGAGATCTGCTGGCCGAGCGAGATGATCAGGATCGCGGCCTTTTGCCGGCCCGTCAGGTCCGATACCGCCAGCTTGCTTACCGCTACGTCCATATCCCCAACTCTTAGCTATCCTCCAGCAGCCACGACCTCAGCAGCGCCGCCACGCGTTCGGGCTCCGAGTCGATCAGCCGCGATATCTCATTGCGCATCTTGTCCATCGTGGTCGCGCCCAGTTCATCGAGTTTTTGCATTGCGAACTCGTCCGCCGCCTCGCCGGGGCCCAGGCCGGGTTCGCCCGGCAGGCCCAGTCCGGTGCCCGCCAGCGCGGCCTCCCGCGGCAGCGTCCCCAGTACCATCGAGCGCAGGAAAACCAGCGCCACGCCCACCAGCAGCACCGCCAGCAGGATGCCGGCGATACGGGTGATCGCCTGCCAGCGCTGCGAGGCCACGTACTCCACCGTCGCCGCCGTGGTACCTTCCTCGCTGAACTGGAAGGCCTGCACGTCGATCACGTCCCCGGCCGCCGTGTCCGCCCCGATCGCCGAGGCCACCAGCTTGTCGACGTTCAGCTTGATGTCGCGGTCCCAGGAGTCGGTGCTCAGCGCCACCGCGGCGGTGCGGCGCGTGATCGAGCCCGGCGGCAGGTCCTCCTCAACCAGTTCCTCGTTGACCAGGTAGTTGACGATCAGGTCGTACTCACTGCTTTCCTTGTTCTCTTCCTCGCTGCCCGCGATGCCCAGATAGCCGGGGATGTTGCTGGTTGAACCCGGCACGCCTCCCGGCTGCTCAGCCCCGGTCGTGTCGCGCTTGCGGTGCTCCTCCACGTACTGCTCGATGCCCTGGTCGTCGACCACCGGCGTGTACTGCTTGCTTTCGCTGCGGATCGCCCGGAAGTCCATGTCGAGCGACACCGAGGCCGCGACGTTGCCCGCGCCGTAGGGATCCTCCAGGAACTGGCGGATCTTGTTCTCCATGTGGCGCTCCAGCCGCTGACGCAGCCGGTGCCTGAGCTCGGCCAGCTCCAGCCCGGCCAGCATCTGCCCGTTCTCCGAGCCCTCGCGACCGGTCAGCGGCGTACCGCTGCCGTCGATGATCGCCACGTCCTCGGGCTCCAGCTGCGGCACGGCGCGGCTGACCAGATGCTTGATGCCTTCCACCTGCGACTCGCCGAGCATCTGGCCGGGGTTGAGGGTCAGCGCCACCGCCGCCGTCGAGCGCGTGCTGGTGTCGAGAAAGCTGGTCTCCGGCGCGATCTGCAGGATCACCCGCGCCGACTGCACCTGCACCAGCGCCTCCAGCGTCCGCGCCAGTTCGCCCTGCAGTGCGCGCTGGAAGTCGATGCGGATGCCGGTCTCCGTGATGCCGAGTTTGCTCTGATCGAACAGCTCGAAGCCGACGTTGCCCTGGGGCAGGCCCTGGCCGGCCAGTTCGAGGCGCAGGTCGTAGACCTGGGAGGCCGGCACCATGATGTCGCGCCCGCCGTTCTCCAGCGTATAGTCGACGCCCTGGTTCTTCAGCTCCGCGACGATCCGGCCGGCGTCGGCCAGTTCCAGATTGCGGAACAGCGGCACCTCGGCCTGGGGCGCCCCGACCACCAGCGAGATCAGCGCGATCGCGCCGACGATCAGCACGGCCGGCACGCCGATCAGCAGCGCGCGCTGCCAGAGCTGCAGCGTGTTCCAGAACTGCAGCAGCTGCGCCGCTAGCCGATCCACCGGTTACCCCCTAACGTTGCCATGTCCGCCTTTTGTTGAACAGCTCCTTCTATAGAGATACCATAATTGTGCTTACTATATCTGCATCCGTGAGATTTCCTGGTATGCCTCCACCACCTTGTTGCGGAGTTCGAGGGCGAAGCTCAGCGCCAGATCGGCCTTCTGCACGGCCAGTACCACGCGGTTGATATCCTCAAGCTCGCC
Organism: uncultured Planctomycetales bacterium; assembly: GCA_964609245.1. Classification (GTDB taxonomy): domain Bacteria; phylum 4484-113; class 4484-113; order 4484-113; family JAFGCY01; genus JAFGCY01. Next base: position 17,714 of record CAZSSB010000024.1, on the reverse strand, counting down.
GGTCGCCAGCTGCTGCTGCATGAGGTCGGCCTCGTTTTGCAGCTCGACCAGTTGGTCCAGCTGTCCGCGCAGCACGTCCACGAAGTCCGGCGCTCCCGCTTCAGCCGCGCCCTGCGGCTCCAGGTTGGCCCGGGTCGGGGTCAGCGGCTCGATCGGGGTAAGCCGCCAGTCCGTCGGTTTGATTCCACCTTCCACTTACCTGTGCCTCCTCAATTTGCGCGCGGGCTCCTCCTAAGCCTGCAGGGTCTGGACCGCCCGCATGAACATGCCCTTGGCCGCCTCCAGCACGGTGGCGTTGGCCTCGTAGGCGCGGCTGGCGGCGATCAGATCCACCATCTCCATCACCACGTTGACGTTCGGGTAGCTGACGTAGCCCTCGGCGTCGGCGTCGGGATGCGCCGGCTCATAGACCTTGCGCAGCTCGCTGTCGTCGTCGATGACGTCCGCCACCTTGACCCCGCGGGGCTGGCCCGCGGTATCGGCCATCTCCATGAACACCGCCAGCTGACGCCTAAACGGCCCGCCCGCGGGCGTGCGCGTGGTCTCGGCGTTGGCGATGTTGCCGGAGATCAGGTCCATCCACTGCCGGTGGGCAGAAAGCCCGCTGGCCGCGATGTTCAGTCCGCTGAAGAAGTCTTCCGCCACGGCTAGATCCTCCCGTCCCTGATCACGCTGCGATACTGCCGGATCTTCTTGTAGACCAGCTGCTGCAGCACCATGCCCTTCACCTGGGCCTTGGCCAGTTCCACCATCTCGCGGTCGATGTCGATCCCGCCCTGGTCGGCGCGGTAGAACAGCTGCTCTTCGACAACCTCGCGGGCCACGACGCCGCCCACCCGCGCGGCGCGCTCGTCGCGGCCGGACACGGGCTGGCCGAGCGCCTCGGCCAGTTCCTCGGTGAAGGTGATGTCACGCCGCTTGTAGTCGGGCGTGTTGACGTTGGCGATGTTCTGGGCGAGCAGACTCAGCCGCTTGGTCAGCGCGGATTGCGACGCGGTCAGCGCCGCCAGCGTCACATCTCGAGCCAGTACATCCACCGTTCCTCTCCCCGTGAGTCACCGGCTGGAGATGACGGATGGTCTGGTGCGCAAACGCACTCACTATCTACCTAGGTCCGCGGCGCCTCTCCCTCACTAGCGCCCTGCGGGACCCACCGGACCGCCACTTCCAGTGCGACTATCATAACAGACTTTCAGCCCGCTCCCTGGGCACTAACAGGCAATCCAGGCAGTATTAACCTAGATTTATCCGTGGCTGTACTGCAGGCTCGCGCAGTCGCCTATAAGGTATATCGGCCGCCCGGGCGGGGTCTGCAGCGCGCGCCGCCGCGGGCCGATACAATGGACAGCATGACTAGCCAGGCAGCGCGCGAGCCGCATCCCATCTACCTGATCGCCGAGGCCGGCATCAACCACGGCGGCGATCTGGAGGTCGCGGCGCGGATGGTGGAGGCGGCGGCGCAGGCCGGCGTAAGCGCCGTCAAGTTCCAGAGCTTCACCGCCAAAGGCCTGACCCACGAGGTGCTGGCCGCCGACCAGCACGAGTTCTTCCAGCGCTTCGAACTCAGCCGCGACGAGCACTCCCGGTTGGCGGCGCTCTGCCGCAGTCACGGCGTGGACTTCCTCTCCACCCCCTTTGACTTCGCGATGGCCGACCTGCTCAATGAACTCAGCGTGCCGGCCTTCAAGATCGCCAGCTGCGACCTGACCAACCTGCCGCTGATCGAGCACTGCGCGCGCTTCGGCAAGCCGCTCTTCATGAGCACGGGCATGGGCAACATCGAGGAGGCGCGCCAGGCGTATCACGCCGCGCGCGCCGCCGGCAGCCCGCGGGCGGTGCTGCTGCAGTGCACCACCAACTACCCGACGCTGCACGAGGACGTCAACCTCCGGGCGATGCTGGCGCTGAGGGACGGCGTCGGCTGCCCGGTCGGCTTCTCGGACCACTCGGTGGGCAACTGGGCCTGCTTCGGCGCGGCGGCGCTGGGCGCCGAGGTGATCGAGAAGCATTTCTGCCTGGACAAGAGCGCGGAGGGCCCGGACATCCCCGGCAGCTGCGATCCGGGGGAGCTCGCAGAGCTGGTGCGCGGTGTCCGTGCGCTGGAGCTGGCGCTGGGCGACGAGAGCAAGACGATGCGCGACAGCGAGCGGGAGGTGGCCGCGATCGCGCGCCGCAGCATCTTCTACGCCCGCGACCTGCCCGCCGGCCACGAGCTGGAGCCGGGCGACTTCACCTTCCTGCGGCCGGCGACGGGCCTCAGCCCGGCGCGCCTGGGCGAACTGCTGGGACGCGGGCTCGCGCACGCAGTCTCGGCGGGCGATCTGGCGCGCCTGGAGGATCTCGCGGCGGCTGCGGCGGAGGGTGAAAAGTAGCCGGCGATAGCCGGGGCGCGGCGCTAGGTGGGGGAGAACATGGCCGGCAGCGTTTCCTGCTGGTCGGGAAAGACAAACTGCCCGTCGATGGAGACCACCTGCTCGCCCGCCAGCTCCACCATGCCCTCGTAGTAGTAGTCGCTGGCGAAGCCGATGTCGAAGTTGATGATCAGGTGCAGGTCGCCCAGGGTGGCGGCGCCGGTCGAGCCGGTTTCGTCGCCGAGCTTACTGCCCGCCATGACCGCGCTGAAGTACTCCGTGTCCTCGAAGCGCTCCAGCTCGAGGTTGATGTAGCCCAGCGCGCCGACCTCCTGATCGCTGACGTACATCCCGCCGATATCCACCCAGGGCAGCTGGGTGCCGACGGTGAAGCCCGAGGATGAACAGCCGCCCAGCAACGCCAGTACCGCGACCGCCAGCAGCGCAATAAGGAGTTGCCCGATCCGTCTTCCGCCCACGGGATGATTATACGCGGCGGGCGGAGCAGTGGGCGGTGGCCAGTAGGGTGGGCTTCCAGCCTGCCATCCATTGGCAGGGGCCGGACCCCGCGCCGGCCCGCGCATGGGTACTGCGGCCGGCCCTGCCTGGGTACTACGGGCGGCTCTGCCCGTAGACATGTGTGATCACTACAGCCACGGCGGGCTGTGGTACCCAGGTGCGGTTGCGGGCGACGTCCCGCCAGCGGCGGGATCGCCCCTGCAATCCGCGCACCTCGTGTCTTCTCTTCCCTCTGACCTGTAACCTGTCCCCTGATCCCTACTCCTCGCCCACCAGCTGCTTGTACCGCTCCAGTTCGCGCAGCGATTCCAGGTCGGGGTCTTCGCGGGCATGGTCGATCATCGCCGGGTCATACGCCAGTGCGATCTCCAGATGGGTGAGTGCGGCGTCGCTGTCGCCTGCCAGTGCCAGTGCGCAGGCGTAGTGGTAGTGGTGGGTCAGGTCCTCGGGATCGAGTTCGATCAGGTACTGGAAGATCTCGAAGGCGTCCTCGTAGTCGCCGGCGTAGGCCTTGTTGTAGCCGTCCGTGATCAGGGCGAACGGCCGCGCCAGATTCAGCAGCCGCGCCAGTTCATCGAACGGATCCGCGGCGTCGTCGACGCGCAGGTCGTATTTCACGTCGGTATAGCCACCGTAGCCCGCGCCTGCCTGGCAGACCAGCATTGCCGCGCTCTGCTGGCCGCGGCTGTCACCGCCCATCGCCTGGCCGTTGATCAGCGCCGCCAGCAGGCGGCCGGCGAAGTCATGCACGCGCAGCGCCCGGCCTTCGTTGTCGGTGAGCAGCGTGTCCGGGATCGCGCCGCCCGTCTCGACGCCCATCGCCATCGCTTCGACCACAGCTGAGCCGGCGAGGATGTTGCCCTGCACGCTGTAGACGATGCCATCGTGGGTGACGCCGGTCTTGCCGCCGGCCCAGGCTGTGCACTCCGTGCCGGTGTACGTCGCCGCCTCGCCCGTCAGCACCGAGACCACGCCCAGCTGCCGCCGCTCGGCGTCCTCGTCGCCCTGCAGCACGGCCGCGATCGCTTCCTCCGGCGTGGCCCCGTCCGCCATGAGTGCCAGCCCGCGCGGGCCGTAGGTCGGGTTGCCATAGGCCTGGCTGGCCACCGCGCCGGCGCTGGCCCAGCACCACGGCACCACGCTGCCGACGGCGAAGAACCTGCTCTGCACGGCGACGCCCACCTCGCCCGTGCTCGGGTCGTAGGCCACCACTGAGAACGTGGCGATGTTGCGCTCTGCCGCCGGCTCGGCCGCTGTACCGACTGACGACCAGATCAGCCCGGCCGCCATGCTGATGGTGAGCGCGGTGAATGCGCGGGTGATGATCGGATTCATGCCCTGCTCCTTGCCCGAGTATCTGCGCCGATTATAGCCAACTGCCCGGTACCGGCGGGTCCAGGGCCCGCCGACCTTAGGAATATCCAGGGGTCGGGGACCCCTGGCTACCCCGGTCCGGTAGGGCGGGCTTCAGCCCGCCGATAGACCACCTGCGCGGGGCTGAAACCCCGCCTACCACGAGGGGAGCTTTCATCGGCGCGCCTATGGCAGAATAGCCGCGATGACCGAGGCCGATACCCGCACCACCGTGCTGTTCACCATCGATCCGCCGCCGGAGTTGCGCGCGCATCTGACGCAGGCGCTCAGCGGCGAGCCGGTGGACCTGCTGTTCGCCGGCCGCGATGACGAGGCGGCGCTGATCGAGCTGGCGCCCCGCGCCGACGCGATGGTCGGCTGGCGGGTCAGCGGGGACGTGCTCCAGGCGGCGACGAAGCTCAGGCAGTACATCTTCGCGGGGGTCGGCGCCCAGAGCGTCATCGAGCCGCTACGCGAGCTTGAGCAACGCCGGCGGGTGACGCTGGTCAAGAGCATCGCCAATACCTACGCCACCGGCCAGCACGCCGTCGCGCTGTTGCTGGCGCTGCTGAACAAGGTGATCCCGCACCACAACTGGATGGCGGCGGGCCACTGGCGGCGCGGCGACGACTGGGCGCAGTCCACTACGCTGCGCGGGCGAAACGTCGGCCTGCTGGGCTACGGGGCAGTGAACAGGCACGTCCACCGCTTCCTGGCCGGCTTCGACGTCGACTTCGCGATCTGCAGGCGGAGCTGGGCGGACGCGGAGGAGCTGGCGCTGCCCACGGACGCTCTGCGCTTCAGCGAGGGCGAGCTTGATCCGTTCCTCGATGCTGTCGACATCCTGTTCGTCGGGGTGCCGCTGACCAGCCGCACGCGCGCGATGCTCGGCGCGGAGGAGCTTGGGCGCCTCGGCCCGTCCGGCCTGCTGGTTAACGTCGCCCGCGGCGCGGTGATCGACGAGGCCGCGCTCTATGAGGCGCTATCCGAAGAGGTGATCGCCGGCGCGGCGCTCGACGTTTGGTACGACTACCGCCCCGACCCGGACGACCAGCAGCGCAGGTACCCCTACCGCCCGCAGCACGCGTTCCACGAGCTCGACAACGTGGTGCTCAGCCCCCATCGCGCCGCCTCGCCGGTCTTCGACCTGACCCGCTGGGATGAGGTGGCCGAGCACCTGCGCCGCTTCATCCACGGCCGGCCGCCTCAGAACGTGGTCGACCTCGAACGAGAGTATTGACGCCTGGGGTTCACCGCGGGATAAGGGCGAATACCGCAGAAGCACCGGGACCTGGGGTCCCGGCGCCGCTGCGGCTGCCCGACCTTCGCGGCGGCCGGTGGCTATCGGCCTAGGCGGTGATGTCCACCCGGCCGCCGACACCGTCGGGGTTGACGCTGGGGATCGAGGCCAGCAGCTTGGCTACCATTTCGCCCTGGAGATCCTGGTAGTCCTTGACGGTGCGGAGCGTATGCTCCAGCCTGGCCTGCTCGACCCGCTGCGTCTGGAGTGCACTTGCCATGCTCAGCACGCTGCCGATATCCATGACACGCCTCCTTGCGCGACCGCCAGCCCGCACGCTCCATCGCGCGAGTCCGGCGGCGAATTGGCGCCGAAGCGCCTACCACAGTTATCGGCGCTGCGCTGCGCGGCTGCATCGCAAGTTGACGCGGCCCGCGGCGCTCGTTATAACGTGAATGGCACCATGACCAGCGGTGAGCCAACAGAGTCGCCGGAGACGGGCAAGGGGCTGAGTCGGCGGCAGTCGCGGCGCAAGGCCTTCGAGCTGTTGTTCGAACTGGCCCATCGCCCGCGGCTCACCGTGGAGCAGATCCTCAGCCGCACGTTCGACGACCAGGCGGTGCAGGAGCTGTACTTCGAGGACGAGGACGGCGACGGCTACGTCACCGGCCGGCTGGACAAGGGGGCGCGGCGCTTCATCGGCGAGTTGGTGCACGCCGTCCAGGATCACGCGCAGGAGCTGGACAAGGAGCTGGCGCAGTATCCCCACGACTGGAGCTACGACCGCATCGGCGTGCCCGAGCGCGTGCTGCTGAAACTCGCGCTGGCCGAGATGGTCTATCTGGGTACGTCGTACAAGGTGGTGATCAACGAGGCGCTCGACATGGCCAAGCTCTACGCACAGGATGAGGCGCGCCGGTTCATCAACGGCATCCTCGGCGCGGCGGTGCGCAACATCGACGAGATCCGCAGCCGCGCCGAGGAGGCGGAGCAGCCGGCGGAAGGGGAGGCCGAGTGATGGGGCGCCGCGCGCTGCTCATCTCAGCTGCCGTGCTGCTGCTGGCGGTGGTCATCGCCGCCGCCTTTGTGCTGCTGCGGGCGCCCTCCGGCGAGACGCGCCGGCCGCCGCCCGATCCGGTCACCGGCACCAACCTGGCGCTCGACGTGCGGCTGATCTATGACGCCAACGTCTTTAGCCCGGCGCCGTTCGACGACCGCGCCGAGTATCCGCTGCGGCTCGACGCCGACGGCTTCAGCTTCTACGGCAAGCGCATCCGCGGCCTGGGCCGGTTGCTGGCCAAAGACCCGGCGCCGCTGCTCTACGACTTCGTGGGCAGCCAGCACGTCGAGAGCTTCGAGCGGTGGTTCGGGCTCGAGCCCGTCGGCGAGCCGCTTTACGAGGACGCCACCATCGGCGGGCGGCTGGGGCTGCACCAGCAGCTGACCTACCGCAAGACGCCGCAGTCCCGGGGGTGGCCGACATACTTCCCGCCGGCGGTGATCGCGCCGCATGGGGAGCAGGAGCAGACTGACCCCGAGGGCGGCTATGCCGGGCGGATGGCCCGCGGCACGGGCGTGGACGTGGCGTACATCGAGGGCTGGGCGCTGTTCACGGACAGCGACCTGTTCTTCTTCCAGGCGATCTCGGCTGAGCCGCTGACCGCGGCGCAGCGCGATGCCTGCACCGCCGTGATGGACAGCATGGAGTTCGACCTGCTGCTGGCGCCACCGGAGCAGCCGGCGGATGAGGCGGAGGATGCACCGGTAGGTGAACCGCCCGCCGCGGAGGGTGCCACGGACGATGAACCGGCGGCATCCGCCAGTGATCGGTAGGCGCGAAGCCTCTTCGCGCCTGATCAGATGCCGCGAATAGGATTCGCGGCTACCGGGTGTCGGGGCCGATCCCGCCTGTGATTTGTAGGGGCGAAGCCATGCTTCGCCATCCCCGGCGGCTTCGCCCGTCTCCGGTGGCGCAAGCGTCCCGCTTGTGATTTCCGTCAGCCGCGCATCCTATGCGCGGGCCCGACTGAGTACGCGGATAAGATCCGCGCGTACCTGCTCCCGCCGTAGGCCGGGCTGACCACCAACCCCTGACCGCTTTCTGTGTTACACTCCCGGTACATGCTGCGCGCAGTGGTAATCGCGTTGAGCTGCCTGCTCCTGGCCGGATGTGGGGGTCGCAGCGGCGCGCCGAATATTCACCAGGGCGATACGCCTGCCTCGCCGTCTATCCAGGAGCTAACGGCAGCGCTTCAGGCCGACTTCGAGCGACTGGGGATCGACCCCGCGAAGGCCGTGGGTGCCGCGCCGCAGGGCGCGGAGAACGCGGTGTTCGATCTCAGCGCCCAGGTTATTGATCCGGATGGCGAAGGGGGCGAGCCGCCGACGGGCATCGAGCTTAAGTGGACGGAGCAGCTGATCGGCGACTACGACCAGAACGGGCTGGTCAACTACTCCGACCTGACGCCGATCGGCCAGCAGTGGCAGCAAGTGGTCACGTATGACGACCCCGCCCTGCACGGCGGGTTTCAGTGGTGGCCCACGGGTGATTCGGACGATGATGGAAACACCGGTAGCGCGGACGCCCCGTCCGCGTCCGCTGCGCGTCCCGGACGTAGGGGCCGGTCTCAGACCGGCCCTGGGCGGGTCGGGGGCCCGCCCCTACGACGGATGCCGACAGTCAGCCGGTGGTCCCAGCAGTTGCTGCCCGAGGGCAGCGGCGCGCAGAACTGGCGGCGCGCTCGCATCGACGGCAGCCGGGATGGACTGATCGGACTGCGAGATATCACACCGATTGCTCAGCACTGGCTGGAGCAGCTCAGCGGTTACCGCGTCTATCTGAAGCGGGACGGTGAGGAGGAATACTCGCTGCAGGAGTTGGTCACCGCGGAGTTCGACAACCTGCTGCCGATGCGGTACAGCTATACGCTGCCGGTCGATACCAGAGGACTGCACCGCATCTACGTGGTGGCCTATGACGACAAGTCCGGTAGTGAAGGCCCGGCCAGCGCGGCGGTGTACGTGGACGTGGATACAGGCAGCATCAACTACGCGCCATTCGCCTGGCTCAGCGTCGAGCCCAGTTTCGCTGGCGCACCGGCTCAGATTGCGCTGAATGCGTCGGCCAGTTACGATGTTTACGGCAGCATCGCGGCCTATCGCTGGGACTTCGACGGCGACGGCGTCGTTGACTGGGTCAGCACGGACCCGGTGCCTGAGGCGAGCAGTGGCGGGACGGTGGAGGAGATCACCCCCGGCGTGGATGGCATTGTCGCTGTGACGTACACCGAGGGCAGCGCTGAGTGGCTGCATCCGAGCGTAGTCGCGGTGGACGATCAGGACGCGGAGTCGGTGGCCGCGATCGCGAAGCTGGGCATCAGCGGTTGGGAGTCGACGGTGCTCAATGCGAGCCTGGACGACGCACTGATTCGCTTTCGACCAACGGTCATTAGCATTGACCCGGACTCCGGTGACATCGTCGTCGCGGCAACCACCACGATTTCCGAGCTTCATGGTGGAGAGTCCTATCGGGGCCTCTGGTTCATACGCGAGACGGACTCTGGGCCTTGGATTGAGGAGGCCCTGCAGCTGCCGGACGGGTATCACAAGCACTCGTCAATCGTGGCTAGGGACATTGTATGGAACGAGAGCGGCCAGCCGCTAATCCTCTTCACGTGTCAGGCAGGTAGTCGCAAGCGTGCCTTCGCAGCCCACCGTGAAACAGGCGGCGTCTGGGTCAATACACTGGTATGGGATACGAGCCAACCGGAGCATGCCGGCGGCGGCTGCTCGTATTTGGGTGAGGTTGACCAGCGGGAGCCGGGTCCTTTCGCTGTGCTGATCGGCGAGTGGCCCACCGACAAGCAGGATCCTTACTCAGGGCTGGATCACCATTACCGCTCATACGTGGCGTTTCACGAGCAAGGCGAGTGGAGCGTTGAGTACACTGGCTATGACGCCGCCGAGTCAGATGACCTGATCATTCGCATTCAGGGGATTAGTCGTGAGCAGCTCTACTGCTACTTCCGTGTCATCGAGGATATGTCGGGTGGGGTGTGGCGCGCGCAATGGGAGGACGGCGCAGGCTTTGTCAATCCGCAGCGAATGGACGACGGCTCGCTGAGCTTCCCCAGCCCCTATACGTACTGCCGCGAGGCAATCACGGCTTCCGACGGCTCGGCTGTCACTGTCTGGCAGGCGATACCTTCGGCAGGCGATCAGACATGGTGGATGATCACGATGCGAGATGGTGAGTGTGGGCAGGTCAATCTATCCGAGTTGATCGACGACTCGTCGTCCCAAGTAAGCAACGTCTGCACTCTCTACTCCGGCAGAAGCACCATTGGAATGAGTGTCCGGCTCCTGCAGTCTGAGCAGGATGGCAGCAAATGGGAGCACTGGCGCCGTGAAGGAGGTCAGTGGATCAGAGAAGGCATGGAGGAACGGCTGTGGGACGGTGCGTACTCCCAGTGGGTTTGTGATGGAGAACTCGACTCTCGCGCCGAGCCAGTAGTCCTGTCGTCCTTCACTATTGGCTTCAGACTCAAGCAGACAATCGGATTCGACTACGTCTACGGCTATGCGAAGCGAATCGACCCACGCCTCAAGTGAGTGAGCGTCGCATCGCGTGGCAAGGCCCCAGTGGTTGAGGTGTGGCACTTGAGATCAATGCCGTGAGGGCAACGATCTCGTCTCCCGATTGCTCTGTACTGCCTGCGATTCTGCACATAGAAACAAGAAGAGCGGACTCGTGAGAACCTCGCCCGCACAGCAATTCGGGATCGAGACCGCAGGGTGTGGCAAGTGTCAGAACAGCCTGTGGATTGCGGGCAGTTGTTCACCGGGCGGATGGACGCCAGGCGCCGTTCCCGTCCCGGCTAGCACCCGCAACGCGACTTGAGCAGTGAGGGCGCAAAAATCACTGGCGGCAGTTAACACCTGAACCGCGCTGCTCCAATTGTCGGTGGCTCATCGGGCCGGCTGCGGCGCGCGCTCCGTGAGCGCAGGCTATCATGGACCGATGCGCACCGCTACACGCCTGCTGCTGTCTGTACTGCCGTTGGTTCTGCTGCTCGCCGCCACGACGTCGGCCGGGGCCGAGCCGCCCTGGTCGCTGGAGCAGCTCTACAGCAAGCCCTGGCCGTTCGGCAGCGGCTTTCGCCACGTGGCGCTCTCGGATGACGGGGCCCTTGTGGCCTGCGCCTGGGACCAGCAGGCCGAGAGCATCTACGACCTGTGGGTCTACGACGTTGCCGCCGATCAGTGGACGCAGCGCACCGACCTCTGGCCCGCCCGCGAGGCCCATCGCCGCCGCGAGTTCAGCCGCGACCTTGCCCAGGCGCGCGAGGACTGGGAAGTGGAACACGCAGACGCGGAAGAGGAGGGGAGTGAAGCCGACGGCGATGACGAGGGTGGCGAGGAGGCGAACACAGCCGCGGATGCTGGGGAGGACGCCTCCGATGCCGAGCAGTTCGACGAGGCGGAGCGCATCGAGGAGTTCGAGAAGGACCTGGCCAAGGAGCGCGATCGCTTCGGCGGCATCGGTGAGATCAAGTTCGCGCGCGGCGGCCACGAGGTGCTCTACGTCTTTGAGGGCGCGCTGTGGTCGCTCAATCTCGACGACGCAGAGGCGGACCCGCGCGAGCGGCTGCGCCTTGAACAGGGCCTCGGCCGCCTGCAGCGCATCGAGGGGCGCGACGAGCTGCTGCTGGTCAGCGACGCCGACGTGCTGCTCTGGGAGCCGATAAGCGGGCAGCTCCGGCAGCTGACCACCGGCGGCCACGGTGACTACGACAACGCCTCGCTGTTCGCAATGACCACTGATCTGCGCTGGCTGGCCACCGTGCGCCGCGACTACCGCTCCGTGCGCAAGCAGCAGATGCCCGACCTGCTGGCCGAGGACCCGACGACAACTTCGCACTACCACGTGCGCCCCCAGGACACGCCGGAGAATGTCAAACTGCTGCTGATCGACTACGCCGCCGCCGATCCGTGGACAATCGAGGTCGACCTCGAAGGCGAGGAGCCCTACTTCCACGTCGAGAACCTCAAGTGGTCCCCGCTGGGCGATGGCAGGCTGCTGGTCTGCACCATCAGCGGCGATACGCGCACCTACAGCGCCTACGTCGTGACGCCGCCCGCCGACGGCGAAGACGAGGCGAGCGTCGAGCTGCTCTACCGCGAGCTGGACGAGCGCTGGATCAACTGGCGGCGCACCCGCGTGGACTGGGCGTACGGCGGCAGCCTGCTGCTCCAGAGCGAAAAGGACGGCCTGGCCGGCGTCTACCGGCTTGCGCCGCGGCCCGAGCCGGTGGATGCCGAGGCGCCCGAGCCCACAGCGGACAGCCCGGCCGGCAGCGAGTCGGACGAGGAGGACGCGCCGGACCTCGGCAGTCACGAGCCGGTGCCCCTGTACGTCGGCGAGCACGAGATCATCGGCATGCGGCCGCTGAAGCACTCGCCCCATGTCCTGCTTGCACTGTGTTACCCCGATCCGTCCTTCCGCGGCATCGCGCTGCTCGATCTGGACACGGGACAGAAGCGAATCCGGCTTGACGGCAGAAGGCGGAACAGCTGGCTGGCGATCAGCGAGGATGAGACGTGGCTCGCCTACTCGATAGCGGACGAGAACCGGATGGCAGAGCTGACGCTCTATCCGCTAGCCGAGTACATCGCGACGGCTTTCGATCCTGCGCCCCCCTACCTGGCAGGCCGCATGATCCGCGACCGCGAACCCGAAACATGGAAGACCTGGGCGACGGGCTGGAACCAGCGGTTCATCACCGTGCCGGGCGAGGGTGGCGACATCGCGGTCAAGCTGTGGCTGCCGCCGGACTGGTCGGCCGATGGGCAGTATCCGCTGCTCATCTGGGCCCACGGCGCGGGCTACGCCCAGACGGTGACGCGCGAGCCGGGATTCTATGAGCTGTTCCACCCCTGGGTGGCCGAGGCTCGGGGCTGGCTGGTCGCCGAGGTGGACTACCGCGGCAGCGAGGGCTACGGACGCGACTGGCGCGTTAGTGTCTGGGGCCGGCTGGGCCACCCCGAGACGGACGATCTGGTGGCGGTCAAGCACTTCCTGGTGGAGCAGTACTGCGCCGATCCGCAGCGCACGGCGCTGTGGGGCTGGAGCTACGGCGGCTTCCTGACGCTGATGGCCCAGGGGCTGGCGCCGGGTGAGTTTCCGGTCGGCATCGCGGTGGCGCCGGTGACGCGCTGGGACAACTACTACCACTACTACTCCACCTGCCGGCTGGGGCACCCGGACGACAACCCGGACGAGTATGAGCTGAGCAGCGCCGAGGAGTACTTGGCGGGTATCAGCGACGACCTGCTGATCGTCCACGGCCTGCGCGACGACAACACGCTGTTCCAGAGCGTGGCGCAGTACATCGAGAAAGGCCACGAGCTGGGGATCCACGTCGAGCTGAAGCTGTTCCCCGGCGACGACCACGGCATCGGCAACGAGCACCACTACATCCGCATTTACGAGGCGATCCTGGAGTACACTGACGAGCACTGGCCGCCTGCGGATGGTTAGTGCCGCATCGAGCGAGGCAGGGCGCTGGTCAGCCGTTTGGGCACGCGCAGGGTGGTGACGGTGCCCTGGCCGCGCTGGGACTCAATGTGCACCGTGCCGTCGAGCTGCGCCAGTTTGGCTCGCACGATGTCCATCCCGAAGCCGCGCCCGGACAGCTCGGTGACGGTCGGCGAGGTAGTGAGGCCCGGAACGAAGGCCAGGTCGAGGACCTCTTCGTCGTTCAGCTCGGCGGCGTCCTGGGCGCTCATGATGCCCTGCTCGATCGCGCTGCGCCGCACGACGTTGGCATCGATGCCCGCGCCGTCGTCGCGCACCTCGACTACCACGTCCTCGCCGTCGTGGTAGGCGGCCAGCGTCACCACTCCCTGTTCGGGCTTGCCCGCCGCCTGCCGTGCCGCCGGCGACTCGATGCCGTGATCGATGGCGTTGCGCAGCAGGTGCACCAGCGCGTCACCCAGGTCGTCGATCATCACGCGGTCGAGCACGGTCTCCGCGCCGCTGATGTCCAGGCGGACCTTCCGCCCGCGCTGCCTGGCCAGATCGCGGACCATCCGCGGGAAGCGGCGGAAGACGTCCTCGACGGGCACCAGCCGCGCTTCGGTCAGGATGTCCTGCAGCTCGTCAGCCATCGCCGCCGCCCGCGCCAGATCCACTTCCAGGTCCGCCTGCTGCGCGCCCGTCCGGCCGGCGATCAGATAGCGATGCAGCACTGCCAGTTCGCTGGCGACGATCAGCGCGCGGTCCAGGCGGTCGGTACCGACCCGCACGGAGAAGGTCTGCCGCGCGTTGCGGCCGGTGCCGCTGCCGGCGACTTGACGCGCCGTCAGGTGCAGCGTGGCGGTGGCGTCCGGCCCCTGGGTCTCGTCCGGCTCGATCTGCTCGACGGAGACGCCCTCGATTTCCATCACGGCGCTGACGGCGCGCTCCACCTCGCCGGGCTCCGCCCCGCTGGCGAGGACCAGCTCGAAGGACAGCCCGTAGTCCTCTTCCAGCAGGGCGCGGCCGCCCGGATTGGTGCCCAGCACCTCGCCCAGCGGCTGGATGTGATTGAGCACCATGAAGGCGCGCACGTTGGGCATCCTGCAGTCCGCGGACAGCGATATCGTGACGCGATAGATGTGGTGGCCGGCCCCCCGCGATTTGAGCAGCGGTTCCGGGCTCGCCGCCTGCGGAGTGGCGGCGCTCGACGCCTCTGTTGCGGGCTGGGCCGCGGCGGCCGCCTCGGCATTGCTGGCCAGCGTCTCCAGCAGCCAGACCAGGTCGTAGGTGTCCAGCTCGCTGGCTTGATTGGCGCTGCGCATCTCCACCATTTCCTGCAGCGCGTCCAGCGACCTGAACAGCGCGTCGAACAGGTCGGGGCTGCTCTGCAGCTTGCCCTGGCGCAGCAGGGCGAGCACCGTCTCCATCCGGTGCGTCAGACCGGCGATGTCACCGAAGCCCATCGCCGCCGCCATGCCCTTGAGCGTGTGAGCGGCGCGGAACATCTCGTCAATCGTGTCCAGTTGGGATGGATCATCCTCGAAGCTGAGCAGCGCATCGTTGAGCGCCTGCACCAACTCGCGCGCCTCATCGACGAAGGCGTCCAGATAGCGTGCGGTGTCAGGCGTCATCGTTGCTCTGCTCCGTTTCATCGTCGTCGCGCAGGCCGATTGAGAAGCACAGATCGCCGGCGAGTGTGCTGTAGCGCCAGGCGATCATCACTGGAGCTTCCAGGCTGATCAGGCCGTTGGTGCTGGAGACGACGGAAGGCGGCGTCAGGTTGCACAGCAGGCCCATCTCGGCCAGATTGGTCGAGGTCCGGCCGCCGATCATGTTGCCCAGTTCCGCCAGGGCGCTCCGGCACAGCTCGTCCAGTTCCGGGTAGTCGGGATTGTCCATCATCACGCGGGCGATGTTGAGCGCGGTCTGCGCGTCGCAGCCCAGCATGAACTGACCTTCGACATCGCCGGCAATCCCCAGCATCACGGTCACCGCGTCCAGTGCGCTGGTGCCGTGAACGGTCTGGGCCTGCCCCTGGAGTCTCATGCTGAGGTTGTAGTGGTCGGAGAGGATGGCGAGAGCCGCCAGCAGGAACCGGTTTATGATAGCTGCGTTCAATCCTCCACCACTCCCACCAAGGCTCCGGCGGTGTCCGGCCGGAGTATATCACAGCTGCCGGACGCCTCGGCACAGGATAACCACGCGTTGCGCCGGGTAGCATTAGTGGGGACGCAGCGGGAGGTCGGAACGCTCTTGACGCAGGACAGGATGGCATCGCTCGTGACGTACGCCTCAACTACTGAGATGGCACACCAGGTCGAGCAGCTCTATGTGGCGATTGCGGCCGTCTGTCGCGAAGTTGGCTGTCCCTGCCTCGCCGATCGTTTCTCGCCGCCGGTCGCCGCCTGTGGCGCCGTCGGCGACGAGCCCTGCCAGACCTGTGGCAAGCGAGGCTGCAAGGCGCTGCCCCACAAGCTGGCCAAGCTGGCGCCGCTGGTCGACGCGCTCGACCGGGCCGGTTACCACTTCCTGGCCTTGATGACGGCCCAGCTGGCGCTGGCCTGTGAGCCGACGCAGGATCTGGAACTCAGCAGTGCCTATCTGCAGCTGCTGCTCGGCGACAACGAGGAAGCCGCGCGCATCTACCAGCGGGTGCTGCGGCGGCAGGGCGCGATCCCGGCAGTCGAACTGGAGCGCCTCCGCCGCCTGGTGGCCGCGCATCAGGCTGAGGATGACATTTCCGAGCTGTACAACGAGCTGTCGCGCTACGCTCCCCGCCATCCGGCCTGACGCCGACTATACTATACTGGCGTTACGTGGGATTGGGCTTGGCTGCCGGATTCCCGTAACATCTGGGCTTCCAGAATCATCTATTAGGCACGGCAACGGATGGCTTCACAGCAAGAGCTTACGCACGAGCGCAATGAGCGTTTCCTGGCGTTGCTGAGGCCGGTGTATACCGATTGCCAGCGGTGGGCATACAGCCTGACGCAGAATGCGGAGGAGGCCGAGGATCTCTTTCAGCAGAGCGTGTTGATCGGGCTGGAGCATGTCCACCAGTTGAAAAACGAGGCCGCGTTCAAGACGTGGATGTTCCGGATCATCTCCAACGCCCACCGGCTGATGATCCGGCAGCGCAAGCGTCAGCCGGAGCCGATGGAGCAGGAGAAGCTCGACCGCGCCGCCCCCCAGGGCGGGGAGTGGGTGGAGCAGCAGGAGCTCCGGGTGACGGTCAGACGCCTGCTGGCCAGGCTCTCACCCGAGCAGCGCCAGGCGCTGCTGCTGTTCGAGATGCACGGCATGAGCATCCGCGAGGTGAGCGAGGTGATGGGCAAGAAAGAGACGGCGGTTCGGGTGCTGCTGCACCGGGCGCGGCAACGGATGGCCGGCTTGCTCAGGAAGGAAGGAATCGAGACGCTGCGACCAACGGGCGAGGGGGTTGGTGAGTAGCCCGCGCAGTACCGGTATCGGATCTAGGAGGTAAGGAGAGAGAGCCGGGTGGACCGGCCGGGAACAGGTTGATAGGAAGAGGGATGGAGTCAATGGTGAAGCGCGAGATGCACAATCGCCAGGGAGAGGGGCTCAGGCCCGATCCGGCGCTGCGCGAACTGCTGAGCGTGGTGGACGGTCCGGCCGAGCCGCTTTCGTGGTCGACGGTCGAGCGCCTGGTGGCCAGCGCGCCACCGGTCCGCGTGCCGTGGTGGTCGCCGTTGGTGAGCGGTGCGACGCTGCGGCTGCGCTATGTCGCCGCCACGCTGCTGGTGCTGCTGATGGGCAGCGGGGTGCTGGCGGTGATGCCCGCCCAGTCCGATGCCGTCGGGACGCTGGCGCTGACCAAGCTGCCCTCGGCCTGGCAGGTCGGCGGTGCGGCCTTCGACGAGGTCAAGCAGGCCGCCCAGGCCGAGTTCGCGGCGCTTGAGCTGCCCCAGGCCGAGCTGTTCACCGTAGTCGGCGAGCGCGCCGGCCGCGACGAACTGGCCTTTGCGATGCTCGGCGCCGATCGCCGGGCGGCGGAGCGCTTCCTGGCGGTGATGCACACCCGCTATCCCGCTTTGGCGGCCTTTGAGGCTGAATTCACGAGGATTGACACGAACCGGTTTGGCAGCCGGCTCAATGAACTGATGTTCCAGCTGACCCACAGCGGGCGGCTGGGCAGCCTGGACGACGCGGCGCTCAAGTCCTTCGTACTGAGCGCGCTGTCCGCGTCGGGCTTCGGCGACGTCGAGAACGTGACGATCACGCGCCGGCCCGACGGCAAGATTGTGATCGAGGTGGACGCCTCGCTCAGCATCGCTGTGGAGCAGGGGCGAACGCAGGAGGAGCTGGCAGCAGCCGGTCTCAGCGAAGGCCTGCTGGGAGCGGAGACCTTCCAGCGGCTGCTCGGAGAACTGGCCGCTGCAGGATCGGAATAGGATGGAGGTCCGGCGCCGCGGCGCGGACGGGGCCTGATACCCGAGCAACATGGGCACCGCCGCGCAGCGGAAGGCTGGTGAGGAGAAGCCCGCTTTCGAGGATCGTCGAGGAAGCGGGCTTTTGCCTGCGGAAGGCCGGCAGCGCTGCGCATCCCCCCTCAGTCCCAGCGGCACTGCGCTGCATTCGATACTCTGTTATCATTAGGCTCAGTTGGTCCATCCTGTGGCAGGCATGAGCCGCAGGCAGTGCTGAAGGGAGGAAGGTAATGCTACGTAATACTGAGCTGCGTGCCGCTGTGCTCGTTTCCATCATCATATTG
>CAZSSB010000023.1:0-44782 GCA_964609245.1 uncultured Planctomycetales bacterium | reverse complement strand
AAGTCTGGCGACTACGCTGGAATAAAGAGGGCGGGGCCAAGGCCCCGCCCTTTCTCTTGCCTCATGGATGACGCGCCGGCGCTAGCGGCGGCCGCCGCGGTGGACCACGAAGCGCTCCCGCGGCTTGAGGTCCGCGGCGAAGTGCGCCATCAGCGTCGGAATCTGGTCGAGGTCCTGCAGGTTGATCGTCTCCGAGGGACTGTGCATGTAGCGGTTGGGCGTGCTGAGAATTCCGGTCGGGATGCCGCGGCGCGCGGGGTAGATGGCGTTGGCGTTGGTGCCGCTGCGCCCGGGGATCGGCACGCGCTGCAGCTTGATTTTGCGGGCGGCGGCGATCTTCTCCAGCCGCTCCACCACCTTGGGGTGGCAGGCGGGCCCCACGCGGATGGCGGGGCCACCGCCCATCGTGATCTTGTTTCGAAGCTTGGGATCGACGTTGGGGTAGTCCGTGGCGTTGGTGACGTCGACGACCAGCGCCACGTCGGGATCCCAGCGGAAGGCGCCCATCGCGGCGCCGCTCAGCCCCACTTCCTCCTGGACGTGCGCCGCCGCGACGACCCGGGCCTTGCCGCCCAGGGCAGCGAAGCGCCTGAGCCCCTCGGCCGCGGACCAGATGCCGATCTTGTTGTCGCAGCTGCGCGCGGCCAGCGTGTCGCCCAGCAGCCGCACGGGGCCGTGGTCAACCGTGACCGGCGTGCCGACCGTAACCAGCCTCGTCGCTTCCTTCTTGCCGCCCGCGCCGATGTCGATGTAGATGTCGCTGATCGCGGCCGACGTCTCGCGGGCCTTGGCGTCCTGCATGTGCGGCGCGGTGGCGCCGATCACGCCGGCAAGCTCGCCATCCGGCGTGTGCAGCACCACGCGCAGGCCGGGCAGCATCTTGGGATCCACCCCGCCGATACGGCTGACCCACAGGTATCCTTCGTCGTCGATGTAGGTGACCATCAGGCCGATCTCATCGCTGTGGCCCTCCAACATCACGGTCGGGCTGCCCGCCGGATTAACGATCGCGAAGGCGTTGCCATAGGCATCGGTCTGGACTTCGTCGGCGTACTTGCCGACGTAGTCCAGCCACACCCGCGCACAGCGGGCCTCAAAGCCGCTGGGGCTGGGGGTGCGCAGCAGATCACTGAGGAACTCACGGGGACGTGCTTGCATCGGGGGATTATAGCGCGCGCGGACCCGATTGAGCCCCACCGCATTGCCGCCGGCTACTCGCTGACCACGATCGTGTTTGCCACGCCCGCGTTGCTGATATCTTCCCAGTTGTACTCCAGCGAGGCCGCATCGGAGTAGTAGGTTCGCTTGATGCCCTGGAACGCCAGGAATCCCAGGCTGTAGGTGCCGGCCTCGGTGAACTGCAGGTCGAAGCTGAACAGCTCGCCACCGGACATGGTCTGCGATCCGTCAATGGGGATCACGTTGAAGGCGATATAGACGAGGTCCGGATCCGCGATCACGGGCTCTTCGGTGAACATGAAGTCCTCCGGATACATCAGATTCACTCCGCCGGTGTTCGCCCAGATGCCGTCCAGGGAGTCCGGCCCTCCGCCAGGGAAACCCGCGTCGAACGTGTAGTCGACGTACTCCGCCCCCTCTTCCACCGTAACGGCCACGCCGTTCATGTACAGGAACGGTTCGCTGAAGTCGCCGCACAGGACCCGCACGGTGACGCTCTCGCCGACCGTCGCCTCGTTGTCCAGCGGAATCGCCACCAGTTCGCCCGTGCTCGGCTCGTATAGCGCCTCGACCAGCAGGTCGAACTCAAAGGTATCCTCGCCGAACACGTTGGAGGCCGTCACGCTGCAGTTATACTCGCCGGGCGCGGTTAGCCTGACAGTCGGGTCGGCCTCGTCCGGGGTATTGGGCGTGGCGCCGTCGCCGAAGTCCCAGTCGTAACTGATCGGCTCCATACCGCTGACGTCCACGGCGAAGGGCAGCCGCTCGCCAGTCGTGCCCTGCAATGGCGAGACCGCGGCGATCACCGGTGGATCCTCTGCGAAGTACAGCACATCCAGGTTGTAGGCGCCCGTGCAGCCGACCAGCACCACCACGAGCACAGTGCCAAGCTCGTCGCGGAACGGTGCGATATCGTCGATGGCCACCTCGCCCTCGGGATTAGCCGCGAACCACGTCCAGGCGTTCTGATCCCAGTTGCTGACGGCGATCCACAGGTGGTCTTCCGGCGGCGCCGAATCCCACACATAGGACAGGGCCTGGGGACCGCTGGTGGCGCTGATCTCGAAGCTGTACAGCGCATAGCCGAATCCCGTGTCGCCCCCCGGCGGCTCGAACAAGCCGTAGATGCCGGCCGCGCTGACGAAGCGAGGCTCCAGCCCCTCGGTCTCGAACTCACCGCCATGCAGGGCCGTGACATCCGAGGCGGACCGTGGGGCCAGTTCCCCCGGCCGGGGCAGCTCGGGGAGACCGGGCAGTTCATCGCCCGTAGGGGTGCCTGCCCGTGATCCCGCGCAGGCGGTGGAGCAGACGATCAGCAGGAGTGTCAGACAAGCGTAACCGAGCCAGCGCATTTTGTACCTCCACCAGCTTCGAAGTGAAGCCTGTTCGTCCTTGCAGTATATACCAGGGATGCACCCCGGCCGTCAGCGGGTGCAGGTCAGGCTGCGAATCCCCACAACTCACCGCGAGCGCCGGCTGTACTTCTTGATAGATCGTTAGTACACGGACACCGGAGACCCGCTGTGCTAGAATTGTGGTGGATAGAAGGTGGACAACGTGCTGGTTATCCCCACATCGTGGATAACAACGTGCGCGAGGGACGGATAGGCTGTGCAAAACGGGGCATATTTGGGTCTGGGGCATCGTTTCCTTCCGCTGCTGCTGGCCGCGCTGGCTGTGGTAGTCTGCACTTCCGCGAACCGCTTCAATCCCCAGTGGCTGGCGCCCAGCGGCCAGGTCAAGGCCGATCAGGCGATGTTCGGCGAGCAGCCGCTGAAGGTTTGCGCGCTGACCTTCGACGACGGGCCCGACGCTGAGTACACCGCGAGGGTGCTGGGCATCCTTGACTCCTACGGCGTCAAAGCGACGTTCTTCGTCATCGGCAAGAGCGTGAACCAGTACCCGGAGCTGGTCAGAGCACTGGTACGCTCCGGCCACGAGATCGGCAATCACTCCTGGAGCCATCCCGACATGTCGCGGCAGGGCGGCGCCGCACGCCTCAGCCAGCTGACCGACACCAACGAGGCCCTGGCCACGCTGGGCATCCAGCCCCAGTGGTTCCGGCCGCCATTCGGCCACTACAACCGCGCGCTGGTGGACCAGGCGCGATCCCAGGGCATGGAGACCATCCTGTGGTCCGTCGATACCAAGGACTGGACCCTGCCCGGTGCCCATACGATCACGCAGCGCGCGCTCAGGCAGGTCTGCCCTGGGGCCGTGATTCTGATGCACAGCACCAATGGACAAACGGTGGAGGCGCTGCCCGCGATCATCGAGGGGCTGGCCGGCCGCGGCTACGTCTTCGCCACCATGTCGCAGTGGCGAGACCTGATCAGCGGCGACGCCGAGCTGCAGCGCCAGGGGCTGCTGGAGTACCCTCCCGGCCTGGACGGTCCACTGAGCCCGATGTCTGACCCGTTCTACACGCCGTACGGCGAGGAATCCGCCGCGCCGGTCAAGCAGGCCACCGCACCGCCGGACGCGCAGCCGGTGCCCGCCGAATCCTCGGCCGCGCCGGTGGCCGAGGCGCTGTCCGTCTACACCAACTTCGCCAGCCTGGCGGACCTGGACTCAGTGCTGGCGGGCGGACGCGGTCAGGCGCTGCATTCGTACCCTGCGCATGCCGCTTCAATCGCCGCGGCGCCCGAGCGGATGGTCAAGGTCATGGTCCAGTCACAGGACGCGGTCGAGGTGCAGGACACGCCCGTGCTGCCTGCCGGAGAGCTGCCCACGCTGCCGGAGGGTGAGGAGTTGGTCCTGCCGCCGACGGCGCCCGAGCAGCTGCCACCCGCGCCGGAGGTCGAGCCCGTCGCACAGGCACCGATCCACCAGCAGTGGCCCGCCCTGCCCCTGCAGATCAGCGATCTGGTGGACATGAGCAACAGCGCCACGGCCTGGACGCCACCTGCGGCGATCAGCGCCAGCCACTTGCTGGACCACGGCGCTGCCGCCCGCGGGGAGCATGGCCTCGCCGAGCCGCGCTTCTACTTCCTAGCGATGGTCGCCGATCTGGAGCACTACACCTGGGTGGAGCTGGCGACCTACGTCAGGCTGGCGCGGCTGTCCGGAATGGTGCTGCCCAGCGAGCACTACTTCGGCAGCGCCCCCGCCGATGCCGCCTATCCCTGGGTCTACGCGCCGCTGAGCCACACTGACCGCGGGACCTGGGTCGATCTGACGGTCGAGGACGTCGCCGACGTGATGGAGGTGCTGAAGCGCGGCAAGCGCAGCGTCTACGTCGTGGTGCGGCCCTGCAACCTGCACTTCTTCATCGCGGCCCACACCTGGTCCGAGATGGACACCAACATGAGCGACTTCGTGCTGCTGCGCCAGGCCACCGGCGGCCTGTCCTACGATCCCGACGCCCAGCTGCCGCCGGACTGGTCGCTGCCCGACGGTGTGGAGGTCGGGTACTTCACCAACGGCACCCGCGACGTGCTGGTGCTTTACAGCCAGTCCTACCGGCCGGTCGAGGTGACGATCCCCGCGCAGCTGAGCCATTTCAGCCGCATGTACATCGACGTCGGCGGCTACCTGAAGATCGCCCCGCTCGGCTCGGACCGGGTGACGGTCGATCGCTCACCGGCGGTGCTGGTCTACGAGTACCCCCCGCGCTAGTGGTGCGGCCGCGGGTTCTCCATTACGTCGGCTGGAATCCCCATTGGCAGCTGCGCTGCGAGGAGCGGCAGCTGCGGCGCGTTCGGGACGAGCAGCACCCGTGCTGTCTGTTCTATCGCAGCGACCTCTGCGTCGTGCTGGGGCGCAACAACCGGCCCGAGCAGTGGGTGCATACGCGGGCGGCGGCCGCGGACGGCGTGCCGGTGCTGCGGCGCACCAGCGGCGGCGGTGCCGTGGTGCTCACCCGCGACGTGCTGAGCTACTCCTTCGCGGTGCCCCGCAGTCAGCTGGAAGCCAGTTGCCGGGCCGCCGGTCTCGGCGAGCTCCCGGCGACGACCCGCTACATCGACTTCTTTCGGGGCGTGGTAATCCGCGCCCTGCGCGCCGCGGGCGGCAGCTGCACCGCCACGGGCACCAGCGATATCAGCCTGAATGGCCGCAAGATCAGCGGCAACGCCCAGCGCATCTCCGCGCGCGCGGTGCTCCACCACGGCACCCTGATGCTCCGCTGCCCGCTGGCCGAGATCCAGCGCTACCTGCCGCTCCCGCCCAACAGGGCGGATGTCGAGCACCGGGACTTCCTGACCGGGCTGCGCGAGGAGGGACTGGCATGCACTCCCAGGCAGCTGGAGAGCTGGCTGGCGGCGGAACTGGACTCCTCGCTGGCTCACAGCTGGTAGCTGCGCCGCGCCGGCTCCCGGCCTCACTTGCATCAACCCGCAACTCAACCGTCGGCGCCGGGGTCCGATATACAGGATAGGAGCAGAGCGGAGTATTGTCATGGAAGTCGATCGCATTCAGCCGGTGAAGGGCCTCAAGGTCGAGCGCGCCGGCAGCGAGCAGGAACGGCGGCGGCAACAACAGGACGTCGAGGAGTTCCACGAGCTGCTGGATGAGAGCCTCGACGACGGCGCGCAGCGCGAAGCGGGTGACGGCGAACAGGAGGAGGCGGACCGGCATGCCGCACCGGCGGACACCGTCTCGATCACCAACGGTGCCGCGGGCGGCCCACTGGTGCAGGACTTCGTCTCGATCTCGGTGCAGGCGCGGATGAGCGCGCTCGACCCGGACACGGTGGAGCAGCCCGCGACCGGCAGGTACCGCCCGTCTCCGGGCGGCGAGCCCCCTCCGCGGGCCGCGGCACCGGAGCCCGGGACCGAGGACGATGAGCAACCCAACGGGCGGGACGAGGATGAGCCGAGCGGCATTGACACCGTCGCCTGATTGCCGCGGACCAGCGGCTAGAGGACGTACAGCTCCTCCGTCAGCGCGTTGATCGCGAACGGCACCGGCACCTGCACCACGTTCCTGGCGTAGGGGCTGGTCAGCGGCGGGGCATCGCTGAGATTCTCTGGATCGAGGGTCACCGTCTCCGTGTACCAGGCATCAAACAGCCAGACGGGCACCAGCGTGTCGCGGTCCTTGCGGTCCTGAATGAAACCCAGGCTGAGATTGGTGATCGTCAGCAGCGGCGGGTCGTCGTTGTAGTGCTCAAGCAGCCGCTCGCGCGCAGCGACCAGCGCAGCCCCCGCATGGATGCACTCACGGGGCTCACCGATGGTGCGAATCGAGTCATCCCAGAAGTACTCCAGGCCGGCCAGCAGCTTGTCGCCATCGAGCATCATCACCACTTTGACGTCCCAGACCGGCACCGAGACCGGCTGAGTGCCCAGCACGACGCGCTTCAACTCACCGTCGTCGTCGGGGTTGATGTGATACTCGTACACGTCGTACTCGGTGACATACTCCGGGCGCACGCTGTAGGCGAACAGGCGCTCGCCGAAATCCTGGATGATCGCGCGGACCGCCGGCTGGAATCCCTCGGGCACCTGCAGCAGGCCCAGCGTGTCGGCGATCAGGTCCTCGGCCGCCAGCTGGCCCTCGTCCACCTCGTAGACGTTGTGGTAGCTGACGCTGGCCGAGGCCGGGCCCTCCACCTCCACGTCGGTGGCGTAGACCGGCTTGTGCGGGATGTTGTTGACGTAGATGAATCCCGTGGAGTAGACGTCCAGGTAGCTCGGCACCACTTCCACTTCGGTGGCGAGCCCCGCGATGTCCCGCGGAGTCGGGGTATCCTTCTCCATCAGGTACAGCACGGTACCGCTCTTGAAGCGGCGGCCCCGGCCCCACAGCGGACTGCTGATCTCCTCTTCGGCCAGGATGGCCTCGCGGCTGCCCATGAACATTTCAACCAGCTCGCTCGTATTCGGCGACCAGCCGCGCTTCAGATTCGCCAGCTTGGGCTGCATCGAAGGCAACAGCACGCCTTCCTGCAGGGTCAGGAACTGGGATTCCTTGAAACCCTCCAGCACCGACTCGAGGCCCTCCTCCCCGATGTCGTAGCCGTCGTCCTGCGCGACGGCCGTCGCCAGCGGCAGCACCAACACCAGTGTGGCACTCAGCAGCGAGATCAGGCTTCGCATGCGTCAACTCCTGTGGCGGCCCGATCAGCGGACCGCGGCATCGTGTTCGCTTCCGCGGCGCGTCCGTGCGGGCGCTGACCAATACTAGCACGGCCTGCGGAGTTACTCCTCATCCAGTTCGTTTAGTGCGATGTAGTTGGGATCATAGGTCAGCGCCGCCTCCCGCAGACGCTCGCCGGCCTTGAATGATCCCATGATCTTCGACACATAGGGACGTGCCAGTTCGTGCAGCTCGGGGCTGGTCACGAAATCCATCCTGAGGACCCGCATGGGGCCCAGCGGGCCGAAGTACACGTAGTGCGAGAGCCGCTCTCCATTCTCCGCTTCCAGTTCGTACTCGAAGTGCTCGAGGCGATAGCCCTCCACCGCCAGCGGCGAGACGTCAGCGTAGAACCTTGCTCCGGCCTGATCCAGCTCGTAGCGAACCCGCGACACGTAGGTGGTCAGCAGCTCTCCCTCGATGCGAGGCGGCATCGAGTATTGCAGCTTGCGCAGCGCCTGGTCATAGCGCAGATCCGCCTGCACCAGCACGTTGTTCTTCGCCACGTCCTCCATCCCGTAGGACATCGACGCGGTGCCGTAGGGATGCCAGACCTTGAAGTCGATGAACTGCACGTCGATCGGGTAGCGCAGCGGTGGCGAGCCGTCCGGCTGCGCGGCGAGAACCTCCAGGAGCACCTCCGCCAATCGTCCCTCGACCACCGACGACTCCTCCAGCTGCTCGTGCGGAACCACCTCGTAGAGCCGGGGGACCTGCGGCAGCGGCGCACCGAGCGGTGCCGGGTCGCCTTGCGCACGCGCGGTGACAAACGCCGCGGCCGCCGCGACGACTCCAAGGACGACGCTCAGCACTATGGATACCAGCAACCCTCGGTCACGCATCGCCAGCATTATATCGAGACGGCGGCAAGGTGGCTACGTTCGAGACTCCTCACGCTCGCCGTTGTCGGTGCCCTCCGAGATGCGCGTTCTGCCGTCGTCGGCCAGCCGCTGCCGCGAACCCAGCATTCTCAGCAGCTTGGTGTCAATCGCATTGCGCCGCTTGGTGGCCGTCATCCGGTCGCGGAAGGCCGTCGGGTGCGATGGATCCTGCTCCAGCGCGTAGGTCAGGTACAGGATCGCCTCGTCATAGTTGCGCACGCGGATCAGTTCGCGGCCCAGCATCCCATAGACGTCGGCGTCGCGGCAGCCGCTGGCGATCGCCTCCCTCAGCAGCGGCAGCACCTCGCGCTGGCGGCGCTGCTGTGTCAGGATTCGCGCCATTTCGATGTAGCTGGCCGCCAGCTTGCGGTTGAGTTCCAGCGCTCGCTGGAAGCAGCTGGTGGCGTAGCTCATCAGCCCCTTGCGGGTGTAGGCCACGCCGAGCTGGTGATGGATGATCGCGAAGTTGGGGTTGATCTCCAACGCCTGAGTGTACTGATCGATCGCCTCGTCGATCCGGCCGTCATTGAGGTAGGTATCGCCCTGGGCCAGGAAGTTGCGGGCCAGCATCCCGCGCTTGGCGTGACTGATCGTCTCCTCGGCGTAGGCCAGCACGTTGCCGATGTTGAGTAGCACGCAGCTGATCGTGCCTTCCAGCCGGCGACGGATCGCATCGCTGCGCACCAGTTCCACCGCCTGGGCAGGCTCACTGGAGCTGGTAACCAGTTCCTTGACCTCGCTGATCGACAGCACGTCGGTCAGCGCCCTCGACGGCAGCAGCACCTGGTCGCCGTCCTTCAGCCGCCGCTTGATCCGCCCCACGCGGATGATCTCGCCGAAGCCCAGGCAGTCGTGGACTTCGTCGCTGAGCGCAGTCGCGGCGTCACCCAGCGTCACCTCGTCGCTGACCGTCCACTTGTCCTCCTGCTGGTCGATCAGGTCGCCCTGGTGCAGCACCGTGAACTGCAGCCCGCCGACGTGCTGCATGTACAGCGTGTTCTCCTGGATGATGCCGATGATGGCGGAGACCCCGAAGACCTTGGTCTTGCCCGCGGCGAAGGCCTCACGGTAGAGCCGGTGGTTCACGTGCAGCAGCAGCTGACCCAGGAACTCCTCGGGCTCCGCCTTCTGCAGCCCGGCGAACTCGGGCGAGATGCTGCCGGGATTGAACAGCAGTTCACGGATCGTCTTCAGGGCCGACGTCGCGGCGCGGGCGGCCTCACCGGTGGCATCGCCGTGTCCGACCAGCAGCGCGATCGCACCCCGGGCGCGGTTGTGGACCGCCGGCAGGCGGATCGCCAGGGTCTCCTCGCTCTTCTCGCGGGCGTTCTTGCCGACCATATTGAGTTCGGCGAAGTCGAAGAACAGGTTGGGCACCTCCACCTGCTCCTTCTTGTCGTAGCCCAGCAGCACCGTCAGGTCGTCGCGCAGCTCGGCGATCTTCTGATAGCGCCCGGCCGGGTTCTTCTCCAGCATCCGCAGGATGATCTGCTTGGATTCGGGATTGATCAGTGCCGACTCCACACGCGTGGAGGCGTCGACGTGCAGGTGGTCCTCAATCAGCTCCTGTTCGATCTTGAAACTGAACGGCGGATGGCCGACCATCATCTCGAAGAACAGAATCCCCAGTGCGTAGATGTCGCTGCGGACGTCGCATTCGGCGTCGTTGATGAACTCCGGGTTGAAGTACTCGGCCCCGATCGTATTCAGATTGCCGTGGCGCAGGAAGTAGTCGGCGATCAGCGCGTCGCCCAGCTTGACCGTCCGCAGGTCATGCGTCAGGAAAACGTTGCTGGGCTTGATGGCGCCATGGTAGTCGATCTGATTGAAGTGCAGCCCGTCCAGCGCCTTGCAGAGCTGGAAGGCGATGCGCCCGGCGTCCGTCAGCGGCAGCGTCCCGCGCTTGATCAGCAGCTCCTCCAGGCTGATCAGCCCGGCCTCCATCGCGATGTAGCCGTTCTCGAAGTGGATGCCGACGTCGTAGACGTCCAGCAGATGATCGTGGCGCACCGCCTGGAGCTGCCGGAAGCGCGTGCGGAACACCTCCGTCATCTCCGGATGCGCCCGCAGGTCGATTAGTTTGACCACGCACGGCGTATCCTCGTCGTCGTGCAGATCGACGGCGGCGAACACCTGGCTGACCCGCCCGCGCGCGATTTCCTCGCCCAGCTTGAAGCGGCCGTTGATCAGGGTGTCCAGGATGAAGGTCTGGAAGCTGAGCCCGTGCTCCTCCTGACCGGCCAGCTGCACCACGTCGTCCAGCGCCTGCTGGTACTCGCTGTAGCGCTCCTCGGGCACCGGCGACAGCAGCTTGTAGAGCAACTCCCGGACGGGCAGCGGCAGGTGATCATGCTCGCCGATCCGCTCGTGCAGCAGGCTGGCGTCCAGCCGGTCCTCCGGGCTGAGCAGCTCAATCGGTGGCTGCGCCGTGGCCAGCTGCAGGGCGATCAGCCCCAGGGCATACAGGTCGTATTGCTGCGGGGCCAGGTCGAGCGCCGCCACCTCGCGCGGCGGATAGCACTCCAGCAGTCCGTCCTCGTCGCCGGCTTCCCACAGCTCGCCGGCCAGCTCGACCAGCGGGTAGCCGAAGAACCCCAGCTTGACCTCGCTGCTCTCCAGCGAGATGGCGACCGTCGAGGGCCGGATCGACTGGTGGGAGGTAATCTCCTTGGCCTCGGCGAAGCTCAGCGCCCTGAGCAGGCGTCTGAGGATCATCAGTAGCTCGCTGGGCGGCAGGGGCTTGAGGTTCTCATAGCCGCTCAGCGGCCGGCCGAAGTCCGGATAGACCACGTAGTGGCGCCCTTCCTGCGTACCCCAGGCCAGCGGGCGCAGCACGTTCTCGTTCTCCTGCTGCGCCAGGATCAGGCTGACGCGCTGCAACTCGTCCACCTGCTCGGACGTCAGGTGCTCCTCGTCGAACACCACGCACAGCACCTTGCTCTGGTCCTCGAGCGAGAAGCCCGAGTAGCGGTCACCGATGTAGTTGGTGCCCAGATGATTGTTGAAATGAAACTTGTCTACCTGGAATGAACTCGCCATCGCCCACCTGCTTTAACTGGTGCCTGCCTCAAAGTATAACCAGCGCCGCGCCCGGCCCCAGCTGCCGCGGGTTAAACCTGCGCCAAGCTTCACTGCCGGCCGCACGGCGGCCCTGAGGTAAGATGCTGGGATGCTATACCCGGCAATACGTGTGACTGTCGCGAGCGGCGTATTGTTGCTCGCGATGGCAATCTCGCCGGCTGCCGCCGAGCCGCCGCTCAAGGCCAGCCTCAATGCGATGGGCGGCATCCCGATCGCGATCAGCGCCTGGGGGCTGGACCAGCAGAGCTTCGACGCCGCCGTCAGCGAAGTCGGCGCGCGCATCGAGCAGCTGGAGGCGATGATCTCCACCTATCGGCCGGACAGCGAGGTTTCGCGGCTCAATCGCGGGGAGACGCTGGATTCCACGCCCGCGGACCTGTCGTTCCTGGCATTCGTCGCCAAGTGGATCGCCGGCGACACCGGAGGCGCCTTCGACATCACGGTCAAGCCGCTGGTCGAGCTGTGGCGCAGCTGCACCGCGCAGCAGCGCCTGCCCACCGACGCGGAGTACCAGGCGGCGCTGGCCACGGTGGGCTACGGACACGTCAGCGTCCTGCTGGACGGCACCATCAGCTTCGATATGCCGGGTGTCATGCTCGACTTCGGCGGGATCGCCAAGGGCTACTTCGCCGATGAGGCGGTCGCCCTGCTGCGTGAGGCCGGCGCCACCCGCTGCCTCGTCGATGTCGGCGGCGACATCGTCAGCTGGCAACCCGCGGACGAGGCGGCCGAGCCCTTCCGCGTCGGGATCCGCCATCCCCGGGGCGGCGGCGAGGTGTTCGCCGTCTTGAGCCTCGACGGCGGCGCGGTAGTCACCAGCGGGGACTACGAGCGCTACTACGAGATCGGCGGACGCCGCTACTGCCATATCTTCGATCCCCGTACCGGCCGGCCCGTCGAGGGGGTGCTGTCGGTCACGCTGGTGACCAGATCCGGCATCGACGCCGACGCCTATGCCACCGCCGTGTTCGTGATGGGCCCGCAGGTCGGCGGCAAGTTCGTGGAGCGCAACGAGGCCCTGGAGGCGGTGATCGTCTTTGACGCGGGCAGCGGCGGGCTGGAGGTCTACGTCAGTCCCGGGCTGCTGGAGCGGTTCGAGCTGCTGGAGGCCGGCTAGCGCCCGTCGTGGAGCGCCACGATCGGGTCCAGCCGCGCCGCGCGGCCGGCCGGATAGACGCCGAAGAAGAAGCCGGTTCCCAGGGTGACCACCACCGCCACCAGGATCGCCACCGACGTGATCACCGGATCGGGTACGTTGGCTTCCGCCGGCAGCCGCGCCAGATAGCGGCAGGCCAGCCAGGCCACGCCCGTGCCGATGATCCCGCCGCAGATGCAGATCACCAGGGCCTCGACGATGAACTGCGCCATGATGTCGCGGCGGCGAGCGCCCAGCGCCTTGCGCAGGCCGATCTCCGCGGTGCGCTCGTGGACGGTGACCAGCATGATGTTCATCACGCCTACGCCGCCGATCAGCAGGCTCAGCGCGCCGATCACCCGGAGCAGCAACGCGAAGCTGTCAGCCGTCTGCTCGCGCTCGGCCATGCGGGAACCGACCGACCGGATCATGATCGGGCTGAGTTCATCGTCGAAGAGGTCGTCCGGTACCGGCAGCTCGGGGTACTCCAGATGGAGCTGCTCGCGGATCTGGCGCATCCCCAGCTGGATGTACTTCGTAGAGACCAACTGCACGTTGATACCGTGCACTCTGTCAAACAGCTCGGTGCGTTTCCGACCCGTGTTCCACGGGATGTAGATCTGGTCCGCGAACCAGGTGCTCAGGCCCTTCTTGCGGGTCACCCCGACCACCCGATAGCGCTTGCCGCCGACGGTCAGGTAGTCGTCGACGGCCTCGTTGGCCATGAAATATTTGTCCTTGGTCAACTCGCCGATGACGCAGACGCGTTCCTGGTTGAAGTCCTCCTCGTAGGTGAACGCCCGACCGGACAGGAAGGTGTCACCCGTGATCGTGAAGTGGTCGGACGAGACGGCGTTGACACGGTAGTGGTCCTCGCTATAAAGGCTGCTCTTGACCTCCACGTGGGCACTGGCCTCCGGCGAGGCCAGGCTGATGGCGCTGCAGCTGTCGACCAGCAGGCGGGCGTCCTCGCCTTTCATTTGCACGCTGCGCGGCACGGTCAGGTTTCCGCGCCAGCTCCAGTAGCTGAAGCGGATGTACATCTGCCGCTCGCTCCAGCCCTCAAAGCGCGCCAGCAGCTCGTTTTTCTGGCCCTCGCCGTAGGCCAGCATGATGATCACGCTGCCGACGCCGACCACGATGCCCAGCATCGTCAGGCCGGTGCGCAGCTTGCGGACGGCCAGCGTGCGGATCGCCAGTTTAAGCATCTGCCAGATCAGCATTGCCGCTCCACCTTACTCATGCCGCAGCGCCTCGATCGGATCCAGCGACGCGGCGTTCCAGGCCGGGTACAGCCCGGCGACCAGGCCGATCGTCAGGGTTACGGTGATCGCCACGGCGATCGCGGCGGGCGTGATAATCGGGTCCGGCACCTGCAACTCGTCGGGCAGCCGCGCCATATAGCGCGCCGTCGCGAAGGCGGCCAGGCTGCCGAGCACGCCGCCGGCGACGCAGACCATCACCGCTTCGGACAGGAACTGGCCCATGATGGTGTTGAAGGAGGCGCCCAGCGCCTTGCGCAGGCCGATCTCGGCGGTGCGCTCCTCGACCGAAACCAGCATGATGTTCATTAGCCCCACCGAGCCGATCAGCAGCGCCATCGCGCCCATCGCCACCAGGAAGCGTCCCAGTGAGTTGGCCGTGATGATCCGGTCCAGCCGGCGCTCGTAGTCATGGTCGATCCAGATCGGCGAGCGCCAGGCCTCAACCGCCTCCTCGTCCCGCGGATCGGGCATTTCGATCTCGTCGTGCCGGCTGAGCAGCAGCTCCTCGACCTGCCGCTCCGCGAGCGGCATCCGGTCGAAGTCCGCGACCTGCATATAGACGCCGCCCATCCACCACGGATCGCTGGCGAACAGCTGCTCGCCGGCGGTGTACGGGATCAGCACCTTCTCGTCGTTGGTGTAGAAGCGCCAGCCGCCCTGCTCCTTGAGCGTTCCGACGACGCGGAAACGCTTGCCCAGGATCATCACGTACTCGCCCTCGGCGGGCGCGTTGTAGAACAGGTCGTACTTGGTGGTGCCGCCCAGCACACAGACCGGCTCGCGGGCCAGATACTCCGCCGCGCTGAATGGCCGCCCCGACTCGAACTCGCTGTCGGCGGCCGCGAAGTACTGCGGCTCGGCCCCGATGACGTCCGTGTCTTCCCGCTCGCGCGTCCCATACAGCACGGTTTCGCTGAAGTAGGCGTAATACGAGGCGTGTCTGATCGTCGAGCAGGCGGCCCGAACCGCAGCCGCATCCTCCGGCGTCAGCTGGTAGTCCTCGGTCGTCAAGTTGTCGCCCCGCCACATCCACAGCTCCGCGAACATCCGCGTGGCCCCATAGCGGTCGAAACGCTCCAGCAGCTCCGCGCGCTGGCCGGCGCTGTAGGCGATCAGCAGCACCACGGCGCCCACGCCCACCACGATGCCCAGCAGGGTGAGCAGCGTCCGCAGCTTGTTGGTCAGAATCGCCTGCCACGCGATGCCGACGACCGTTGAGAAGTGCATTGCCCGCCCTATTCCTCGGGGATCTCACGCTCGATGATGACCGTCTCGTCCTCCGACAGGCCGGCGGTGACCTCATAGCGCAGGCCGTCGGTGAAGCCCAGCTCGATCTCGCGGCGCTCGCGGCGGTCCTGGTTTTCGGGGTCCGGCAGGACCTCGACGTAGGGATTGCGGTCCTCGTCGTACTGCACGAACCGTGCTTCCAGGATCAGCACGTCCGGGTGGTCCTCCAGCACGAATTCCACGTTGGCGGTCATGTTCGGCCTGAGCACCGGCAGTTCGGGCTCGGCGGTCTCGGCCTCGGCGGCCTCCGCGGACCCGGCTGCTGCCGCCGCGCCGGGCGGCGCCCCGCCACCCGGCGGACGTCCGCCCGGGCCCCCTCCTCTCCGCCCGCCTCCGCCGCCGGCCTGCGCCAGCATCGCGCCGCCGCCACCATTGCTGTCCCTGGCCGGTGTGAGATCCAGTTCGATCTCGACCGGGAAGCGCGTGCCGCTGCCCTGGCTTTCCTCGCCCTGGGGGTATATCTTGACCAGCCGGCCGCTCCAGACGTAGCCGACGAACGCGTCGAAGCTGACGCGGCACGGCATCTCGATCTCGACGCGACCCAGATCGGTCTCGTCCAGCTGCGCCTCGATGTACAGCGTGCTCAGATCGCCGACGGTGGCCACCACCGTGCCGCCGGTGTTGCCCGTCGTACCGCTGGCGACGGCGGTGCCGATCTCGACCGGACGGGTCAGCACCTTGCCGTCGATCGGCGCGCGGATGGTGGTGTTGCTCAGCTCCTCGTTGACGTCATCCAGTTCCGCTGCGGCGATCTCGACCTGCGCCTCGGCGACCGCGATGTCCTCCTCCTCCCCGCCGGCCAGGTCCAGTTGGTACTGCGTCCGCGCGTTTTCCAGCGACTCCTTCGCGACTTCCACCGCGCGCTGAGCCTGCTCCAGCTCCTCGTCCGTGGCGTAGCTCTTGGCGTACAGCTCCTCGATGCGCGCCAGCTGGTTCTCGGCCTCGGTCAGGTTGATTTCGGCCTGCCGGATGCTGTGCTCGTGGCTGGCCTTCTGCTGGGGTGTCATGTCGCGGCGGATCTGCGACAGCCGGGCCTGGGCGCTGAGCAGCGAGGCTTCGGCCTGCCGGCGGCGCGCGACGATGCGTTCCTTGTCCAGCTCGACGAGTACGGCGCCGGCCTGCACGTCGTTGCCGGGCTCGACGTGGATCTCCTCCACAACGCCGCTGGCCTTGCTCTTGACCTCCACCAGCACCGAGGGCTTGACGGTGCCGTCCGCCGGCACCACCCGCCGCAGGTCGTCGCGGCGGACCTGAGCCGTCTGGATGTCGGTTTCTTCCTCCTCGGGCAGGAACAGCGGCCAGATGAAGCGGAAGCCAAGGTACAGCAGCCCCAGCACGACGACCCAGGTGAGCACAGGGCGCAGGTAGCGCATGCTTCGATCCTCCCTCTCAACTCATACAGACGTCCGCAAATTGACATCGGTTCACGGACGGCGTTATACTCTAGCTTACGGGTCGCTAGCTCAGTTGGTTAGAGCGCATCCCTGATAAGGATGAGGTCGCTGGTTCGACTCCAGCGCGACCCACTCTTCATCTGAGGCGTCCCCGGACGGCATTGTTGCAGCGCTCGGCGGCCTGTTGTCCACCCCGCTAGAACTTGACAATCAGGTCAATTGCCTCGCGCTCCGTAAGCTCGTCACTCGCCAGCGAATCCACCAGATAGCAGGCCAGCACCAGCTTACCCGCCGCGTCGAGCGCGGTGCGGGCCGCCTTGACCTGAGAGGCAACCTTGCGGCACTGCTCCCCCTGCTCGACCAGTCGTTGAATGCCGCGCACCTGGCCCTCAATCCTCCGCAGGCGATTGAGCACCTCCTCTCGCAAGTCCAGTTGAAACCCCATGTGCTCCTCCCGCGCCATTATAGCCCATACCCTACCCCGTATAGGTTGCGGCGGCGCGCCCCCGGCAGTAGAATAGCCTGCATCACCGAGGAGGCACCGATGTCAGACTACTACTCACCCCCCAGACTCGCCGACCTGGATCTGGCGCTCGGCAAGCGCGTTCGCCTGCACCGCCTGCTCTACGAGCACGGTCCCGGCAACGGCAAGCTGCTGATCCTGCCGATCGACCAGGGCATGGAGCACGGGCCGCTGAACTTCTTCCCCAACCCGGACAGCAAGCACCCCAACTACATGTATGAACTGGCCCGGCGGGGCGGCTACTCCGCGATCGCGCTGCACTACGGGCTGGCCAGCAAGTACCTGCGCGACTACGCCGGCGACGTACCGCTGCTGCTGAAGATCAACGGCAAGACCAACATCCCGTCCGATGACGACGCGTTTTCCGCCATGACGGGCACTGTCGAGGACGCCGTGCGCCTCGGCGCCGACGCCGTCGGCTATACCCTATACTTGGGCAGCCCGCGTCAGGACGAGGATTTCATGCAGCTGACGGAGGTCCGCACCGAGTGCGAGCGGTTCGGGATGCCGCTGGTGGTCTGGTCCTATCCGCGGGGTTCGGCGATCAAGGCCAAGGGGGGACGCGACAGCTTCTACGCCGTCGACTACGCCGCGCGCGTTGCGATGGAGCTGGGCGCCGACATCGTCAAGGTCAACTTCCCCAAGCTAGATCCGGCGGCCGGCGCCGCCTGTCCCAAACCCTACGACCAGCTCCAGCTGGACGAGGTCGAGGCCTTCCGCCAGGTGGTGGAGAGCGCCGGACGCACCATGGTGCTGGTCTCCGGCGGCAGCAAGATCAGCGACGAGGACCTGCTCAGCAAGGTCCGGATGAGTCTTGAGGGCGGGGCGACCGGGCTGATCTTCGGCCGCAACATGTGGCAGCGGCCCCTCGACGAGGCGCTGGCGCTGACCGCGCAGGTCAAGGACATCATGGCGCAACACTGACCTGCCATTCACAGCACGTGGCGCGGCCACATTTTACCTAAACAGGCGGGCATCGCCAGGTGCCCGGCCCGGCTCAAGCGGAGGGCTGGACGTGCAGAAAGCCTCCGGCCCGTGGGCCGGAGGCTTGACTGCCGTAATCGCTTGGCTGTTTAGCGGACGCCTTCGCCCTCGGTGATGTCGACGTTCACGCGGGACGACTTCTTGTCCAGTCCGCTGTCCAGGGTGACCACCACGCCATCCTGGATCGTGTCACTTCCACCGTTGTTCATGTCGACGCTGGGTGCGCCTTCGCCCGAGCAGATGCAGGGGATATCGTCAGGCAGGATACCTGTTCCCGTGCAGTCCATCTCGCAGGTCTCGGTACGGAATCGACCCTTGTAGTTGCCGTTGCGGTTGTACACGTCCTGGCCCTTGGTACGCACTGCGCCGTAGCCGGCCAGCGTGTAACCCATTGCATCGGACGCACCGGTAATCCCCCACGCGGTATTGCGCTCGCCGCGCGGCCAATAGCTGAAGTTGCCCGTCAGGAAGTTGTTGCCCGACGCGCCGGTCCAGCCGTTGATGGGATTCTTGTACATGTCGCTCTCGAACAAGTACTTCGGGTTGAAGAAGATGTGGTGGACATAGATGTCTCCGGCGATCGACTGGCCGGCGATCAGCCAGATCGGTCCGAACACCTCATACATCTTGTTGCTCTCCCGACCACCCACGATCCGCCAGAATTGTGGCACATTCGGATGGAAGGTGCTGGGGAAGTGATGAATCCTCGGCAGCAAGGTGTCGGACTTGCTCTTGAGGAACGGATTGCCCGGGTAGGAGGGCAGATAGCTCTCCATTACCAGCGGGTCGCCCACGTCCGTTTCTGCCGCCACCCACTCGTCGCGACGGGCGGGATTGGTGATCATGCTGGGATCAAGGTTCTCCTGAGTGTCAACCCACTGCTGCCAGACCACGTAGCTGTCCGTCCAGTCACCACCCATGATGATGTAGGGGTAGTTGCTGCCCGGCGCATCGACCGCGTAGCGCTCCAGACCAAGCTGGATGGCGTGGCAGTTCTGCTTGACCTCGGCCTCCTTGGCCTTGTCCTTGATCTTGATGAAGTTCGGCAGCGCGATCGCTACCAGGATGCCGATGATGACGATCACCACCAGCAACTCAATCAGTGTAAAGCCATTTCTCTTCATTACCAATTAACCTCCTGAACCGCTCCGGAACCGTGCACCACCGGCCTAGTATGCCGCCGTGGGGTTCTGAACCTTCTTGTCCATCCCGCTGCCCAGGTGGATGATGTAGAAGTCCGGAATATTGTCGGAATACGGACGCTCGTCGTAGTTCCCGCAGGTGCCATCGTAGGTCGGGTCGATCCCGTTCAGCGTCGGCGCATCTGGGCCGACGTACGGGTTGCGCTCCTGTGCCTGGGTCAGATAGCCCGTGCGGAGATAATGCTCGGCTCCAGTACCGACCGGGACCGAGTTGTCCAGATCCAGACCCTTCGTCCGCGGGGCGCCGACCGCAACCAGGTCGTAGCCCGCCACGTCGAGGCTGTTGATCTCATCGTCAGTCCGATCAGTCCGGCTGCCGCAGTAGTCGTCCAGTTGCCCGAAGTCCGGGAACCACACCGCCGGCGTGCCCTGGTCGTTGTAGAGCGACTGGCAGATGTTGTGCTCGAAGTTGGTGACGGCATCACCGAACCGTGGGTGATAGTAGAAGTTGCCGGGCAGGTCCTGGTCGACGAGCTCGAGCGCGTCAACAAACTCCACGATCTGCGGCAACTCGCCAAAGCAGCCCAGGTTCCACATCTTGCGGCCGTCCTCGCCACCGTAGCAGGACCACTGGCCGTACATACCTGACGCCGACGAAATCCTCAGACCCGCCAGGGAGAAAGTGATGGCCTTTCTGTTGACCTGGAACGGATTGCGGGGGTACTTCGGCAGATAGCCTTCGTAGGCACAAGTGTCGCCAAAGGCGGACTCCACTTCCCCTCGGACAATGGCATCCCAGTTCGTGTCGTTGTAGTCCCACGTCCGGGTTGACAGCCAGAACATGTCGAAGGGCAGGTGGATGTTGTCGGTCCAGAGGAACGGACGCGAACGCGGATCGGGGCTGTAGTGGTTGATCGTTCCGATGTTGAACAGCGCGTCGCCGCCGTACAGGAAGTACGGGTAGTTGCCTTCCATGTCCGTCGCGTAGCGCTCAACCGCCAACTGGATCGCGTGCAGGTTCTGCTTGACCTCAGCTTCCTTGGCCTTGTCCTTGATCTTGATGAAGTTTGGCAGCGCAATCGCTACCAAAATGCCGATGATGACGATCACCACCAGCAACTCAATGAGCGTAAAGCCTTTCCTCTCCAAGGCTAAGAACCTCCTTTCTGGTGTGAAGTACGGGAAGCCACAGCGATTTACAGCACTCGTAAGCTAGGCCTTAGTATACCTATACACATTGCCTTTGTCAACGCGGATTTAACCTGCGAATGCCGTCTCACAGCGTTGCCACTCGCACCCGCGCCAGCCACGGCACGGGTCGGTCACACATATAAGAGACGTTTGCAGGGGCCGAATGTTACAGCTCTTCGCCGGCCAACATACTCTCCCAGCCGCTGACCTGTTCGAAGTAGCCCAGATTGCCGTTCTGCTCGTCCAGAATCTCGCCCAGAGCCGTCACCACGTTGGCGTCCAGATGGGGTCCACTCTCGCGCCCGAACCTGTCCGTGTGCCAGACCGTCATGGTGCGGCACTCCTCCAGGGCCTGGGCGGGCGGCAGCCCCTGCTTGTAGGGGCGCGTCTGCGTCAGCGCCTGGAAGACGTCGGCCACGGCCAGGATCCGGCTCTCCAGCGGAATCTCCTCCCCCCGCAGGCCAAAGGGGTAGCCGTTGCCGTCCAGTTTCTCGTGGTGCAGGCCGGCGATCCGCGGAATATCTTCCAGGCCGCGTCCGAAGGCAATGCGGGAGAGGATCAGGATCGACTTGATGCAGTGGCTGCGCATCTGCAGGAACTCCTCGTCCTCCAGCTTGCCGGGCTTGTTCAGCACCTCGTCCGGCACGCCGATCTTGCCGTAGTCGTGCAGCACCGCCGCGATCCGCACCCGCTCCACCCGCTCGTGGGACAGCTCCAGGTGCTGGGCCAGCGCCACCGCGATGCCGGTGACCATCATGGTGTGGTTGCTGGTGGTGGCATCCTTGGCGTCCACGCTCTGCGCCAGTGTGACGATGAAACTCTTGAACATCTTCTTCTGCTCGGAGTAGAGCAGCGCGTTCTCGACGGCGACGGCGGCGATGCCGGCCATCGCGGACAGCACTTCCACGTCTTCCTCGCTGAAACACCCGACGCCGTCCGGCTCGCTCTCGTCGAGCCGGTTGACCGCCTGGAAGCAGCCCATCAGCCGCTGGCCGTGGCTTTCCATCGGCACCGCCAGCAGCGACTTTGTGCGGTAACCGGTCCGCCGGTCCACTTCCGGGTTGAAGTAGGGGCTGGTGTAGGCGTCGTCGATGATGATCACGCGCCCCTCCTGGGCGGCGGCGCCGGCCACGCCCGTCCCCAGCGGCATGCGGATCTCCTGGCTCAGCCCCTCGCCCAGGAACGTGTAGATCTCGTTGGTCTCGTGGCTGTAGAGCCACAGCGTGCTGCGGTCGGCGGAGACCAGGCGGCTGGCCTGGCGGACCACCTCCTGGATCAGCGGCTTGAGTTCCAGGCGGCTGGAGATCAGGCGGCTGACGTTGAGCAGCAGCTTGAGCTTCTCGGCATCCGTGGTGGCCAGGCTGGCTTCGGTCGTCATGCTGCCAGTTTACCGCAGCTACGGGATCAGCGCCGGGCCGCGGCGCCGCTCAGCGATCCTCGCGGTCCCAGTCGTAGGGCACGTCCCCGCCGTGCGGCGCCACCCGCCGCTCGTCCGGCTCCTGGTAGTCGTACAACTCGGTCGGCAGGTTGAGCAGCAGACAGAGCTCGGTGCCGATGTTCTTGTAGCCGTGGTACACGCCGGGCGGGATCACCAGCAGCGCCCGCTGCTGCTCCCCGAGGAAGAACTCGCCGATCTCGCCGTGGGTCGGCGAATCCGGGCGACCGTCGTAGAGCACCACCTTGGCCATCCCGGTCAGCGCGCAGAAGTAGTCCGTCTGCCGCTCGTGGAAGTGCCAGGCCTTGACCACCCCCGGGTAGGCGGCGGTGACGTAGCACTGGCCGAACTGCCTGAACACCTCATCGTCGCGGCGCAGAATCTCCATCAGGAAGCCCCGTTCGTCCGGGATCAGCCTCAGCGGCTTCAGCTGCACTCCGTCGATCATGGTTGCTCCTCCTCCTCCGGCGGTGCCGGGGGTACTGCAAGCAGGCTGCTGAAGTCCGGCGCCACGATCCAGCTCAGCGCGGCGGCGTTGGCCGGCAGGCCCTGCCCCAGCGCCTGGTTGATGTCGCGGTGCGGCACCAGTCCCCAGGCCCGCACGTGATCCGGCTCCAGCTCCGAAATCAGGTGCACTTCGTACATGTCCGCCAGCCGCTTCAGCGACAGCGAGCAGATGCTGGACAGCGAGATGTGGTACTGCACCTTGCCGCGCACCTCATCCAGGCTCAGCGGGCGATAGGACTGGAACTCCTTCGTGCCTTCGCCGTGCTCGCAGGCGGCCAGCCAGAACACGCGCGCGCCGGGCTTCAGCGCCGCGACGCTGTGCCTGAGCGATTTGTGCGCCTGGAACAGCGACAGGTCCTTCGGATAGCCGCCGGCGCCGATGATGGCGATCTCCGCCGGCTCCGCGACCTCGACGCGCCGGTGGTCGTCCAGAAACTGCGCGCCGGTCCTCAGCATGTAGCCGTGGTCGCCGGCCCCCAGCCACGCGATCTGGCGGTCCGAGTTGAGCACCACGTTGACGCAGATGTCCGGGCGCAGCTGGCTGGCGACCTGCAGCATGTCCTCGTTGACCGGATTGCCCACCAGCGCGCCCGGCTGCACCGCCGGGTGGAAGTCGCCGGTGCTGCGCTCCAGGGCCAGCGAGTGGTTGCTGAGGATCGTCTGCCGCGCGCTGCAGCCGGGCAGCACCGCCTTGCGCCCGCCCGAATAACCGGCGAAGTAGTGGTAGTTGATCCCGCCGGTCAGGATCAGCAGCTCGGCGTGGAAGACGCGCTCGTCGACGTAGGCCACCGTGCCGTAGCTGGTGCGCCCGATCTTCTGCATACGGCCCATCGCGTCGCAGTCGTGGTCCAGGATCTCGACGCGGCCGTGGACGGCCTCGCCCACCAGTTCGCGCTTCTCCTCCGGCGTGGCCGTGCGGTGCGTGCCGCTGCCGACGTAGAGCCGGATCGCGCCGTCCGGAATGCCGGCGGCGTTGACCTCGTCGAGCAGCACCGGCAGCCACTGGGGATAGCCGTGGTAGCGCGTGTAGTCCGAGATCACGATCAGGGCGCTGTGCTTGTCCCGGGCCTGGGCAGCCAGCGGGGCGCAGCCGAAGGGGTCGGACAGCCCCTCGCGCAGCGCGGCGGCCGGGTCCGGCAGCGCCGGCATCTCGCGGCCCGTCAGCTCGGTCATCTTCAGGCCGTCGGGCAGTTTGACGGTGACGTCTTCGCGACCGTAGTGGAACGTGTACTCTGCCACGGGACTCATTGTAGCGCCGTGGCGGCGCGTCCGCGGCCGTCGGCTCAGTTGCCGCGCAGGGGCATCCGCTGCGCGGGCCACAGCCGGCCGACCATCGCCGTGGCCAGCGCCAGCAGGCCGGCGAGGATGCCCAGCAGCATCAGCCCGAAGGCCCAGACCGGCCAGCCCAGCATGTAGACCAGCGTCACCGGCAGGATGTTGAGCACCAGCGACAGCGCCGCTGCCAGCAGCGCCGCGATGCTCTCGCGGCGGAACAGGCCGGTCAGCAGCAGGCCGCAGACGATCGCCTCGTTGCAGGCAAACAGCAGCACGAAGCCGAGGATCAGCCACGGGTCGCGGGCGATGAAGCCCTCCTCGGGCAGCGCAAACAGGTAGGCCCCGAAGCCGAGCGCGAAGACCACCAGCGGCGGCACCAGCACGCGCTGCATCGCCAGGAACGCCCCGATCACGATCTCCCACGGGCGGATGCGGGCGACGCGCAGGCAGTCCAGCGAGCCCTTGCGCCGGTAGCCGCCGACCAGGTAGTAGCCGACGAACACCGCGGCGAAGCCGTAGGTCATCGCGAAGAACATGAACAGCGAGAGCGGCCCGTAGTAGTAGGCCAGGTAGTCGCGGACTTCCTCGGTCACCCCGGCGATCACCTGCAGCGCCACCGGCACCGCGGTCGCGCACAGCCAGGCGAACAGGTAGAGATGGTTGCGCCCCGCCATCTTGGCCCCCAGCTGCATGACCGCCGCCGTACCCACGCGGCTAGTCTACCAGCGCGCAGGCCGGATACATCTGCCGCCCCGACTTCCGCACGCGACCGCCGCCAGGTCAGGCGGGCCGGACTGTGGTATGCTTACCAGCTTGCGGCACGTATCAAGCGTGCCTGAAAGGACAGCGACATGAAGAAGGACATTCACCCGGAAATGAAGCTGGTGACGGTCACCTGCGCCTGCGGCGAGACCTTTGAGGCCTACTCGGTGCGCGACAGCGTGCAGGTCGAAATCTGCAGCCAGTGCCACCCGTTCTTCACCGGCAAGAAGCGCGTGGTCGACACCGCCGGCCGCGTGGAGCGCTTCAAGCAGCGCGCCGCCCGCGGCACCCAGTACGGCCAGAAGGCTGCACCAAAGAAGAAAAAGTAGCGGTACTACGCTTCATGCGACTCAGTCTCAGAAGTATCGCCCCGCGCGGCTGGCTGGCGCCTCTGCTGGCGGCGCCGACGCTGCCCTACGGCGGCCAGGCCGCGATCGAGGGCGTGCTGATGAAGGGCACGGATCAGGCCGCGCTGGCCGTGCGGCGCCGCGACGGGCGCATCGAGGTGATGGACCGTCCGGCCCGGCCCCGCTTTCCGCGGCTGGTCAAGCTGCCGTTCGTGCGCGGGTTCTTCGTGCTGTGGGACATGATGACGCTGGGCCTGTGGGCGCTGCAGGAGAGCAGCAAGCGCTTCGAGCAGGACCAGCTGGCCGCGGAGCGCGAGGAACGCGCGGCGAATGGCGAGGAGGCCGCGCAGCCCGAGGCGGAGCCCGGCGAGATGGCGCCCTGGCTGCGGACGATGCTGCTCGGCGTTTCGCTGCTGATCGCGCTGTTCATCTTCAAGGTGCTGCCGGCGATGGCCGCCACCGGTGCTTTCAGCCTGGTTGGCTGGGGACCGCTGAGCGAGATCGCCGACCCGACCTTCGGCCAACAGCTGCTGGCCAACGGCATCGAGGGAATCGTCAAGCTGGCGATCTTCGTGGGCTACATCTGGGGTGTCAGCCGGCTGGAGGACATCCAGCGTGTGTTCCAGTACCACGGCGCCGAGCACATCGTGATCAACGCCTACGAGCACGACGACACCAATCAGGACGTCGAGTTTATCAAGAGCCACACCACCTTCCATCCGCGCTGCGGCACCAGTTTCATCGTGATCCTGATCTTGCTGTCGATCGTGCTGTTCACCGTGCTGGACTGGGCGATGGTGATGCTCTGGCCGGCGCTGGTCGTCGACAACATCCCGATCTGGTATCTGCGCTGGCCGCTGCGGATCCTGGCGCTGCCGCTGCTTGCGGGCCTCAGCTACGAGGTGATCAAGAGCGCCTTCCGGTACTTCGGCAAGCCGCTGATCACGCCGCTGCTCAGGTTTGGGATGCTGTTCCAGGCGCTGACCACGCGCCGCCCCTCGGCCGAGCAGATTGAGGTCAGTCTGGTCAGTTTCAACCGCGCCCGCTTCCTGACGGAGCAGATTCCGGAGCCCGAGCAGCCCGAGCGCGTGCTGGCGGACGGCAGCGCGGCCTGACGGCGGGTGGCCCGCAGCGGCAATCTGGACCCGCCGCCGCTATAATAGTGCGCTCATCATGTGGGACAAGCTGGCTGCAATCGCGGAACGCTACCAGGAGATCGAAGCTCAGATGGGCAAGCCCGAGGTGGCTGCCGATCCCGAGCAGATCGCCAAGCTCGGCCGCGACTACAAGGAGCTGGAGGAGATTGTGGTCCCCTACCGCGAGGCGCTCCGGCTCAAGCAGCAGCTGGAGCAGAGCCGCGCCGAGCTGCGTGACGCCGGCGACGAGGAGCTGCGCGAGCTGCTCAAGGCCGACATCGAGGAGCTGGAGCCCCGGCTGGCGCGCTTCGAGGAGCAGCTAAAGGCGCTGGTGACCCCCAAGGATCCGCTGGACGTCAAGGACTGCATCGTCGAGATTCGGGCCGGCGCCGGCGGCGAGGAGGCGGCGCTGTTCGCCGGCGAGCTGCTTGGCATGTACTCGGCGTTCGCGCAGCGGCGCGGCTGGCGCGTCTCGCTGATCGACCGCCAGGAGACCGGCCTGCGGGGCATCAAGGAGGCCGTGATCGACGTCCACGGCCGCGGCGCCTACGGCTGGCTGCGCTACGAGAGCGGCGTGCACCGCGTCCAGCGCGTGCCGGTCACGGAGAGCAGCGGGCGGATTCACACCTCGACGGCCACGGTGGCGGTGCTGCCCGAGGCGGACGACGTCGAGATCGAGGTGCGGGAGGCGGATCTGAAGATCGACACCTACCGGGCCAGCGGCGCCGGCGGCCAGCACGT
The DNA here is from genome assembly GCA_964609245.1 of uncultured Planctomycetales bacterium. GTDB lineage: Bacteria > 4484-113 > 4484-113 > 4484-113 > JAFGCY01 > JAFGCY01. The sequence continues at coordinate 18,436 of CAZSSB010000023.1, read as the reverse complement.
CAACAAGACCTCCAGCGCGATCCGGATGACGCACGTGCCGACCGGTATCGTGGTCACCTGCCAGGACGAGCGCAGCCAGCTGCAGAACAAGGAGAAGGCGCTCAAGGTGTTGAAGGCCAAGCTGTTCCAGATCGAGCAGGAGAAGCTGATCAGCGAGCGCACGGAGAACCGCCGCAGCCAGGTTGGCACGGGCGAGCGGTCGGAGAAGATCCGGACCTACAACTTCCCGGAGAGCCGGATCACCGACCACCGCATCGGCAAGAAGGTGCACAATCTCGAGGCCTTCCTGGCGGGCGACATCGAGGAGCTGCTCGAGCGGCTGCGGACCCAGGACGAGGGGGAGAGGCTATCCAGGTTGTAGAGCTCTACGACGCGGTGCGGACGCGGCTGGCGGCCGTTTCGACGGTCGCCGACGGGGCGCGCGAGGCCGATCTGGTCTTCCGCTACCGCCTGGGGCTTCAGCCGGCGCAGCGCATTCTCCACGCCCGAGGCGAAGTTGGCCCACGGGCCTTCGAGGCCGTCGAGGAGGTGGTCAGCCGCCGCGAGGCGGGGCTGCCGCTGGCCTACGCCCTGGGTCGCGCCGAGTTCGGCGGCCTGCTGTTCGCCGTCGGTCCGGCGGTGCTGATTCCCCGGCCGGATACGGAGTTCCTGGTGGCGCGCGGCGACGAGTACCTGCGCGACAAGCGGCCGGCCAGCGCCACGCTGCTGGATCTGGGCTGCGGCTGCGGCTGCGTGGGGCTGACGCTCGCCGCCCGCCATCCGCAGCTCACCGTCACCCTGACCGACGTCAGCAAGCCGGCCCTCGACGTGGCGCGGACCAACGCCCGCCGGCTGGGCCTGGAAGACCGCTGCACGTTCAGCGCCGGCGACTGGTTCGCGGCGGTTCGCAGGCGCGAGCGTTTCAGCATCGTGCTCTGCAATCCGCCCTACGTCACGCGGCGCGACGACCCGCAGCTGGCCGAGGAGGTGCGCAGGCACGAGCCATCGCTGGCGTTGTTCCTCGACCACGAGCCCGTGGAGTTCTTCTTCAGGCTGGCGCGCAAGGCCGTCAGCCATCTGGTCAGCGGGGGGCTGTTCGCCGTCGAGGTCGGCTACGACACCGCCTGGGCCGCGCGCTGCGGCATCGAGAAGGTCAACGCGCTCAGACGCGGCCACGAGATCCACGACTTCGCCGGCATCGAGCGCGTGATCTGGGGTATCCGCAAATGAGCTGCCGCGTGCTGCAGCTGGAAGCGGACTGCAGCATCGCCATCACCGCCGCCGCGGACGCGTTGTCCACCGGCGGGGTCGTCGTCTTCCCCACCGATACGGTCTACGGGCTGCTGGCCGGAGTGGAGCAGCGCGCCGCCTACCAGCGCATCTTCGAGCTCAAGCGGCGACCGCCGGACAAGCCGCTGGCGCTGCTGGTCGGCGCCGACGGCCCGGCGGCGGCGGCCGCGCGGCGGGCGCTGGGCGGCTGGCCGGAGCAGCTGGCGCAATTCGAGTCGGGGCTGATCACGCTGGTGCTGCAGCCCGAACTGCTGACCGGCGCGGCGCTGCCCTCGATCGTGTTCGAGGTCCAGCCGGGTCCCGTCGGCATCCGCTGTCCGCGACACGGGGCGCTGCAGTCGCTGCTTGGCGTCGCGGGCGGCGCCCTGTGGGCCACCAGCGTCAACCTTACTGGCCAGCCGCCGGCGGGCAGCGCGGAGCAGGTCAGCGCCTGGCTGGCGTCACTGGCGGGACCGCCACAGCTGGCGGTGCTGTCCGCTGCCGGGTGCAGCGGCCGGCCCAGCCGGATCGTGCAGCTGAATGACCTGCAATAGTCGCCCGGCCAGCCGCGATCTTGACCCGCCGCAGCGGGCCGGCGTACCCCGGCCGGCTGACACCGGCGGCGCACCCGCACCAGGCAGAAAAATGGGGCCGCCCCCAGGGAGCGGCCCCACTGATCCTCAGCGTCGTCTAATCGGTGTTGGGGTTGTCACCCGTCACGAACAGCGCTTGCGGATAGGTGTACTCGTAGCCGGGGAAGTGCGGGTCTACGAGCTTGACGTCAAAGGACTTGCCAGCATCGAACTGGCCCGGCCAGCCGGTCACGCCCGGCCACTCCCAGCACGGAGGTGTCAGCGCATGGATGGCCAGGTAATTGCCGGACGGCAGCAACCCGACGATCCGGAGGCTGATCGACATGTAGAACGATCCGTCGCCGCCCTGATCCACCATCCTCACCTGGGTATTCGAGGTGGGGTTGGCGGTTGACGAGTCGTACACGCCCTCAACATCCTGGTCCACGTCGAAGACCCAGCCGCCGCCGAATTCGAACCACAGCACGTCGGGCGAGATCGCGTCGATGCCGACCGTGTTGCCGTTGACAAAGTTCTTGCCTGCGTAGCTACGGTCGTTAATCTCGCCGTCGGTGCGGTTCCAGACGTTGACGCCCCAGTTGGCGCCCTCCGGCTGCGTAACGAAGTTGCCCAGCGGCGCCATGGTAAAGGTGCCCTGGCCGACCGCGGTTTCGTTGGCGTTGAAGAACTTGAACGAGTATGTCCGTGTCGGATCCTGGATACCACCCGGCTGCGAAATCACAAGCACGTCGATCAGCAGCCTGCCGGGTGAAGGTTGGAACGATGCCACACCGGCGATGTTGTCCGAGAGGCTCTCGATCAGGGCTGGATTCTCAGTCTCCAGCACCGCGACCTGCGGATAAAGCGAACCCGCGGCCTGAATGAAGAACTCCTCGCCGTTTGTCTTCAGGATGTCCTCGTAGGCGATCGGCTCCGTCGGCAGGATACTCCCGCTACCGAAGTCGTAGTACACGCGGGGGTCGCGGCGGACGACTGGATCGTCGTAGAACACCTGCAGTTCGTCGATGGCCGGCCAGCCGTTCTTGGGCACCACCAGCAGATCCTGCGGCGGCGGCGGCGTGGCCGTGCCCAGCAGCTCCGGCGGCTTGTTGATCGACGACCACTTGCCGCCGTCGAAGTACCGGAACGCGTAGAATGAACTTGCCGCCAATCCGCTACCCCTGACCTTGACCAGGATGATCTCCTCGTCCTCGCCGGAGGGCAGGATCATGTACTGCCCAGGCTCGGGCTCGCCGATGCCGGTCACGTGGGTGAAGGTTTCAACCTCACCGAGGCTCAGCCCACTGGCCTGGTCGATCTCATGCAGGTCCATCGAGGTCAGGGCAAACTCGGCGGGCGGACCCTCGCTGCCCCATTCGAAGAGGATGAACATCAGCGTGGGCTCGTTGAGCGTCAGTTCAGTCACCGGGTTGAGGGGGTCCTCACCGTAGTTCGTGAGCACCACCACCGCTGGGTCGGCAGCCACGTCGCAGCTGAATTCGTACTGGACGACTGACGGCACGTGGACTGCAAGGTCCTCCGTCACCGGGTAGGTGTGCTCGCCATCGGCCGGCAGGTAGGTGGTGACCACGCCTTCCGGCTCCGCCTCGTCCGAGTCAGGATCGTCGTCCGGGAACACCGAGCCGGCACCCGGGTCGCCGGTGATCGGTGAAGGCAGGCCTGAATCCAGGTCAAGCCAGTCCTCCGTGCGACGGAACCCGTCCGCACCGCCGTGCTCGATCCGCCACTCCAGCGCGTTGCGCACCGCGGTGAACGCGGTGTCGTAGGCGCCCTCCGTCATACCCTCGGGCCAGGTGCCCGGGTCGGCGGCGCCATCGAACTCGAGGGCGTTGAAAGTACCGCTGATCGAGTACAGGTTCAGCGCGATTCCGGTATCCGGCTCAACCCCGGCGTTCGCGTAGACCGTTACGACGTCGTTGTCCTCGTCGAAGATCTCATCGCTCGGCCCGATACCGCCTTCGCCGTTGGTAACGCGGATCTGGTACGACGACACGTTCAGGATGTCGGTCTCACCGCCACTGCCGCCGCCGACTTCCACGTCGACGAAAGCCGAGACGCTGTCACCGTTGCTGTCGTGCGGTGTCACGTGCAGCCGCACCGTCTGGTTGTCGTTGGTGTCCAGTGCGTCCAGCGCGTCATAGGTGAACGTTGATGTTCCGGTGAACTCCAGCTGCCACTGGGTGAACACCGGATGCAGCGCGCCGGGAATCGCGTCGGCCTGGTTACCGCTGTACGGCGTGGCTTCCGGGCCGCTCCACGCCACGTCCTGAACCAGGGTCAGCGCGCTGGGCGACTCGACGTCGTCGCTGGCCTCGACGCGGTAGGCGTCGGTGCCCTGGTCGAAGTAGACACCGACGGGCGTGATGTCGGAAACGGTGATGAAGCGGTCGAAGTTGTAGTCCGCCCGCATGCAGGCCCAGTTGTCGACGACGTTCTGATCGAAGAAGAAGCCGATCGGCGTAATGTCCGCCACCGTGATCAGGCCGTCCTGGTTGCCGTCCGCCAGGTGCCAGGCGCCAAACCAGGTGAGGGTCGCGGTGCCGGCCCCGGTATCGCTGGTGGCGACCAGGTTGGAAAGGTTCTCGTTGCTGGGATACACCACCTGCCCGACACCGGCCGGGTTGCCGTGGGGACCACCCGCCGCCGACACGCTCCGTGACGGTCCGGCCTCGAAGTAGACCGTCGCGAACTCGCCGTTCAGCTCGAGCGGCGGCTCCGCCACGCACACCTGCCCGATCCCGGCCTTGCCGGCGACGTGCAGGAACGTGGCTTCGATCGTCTCGGTGTTGCCGTACAGGCCGTTCAGCTCGGCCCGCACGGGGTGCACTGAGGCCGGATCGAAGCGGACTTCCAGCGCCACGTTGCTTACCAGCTCGGCGTCATGCACGCCAATGACCAGCGCCGATTCGCCGGCGCCGTCCTCGAGCCTGACGCTGAGTGTGTCGTTCAGCGCCGGGTCGAAGGTGCCCTCGGCGTTGGCGCGGATGATCTCAAACTCCCCAAGGGTGACCCCGCTCGTGCTATTTCCTGAATCCAGCGTGGCGGAATCGAGAACGCCGACGTTCTTGGTTCCACAAGCTGCCAGGCAGAGCACCAGGAGTGCCCCCACGAGGATCGTGATGAATACATGAGTCCTCATAACTGCTCCTTATGCAATCTGGCCTACTCGTCTGCTAACAGCCCCTCCGCAGGCCGGGACAGGGCTCGCGCTTGTCAAGAACAAGCCCGGCCGGAAGATGCATCTTCCGGACCGGGCCTGGTTCCGTTACCTGTGCAGAGACCCGTGCACTAGGTCACGTCAATCGTGTTAGGCACACCATCGTTGGTAATGTCAGTCCAATTGAACTCTGCGCTGGTTGCATCACTGTAGTAGGTACGCTTCACATCCTGGAACTCGATGAAGCCCAGGGTGTACGTGCCGGCCGCAGTGAAGGTCATGTGGAAGTTGAACAGCGGGCCACCAGTGCTCACGTCGCCGCCACCGATCGGGGTGACGTTGAAGCCGATGAAGATCATGCCCGGACTGCCGTCAACCGGCGTCTCGACGATCATGAAGTCATCCGGCAGCAGGTAGCTGCCCGGGGTCGGGCTCATGTCGCCCCACAGACCGTCAGAGTCCTTCTGCTCGCCGCCGACCGCACCGACGTTGAGTGTACCGTCCACGTACTCAGCACCTTCTTCCACCATCACGCCAACGCCGTTCATGTAGTTGAACGCAGCGCCAGCCGGGAAGGCACCCGAGATCACGGTTATGGGCACCTCGCCGCCAACGGCCGCCGCACCGGCGCCCGCAACAGCCTTCAGCTCGCCCTCGCCAATCACGAGTGGATCAAGCGTGATCGTCGCGGTATCAGTGGCCTCACCGCCCGCACCGTCGTCGACGGTGATAGTGGTGTCACCGGTGGCGCCAGCAACGATATCAACCGCGCTGAATGCGAAGACCGCGGTGCCACTGCTCTGCGCCGCCACCTTGCTCGTCGCGTCGACCGTCATGCCGGCCGGCTCGGTCACGGTGACAGTCAGGGTCTGGCCCGTGTCAGCATCACTGACCTCAACCGTCAGCGTGCCGCCGTCAACGGTTACGTTGTCGATGACCGGATCGATGTTCAGCGCCTCGCCGACCTCAAACGTGCCGGTCACCGTGCCCGGGATGCTGTTCACATCAATCACAGTCACGGTGTAGGTCCACGTGCCCTCGACCAGTGTGAACACCTGGGTGAACGGGCTCACCGCCCCGGTGCCGGCCGGCACGTCGAGCGTCGTACCACCGCCCATGTTGCAGCCGATGGTGTAGGGCGCCGTCCCGCCGGTCCAGTTGACCGTCAGGGTGGCGGTCTCGTTCTCATTCCAGGTCGTGTCAGCCACGAAAGTCGCTTCGGGCACCGGCCCCGCGATCGGACCCGGATCAACTCCAATGTTCTTCGTGTCGCAGCTCGCCGCCATGATCAGCAACACAGCGGCCACCAACACAAACAGCTTCTTCACAACATTCCTCCTTCTTACCACAACAGGTATTGGAACAGCCTGATTAAGTCTCGCAATTATACACGTTGCAAATCGGAAAAGCAACAATCCTCCAGCGGACGCTGGCCTTACTAGGGTGGGCGCATAAGCCAACTCCTGATCAGCTTATTTCAGCCTCTACACTACTAACCTGGTTTCAGCCTCTTAAGCATTATACCGGCTGTCGCGCAGTCTACAAGTCCATTTGGACATCTGCCACCACAAAACGTCTGCCGGCGGCCGGCGCTCCGTTCAGCACCCACCGAGGTAGAGCACCACGGCGCGGCGGAAATCGTCCAGGTGCGCGGCGACGTATTCGGGCCGCAGCTGGCCGCGAATGGTGGCCAGATCGACGCCCGCCAGCGGGACAACCCCCGAGGGATCGCTGTCCGTGCGGTACTGGAAGCCGAAGTACGGCGAGCCGACGGCGCGCCAGTCGTCGTGGCGCCGCTCGCTGTACCACTCCAGGGGCACGAAGAAGCGGAAGCCGCCGTGGGGCTCGCTGTCATCGGTGTCATAGGCAAAGAAGGTCAGCGAGGTCGGCCCGAACCGGCGGGTGCTCTCTACTCTGATCCCCTGGTCGCCCTCCAGGAACTGCCCGCCCAGGGCGGTCATCTCCCAGTCCAGCCGCGGCTCGTAGTAGGCCAGTTCGCCCAGCGCCAGCGCATCCTCGGGATCCTCCTCGCCCTCGCTCTCGTCGGTGTACCAGCCGTAGCGCCCGCCCAGCTTGAAGCGTCCCTGCTTCAGGTAATAGCCCGCCTCGACCTGGCCGCCGAAGCGCTCACCGCGCAGCCAGCCACCATTGGCCAGCACGAACAGCTCCGGTGTCCAGGCGTCGGAGTACTGCAGCAGCGCGTCGCGGTTGATCGGGTCGGTCTTGTCGTTGATGTCGTTGTGGAAGGGCCAGTCCTGGCGCGCGCGGATGCTCAGGGCGCGGCCCAGGAACATGCGCTCCTCCAGCCCCAGCCCGTTGCGCGACGCGAAGGTCGGCTCGTCGGGGCGCGTGATCTCGAAGGCGTGGGAGAACCTGAGCTGCACCTCGCCGCCGCCGGGCTTCTTGTTGCCCTCCGCGGCGAAGACCGTCTCCGGCAGGCAGCCCCCGGGCATGTAAGGTGTCACCCAGATGCCGTCGGGACAGGCACCGGGGGTGGCCAGGAACGCCAGCAGCGCGTCGACGTCGGCCTGCAGGCTGAGTTGCGGCACGTCGTCCAGTTTGGGCGCCAGCATCAGCCGCTTGATCTCGGGGCCGCAGCGCTGCGCCGCCACGGCCGCGGCGACGGCGATCGCGTCCAGCTGCTCGCGGAAGCGGCGGCTTTCGTACTCGACGAACAGGGTGTCGCCGCCGACGCCCACCAGCACGTTCTCGAAGCTCTCGGCCACCAGCGCGTCGCGCACCGCCGCGGCCTGGCTGCAGGCGTCCGGGTATTCCTCCGCGCGGCGCTCGATGGTCACCGGGCAGCACGGCGTGTCCTGGCCGCGCTGGTCGATGCTCATGGTATAGCTCGCCGAGTAGGCGAGATGCTCGTTGACCAGGCCGGCCTTGACCGTCACTCCCGGATGGGGGCGGACCTCCAGCCCGTAGTTCACTTGGCGGGTATCGTATTCGCCCAGTACGCTGGCCCACTCGATGGGCGTCCAGCGCACCCCGCCGAACATCCCCTCGAACTTCTCCGTTCCGCCGCCGGCGGACAGCTCGAGGCTGGGGATGCCGTGGTAGTCGACCACGCCGTAGACGGCCTCGTTGCGCTGCGACTGCCCGCCGATGTCCAGGCCGCCGAACGCCAGCGACCAGTCCTCGTTGCGGAAGAACTGGTACTTGACCGACACGCTGCGGTCGGCGTAGTTGGTGGCGCCCATCGAATCGGGCCGCTCCGGGAAGTCGACGAACCGCGCGGCGATCTCCAGGCCCGGCAGATAGCCGACGGTTGCGCCGTAGGCCCGCGCGACGAAGTCCCGGCTGGGGTCGAGCGAGTCGTTGTAGTAGCGTCCGTAGGTGAAGGCCACGTCGCCGTCGCGGACCACCGCCGCCGTCGGGACGGCCAGCAGCCCGCTGTTGCCCTCAAGGTTGGTCTCGGCCCAGGCCTGGCCGGCCGCCGTCAGCGTCAACGCCACCGCCAGTGCAAGTCCTGCCGCCTTCCTCATGGCCTCCTCACCGCCCATCATAGTACACAGCAGGCCCGCGCCGGGGCGGGCCGGTGCTAGATATCCTCGCCGTCCCCGCTGTCGTGGGGCGTCAGGCCGATCGAATCCGTGACGATCGCGTACTGCCCGGAGACCTCCTCGTTGCCGTAGTCGATATTGAAGGTCACGGACGTACCGTTGTCATCCACCTGGACTTCCTTCGCGTATTCCCAGTAGCCGGTGTCGGTGCCCACGTCGTCGGCGGCCGAGCGGCCGAACTCGCTCTCGTCCACGAACACGTAGAGGTGAAAAGTATCGCCCGCGCTGGCCTCGGCGCGGCTGTGGATCGGCAGCGTCAGCTGGATCGCCGGGTCGAAGGCCATGCCCTGGGGCTGCAGCATCGCGCCGCCGATCTTGATGAAACGCGCCGGATCGACCTGGGCGTCGTCCTTGAAGGCGGTGACATTGGACGCGGCATGCGCCGAGAGCGGCCTGAGCGTCAGGATCATGAAGTCGATGATCCCGTTGTAGTTGCCGGCCGTGTCGGCCAGCTCCCAGGCGGCGTCGTAGTACTCCACGGTGGTCATGTTGGGCACCACGATCCGCGGCACGCTGGTCTCGTTCGGCGCCGCCTTGCCGGTCTCCAGGTAGCCGTCGTCCAGGCCGATCATGCCGGTGTCGATCCGGCCGATGAAGGGCAGGAACTGCCCGCCGCCCGACTCACCGTCATTGGGATCGAAGTCGGCGTCCGTGTCCAGCCGGTTGCCCGTACCGCAGGCCGCCAGCAGCAGCCCGAGCGCGACAGCGATGCCGAGCGTGGATAACTTGTTCATTGCCTTCCGCCTTCCGCCCGCGCGGGCGATGCACCCGCTGGCATTCTAGGATCAGTAGTCGCGACCCGTCAAGGCGGCGAGATGTTCACCGGGCGTCCGCGGGGCGGCGCGGACCCGGCCTGCACCTAGGCCAGCAGCAGCCCGAAGCGCAGCCCGCGATCGACCAGCACGAACTCCTGGGCCCCGTGGAGCCGCACCACGGAGCAGATGATCAGCACTCCGGCGTAGATCACCTCGGCCCGGGCCGGATCGAGATTGGGCAGCCCGCGCACCTCGCGCAATGTACGGTCGGCCAGCATGTGCAGCAGGTATTCGCCCTCCACCATGGTGACGCGCGCCAGATGGGGGTCGCCGGACGGCTCCCCGCGCAGCCCCCTGAGCAGCCAGACCATCGACGACGAGGTGCCGCCCAGTCCGGCCACCCGCGGCGCCGGGCGGGCCCCGTTAACCGCGGCGGGCAGTCGCGGGGCGCTCGCCAGTTCCATCTCGATCATCGCGTCCAGTCGCTCCCGCATCGAGGCCATCACCGGCTGGACGACGCCCGCGGCGTCCGTGCAGCGCCGGGCTCCCAGCGGCAGGGACACCGAGTCCAGCACCTCACGGTCGCGGAGGATCGTGATTTCCGTACTGCCGCCGCCGACGTCGAAGAACACCACGTCCGGCGAGCCCGGCGGCAGCTCCCGCAGCGCCACCACCCGCGACAGCCGTGCCTCGTCCTCCCCGCTCAGCACCTCGGCGGTCACCGCCAGTCCGCGGGCCTGCCCGGCCTGTTCGATCGCGGCCAGCAGCTCCGTGGCGTCCGTCGCCCGCCGCATCGCCGCCGTGCCCGCGACGCGCACCTGCGCCGCACCCAGGCCGGCGGCGCGCTCGAAGTAGTCCCGCAGGCAGTCCAGGGTCTCGTCCGCCGCCTGGGTATCCAGCGGCCCGCCCTCACCCAATCCGCGCCCCAGGCCGGTCACGCGCGTGTCGTCCAGCAGGATCTCGTAGCCGCCGCCAGCCGCCAGCCGCAGCACCAGCAACTTCACGGAATTGCTGCCCACGTCGATGGCGGCCCGTACTTCCACCTACCGTTCCTCCTTCACCGGGCTGCCGGCGGCGCGCTCCATCCGGGCGCCCTCCGCCACCTCGCGCACCAGCTGGGCGCGGAAGCCCGCGGCCTCCAGCTCGTCCCAGAAGCCCAGCAGCTCGCCGTAGAGCTGCTCGCGGCGCGCCACCACGTCCTCGATCATCAGCAGCAGCCCCTGAGCCGGCCCACGGGCCAGCTGTTCGCGCAGATGGGCGGCCCCCTCCCCCAGCGCCGGATCGGCCCCGACGTGCTCCTTCAGCTCCTTGCGATCGGCGCTGAGTTCACGAAAAGCGTCGCGCAGCTGGCGGCGCAGGTAGTCGACCCAGACGTCGCAGTCGTGGATCTCGCCCAGGTAGTCCTGCAGCTGCTTGAACTGCTTGAGCAGGCCCTTGAAGCGCGGGCGGAAGCAGGGGGCGAAGAACTCGAACAGGTAGCGCAGCCGCTTGGCGGCGATCCGCATGTCGTGCAGCTGGCGCACGCGGTCGGGGTACGGCAGGTGCTCGGCCCAGCTCCACAGCTCGGCGATGCGGACCACGAACATCGCCGGCAGGCTGGCGCGCGTCGCCGCCCGCGCCTGGAGCCCCGTGATCGGCTGGGCCTTAGCCATCGCCAGCCTCCAGCGCCCAGAGGTCCACCGACCGGCGAGAGAAGTACTCCACCAGCCGCGCCGGGAAGCCGTCCGCCTCGAACTCAATCAGCCGCTCCTCCAGGCGCCGCTGCTCCTGCTCGCGCAGCGCGACGTTGCGCCCCAGCAGCCACTGATAGGCCGTGCGGCGCTCACCGCTGACTTCACTGAGCTGCTCTGTCAGGTAGATGATGAGGACGTCGAGGTCCCGGGCCACGCCGAAGGTATCGGCGAAGCGCGCCAGGTACTTGGCGAAGGCGGCGGCCTCGCCGGCCGGCCACAGCGACTCGAAGGTCTGCAGCGCCGTCCGGCAGCGCCGCGACGCGACGCGAATCTGGTGCACGCCTTCCACCTCGTGATTGTCCCAGACCACCCGGCGCTGGTCGAGCAACTGGCTGAAGTAGGTCAGGATGGTGTGCTGCGCGTAGATCCCCAGGTCCCAGTCCGGGTCGGCGGGCAATCCCGCCACCGGGGGCAGCGCAATTTCCGCGAACTGTGGCGACGCTTCACGCACCGGGGCAGGTATTCTACCTGTTGAATGTGCGGGCGGCGCGAAGGTCCGGTCCGCCTACTTCTGCCTGAGCTGCGGGAACAGGATCACCTCGCGGATCGCCGTGGTGCCGCTGAGCACCATGATCAGCCGGTCGATGCCGATCCCCAGCCCGCCCGTCGGCGGCATGCCGTACTCCAGCGCGGTCAGGAAGTCCTCGTCCACTTCGCTGATCCCCTCGGCCTTATCCGCGATCTGGCGCTCCAAGCGCTCGCGCTGATCGAGCGGGTCGTTCAGTTCGCTGAAGCTGTTGGCCACCTCGAAGCCGGCCATGAACAGCTCAAAGCGATAGGTCAGGTCCGGGTTGTCCGCATGGCGCTTGGCCAGCGGGCTGAGCGCCGCCGGGTAGTCAATGATGAAGGTGGGCTGGATCAGCTGCGGCTCCACCCTCTCCTTGAAGATCTCGTCCAGGCAGTGGCCGAAGCCCCGTTCCTCGGGCAGCTCGATGCCCAGGCGCTTCGCCTCGCGCTGCACATCCTCCAGCGTCCTGAGGTCACCCAGTCCGCAGCCCGCCCACTTCCTGAGCGCCTCGTCAAACGTCATCTTCGCGAACGGCCGGCTGAAGTCGACGGTGTGGTCGCCGAACTCAACCTGCTCCCGCTTGAACACCTCGCTCGCCAAATGCCGGGTCAGGTCCTCGGTCAGCTGCATGATGTCGTGGTAGTCCACGTAGGCCCAGTACAGCTCCAGCATGGTGAACTCGGGGTTGTGCCGGGTGCTGACGCCCTCGTTGCGGAAGGTTCGCCCTATTTCATAGACCTTTTCGAAGCCGCCGACGATCAGCCGCTTGAGGTGCAGCTCGATCGCGATCCGAAGGTAGTAGTCGGCCTTGAGCACGTTCCAGTGGGTGACGAACGGTTCCGCCGTGCCGCCGCCGCAGATCGCGTGCAGCATCGGCGTCTCCACCTCCAGGAACCCGCGCGCGTCAAGGAACCGCCGGATTTCGCTGACGGCCTCGCTGCGCAGGCGCAGGCGCTCCATCACCTCGCGGTTCATGATCAGGTCCACGTAGCGCTGGCGGTAGCGCTGCTCCACGTCCGTGAGCCCGTGCCACTTCTCGGGCAGCGTCTTAAGGATCTTGGCCAGCAGCGTCACCTCGGCGGCCTCAACCGTCACCTGGCCGGTGCGCGTCTTGAACGCCTTGCCGCACACGCCGATCAGGTCGCCGAGGTCCAGCTCCTTGGCCCTCTCCAGCGCTTCCTCGCCCAGCACGTCGCGCTTGAAGTAAACCTGGATGCGGCCGCTCTCGTCCATCACGTCGCCGAAGCCCGCCTTGCCGTGCAGCCGCTTGGCCATCAGCCGCCCGGCCACGGCGACTTCCTGCCCTTCCAGCGTGTCAAAGGAGGCCTCCACCTCGGCGGCACTGTGGGTGCGGTCGTAGCGCACCTCATGGAACGGATCGCACCCGGCGGCCCTGAGCGCGGCCAGTTTATCCAGCTTGACCTGGCGGTAGTCGTCCGCTTGCTGGTCCCGCGCCTCGCGGGAATCTCCGCCCGGTTCCTGGTCGTGCTCGGCCACACTATGCTCCTTTGTCGCGCTCACCGGCCATGCCGGAGGCAGGATTATAGTACCGTCGCGCCGGGCCCCGAATCCTCACGCCGATTTCCGCGCTCGGGCTAAAGCCGCCGGCCGGCCCGCCGATATAGCCAGCGGGAGAAGGTGGCACATGGTTCGTGGCCTATACACAGCTGCGGCCGGGATGATGACCGTCCAGGAGCAAACGGCGACGACGGCCAACAACCTGGCGAACGTGGATACGGTCGGCTTCAAGGCCGACCTGCTGCTGTTCACCTCCGCCCCGGCGATCCACACCTGGCGCGTCGACGACCCCACCAGCACGGACGATCAGGGCCGGATGCAGCCGCAGTACCTCGGGCTGACCAACGCCGGCACGGCGGACACCGAGATCTGGCGGGACTTCGACCAGGGCCAGCTGGTCCACACCGGGCGCGACCTGGACGTCGCGATCGACGGCGACGGCTTCTTCCGCGTCAGCGAGGACGACGGCACCGAGGTCTACTCGCGGGACGGGCAGTTCATTCAGACCGCGGAGGGGTTCCTGACGGACAACCAGGGCCGCCGCGTGCAGGGGCTGGCGGGCGACATCTTTCTCGGCGCCGGCAATGACGTCTTCATCAATCGTTCGGGCGAGGTCTGGGTCGACGGCGCGGCCATCGATACCATCAACCTGGCCTACTTCAGCGACCCGCAGACTCAGCTGAGCAAGGCCGGCGGCAACGCCTGGCGGGCCAGTGTGGCGCCCGACAGCGTCGGCGCCAGTGAGCTGCGGGCGGGCTACATCGAGCGCAGCAACGTTGACGCGGTCAGCTGCATCCAGGAGCTGATCGTCCAGCTGCGGCACTACCAGGCCGCCGAGAAGGCGGTGCGCAGCGAGGACGAGGCGCTCAACATCGCGGCGAACAGACTTGGCATGCTGCCCCAGTAAGCGGGGCGGGAATTGACATAGCGGCCTGAGAGGATCGCGCGAGGCATCGACGACTGGACCGCGGGGAGGCGCCGCAGCGGCGGCGGCTCCCCCAGGAGGTCAGCGGCGGGCTAACCGACAGCAGCCCGCCCATGCTTCACACCGCTCTTCCCGGGCCATACACGGAGGTATGGCGCCTTATGATGCGCGCTTTGTTTACCGGGTCGAGCGGGATGCGCGGCCAGCAGTTCAAGATCGACGTGACGGCCAACAACCTGGCCAACGTCAACACCACCGGCTTCAAGGCCGACCGCCCGGAGTTCGTCGACCTGCTCTACCAGCACCTCCGGCGGCCGGGCGGCACCAGCGCCACCGGCGTGCAGTGGCCGACGGCGCTGCAGGTCGGCCTCGGCGTCAACCCCACCTCCACCGCCAAGTTGTTCACCCAGGGCAGCCTGGTCGCCACCGACCAGCAACTCGACATGGTGATCGAGGGCGACGGCTTCTTCCAGGTGCAGCTGCCCGACGGCTCGACGGGCTACACCCGGGACGGCTCGTTCAAGATGGACATGAACGGGGACATGGTGACCAACGAGGGCTACTACCTGCTGCCCAACATCACGATTCCGGAGAACGCCGAGCTAATTACCATCTCGGCGGACGGCACCGTCAGCGTCAACCTGCCGGACCAGGTGGAGGCCACCGAGCTGGGGCAGATCACGCTGGTGCGCTTCGTCAACCCGCAGGGGCTCAAGGCGCTGGGTACCAACGCCTTCGCCGAGACGGATGCCAGCGGGCCGCCGCTGGAGGACACGCCCGGCAACAACGGCCTCGGCACCATCCGCCAGGGCTATCTGGAGAACTCCAACGTCAGCGTGGTGGACGAGCTGGTCGGCCTGATCGTCGGCCAGCGCGCCTATGAAGCCAACAGCCGCAGCGTGCAGACCTCGGACGAGATGCTGCAGACGGCGGTCAACCTCAAGCGATAAGCGACTGAGCGATGAGTGACATCCGAGCACAGCAGGCGATGAGGCGAGCGTCCCGGACGGCGATGCTGGTCTTCGCCGTGCTGCTGCTCGGCACGCGGATCGCCGGTGCCGCCGAGCCACTCCAGTTGGAACTGCTCGACGATGCTCAGGCCTCCGGCGCGGCCTACACGCTCGCCGACGTGGCGCGCTATGTCAGTGGGGATCAGCAGCTCTGGGAGCGCCTCGCCGCCGAGAAGCTGGGCTACGCACCGGCACCCGGACAGACCATCACGGTGTCACGGGAGACGCTGCTGGGCCGGCTGGCGGAGCGCGGCTACGACTGGCGCGCGCTGGTGCTCACCGGCCCGGAGGTACTGACCATCCACGGCGCCACGCAGTCGGCGGCGGCCGGTGACGTGCTGGCGCTGCTGGAGCGGGACGCCGCCGAGGTGCTGGGCACGGCCGTGCGCTTCGAGACAACGCGAGCCCTGCCCCAGCCTCCGCTGCCCGCGGGCGCGTTGGACCTGAGCGTCCGCTATCCCCAGAAAGCGGGCTTCTGGCTGCCCGACGCGATCGAGTACCGGGTCGACGGCCTGCTGGTGGCCGCGGTGCCGCTGGCGCAGTACGGCGCGTTCCGGCTGGCCGTGGTGATCGCGCCGGACGGCATCCCCGGCCGCACCCTGATCGACGGCACGCACCTGGGGGTCGAGGAGCGTGAGATTCGTCCCGGCCACGAGATCGTGCCGACGCCCGGCGCCGCGCTGGGCATGACGACGCGCAGCCCCGTGGCGGCCGGTGCGCTGCTGCGGCTGTCGCGGCTGCAGGCGGCATACGACGTGGCGCGCGGAGCCGACGTCACGCTGGTGATCCGCGGGGGGGCGGTCGAGCTCAAGGCGCGGGCCACGGCGCTCAACAACGCCTACATCGGTCAGCGCCTGCTCGTGGAGCGCATCGGCGACCGGGCCAGATTCACGGGCCGCGTGGTGGCGGGCCCGATGGTGGTGGTGGAATGAAACGGATACTGTGCATCGCGCTGGCGCTCACCGTTGCGGTCGGTCTGCAGGCCGGGGCGGCCCGGGCTGACAGCCTGTACTCGGACGACGAGCAGGACGCGCACGCCATCGGGCTCTACGGCGAGCACCCACCGCTGGTCGAGATCGGTGACATTATCAAGGTCAAGATCGAGGAGAAGACCTCGGCGGACGTCGAGCTGAGTGTCGATACCAAGGACTCGTTCAGCCTGACGAGCAAGGTCACCCGCGGCGCCGAGAAGCTGCTGGGCCGCGTGCTGGAGCCGGTCTTCGACCTGCTGGGCACCGGCGACTTCACCCACGACGCGGAAACGCAGTTCAAGGACGACGGCAAGACCGACCGCAGCTCGCGGCTGGACGCGCTGGTCACGGCGCTGGTGGTCGACAAGCTGGAGAGCGGCAATCTGGTGATCGAGGGCCGCAAGCAGATCGAGGTCAACGGCGAGCAGCAGACGATGATCGTGCGCGGGGTGATCGACCCGCGCGACCTGAGCAAAGACCGTGTGATCGAGAGCGACTACATCGCGGATGTCGAGATCGAGTACCTCGGCGAGGGCAGGCTCAGCAAGCGCACAAAGCCGGGCTTCCTCAGCCGGATTATCGATTTCATCTTCTGAGCGGACGAACACCGTGCCAAGGCCGGCACGGACGAGGCCCGACGGGACAGTCGGGGATGAGAAGCGGCCAGTGAGGTCGTTGGGGAGTAAGAACCTGGCAGTGGGTGCCGGTGGAGGAATGCAGATGAGTAGATGGTTGGGGAGAGCGGCAGCGGGGCTGATGGCCGGGTGCCTGGTGACTGTGGCACTGGCCATGCCCGCTGCCGCTGCGCGCGTCAAGGATCTGGCCAGCATCGACGGGGTCCGCGACAACCAGCTGATCGGCTTCGGGCTGGTCGGCGGGCTGGCCGGGACCGGTGACGATCCCAAGAGCGCGCCCTACACCGCCGAGGCGATCGCCAACATGATGGCCAGCTTCGGCTTCGAGGTCGAGCCGCTGACGATCAAGGTCAAGAACTTCGCGGCGGTGCTGGTGACCTGCGACATGCCGGCCTACGTCAAGAGCGGCGACCGTCTGGACGTGCAGGTCAGCTCGGTCGGCAGCGCCAAGAGCCTTGAGGGCGGTCAGCTGTATCAGACGCTGCTGCGCGGTGCGGACGACCGCGTCTACGCCGTGGCCCAGGGCCAGGTCAGCCTGGGCCGGACGATCGGCGATGACGGCGGGGGCGGCGGCGGCCGCGGCGGGCTGAAGACCATCGGCCGCGTCCCCCAGGGCGCGCTGGTGGAGAGCACTATCCCGTCTACGCTGATCAAGGAGGACGGCGGGCTGCACCTGAACCTGCACACGCCGGACTTCACAACGGCGGCGGCGCTGGCCGCGGCCGTCAATCTGGCTTTCGGGCGCGACAGCTCGCGGGCGCTGGACGCCGGCACGGTCGGCGTGGTGATCCCGCTGGAGTTCCGCGCCGATCTGGTGCCATTCATCTCCGTGCTGGAGAACCTGGAGGTGGAGCCCGACGCGGTGGCCAAAGTGGTGATCAACCAGCGCACCGGCACCGTGGTGATGGGCCCGCACGTGACGATCATGCCGGTGGCGGTCGCCCACGGCTCGATGACGCTGACCTTCGGGGAGACGATCGAGAGCCCCGGCGCCGCTGAAGAGGAGACGACAGAGACGCCGACCACCGGCGCGCCGCCAATCGGCGGGGAGGCCGTCGCGGAATCCGCCGCGGCCGAGGAGCCGGTGGAGCTGCTGCGGCTGCCGACGACGGCCGAGAAGGTGGCGCTGGGGCTGGGCAAGATGAACCTGGCGCCGGCGGACATCGTGGCGATCTTCGAGGCGATCGCGGCGGCGGGAGCGCTGCTGGGCGACCTGGAGGTCATCTAGCGGCCGCGCGTGCGGCGGGCTCCTGCATAGACATTCGGGAGAAACACTGTAGAAATGACCGGAAGTGCCGAAAATATGATCAGGGAGATTACCCGGGCAAGGAGGCCTGCTGCGGGCACAACGAACGAAGCAAATTCCTCTTTCGGCTCATCGTCGAAAGCAATTGTGGCTAGGGCGCGCCATGGAGGGTGCGCCCACTCTCTTTTCCTCTAGCTATCCACCTTAACCCACTTTCCAAGCGGGGCCGTCTGTAACCCAGACGGCCCTCTTTGTTTCTCACCCGGTGGCGCAAGCGTCCCGCTTGTGATTGCCTGGGAGCGCTGGCATCCTGCCGGCATCCCCGGTAGGGGCGGGTCGGGGGCACGCCGACCGACTCAACTCCCGGTAGCCGCCGGTCCCCGACCGGCGGACCTTTCAAATGACCAGGGGTCGGGGACCCCTGGCTACCGGTCATTTGTGGCGGCGACGTCCCGCTCCGCGGCAGCGCCGGCATCCCCGGTAGGGGCGCACAGCTGTGCGCCCGTACCCGGTGGGGCGGGCGTCCCTGCCCGCGATTCGCCGGGACCACCGGCATCCGGAGCGCGGACGT
>CAZSSB010000022.1:23954-47505 GCA_964609245.1 uncultured Planctomycetales bacterium | reverse complement strand
CGGCACCCACCGCGTCCAGTTCGCCGACGCTGCGGGCGGTGCACTCGCTGTAGCCACTGGAGTCCAGCCCGGTCCACTGCACCGTGTAGCGCGCGGTGGTCGTGCTGTAGGCCACTTCGATACCGTGGCTGTTGACGATCACCACGTTGACCGCGCCGGTGTTAAGCGTCCCGGCCGCCTTGTACTCCGCCGTGTCGTTGACGGACAGGCCCGCAATCACGATCGAGGCCCGCTCCTCGGGCGTACAGGCCGCCGTCGGCTCGCTGTACTCGACCTGCAGCGGGTACTTGCGGGGGCCCGAGGAGTAGTCGGCAAGATCCGGATTGGGCTCCGCGGCCCGGGCGGCCGCCACCGCCTGCTCCGAGGCTTCCTGGAGCGCCGCCGGCGTCAGCAGGTTGGTTGTCACCGTACCCTCGCGCTGGCCGACCCGGGCGCAAATCTGCACGTTGGCTTCACGCTCAAACGTGTTCTGGTGTATTTCGCTGTTCGCGAAACGCGTCAGCGCGCTGTCGCGGGCGATTACTCGCACCAGCGTCTGGTCGGCCGTGGACGCCTTGACCGCGTCCTGGGCCATGTGCAGCAGCTCTTCCTGCCGCGACCGCACTTTGGTCGCTGAGTACTGGTTCTCAAGTGCTTCCGCCATCATCCACCTCGCCTCGGCTAATATCTCGCCGCCCGTTCGCGGGCTTGTTTCACATACTTGTTGTCCTCGTCCGCGCCGGCCACCTGCAACAGCCGCTCATCGCAGCGCCGCGCCAGCCCCAGCAGGTCGGGACCGTCCGGTTCCTTCAGCAGCACGTGCATGTCCAGCGCCACCCGCGCCCCCCAGTCCAGGAAGTGCAGGTCGCTGAACTGCTGGCCGGCCGCCAGCTGACGGCTGACCGCCTCCACCTCACGCGTCCCAACAGCCGGCAGCGCGTCACTCAGCGCCAGGATGAAGCTGTAGCGGTTGGTCTGCGCCAGCAGCCCGCGTCCCGGCGTCGGATCCGTCTCATAGCTGCTATTGATCTCGTTCAGGGCCTCGCCGTCGCGCAGTGTGCCCAGCATCACCTCGACGTCGGCGGCGCTCAGCGGTGGCAGCTGCAGCGTGATGGACTCCAGTTCGCTGCCCAGCACCGTCGTGTTGAGATAGCTGTTCATCGCCACGCTGAACGCCCGGCGGGCCAGTACCAGCTGGCGGCTGATCTCGGCCTTCAGCTCGCTGCCTTCCGTCGTGGCCACCGCCATCGGCTGCATCAGAGCCACCGCGCCCAGAACGTCGCCGGAGTAGATTATGCACTGCAGGAACAGCGCCTCCTCGACCTCGGCCACGACGGCGTCCTCATCGGAGACGATCTCCTGGCACAGCGCGTCCGCCGCGTACAGCTGACCGGCCGTCACCTGCTGGCGCGCCTGCGCCAGCTTCTCGGCCGGTGCCGCGGCCGCCAGCAGCAGCAGCAACATCAGCAGGGCGGTCACGGCTGTGATTCGCATGATCACTCGGACGCTCCCGGCTCACTTACGTTTGAAGACAGCTCGGCGGTCAGCCGCGCCAAGCCGGGGTGCAACGGCACCAGTGCCGCGATTTCCACCAGCCACTCCAGCACCGCAGGCCGCTCCACCGGTACGCCGCTTCTCAGCCGCACGGCGACCTCCTCGATCGTCGCCGCGGCCTGGGGCAGGTCGTAGTAGCGCGCCGCGGCCAGCACCAGCGCCACGCGCGCCTGGCCGGCGACGAGACCCTTGCCCAGGCCCTCGCGCCCGTCGTCCCAGTTGGTGACCGCCGGACTCAGGATCTCGGGATCGGTGTACAGCTCGGTGTCGGCCAGGTGCTCCCCGGTTACCAGCGGCAGCCGGAAACGCACGAAGTCCAGCTGCGACGATGCAGCCAGCGCCAGGTAGTCTTCCCCGTCCGCCGCCAGCGCATCGGCATAGCCCGCGCGCTCCTCGGCCAGCCAAAGGCCGTAGGTCGATTCCGCCAGTTCGTTGTGCTCCAGTTCGACCAGCAGGAAGTGCGTGGCGCTGAGAAAGGCCGCGTTGAGCAGCAGCCGCTGGAACAGCACCTCCTCACCCACGTAGTCCAGCGGCGGCGTCAGCGGGATCTCGGCCAGCGCCTCATTGGCCTGCCGCAGGCGGCCGTCAGCCAGTTCCAGCTTGGCGGCGTCCAGCAGCACGATCGGGTCGGCGACCGGCTGGCTCTCGGCGGCCCACGTCACCGGGCTCACCGCAGCCAACACCAGGCACTGCAAGGCCAGCACCGCGCCGCCCAGTCGCGCCGGCTGTGCCCAAGCTGATGCGCTCCTGCTCAGCCCCGCACCCCCACGCGCACGTTGCGGAAGCGGGACGGCGCGCAGCCGTGGGCTACATGGGCGGTCTGGCTCGGCTGGCCCTTGCCGCAGTTGGGCGTGCCCCAGATCACCCAGTGGTCGCGGTTGCAGCTGGCGTCCAGGCTGCCCCAGAACTGCGTTGTCAGGCCCGTGTAGTTGGGGTTCTTGAACATCCGGCCCAGCTTGCCATCCTTGATCTCCCAGGCCGCCTCGCAGCCGAACTGGAAGTTCTCGCGCAGATCGTCGATGCTCCACGAGCGGTTGTTACTGAACAGGTAGCCGTCCTTGGTGTCCGCGATCAGTGCCTCCAGCGTCCACTCGCCGGGCTCCAGGTTGACGTTGCACATCCGCACGATCGGCAGACGGGCATAGCCGTCGGCGCGGTTGCAGCCGTTGCTGCGCACGTCGGCGAACGGCGCGGTGTCGCGGCTGGAGAGGAAGTTCTGGAAGATACCGCCCACGATGATGTCGTCGCGGTAGGTCTTGACCCCGTCGTCATCGTAGGCGTAGCTGCCCAGGCCACCGGGCAGCGTGGGGTCAGCGGTGATATGCATCATCTCGCTGCCGTACTTCAGCTGTCCGCGATGCTCGGGCTTGAGGAAGCTGCCACCCGCGTAGGCCAGTTCCCAGCCCAGCACACGGTCGAGCTCGATCGGGTGACCGATGCTCTCGTGGATCTGCAGCGCCAGCTGCGGCCCGTCGATGATCAGCGTCGACTCACCGCTGGGCACATCCGGGCAGTCCAGCAGCTTGACACATTCCTCGGCCACCCGCGGCGCCTCGCGAACGATGTCGTATCGCTGGAAGGCCTCGAAGCCCGCGGTATGGAACTGGCCGCGGAAGCTGTTGGGGTAGCAGCGCACCTGATGGTCACCCGAACGGATCGCCTCGGCCTGGATGCCGCCGCCGCACTCGGTGATCACCTGACGGATGCGCGCGCCCTCGGTGGTGGCGAAATACTGATCCTCGCGCCAGGCGTCGAAGAAGGAATTGCGGTGGCTGACCGCTGCAGCGTCCGCCATCGCCTTGTCGGCGTCGAACAGCAGCTTCAGCTTGTCCTCCAGCGAGATAGCGAACGGGTCCTGCTCCACCTCGTTCTGCCACTCGCCCTGCACGGGTTCGCACTCCCCCAGCCGCACCGGTTCGCCGCCGGCCTGTTTTGAGGCGCGGGCGATCCGCACCGCCTGTTCGGCGATGGTCGCCACCTCGGCGGGGGTGACCTCGCGGCTGGCGGCGAAGCCCCAGCGGCCGTCGACCAGCACGCGGACGCCGAAGCCCTCGCCGCTGGCCTGCGCCAGATCCTCCACCTTGCCGTCCCGCACGGTCAGTTCTTCCCGGCGCGACTGGATGGCGCGGATGTCGCCGTAGTCGGCCTTCTTCAGTTCGGCGGCGTTCAGAAAGGCATCGATGATTTCTTGCATGGGGTGCCCTCACTTGATCGAATGATGTTACCACCGGCACCGGCCTTCGTCCGCCGCCGCGCGGTGTGCGCCCCTGCCGATCAGCATGGTGCTTGGCCGGGACCAGCGTGTCGCTGGGCGGCGACTGATCTACCAGCGTGATTCGCGCAGCACTAGCCCTTCCAGGATCGCCTGCTGCTCGCCGCCGACAACCACCGCGACGTAGATCGTCTCCCGGCTGTCCGGCGCCTGGTACTGCCACAGCGAGTTGAGGTCGAAGCGCATCGTCGCGTCCGGATGGGACCACTCCCACCAGCTCTCGTCATGGCCAAAGACGCGGACACCGACCCAGACGTCGCCGTAGGACGTCCACAGCTCCCGCCAGTAGAGCTGCAGGTGCGTGCGGAACTCATCGAATCCGTAGGAAGGGATGGCGTAGACGGCGTAGGCCAGGCCCTGGGAAACGGCGGCATCCTCGGGCCGCACCGGCAGGTAGTACAGCCGCCCCCAGTCCTCCATGTCGATGTCGGCGCCCTTGGCGACGCGCACGTGATCCATGGTCTCGACGAAGCTCTGCGCCAGACACCACCGCTCGCGGGTGAACTCGCTGTCCCAATCGCTCACCTGGCGGGGGAAGGTCTCCGTGCCGCGGTAGTCTGAGTAGTATTCCGGCTCCTCGTACCAGTCGTAGCGGTAGTCGGGGTTATACTCCACGGACGGTGGCGAGCCGGTGGTCGGCGAGGGCGGCCCCACGCTGCCACCGCCACAGCCACAGCTGGCCGACAGCAGCACGGCGGTGGACAGCGCGCCCAGCAGCAGGACGGCGGGCAGCCGGATTCTCGTTGCGCTCATATGTCGCCTCCCGGTCAATCTGCATATAGGATAACGCAAAACCAACCGCAGGTGCGGCTATGACCGGCTCACTGCGGCGCACCCAACGCTTCGGCCAGTGCGCGAGTGCTTCATCGATCAAGAGCTGTGCCAAACACCCCTAGCAGTACATGTACCAGCGAGCGACGCAGGCGAAGTCCTGCTTGCAGCGCAGCTCCCAGTCGACGCCTTCCCGCTCGCCCCGCATTATGACCTCGACGGTCTGTGTGTCTTCCGAGATCTTGTACTGATTGATCGTACCGCGCCACTCCTTGATGTCGTCGATCATCTCCGTAGTACGGGAGTAGTCGAAGCTGTACTCGACCGTGGGTGTCGCGGGCGCCAGCGTTATGTCGCGGGTGAAGAGGAAGATCAGCGCGCCCGGGTCGCCGATTGAGCCGTAGACCACATCGCCGTTGTAGGCGGTTTGCAGACCCCCGTAGCCCTGGACTGGGCCCATTACACCGTAGTGGCTGACGTCGCTGTAGGCAACGGTGCTTGTCAGTGCCGTGTGGTCATGGAACTTCGGACTCAGGTCGAGACCCAGCTCGGGATGGAAGTAAACGGTGCGGTCGGTCAACAACGCCGCCGCGGCTTCCCGCAGGTCGTCGTCAGCGGCATCCGGCCCGCTGAAGTCATAGGGCTCGCCACCGAGGAAGAAGCAGTTGATGCCGCTGCCGCTGTCCCATCCGCTTCGCCCTCCTCTCAGCCCACCGCATGCCGCGCAGGAGACCACCAGCGCCAGCACCAGCGCTACTCGAATTGAAACCACCATGCCCACCTCCACCCGGATTATACCCGCACTGCTAATGCACGGCGCGGCGGCCAAGGGCGGCAAGCCTGCAAGAGCATCCGCATCCCCTATTCGGTGTACGCCACCGCTAGTGCGCGAGCCCGGCGTCGATCAGGAACTGGGCGAACACCGGCGCGACAGTCTCGTTGGCCAGCTGGTTCGGATGGCTGTTAGCTTCGCCTGCCTGGCGGTAATCCGCCCGCAGCATGTTGGCCTCCGCGCCCACACCGTCCGGTTGGGCCAGCGCGTCGAACAGGTCGAAACAGACCACGTTGGGCTGGCCGTCCAGGTACTCGCCACTCTTCAGCCAGTTGGCGAACTGTCGTGCCCGGGCGGCATTGTCGGCGTTCGTATGCTCCGGATGCAGCGGCGGCGTGCTCATCACCACGAACACGCAGTCCTGGCGCGCGTGGAAGTAGCTGAGCATCTCGATGTACCAGTCCTTGTACTGCTGCAGCTGATCGGCGTCCTCGATGTTGGAGGCCGGATAACACGACTTGAAGGCGATCACTTTATGGTTGGTAATGATCTCTGTCCGACAGCCCTGGGCCTCCACGTCGTCACTGCACCACAGGTAGTGCAGGCCGTCCGGATCGGTGTTGTCACCGGGGATGTCGTAGCGGCCCACGGAAACACCCTCCGCGTCGAACAGGCCGTCTTCGTTGTAGCCGTGGTCCCAGAACTCGAATTCCGTGCCGTTGGCGTCGTTGTAGTCGCTGATGTACTCACGCACCCCGCCATCGATGATCCCTTCGCCGGTGGAGTGGTGCAGGAAGAACAGGTCGGTCAGCACAGTGCCCTCACCGTCGCCCAGCCACAGTCGCTTGAGCCGGAACTCCCCGAAGTCGGTCACCACGATCAGCACCAGCAGCTGGTCGTACGGGTCGAGGTAGCCATCGAGGCCGGGTGGCAGCAGGACCGGCCCGCCGGCCTCGTACCACTCCCACTCGTTGGTGCCGTAGTTGCCCAGCGCGGCCCAGACCGCCGGCGCCGCGCCCTCCCACTCAAGCTCCAGGCTGAAGGGCTCCACCTCGCCCAGCGGGATGTCATATGTGACGTAGGCCGGGTCGCGCGGCGTCGGGTTGTCCGGGTCCCAGTCGCCGTAGAACAGGCAGTCCGTGCCGCTGCCGGAGATCCGGTGCGACGGGTATGGGTCGATGTTGAACCAGCCGCCGAGTTCCTCGCTGATGATCGCCGCGGATTCGTGGCCGGGCAGATCGCGCGGGCTGGGCAGATCCAGGTCCATCGGGTTCTGCAGCTGCGTCTCGCCACCGCCGGCGGGCGGCACGGGCGAATTGCCGCTGCAGGCTGCAAGCACGGTGAGGATCGCTACCACGGTAATCCAGCTGACCAAGCGCAACATATGTCCCTACCTCCGGGTGTCTGTGTGCTCCGAACTATAACCGATACTGATACCCAGTTTCCGCGGCTCCAAACAGAACTGCGGCGGAAGCCGGGAGACTGCTCCGACCACCGGCGCGAGGGCCGTGGGTGATGCTCGAGGTATGCCGTGTTCAGAATCCGCCGATCCAGCCGATGGCGCGTGCCCGCAGATCAATCTGGAAATCGGCGCTGTAGAGCACGCCCGAGCGTTCCGCGGTGATCGTGAAGTCCCCCGTCAACGTCTGGGCCGAGTAGTGCGGCGGGGTTGCCTCCTTAAGCAGCTGCAGCGCGGCATCGTTGATCATGCTCTCCGCCAGCGCGGCGTCGAAGCTGCCCGTCAGCTTGACGTCGTGGCACACGCCGTGTGCCGCCTCGCTCGGTTCCAGCGGATCCTTGTCCGTGAACTCGACCGTGGCAATACCTCCGGCCACGTGCCGCACGCCGGTGAATCCCTCGTGATTGCTGAAGCACATCTGCTCCCGGTCGACAAAGGTCGTCACCCCGCCGCTCTGGAGGGTGAAGTGCCGCTTGGGGAACTGCTCCCAGGACTTGCGGCTGCCACCCGCGCCGGTCGAGATCAGCCGGCCCGCCATCCATGCGGTGACGAAATCGCGAAACTCCTGGTCGTCATAGGTCGCGGCAGTGAAGCGTGGAGTGCTCACAACTTCGAGGGGCACGGAGTAGAGGATCACCGTCTGGTCGCCGTAGTCGATGTTGCCCCCCTGGCAGCCAACGCAGCAGAGCAGCACCATCACGACGCTCATCGCCATGAGCAAGCGTCCCATCCTATCCTCCCTGGGTCAAGTACAACCAGCCCAGGCTTCGTCCCTCATGTTTACTCTACCCATGTGAACGGCGGGTATAATACGAGCACCATGATGCGCAAAGGACGCAGGCGGCAGCGGCGAGCCCTGACGAGGCTGGTTGGCGCCGCCGCAACCGTCGTAGGCTAGACGCGCCGCGACGCTCCCCGTCCGCCCCGCACGGCCCGGGCGTGGCTATAATGGGGAGCCTGAATCCTGGCCCGACGGTAACAGGAAAGCGTCATGGAATATCCCAACCCAATCAAGAGCGTGGACGACCTGCCCAGGCGCTTCGGCGGCATCGAGCGCGAGCGCTTCTGGCAGCGCTACTGGATGGAGTCCGGCGTCTACAACTACGATCCTACGCGCCCGCGCGATGAGGTCTACAGCATCGACACCCCCCCGCCGACGGTCTCCGGCGCGCTGCACATCGGCCACGTCTACAGCTACACGCACACGGATTTCAGCGTGCGCTACCAGCGGATGGCGGGCAAGCACGTCTTTTATCCCTTCGGTTTCGACGACAACGGGCTGCCCAGCGAGCGGCTGGTGGAGCGCGTGACGGGCAAGCGCGCCCATGAGGTCGGCCGCGAGGAGTTCATCCGGCTGTGCACCCCGATCCTGGAGGAGGCCGAGCAGCAGTTCAAGGACCTCTGGCAGAGCCTGGCGCTCAGCTGTGACTGGAGCCAGTTCTACACCACGATTGACGCCCGCAGCCGCGCGATCAGCCAGGCCAGCTTCATCGACCTGTACAACAAGGGCTACATCTATCGCAAGGAAGCGCCGACGATGTGGTGCTGGGCGGACCAGACCGCCATCGCCCAGGCCGAGATCATCGACCACGAAGTGCCCGGCAAGTTCCACGACGTGACCTTTCACTTCGACGACGGCACCGGCGACCTTCAGCCGGTGACGATCGCCACCACGCGCCCGGAGCTGATCCCCGCCTGCGTGGCGGTGTTCGCCCACCCCCACGACGAGCGCTACAAACACCTGTTCGGCAGGAAGGCAATCACACCGCTGTTCGAGGTCGAGGTGCCGATTCTGCCCAGCGAGAAGGCCGACCCGGAGAAGGGCACCGGCATCCTGATGTGCTGCACCTTCGGCGACACCGACGACGTGGAGCACTGGCAGCAGTTCAAACTGCCGACGCGCGTGATCATCGAGCGCAGCGGCCGGATCAGCGACTTCGCCGACCTGTTCACGTCGCCCGCTGGGGCGGAGTGCGGTCTGGCGGGAACCGCCTATGAGGAAGAGCAACAGCTGCTGCTCGGGCAGCAGTGGCCCAGCCGCAATCCGCAGCGCGCCGCCGAGCTGGCGGGCCGGATGGCGGGCATGAAGATCAAGGCCTCCCAGGAATGGATCCGCGGCGAGCTGGAGCAGGCCGGCCTGCTGACCAAGGTGGACGAGATCGAGCACATCGTGCGTCACTCGGAGCGCGGCAAGGTGCCGATCGAGATCATCGTCACCCCGCAGTGGTACATCAAGCTGCTGGAGTTCAAGGACGAACTCATCGCCCAGGGCCGCAAGGTCAACTGGTATCCCCAGCACATGCTCAAGCGCTTCGAGCACTGGGTGGAGGGCCTCAACCAGGACTGGTGCATCAGCCGCCAGCGCTACAACGGCGTGCCGTTCCCGATCTGGTACGTGGGCCGCGGACCACAGCGCCGGCCGCTGCTGGCCAGCGTGGAGCAGCTGCCCGTCAATCCGCTGGTGGACCAGCCGGACGAGCAGGCCTACGCGCGGGACAAGGAACAGCACGGCCCAATGCACGGCTTCGATGACCGCGTCGGCATCGACCCTTATGCCGATTCCGAGCCCGAAACCGACGTGATGGACACCTGGGCGACCAGCAGCCTGACGCCGCTGCTCTGCACGCATCTGCGCATCGGCGTGGATGATCCGGAGGTGCAGGAGCGCCACGACAAGCTCTACCCGATGGATCTGCGGCCCCAGGCCCACGACATCATCCGCACCTGGGCCTTCTACACCATCACCAAGGCCTACTACCACTTCGGCGTGATCCCGTGGAAGGACATCGTGATCAGCGGTCACGCCCAGGACGTGGGGCGCCGCAAGATCACCAAGAGCGACGGCCACACCGTCACGCCGGCGGAGATGGTTGAGAAATACACGGCCGACGGCCTGCGCTACTGGGCCTCAGGCTGCAAGCTGGGTACGGATACGCTCTACGACGAGCACCAGCTCGGCGACGGCAAGCGGCTGATCACCAAGCTGTTCAACGCCACCAAGTTCGCGCTCAGACACCTGCTGGACTTCGAGCCGACCGGTGGCGCGGGCGTCCCTGCCCGCGATCCCGATGGCGGCCAGAGACGGCCGCCCCACCAGACATACGACATCGACGCGCTGCTGGAGCTGGTCACTTACCCGACCGACAAGTGGATGCTGGAACGCCTGCGGCATACCATCGAACGTGCGACCAAGGCCAACCAGCAGTACGAGTTCGGCGACGCCCGCCAGGCCGCCGAGGACTTCTTCTGGGCGGACTTCTGCGACAACTACCTGGAACTCAGCAAAGGGCGGCTCTATCGTGACGACCTGATCGACGCCGGTCATCCCAAAGACGATCTGGATGAGCTGCGCCTAAGCGCGCAGGCGGCGCTGTTCCTGGGGCTGGCGGCAGTGCTCAAGCTGTTCGCGCCCGTGCTGCCGCACATCGCCGAGGAGTGCTGGAGCTGGTACCACGCGCGCTGGACCGCCGGCCGCAGCATCCACGAGGAGCCCTGGCCGCCCTGTGACAAGAGCGCGGCCGGCGACGCCGAGATGAAGGCCGGCCAGCTGCTGGTGGACATCGTGGCGCTGGCCCGCAAGTGGAAGAGCGAGCGCAACATCAGCCTCAAGGTACCGCTCAGTCGCCTGACGATCCACTTGCTCGACGAGACGGCGGAGAAGCGCTTCGCTCCCGAGGCGCTGCAGAGTGTGATGGGCGACCTGCTGAGCACCTGCAACGCGCGCACCACGTCGCTGATGAAAGGCGCGGGGCCGGAGGACGCCGTCACCATCGAGGGCAATCCCTTCGCCGTCAGCTGCGAAGTGGCGCAGAATACCGCCTGACCCTGGTCGCCCGATCCCAAAAGCGGTATCATTTAGCATCCTGATCGGGGATTGGCAGAGATGCGTCGATCTTGTTGTGCCGGCCTGCTGCCGGCGTTTTGCCTGGTAGCTCTAATCTTCTGCTCAGCGGCCTGTGGCGGCTCGTCCCAGCTCGCCGAGCCACAGGCGGGGGCCCCCCTGCCCGGCGCCCCGCCCAGCGAACAGCCATGGCCTGCGCCCGCTCCGGTGGCTGCGGCGATTGCCGAGGTGCGGTCGGCGGAGACGCCGGCGGGTGTAGAACCTGAGCTGTTCAACCGACTGCAGGCTGAGCTCGTGGCGGTGCTCAGCGCCCGCGCCGAAACGAGAATCGCCGCGGCGGCACCAACGGGTTCCGGCAATGCGGTGGCCGACCTCCGCCTGATCCGCGACGGAGCAGGTGAGTTCCGCCTTGAGTGGACCTACCGTAACATCGGGGACTACAACCTCGACGGCCTGGTGGGCGTCACCGACCTGACGCCGATCGGCCAGCACTACGAAGTGAGTGCCAGCGACCCGGACTGGGGCATGGCGCAGCGCGCCGACGGCAACGCTGACGGACTAGTGACAGTCAGCGACATCACGCCGATCGGCCAGCACTACCAGTCCTTCGTCGCCGGCTACAACATCTACGGCGCGGATTCAGTGGACGGTGCGCGCTCAGCAGTCGCCAGCCTGGGTCTGCCCGCCGTGCAGTCGCCGGGCCAGCTGCGAATGTCCTGTGAAGTGCTGTCGGACGGTTTTGAGTACTACTGGGTCGTGCCCCATGACGGCGATGGCCACGAAGGTGAGCCTAGCCTGCCCAGCGTGCCCAGTGGTGATGCGGTACTTGTGCAGTTCGGTAGCACTACGGCGCTGGTCACACAGACCCTTGGACCTGAGGGCGGAATGCTGTCCGGACCTCCGTCCTCACCTCTGGAGGGCATTTCTATCGAGTTCCCGGAGGGCGCGCTGGCCGAACCAACCGCGGTATCGCTGGGTTACAACGACGGCCTGCTCGAGCTGCCGCTTGAAGCAATCAGTACGCCGCTCATCGTAATCGATAGCGGTGGGCAACAGCAGTATGCCTTTCCGGTTTCCATCACGACACCTTATCCACGCGGCGGCGATCTCCCGAACGTGGCCATCCCCTACACGGTGGATGAGGACGGCCGATTCGAGCTGCTTGGTGCATCCATATTGAACGTTGAAGGCAACCAGTTCACCACTGGCACTTTCCACAGCGGCACCTTCGTGATCGCCCTGCTGCGGCCGGAGCTGCTCAACGGCCAGACCGGGCATTACCTGACAAGTTTCAATCCGGTCGGAGATGCATTTCAGGTTTACAATACCGGTTCGGTCTACAACCCCGGTGGCGAGTGCGCCGGCATGAGTTCCTTCGCAGTGTGGTATTGGCAGAACCACGCTGACAACCGCGGGGACTTATACCCGCGTTTCATGTACAGCGTGGGTGATCTCAAGGGCCAGGACGTAATCGCCACCCGAGCCTTCAATTCGATCGCGCAGAAGTACTCGGAATACTGCAGTGAATTCCTGGCGAACCGCACTGCGGGGGATTACTACAACTGGTCCACTGCGCGTTATACGCTGCTGCTGACAGCGACGCCGGTGTTGATCGACCTCGCCTATCTCACAGATGCGATCGGCGACGGCAGGCACTCTGTGCTCGCCTACGGCTATGATGACGGCGGGCTCTGGGTTTACGACCCAAACCTGTCGCACGTTCCGGGCTACATTACCTACACTCCGACTGGCATCGCCAGCGGCTCTTTCACGAAGTACGGCGAATGGGACCGCATCGCGTTCTGGGGTGGTGGCGCCATCAAAATGACGGAGACATACCAGAACATCCTTTACGACGCCGAAACGCGCTTCACGGATACCGGCTATGCTGAGATTTCGATCACCTCACACGCCAACGGCGAAGAGGTCGGCACCGGCACCACACGTTTAATCGGCAATATCCACAGCGGCTCAATCCTGGTCGACAAGTTGCAGGTGTTCATCAACCAGCAGATGTTCGAGGTTCCGGTGCAGGAGAATGGTACCTTCGGCGTTGACATCCCGATCCAGCCCGGGCTGAACGCCTTCCACTTCACGACCTGGGGCCAAGGCGGTTCCAGCGTCAACCCGCTGTTCATTCCCAACAACCATCCGCTCGGTACCTTCAGCTTGCAGGGCAATCCCGTGCCCGCGGTGCTCTCCGTAACGCTCACCTGGTCGCGGGACGACACTGACGTCGACCTGTACGTGATCGACCCGACCGGCGACTACTCCAGCTACAGTCATCCGAATACCGCAGACGGCGGCGAACTGAGCATCGACAATGAGACAGGCTTCGGGCCGGAGTACTGGGCGCTGCGGACCAACGACACGGTGCGGTGGGGCCAGGGATACCGGCTGCGCGCGCACTACTTCAACGATAACGGCCACGGCGGCGTAATCCTGGTGGCGAAGATCGTGCAGTATGAGGGCACGCCGCAGCAGCAGATCACCACCAAGTTCCTCTACCTGCCGTCGAGCAACACCCTTAACACTGATCCGCTTGCCGTCGGCCCGGACTGGAAGGACATCGGTCTGTTCGCTCCCTAGACGCTCGCGGGACGCTGGGTTTCGTCGAGCACCAGCTGCATGATGGTCACGTCCTCCCAGCGGCCATTGAACCAGCCGATCTCGCGCTGCGTGCCGACGATTTCGTAGCCCAGACGCAGGTTGTACTCGATGCTGTCCTGATTGCGGGCGAACACCTTGGCCACCAAGTGGTGGTAGCCCAGCTGGCGGCAGCGCTCGATCAGCTCACGCTTGAGCAGCGTGCCCAGCCCCCGCCGGCGCAGCTCGCGCCTGAGGTATACGGCGGTCTCGGCGGCGCGGGCATAGCCCTCGCGGTCGCTGTAGCGCAGGATGCTGCCCCATCCCAGGACCTGGTCGCCCGCGGCCAGCACCAGCAGGGCTTCGCGCTCGCCGAGCGCTGCCAGCAGCTTGCGGTAGTACTGCTCGTCCTTGCGGCTCAAGTCCATCGTGGCATCGCGCGCGTCCACGGTTTCGTTGTAGATCTCCGCAAGCTGCGCGGCGTCGGTGCTGAGCGCCGGACGGATCGTCTCTCCACCGCTCACGGTGCCTGCTCGCAGATGCACACCGCGATCGCGCGCTCGCGGTCGTGGGTCATGCTCAGGTGCACGCGGCGGCCGTCAAGTTCCCGCTGAGCGCGCTCGCTGAGCACGTAGTACGGCTCGCCGCTGGGCTTCTGCGCCACGCTGACCTCCTGGCGGCGGTAGCGCACCTGGGTGGCCTTGAAGAACGCCTCGCGGGCGGCGAAGCAAGCCGCCAGGTGCTCGAAGGGCACCTGAATCCTGCGCGCGCTGCGCTCCAGCTCCAGCGCGGTGAACATCTTGACGGCGAAGCGCGAGCCCGGCCGCTGGCAGACCCGGGCCACCCGCGCGATCTCAACGGAGTCGATCCCAATGCCGCAGATCATGTCCACCATTCTAGGAGAAGGCGGCGGCTCACAGCAGATCCTTGCTCTTCATAATCAGGTAGATGCAGAACGCCGTGATGAAGGTCAGCAGGATGAAGCCGCCCAGGCAGCCCACTGCGACGATCTCGCGGAAGTTCATGATCTCGCCGCTCTTGCTCAGCTGCGCTGTGCGCCGCCGCTTGCTCAGCAGGTAGTGGAGCTGGAAGATCACCGCGAACAGCCACAGCACCCACATCTCGAACAGCGGATGCGGCAGGCTCAGCACCAATCGCTGAAAGAAAGGGAGCAGCGCCAGCACAGGGGGATTATAGCCGCGCGGTGGCGGCCACGCGCATCAGAGCGGGATGTCGGCGATCTTCACGCCGCGCAGCAGGAACGTCTTGTCGCGCGAGGTGGCGCCGGCGGTCAGTTCGAAGGCCGAGGCGGGCAGGCGCCAGGTTTTGCTCAGCAGCTTGACGATCGCGGCGTTGGCCTTGCCATCCTCGGGCGCGGCGGTGACCTTGACCACCAGCCGGCCATTGCGCACGTCGCCGATTTCGTTGCGTCCGGCTTTCGGCATCCCGCGCACCCTGAGGCGCACGCCATCGTCTGCTTCAGTCAGCGGGCTGCACATAGACCAGTTCCTCCACCGCGGCCAGCTTGCACTTGCCGATCCCTTCCACCTTCGCCAGGTCGGCCACGCGCCTGAACGGCCCGTGCTCGTCGCGGTACTCAACGATCCGCGCCGCCAGCACCTCACCGATACCAGGCAGGCGCATCAACTCGACAGCGCTCGCCCGATTGAGGTCAAGTGGGCTCTCGCCGGCGGCCGGCTGGGGCGGCCGAGTTTCGTCCGGCTGATCTGCCCGCGCCTCCTGCTGGGCCTGGGCGGACGCAGTGGCGGGCAGCGGTGACAGCGGAACCCGGTCGGCCAGCAAGCTCCAGCGCATTGCGAGGACAGCCAGGCAGACCACCAGTACCCCTAGAATCAGCCCCGAGACGTACCACCGCTCGCGCGGCATGCCATGATTATGCCATACAGTCAATTCGATGTCGCCGGTCAGCAGCGGGAGCGGTGTCAGCGCGGACCGGTGCTGGACGCCTCGTACGGGCCGCGGCGGGTGAAGGACCGGTAAACGGCGTTAACTCGCGATGAAAGCGGGGTCATCGGGGGCCCGGCGGCGGTATTCTCTAGTGGTAAGGGTGAGATGAGTATGTCACCGCTGACGAGTCCCGAAAGCCAGCCGCAGGCGCCGCCGACCGTCCTGCTCGCCGAGGACGAGGAAGTGGTCCGCGAGGTGATGGCCCAGATGCTGCAGACGCTGGGCTACCGCGTGCTGGCCGCGGAGAACGGCTGCCACGCGCTGGAGCTGTTCGCCGACTGCCCCGAGGCAATCGAGCTGGTGATCTTCGACCTCTCGATGCCCGCGATGAACGGCGCCGAGCTGTTCGATCGGCTGCGCAGTCTGGCCCCCGAAGTCAAGACGCTGCTGACCACCGGTCACGACGAGCTGGCCGAGGTCAAGCGCATGCGCTGCGCCGGCCTGACCGGGTTCCTGCCCAAGCCCTTCACACTCAAGGACATGCGCCGCGCCGTCGACGAAGTAATGGGCAGCTGCTAAGCCCATCTTCCCCGCGTGCCTCCCGCGTAGTACCCCGCCAAAAGGCGCGGTACAATCGTGTCATGAACTGGGTGCTGGCAGATGAGCTGATCCGGCGCGCGCTGATCGAGGATCTGGGCTACGGCGACGTTACCACCGAGCTGACACCCAACCGCCACCGCGAGGTGACCGCCCGCTTCCTGCTGAAGGAAGACGGCGTGCTGTGCGGCTCACAGGTTGCGGCGCGCTGCTTCAGCCTGCTCGATGCCGCGGTCCGGTCAAGCTTCACCGTCGAGGAAGGCCACGAGGCAGAGGCCGGCACGGTAGTAGGCGAGGTGACCGGCCCGGCACATGCGGTGCTGTCCGGCGAGCGCGTGGCCCTTAACTTCCTGCAGCGGATGAGCGGCATCGCCAGCCTGGCGCGCCGGCTGGCCCGGCGGGCGGGGCCGAACGAGAGCTGCGTGGTGGAGACCCGCAAGACCACGCCGGGCTTCCGCCTGTTCGAGAAGTACGCGGTCCGGACCGGCAGCGGCTACAACCACCGGATGGGCCTTGATCACGCCGTGATGCTCAAGGACAACCACTTCGCGCTGGCCGGCGGCGATCCCGCCGAGCTGGTGCGGGCCGTCCGCGACCGCGTCAGCCACACGATGAGGGTCATCGCCGAGGCCGGCGATCCCGGCATGGTCGAGCCGCTGGCCGCGGCGGGCGCCGACGTGATCGTGCTGGACAACTTCACGCCGGAGCAGGTCCGCGCGGCGGTGCAGCAGATCGCCGGCCGGGCCCTGATCGAGCTGTCCGGCGGGATCAACGAGGACAACCTGGACGACTACCTGATCAAGGGCGTGGAAGCGATCAGCATCGGCGCGCTGACTCACAGCTATCGCGCGCTGGACATCAGCCTGGAGTTCTGAATGCTGCTGGTCTGTGACATCGGCAACAGCAACATCGTCTTCGGCCTCTACGACGAGGACGAACTGGCGGCGCACTGGCGAATCACCAGCCGCCTGAACGCCACCGTCGACGAGTACCTGGCGCTGATGGGCACCCTGATCGGCCGCTTCGATCACGAGCTCGATTGCGAAGCCGCGATCATCTCCAGCGTCGTGCCGCCGCTGGCGCAGAAGATCGGCCGCGTGCTCAGCCAACTGGCCGGCGTGCGGCCGCTGATCGTCGGTCCGGGCGTCAAGACCGGGCTGGACGTCCAGTACGACGACCCGCGCGAGGTCGGCGCCGACCGCATCGTCAACGCCGTCGCGGCGCTCGATCGCCACGACCCGCCGCTGATCGTCGTCGATTTCGGCACCGCCACCACCTTTGACGTGGTGCTGCCGCCCAACGTCTACCTGGGCGGCATCATCGTGCCGGGCCTGCAGGTCTCGCGTGATGCGCTGGTGAGCCGCACCGCGATGCTGCCCAAGGTCGAGATCCGCCAGGTCGAGCGGATCGTCGGCCGCACCACGGCGGACTCGATCCGCTCGGGGCTGTTCAAGGGCACCGGCGCGCTGGTGGACGGCGTGGTGGACGCCATCGCCGAGGAGCAGGATATCGACCCGACGGTGCTGGCCACCGGCGGGATGGCACAGCTGATCCGCGCCGCCAGCCAGCGCATCGAGCACGTCGAACCCGACCTGACGCTGTGGGGACTGAGGCAGATCTGGCTGAAGAACCGCTGACGCGGTGGTCGCTCAGGGGTGCTCGCTTTCGAAGCGCTCCTGGAACACCTGCAACGCGTTGAAGCCGAACAGCACGAACTGAATCTCGCTGGGCTGCGCGTGGACGAAGCAGTGATCGCGCACCGCCTCGAACATCGCGTCGGCGCAGTCGGCCAGGGCCAGCCCGCCGACGCCCGTGCCCAGCGCGGGCAGCGCCAGGCTGTCGATCTGATGCTGGCCCGCCAGCGCCAACGCCGATGCCGTCGCGGCCCGGACGGTGTCGATCGTGGCCGGGCGGCCCGGGGCCATCGCCGCCGCGTGGATCACGTGCAGCGCCGGCAGGTCGCCGGCCGTCGTCAGCACGCTGTCGCCGACCGCGACCGGGCCCTGGGCGATCGCCTCGCGCTCGATCGCCGCGCCGCCGGCACGTTTGATCGCGCCGGCCACCCCGCTGCCCATCCAGAGCTCATTGTTGGCGGCGTTGACAATCGCTTCGCTGGCGGCCTGGGCGATGTCGCCCTGCACGATCGTGACTCGGTCCTTCCACTGGGTCATCACTTGTCCTCTGTCTGCTGGCCCGGCTTGGCCTGCTTCGAGCGGTCAACCTCGAAGGTCGGCATGCCGGGCACCTCCGAACTGGTGCTCATGGTGACCTTATCCTTGGCCGGAGGAGCAGCCTTGGCCCGCTGCTTGGTCAGCGGCTCGCGCCGCGCCCCGGCTTTCGCCGGCGGCCGGCTCCAGATTCCATACAGCACTACGGCGATTATCGCCGCAATCGCTCCCGCCGCGGCAAAGATCCAGGGATATGCGTATAGCCACTCCATCGGATTGACGGCGAACAGCGGTTTGAAATAGTCGATGCCCATTCCAACCACGGTCGCTGCAATCACGCCGATCAGCACGGCAAAGATGCCCCGAATGACAGCCACGCTGCACCTCCTCGTGACTAGTTTAGCACTGCCGGCGCTACAATCTGCCGGTGTTGACCGACACGGGCGAACTGACTGTCGAGTGGCGCGGCCGCGAGCGCTACGCCGCGACGTGGGACCACCAGCTCAAGCTCCATGCCGAGCGGCGCCGGGGCGCGATCGGCGACACGCTGATTCTGGTGGAGCACGAGCCCGTGATTACGCTGGGTCGCCAGGGCGACGCGGCCAATCTGCTGCTCGGTGAGCAGGCGCTGGCGGACCGTAGGGTGGACTTCCACCGCGTCGAGCGCGGCGGCGATATCACCTTTCACGGCCCCGGCCAGCTGGTCGGCTACCCGATCATCGATCTGCGCGCGCGCAGGCTCAGCGTGCATGACCTGATGCGCGGCCTGGAGGAGGCGCTGATCCTGACCATCGCGGAGTACGGCATCGGCGCCGGCCGGCAGGATGGCCTGACCGGCGTCTGGCTGGGCGAGCAGAAGCTGGCGGCGCTCGGCGTGGCGGTGCGAGGCGGGGTCAGCTTCCACGGCTTTGCCCTCAACGTCTGCACCGACCTCGACTTCTTCAGTCTGATCGTGCCCTGCGGCCTGACCGGCAAGCAGGTCACCTCGATCGCTCAGCTCAGCGGACGCGAGGTGACGATTGAGGATATTCGTCCGCTCGCTGCCCGCCAGCTGGCCACGGCCTTCGGCTATACCGGTATCATAGAAGCGTGATCCCACAGACGGGCACCGTGTTTCTGAACGACCTGCACCGCCGGGCGCTGGCCAACGAGCGCTTGCACCTGGTGGAGACCACCGCGATCGCGGCGCTGGCGGGCGGCCTCAGCCGTGTCAAAATCGACGAGTGGGGCGTGATCAGCTTCGGCACCGTCCAGGGCGGGCTCACGGCGGCGCTGGCGGCGGCCGCCGTCTGGCTGGTGCTCGCCCTGGTGCTGCAGCGGCTGGCCCGCGAGGGCTACCGCACCTACATCGGCTCGCTGCTGACCGACACCGGGCTGCTGTACCTCGCGCTGGAGCACGATCCCCACGAGACGCTCAAGCCGCTGACCCGTCGCGAGACGCTGGCGCGGCTTCACCTCAATCCGGCGGCGGGCCTGAGCTTCCGCGGGCGGATGCTGGCGCTGCTGCGCACTTACGCGGCCTGCGCCGGCGCGCTGGGCTTCCACGCCTACCCCGCGCTGTGGCGCTGGCTCAGCCGTAGTGTCGACTACGCGCTGATCGTCGCGGCCGGGCTACTGGCCTGGCTGACCTACGGCAACATGCTGGGCGCCCTGGCCCGCGAGCTGGCGATCTCACCGCTCGTGAAGGTCGCGGCGTTCACCGTGCTGCTGCTGATCCTGGTGCGGGCCACCGGCGGCGTGGCGCGGCGCAGCGGGCTGCATCTGGCGCTGACCGACGTGCTGCAGGGCGACGTGGAGCGCGGCCAGGCGATTCTGACCCGCGGCTGACGGCCGGGTACGCTGCCTCACCTATAATCCCGCCGATGCGACCGGAGGTGATCCTGCTCGACTGCGGCGGCACGCTGAGCTGGCCGCCGTTTGCGCGCGTGCACGCGCTGATCCGCGAACTGCGCGGCGTCGAGGTGCCGGTCGCCTGCGCCTATGAGGGCTTCTACCGCAGCAGCCACGCCCTGGAGATGTACCTGCGGCAGCACGGCCGGCCGCCGTCCGACGAACCCATCGAGCTGCAGCACTGGCTCTACGTGCGCGGTTTCGAGCTGACCGGCTACGGCGGCGTCTGGACCCGCGAATGCACGGACGAGCTGATCCGGCGCGAGGGCCGGATGGGCAGCTGGGACTACACCTACCCGTGGGTCGCCGACGCGCTGGCGCGCCTCAGCGGCGCAGGATACCGGCTGGCCGTCGTGAGCAACGCCGACGGTCAGGTTGCGGCGCTGCTCAGGCGCCTCGGCTACGCCCGGCACTTCGAGGTCATCATCGACAGCCACATCGAGGGGGTCGCCAAGCCCGCCGCCGAGCTGTTCCACGCCGCCCTGGAGCGGATGGGGCCAGCGGAGTGGACGGCGCAGGCCCGGGCGGCCGCCGGCGATGACAAACACCCGCGCCCGCCCGTGCTGCACGTTGGCGACCATTACCGCGCCGACTACGTTGGCGCCAGCGAGGCGGGATTGCAGGCCCGGCTGGTCGACCCCTTCGGCCTCTATCCCGAGCTGCCCGCGGAGCACCGCGCAGCAAGCATCGCCGACCTCGCGACCGTGCTCTGCGACTGATCCTCGCTACCGCGACCGCGCCGCACCCGCGTCTGCGATAATCAGCCGCCATGCTGATCCAGCTGCTGCTGATCCTGACCGGCCTGGTGCTGCTGCCGCTGGCGGCGGATTGGCTGGTGCGCGGCAGCACGTCGCTGGCGCGCCGCATCCACGTCTCCGAGCTGCTGATCGGTCTGACGGTGGTGGCGGTCGGCACCAGCGCCCCGGAACTGGTGACCGGCGTGATCGCCGCCGTCAAGTCGGCGCCCGGCATCGTGCTGGGCAACGCCGTCGGCAGCAATATCGCCAACCTGGGACTGGTGCTCGGCGGGGTGGCCCTGCTGGGGCGCATCCCTGTGCAGCGGCGGCTGCTGGGCCCCGACCTCTGGGCGATGCTGGGCATCACGGCGCTGGCGATGGTGCTGGCCCTGGGCGGGGTGATCAGCCGCTGGGAGGGCCTGCTGCTGGTGCTGTGCCTGGGCGGGCTGACGGCCTGGGCGATCCGCCGCGGCCGGGTCAGGCCGCCTCAGCCGGAGGCGCTGGAGCCGGAGCCGCAGCTGGCGGTCTGGCTTGAGGTTTCGCTGCTGGTGC
Organism: uncultured Planctomycetales bacterium; assembly: GCA_964609245.1. Lineage (GTDB taxonomy): Bacteria > 4484-113 > 4484-113 > 4484-113 > JAFGCY01 > JAFGCY01. The sequence goes on along the minus strand of CAZSSB010000022.1, from coordinate 26,419 downwards.
TGGGGCTGGCCGGGCTGGTCGTCGGCGCGGATCTGTTGGTGCGCGGCTCGACGGCGGTCGCCGCTCTCTGGGGGGTCAGCAACACCGTGATCGGCGCCACCGTGGTCGCCGTCGGCACCAGCCTGCCCGAACTGGCGGCCTCCTTCGCCGCCGCGCGCCGCAAGAGCTACGGCATCATGCTCGGCAACCTGGTCGGCAGCTGCCAGTTCAACCTCGCGGCGATCACCGGCATTCCGGCGCTGATCACGCCGCTCAAGGTCGATCAGGCAATGCTCCATTTGCACCTGCCGGTGCTGGCGCTGGTTTCCGTTGTCGCCTGGGCGGCGATTGCCGGGGACGGCATCGTCAAGCGCCGCGAGGGGCTGATCCTGCTGGTGCTCTACGTGTGCTACGTCGCCGCCACCCTCTGGCTGGCCTGACCGGGGCGGTGACCGACCACCTTGCATGCTGTACAATTTTGGACTGTATGGAAGGCGAGAAATACGACCTGCTGCTCACCCACGCGCACGTCCTGACGATGGACGAGGCGGGCACCCAGCAGCCCAACGGTTTCGTGGCGGTGCGGGGTAACTCGATCGCCGCCCTCGGCGCAATGGCAGACTGTCCACCCAACGGCCAGGCCGGCGAGACCATCGACTGCGCCGGCTGCCTGGTGCTGCCGGGGCTGATCAACTGCCACACGCACCTGCCGATGGTCTACTTCCGCGGGATGGCCGATGACCTGCCGCTGATGGACTGGCTGAAGCGCCACATCTGGCCCGCCGAGCGCGAGTTCCTCGACCCGCAGTTCGTCTACGACGCCACGCGGCTGGCGGTGGCCGAGTGCCTGCGCAGCGGCGTGACCTGCGTCAACGACATGTACATCTACGCGGCGGACGTGGCCCGGGCCTGCGTCGATTCCGGGCTGCGCGCCTTCATCGGCGAGGGCGTGGTGGACGCGCCGACCGCCTCGGCGCCCACCTGGCGGGACGGGCTGCGGCTGACCGAGGAGCTGATCGCGCAGTACAAGGGCCACCCGATGATCACCCCTACCGTCTGCCCCCACGCGCCCTACAGCTGCCCGCCGGAACTGCTGACCGCGCTGCACGGCGTGGCCCAGCAGCACGGCCTGCTCTACCACATCCACCTGCATGAGTCCGAGGCCGAGCCGGACAGCATCGAGTGGGGCAAGGACGACGAGTCGCCGCTGCACTCGCTCAAGCGCATCGGCGTGCTCGGCCCGCGGATGGTGGCGGTGCATTGCGTCTGGATCAGCGATCACGACGTCACCCACATGCACGAGTTCGACTGCGGCGTCGCCCACTGCCCGACCAGCAACATGAAGCTGGGCAACGGCATCGCGCCGGTGCACTCCATGATCGAGGGCGAGATTCCGGTCGGCGTCGGCACGGACGGCGCGGCCAGCAACAACAACCTGAACCTCTGGGAGGAGATCCATCTGGCGGCGCTGAGCGCCAAGGCGGTCTACAAGAACCCTGAGGTGGTGCCGGCCGAGACCGCGCTGAGCTTCGCCAGCCGCCGCGCCGCGCAGCTACTGCACGCGGACCACATCGGCGTGATCGAAGCCGGCCGGCGCGCCGATCTGGCGGTGGTCGAGATGGGCAGGATCTATCAGGCCCCGCTGTTCCATCATGAGGACGCGATCTACAGCCAGCTGGTCTACAGCACCCAGGGCGGCGACGTGCGCGACACCATCGTCGACGGCAAGGTACTGATGCGCGACCGCCGGCTGACCCAGCTCGACGAGATGGAGCTGAAGGCAAAGGCCCAGGCCTGGGTGGACCAGCACTTCTAGGCCGCCCACGATCACCGGTAGCGCGGGCGTCCCGCCCGCGACTCGGTAGCGGCGCGCTTCCTCGTGCCTGTGCAGCAGCCGTGCTCCACTGCAATGAGATGAGCGTACTCGTCGGTTCATTGAGCAGCGCCGACCGTTACGGTAACCATGTGCGGGGGGTCTCGCCTCGCAGGACCTTCACTGCTGTGACTAGCGCCCCAACGCCAAGCCCTATGGGGAAGATGCACAACACGGCATAGATGTTCTCGCGACCGAACTTCAGTAACTGGACCACCGATATGACGATCATCCCCAACCCCAAGATGATTATGGCAAAGCCGACAAGCAATCGCTTCACATCTCCATGATAACAGGCATGGTCGGCGCATTCATTCAACGGCCAAGTCCCGCCCGCCCACGATCCTGCCGTATAATTCTCCTATGCGCCCGATGCTGCTTGCGATGCTGATGCTGCTGCTGGCGACGGGCACCGTCCTCGCCGAGGACGTGACCGTCGAGCTGACCGGCGGCGAGATCGCGGGCGAAGTCCGCGGCCAGGGCACCGCCAGCGTGATCGCGACGGTGACCAACGATGGCAGCCGCGAGGTCTACGGCGTGCGGATCGCCGCCTACTATTCGACGGTCAACATGCCGCCCAGCGACCCGGAGGCCGCCGACTGGCGGATTCATG
>CAZSSB010000022.1:0-23854 GCA_964609245.1 uncultured Planctomycetales bacterium | reverse complement strand
TCGACGGTCAACATGCCGCCCAGCGACCCGGAGGCCGCCGACTGGCGGATTCATGAGTTCGTCTTCGAGCCGCCGCTGGCGCCGACGCACTCCGTCACGCTGCGGTTCAGCGACGAAAACGCCGGCGAGTACGTGCTGCTGGAAGTCCGCTACGTCTCGGCCGGCCTGGGCCTCAGCTACAACGGGCGCCTGGCCCGGCTGGAGTCCGCGCTCCAGGAGCACGACGGTACTGCCTACGTCGCCACGCGCGATCTGATCGGCCTGATCGGCGGCGGCATCAGCTACGACGCTGCGACCTACGAGGTGGTGATCATGCGCCAGGGCATCGAGCTGCGGTTCAAGGAAGGCTCGCGCAAGGTTAAGGTGGATGGCGCCGACACGACGATCGAGCACGAGGTACGCTCCGAGGACGGCAGCAGCTTCCTGCCCGTAAGCGACATCTGTCCGCTGCTGGGCGTCAGCGTGGTCCACGACCCGGCACTGAACATGATCCAGCTCAGCGACTAGCGCGGGTGCGCTGCGACCCTACTCCGCCGGCAGTACGGTCAGGTTGAAGCGCCGAGAGACCAACTGCGTATCGGTTACTGGCACATCCTGCGATTCGTCGTGCGGGTAGATCTTGCCCTGCGTCCCGCCCAACTCCCGGCTTGGAACCGTCCTTAGTGTCAGTGTCTTATCTCCTGGAGTGGAGTACTGCAGTTCGACCTGGTAATCAAGGCGGGCCGGCCCCCCCGGGCCAGGCACCCCAATCAGGTACAGGTATCCAGCGATATCCTCTCCAGACCACCATCTGTAACCTAGTTTCAGGTCGTCCGGCGACCTCCCAACGAGCGTCCCAGGATACGCTTCGCTGGATACACGGATTGTCACTGAGGCTGGCTCGCCGGCAATGATTGCGTTGGGCAGGATTACTTCCTCGACGAACGGGAAGTACACCGTAATGCCCCGGCTTCCGTCATCGAAGTAGTCGGGGCTGCCGCCACAAGCTGCGACCGCAGTGAGGAGGGCCGTTAGAACCAGCAATCGGGATGCAGTCTTGAACAGCGTCATGTATCTCCTCCTTACCATGTCGACAAGGCCTCGTCGAAGTTGATGATGCCCGCCACAGGCGATTCCGGCCAGTCCTGGTCCAATTCAGTCCGGCGCGTGCTGATGATCTGCTGCTCAACCAATCCTGCGGTTCTGTATGGCCGGAGATCAAACAGCAGCGCAGCCAGAGCCGATACCTGGGCGCAGCATGCTGACGTCTGGGCGAAGTCTGAATACTCAGTGCCATAGGCACCTTCGCCAGGGGCCGGCGGCCTTGCGCACTTGCCATAGGGCCGTCGCGCATCGCGCGAGGAATTCGTCCAACCGTACACTCCGGAAACGGGATATGTCTCACAACCGTCATCAATGTAGTTTGCCCCAGCTAGATTCGCATGCGTAGTTGTTGTGCACCAGGGCGGCTGTTGAGGTGCAGGATTCTCTATCCTGATAAGGCCAGTCACGCCCAAGACTACATCATAGGCGGCTGGATAGCATAGCTGTTGCTCGGCATCATTTCCAGCGGATGCAACGTAGAGGCGATCGTACTTCCTGCGATCCTCGCTCATCCAGTTGCGATGCGACCCCCTGTAGTATCGCGAGCCGAGACTCATGTTCACCACACGGACGTGCTCCTGCCAGTGCCAGGGCTTGAAGTGGTCGTACAGAACCTTGAGTGCCTTGCCGAGCGCACACTTCTCGAACAGGATCTTGTCGCCGTCCGGCACCATCCTCAAACGGATGGGGAGCACGAGTATCGATGGCGCGACGGCTGCGAGGCCATCTTGGTTGTTGGTCCTGGCCGTAATGAGGCTGGCTACACGCGTGCCATGTGAGTTGAACCAGCCGTCATTGTACGGTTTGAGCGCGGGGTCGGGTCCTCCCGTCCATTGCTCCGGATCGAGGTCGTTGCAGTCGCCGATCTCATATGTGTCACCAGTGCAGTTAACGCCGACCCAAGATACCTTGCCGCAGACTCCCAGACTGGGATGCGGGCAGCCTCAAAGGAAAGCGAAGTCCTCGTGGTAGCGGTATACACCGCTGTCGATTACCGCCACAACCTGATCGGAGAACCAGCCGCCGCTCTCCTCCGGCCCGATCGGCACCCACATCGAGTAATCGATGCCGAACTGGCTCACATAGCGGCTTGAGGAGTCCTCGTAGTATTCATCATCGGGGATCAGTGGTCCGCTACCTGAGTTGGGGCTGTAGTGCGGTTCGAATTCGCCCAGCGTGTTCGGCTCGGCGTACTCCACTTCCGGCAGGGCTGTGAGGTGGTCGTAGGCGTCGCCGAACGAGGGGTACATGAGCGGATCGTACTCGAACTGGAACTTAGCTATCGTGTTGCCGCCGGTCTGTAGATCGGGGATGTACCAAGAGAAAATGGTGTAGAGCTGCTCGCGCTGGATGAACTGCACGATGTCGCTCTCAGACATCGAGGGGAGCAGCGACAGCACGATCTGCGGGACAATGACCAGCAGTTCATCGCCGCCGTCATACCACAACTCGGTCTGCGGCCACGGTTCCACGTAACCGACAGCCAGGATGTCCTCCAGTGGCCCATTCGTCGCGATGATTCTGCCATTCGGCAGTTGGTAGACGCCGGTGAACGGGTCCTCCGATGCAAGGCGGTTGACCGGGATGGGATCGCCCCCACCTGATACATTGACCTGGACCGTCTGCACAACCGGCCCCCAGGGCCCGATTGAGCCCTCCGACCAGTCCGCCAGGCTCTGCGGCTCGCCGACCGGCCCGGCCTCCCCGCCGGTGCCGCCGTCAAGCATCCCGCCGTCGGAATCGGCATCGGGACCGGCGCCCAACCCGGGTTGTGCCGTGCCGGTGTCCTTGCCTGCGGATTCCAGAGGCGCCCCGCCGCAAGACTGGCAGCAGAGCAGCAGGGATAGCATCACGGCTGTCAGCAGCCAACTAGCAGGAAGACGAAGCGTCTCTCTCTCTCTCTCTGTTTCATAGACCCCACCTCACGAGCAGTCTTGTACACAAATTGTACCGAATGCTGACGACACATGGGGTACCAATCCAGTGCAGACTTCGGGATACCACTTGATCTTGCGCGTTGTGAGTTAAACCGGGCAGCCAGCAGGTATGGTGGCGATCCTCCTACCCCCCGCCCAGCGCGGTCAGCAGCGCGCCGGCGTCGTTGATGAAGGTGTTGGTGGTCTGGCGCACCACCGGGTCGAACTGCAGCACGATCAGGCTGAGGAACAGCAGGCCCATCGCGATCTTGAGCGGGATGCCGACGATAAACACGTTCATCTGGGGCATCACCCGCGCGATGATACCCAGGCTCAGATCCGTCAGCAGCAGGAACGCCACCAGCGGCACGGCGATCTTGAGCGCCAGGATGAACAGGTCGTCGCCGAGCGCCACCAGGTGCGCCAGCTGCATGTTCTGCAGCACAAACTCGCCGGGCGGGGCCAGCTGATAGCTGGCGTGCCACAGCCCCAGCATGTCGTGGTGGAGGTTGAGCTGCAGGAACGCCAGCATCACCACGGCGAACAGGAACTCGCCGATCAGGCTGACCTGGTTCTGGGTTTGGGGGTCGAGCACGTTGACGATCGCGAAACCCATCTGATAGCCGATGAACTGGCCGGCGAACTGGAAGGTGACGAACACCAGGCCAACGATGAAGCCCAGCATCATCCCCAGCGCCAGCTCGGAGAGGCCGGCGGGCACGAACTCGGCCATCCCCATCTCGGGGGATACGGTGTGCGGCGCCCAGGCGATGAAGGCCAGAGTGGTCAGGAAGAACACCAGCGCCACGCGGAACTGGCTGGGGGCCGCGCGCGCACTGAGCAGCGGCACGATCGCCACAAACCCCAGCGTGCGCAGCAGGAACAGAAGCCAGACTTGCGCCGCCCCGAAGCCCAGGCTTAAGATGTCCACCTTTCTCCCCGGCGGTTAGTGTAGCGTACGGCTGCTATCATGCTGGCTGCCTGAATGACCGCCGCCGACAACAGCCTGGAGGGAGTTGAATGCACGCCGCTTGAGCGGGTGACGTTCGCCGTACTCGACCTTGAAACCACCGGCGGCGCCCCCCCCGAGCACAAGATCACCGAGATCGCCTGCTACCGGATCGAGAACCTCGAGGTCACCACCGACTTCGCCACACTGGTGAATCCCGAGCGGCGCATCCCGCCGTTCATCACCAACCTGACGGGCATCGACCAGCAGATGGTCGGCGACATGCCGCCCAGCCGCGAAGTGCTGCCGGATCTGCTGGAGTTCCTCGGTGACGGTCCCGTGGTGGCCCACAACAGCCAGTTCGACCGCCGCTTCCTGGACAACGAGCTGCAACTGGCGGGCCTGCCGCGGCTGAAGAACGCCGACCTCTGCACCGGCCGGCTGGCGCGCCGAATCCTGCCGTGGCTGCCCTCCAAGAGCCTGGGCAACCTCGCCGCGTTCTTCGGCATCGGCATCGAGGACCGCCACCGCGCCGCCGCCGACGCGCTGGCCACCTGCCGGCTGCTACTGCTGCTCTTCAACTACCTCGCCGAGCGCGGCATCACCACGCTGGAAGAAGTGCTGCTGTTCCAGTACGGCGAGTACGACTACCAACATTAGTGTAGCGCTTGCTGCAACCAAGCCGCGGAAATTGCGCACTTCGTCTCAGTCTGTTAAAATATGCAGCGTGTTTCTTTAATCTGAGATCGCCAGAGTAAGTTCCCCTACGTGACATGAGACCTGAGGATTTCCAACAGAGCGCGAACGGCCGGGTGATCAAGGCTCCCGGCGGCTACTACGCTTTCAAGCCTGCGCGGCCGCTCTCAAGTGTCGCCTGGGATGACGACTTGGTGTGCGCGCTCTCGCGAGCGGACCAAAGCGTGGCCGCGTTGGCCGGCATTGGTCGCACGCTGCCCAATCCGCATCTCATCAGTGGTGCGTTCCTGCGTCGGGAAGCGGTGCTGTCGTCGAGGATCGAAGGCACCCAGGCGTCGCTTTCAGACCTGCTGTTGCTGGAGGCGGCACCCGCCATCACGCCCCGCGTACCGGACACCCACGAGGTGCTGAACTACGTTAGAGCATTGCAGTACGGGCTTGCGAGATTGAGAGAGCTGCCGGTCTCGTCGCGTCTGATCCGTGAACTCCACGAGCACCTGCTGGCCGGCGTCCGCGGCGAGCATCTCACTCCTGGCCAGTTCCGCACCACGCAGAACTGGATTGGACCTCCGGGCTGCACGCTGGACGACGCGGTTTACGTGCCGCCGGTCCCACAGGACATCCCGGCGGCGCTCAGCGAACTGGAGCAGTACATCCACAGGCCACCGTCGTTGCCCCTGCTGATTCGACTGGCGGTGATTCACTACCAGTTTGAGGCGATCCATCCGTTCCTTGATGGCAATGGACGTATCGGCAGGCTGCTGCTGACTCTGCTTCTATGCGCGGAAGGCACCTTGCCCGCCCCATTGCTGTATCTGAGCGCTTACTTCGACGAATACAGGTCTGCCTACTACGAGCACCTCCGCGCGGTGAGTACTTCCGGCCAATGGCGTTCGTGGATCGTGTTCTTCCTCAGGGGTGTCGATGAGCAGTCCGAGGATGCGGTGCGCCGCTGCAGACGACTGCTCACCTTACTGGAAAGGTATAAGAAGCTTGTCCAAACCACGCGGAAGTCGGCGCTGCTGATGAAGCTCATCGAGCGCTTGTTCGACTCTCCATACATCACAGTGCCGCAGGCGCGCGACGTACTTGAGGTTTCCTATCCAACCGCGAGGAAATACGTGGATCTCCTGGTGGATCACAGGATCCTGCTCCCGGCGCCATCGTCTGGCAGGGAAAGGCTGTTCGTCGCCGCGGAGATCATCTCCACAATCGAGCACTAGCGTATCTGCTCCTCGCCGCGCTACACCAGCGCCACTGCCCAGCGGCCCGCCATCAGCGCGATGAACAGCGCCGCCACCAGGATCGACAGCACGATCTCCTGACGGTCGAGGCGCCGCAGCCGCGGATTGGTCAGCAGCAGCCAGCCGATCACCCCGACGGCGATGAACGGCAGCGCGGGCAGCGCCTGGCCGATCAGCTGCGACGCGGCGACGGCGGCCACGATCGAAACCAGCGCGCTGAGCAGCACGGACAGCGGACTGATCCCGTGGACCCAGGCGGCGCGGAACAGCAGCGCCAGGATCACGAAGTCGCCGATCCCCAGCACGCCGGCGCTGGCGCCCGTGCCCGGCAGCGGCAGGTGCACCACCACGTAATCCACCAGCGGCGCGCGGACCGCCGCGGCGGCCTGTGCGGCGGCGGCGGCCGCCAGTTCCGGCGGCAGATTGGCCGCCGCCTCGCTCATCGCCAGTTCGAGTTCCTGCTCGTAGTCGGTCAGCTCCTCGACGACGCGTTTGCTGGGCCCCTGGAAGACGCTGAAGATGTCGGCGAAGGTGAAGGCCACCGCGACCGGTATCAGGTTGGTGATCTTCTCCATCCGGTCGCCGACCCAGTAGCCCACCGGCAGCGCCATCGCCAGCACGCCCAGCGCCAGCAGCCCGCGCCAGACCGGCTCCCGCACGTTGGCCAGGTAGGCCAGCAGCACCACCGCCGTGCCGCCGATGAACAGCGCCCAGCGTCCGCTGGCGGGCCAGCGCGGCTTCTCGCCCGCCAGCAGCACCGCCATCAGCGCGACGACGCCGACCAGCAGCGCCGCCAGCTGGGCCAGCAGCTGCTGCGCAAAGGGGGCTCCCTCCGCCGGCGGAATGCTCAGGGTGACCGCGAAGTAGACCAGCCAGCCCAGCGCCGCCAGGGCGAGCCACAGGTAGGCCAGCGGCTGCTCCCAGCGTAGTCTGGAACCTGCGGCGCGCGGCTCTCGCTCTGGTAGTGCCCCGCCCATCGCTACAACTCCAGCAGCGGCCCGCAAGTCTGCTGCGGGATCACCGTATGCGGGATGCGGCCGGTCTCGACGCGGGTGAAGGCGTCACTGGCCGACCGCGGCGTGTTGTTGGTGTCGCTCATGTGGCCGAGCAGCAGGTGCCGGGGCAGCCGCTCAAGGCCGGTGGCGAACTCGGCGGCCTGCTGGTTGCTCAGGTGACCCAGATCGCCTCTGATCCGGCGCTTGAGCACCGGTGGATACGGACCCTCCGCCAGCAGCTGCGGGCAGTGATTGGCCTCCAGCAGCAGCGCGTCGCATTCGCGGAACGTGGCGATGAGTTCCGGTGTAGTAGTACCGAGGTCCGTCAGCACCCCCAGCCAGCGCCCGTCGGTGTGCAGCTTGTACATCACCGTCGGGTCGCAGTCGTGGCTGACGGCGACCGGCAGCACATCGACATCGCGGTGGTAGAAGCCGTTGCTCATGTCGAAGGTGCTGAGAGAGAAGTCGCGGTAGGTGGCGCGCTTGTCGTGCAGCTCCATCGCCCGCCTGAGCTGCACCGTCAGACCCGCGGCGGCGCGCTGATGAGCGTAGACCCGGGCCGGTACGTGTTTCAGCAGCGTGCCCAGGCCCTGGATGTGGTCGCTGTGGCAGTGCGTCACCAATACGGCATCGATCTCGTGCATGCTGGAGCCATGCTGGCGAAGCGCGGCATCCAGCGCGCGGATACCGATGCCGCAGTCGATCAGCAGGTTGCTGTGCGGCGTCGAGACCCAGGCGCAGTTACCCTTCGAGCCGGTCGCCAGCACCAGAAATCGCACGTCACTCATTCAGCGGGATTATACCGAGTGAGACCTCGTTTACCTGAGCACCAACTCGGTGTAGTAGGTGAAGGGCTGCTCCGTTTCACCATCGAGTTCAACGGCAACTACACCCGTACGGACTTCTTCCAGTGGCGTCCCATCAGGGAAATACGTATTGCGAAACTCAAGATATGTTGATTCGAATCGCACGTGAGCTCCCTGGCAGCGCGTCAGGAACACAACCGCTTCATAGGCGCCGTCGTGATCCGGGTCCAGGAGCATGAAATCTGGATGGGCCGAACCACTCCCCCATTGCTGACAACTCGCGAAGAACAGCTCCACCAGATGCCCACTCTCGTCAATGGCCATCAATGCGCTGCCTTCAAAGCCGCGATCCAGCAGCAGGTAATCCGAGTCGAGTGGGGACTCGAGTGACAAGCGCACTGCAGCGACGTCTGTCAGCCGGTCGATCCCGTGAAGCATATCGACGGCCACTCCGCTCTCATCGTAAATCGCGACATCGGTGCTGTAAGCCGTCTTCTTGTAGGGCTCGCATTGGTGGACAACACCATCCTCGTCCTCCCAGTCGCTGTACTGGACCACGTTGACCTCGGCAAATGCCAGAACGCGATACTCGATGCCCGACTCTGCAGATAGATACAGCGTGTCAAGACCTCTGATTGAGAGCTCTTCCCGCATCGCCCTCTCTATGACGTCGTTGTACGTCAGCTGGGCCTCTTCGCTGTTGGATCGGAACTCATTCCTGAAGCGCGGCTTATCGTGGTAACCACCGCAGTCCGGACAGCGTTCCGGCGAATTCACGACCAACTTGACCGGCTCCATGTGTGGTGGGCTTTCGGAGTAGCCCCTCTCTGACCAAAGGTCGCGTGGCTGTCTGCTGTTCGGTTGAGCGATTACCAGTTCGGAGTGGACTGGATAGTGTTCCACAAGACCATCAGCCGCTGCAGTCAGTAGGTTAGACCTGTCTACCACATACAGGTAGGCAAACACAACCACGAGACTGCACACTAGCAGGACGACACCCACTACCTTCATCAGCTCACTCCAGCGGGATTATACCTGTGCCGCCAGCCGCTGCCAGCTGTCGGCCTGGGCGTGGGCCTGCTCCAGCTCGGCGAACCTGGCGTCGATCGCGGCTTTGAGCTGGTCGATCTCGTCCTGCAGTTCGGCCAGGCGCACGTAGTCCTGCGCGCTGTCGGCCTCGCGCTGGTCCTCCATCAACCGGTTGATCTGCCCTTCGGCGTCGGCGATCGCCTGCTCGATCTGCTCCGCCTTGGCCTGGACTCGCGCAAGCTGCTTGGCCGTGTAGGCCTGGGGGCTGACGTGCGCCTCCCTGGCCAGCAGCTCGATGTCATAGATGCTGAGTTGCTCGGGCCGGCTGGGATCGGGGATGGCTCCCTCCGCCGCTGCCGGTGGGCTATCGCCGGAGCCCGGCTGCGCACGGTCCTTTCCGCAGCCGGCATCGCGGCGCGTCCGCCAGGTGAGGTAGTCGGCATAGCTGCCCCGGAAGAAGGTCAGCGTCTGTTCGTCCTCGGCGCCGAAGGGGAAGACCACCAGCCGGTCGCAGACCCGCTCCAGCAATGCGCGGTCGTGGGTGACCATCAGCACCGTCCCGCCGTAGCTCAGCAGCAGCTGCTCCAGCGCCTCGCGGGCGTAGATGTCCAGGTGGTTGGTCGGCTCGTCGAAGATCAGCACATTGGGCCGTCGGCGGAAGATCTTGGCCAGCGTCAGCCGCGAGCGCTCCCCCCCGCTGAGGGTGCTCACCTCGGCGAAGACGTCGTCGCCGCTGAAGCCGAAGCGGCCCAGGTAGTCGCGGGCGGCGGAGTCGGTGATCGTCGGCTCGACGGTGCGCAGCTCGGCCAGCAGGTCATTGCCCGCGGACAGGTCGGCGCTATCCTGGCTGAAGACGCCCAGCTCGGCGTTGGAGCCCCAGGCCACCATGCCCTTCAGGGGCGCCAGCTGGCGCGTCAGCAGCCTGAGCAGCGTCGTTTTGCCGCAGCCGTTGGGCCCGACGATCCCCAGCCGCTCGCCGCGGTAGAGCTGCATGCTGAGGCCGCCGATCACCAGCTGGCCGCGGGCGTCGCCGCGCGCCACCGTCAGCGGCGGATTGAGATCGAGCGCGGCCGGCCCGGCGGTGACGTGGGTCGGCGCTGTGGCGAACGGCGCCAGCCGGCAGCGGGCGCCGGTGCCGGCGCTGTAGCTGAAGGCCAGGTTCTCCACCAGCAGCAGCTGCTCGCCGCTCCGGAGCTGGGGACTCAGCACGAAGCTGAGCTGCGGGTCATCGGCGGGCCGCTCCAGGCGGTCCATCCGGCCCAGCAGTTTGCGGCGCCCGCGGGCCTGCCTGGTATTCTGGCCGGCGATGTTGCGGCGGATATACTCCTCGGTGCGCGCGATGTGCTCCTGCTGGCGCTCGAAGGCCAGGCGCGCCTGCTTGCGCCGCTCCTCACGCAGCGGCACGTACTTGCTGTAGTTGCCCGGATAGCGGTGGAGCGTGCCGTCGTCCAGCTCCCAGATGTGGGTGGCGAGCTGATCCAGCAGCCAGCGGTCGTGGCTGACCAGCAGCACCGCGCGGTCCTTGGGCAGCGCCTTGAGGTACTCGACGAAGAACGCCTGGGCCGCGAGGTCCAGGTGGTTGGTCGGCTCGTCGAAGATCAGGCAGGTGCAGCTGGAGATCAGCGCGCGCGCCAGGCAGCCCTTCTGCCGCTGCCCACCACTGAGCACCCCCAGCTGCCGCTCGAAGTCGCTCCGGAGGAAACTGAGACCCAGCAGCAGCCGCTCGACCTCGTGGTCCCAGCGATGACCGCCCAGCGCCGAGAAGCGCTGCTCGGCCTGGCCCAGTTGCCGGATCAGCTGCTGATCGTCGGGCGCGGCCGCCAGCGCGTCGTGCAGCGCGGCGAGCTTGGCATCGAGCGCGGCCAGATCGCGGCGGCCGGCCTTGACGAACCCGAACAGCTGATCGTCGTCCTCGCCGCCGGCGCTCTGGGAGACGTAGGCCAGGCTGGCCTGCCGCGCCCGTTGCACGCGCCCGGCCTCGGGGCTGAGCTCGCCCAGCAGCAGCCTGAGCAGGGTGGTCTTGCCGCCGGCGTTGGCGCCGATCAGGCCAACGATGTTGCCCGCGTTCAGCGCGCCCGCGGCCTCGACGATCACGCGCTCGTCGCTGTAGCCGAAGGCCAGCCCGCTGAAATCCAGCAGCGCCATCGCTCAAGTTTAACAAAGCGGCTGCCCGGCTGGACGCTGAAGCGGCAGGCCACGCCCAACGGGTATCTGCATATCAATGCACGCTGTTCATTTGTATGCTATACTAATGTGTTGATTGCGTTCGCGGTAGGACGGCAAAATCGCGTGTCTCTTTTTCGCGGCCACACTGAGAATCGGTGGCGGCATTTGGGATAGAACGCCGGCGGTTTCACGTTCCTTATCGACAGCAATCCGCCAACCGTGCGAGGCAGCTGCACGGGGGCTCAGCGCCGGTGCTGGCCCGGACGCGGTGCCGTGCGGCGGATGGCGCGGCGCCTGCGCATAGGAGTATTGCATGGGTATCGATGTCAACAGCAATCCGCACGCCGGATCAACGCCCTGTTGGCGAGAATCGCTCTCAGGCCGCATCGACACTGGCCGCAGGCCATGCTATAGTCGGAACCCAGAAAGAGCAGGCACCGCGATGAAGCGGTCGATGAGCAGAGAACAGGCGGGTTGGGGTTCGGGATCGGGATGTGACCAGGGCTGCGGGAGGGCTTAGAAGTTGGCGTTACAGCGGGAGTCGGACACCAGGCTGGATCGAACTCCACCACAGAACATCGAACTGGAAATGTGCGTGCTCGGCGGCATCATGCTCCATCCGAAGGAAGCCTACAGCGTCGCCGCCGATTACCTGAGCCGTGATTCCTTCTACCTTGACGGTCACGGCATCATCTTCGAGCTGATGGGCGAGCTCTCAAGCCGTGGCATCCCGCCGGACAGCGAGATGGTGCGCGACGAGCTCAGAAGCCGCGGCCTGCTGGAGAAGGTTGGGGGCGCCAACGCCGTGCTCAGCATGCTCAACGCCGTGCCGACGGCGGCCAACGTGGAGTACCACGCGCGCAAGGTGGCGGAGAAGGCCCATCTGCGCGCCCTGATCCGCGCCTGCACCCAGATCGTCGAGGAGTGCTACCGGCAGGAGTTGCCGCTGGAGCAGGTGCTGGATCAGGCCGAGTCCGCCGTGCTGCAGCTCTCCACCAGCAGCGTCCAGAGCGAGTTCACAGAGCTCAGCGCGGTGCTGGTCAGCTACTGGGAGGAGCTGAGCGAGCGCAGCGACGAACTCAGCCGCCGCCGCGCCGCTGGCGAGAAGGACCCGCGGATCAGCGTCGGGCTGCCGACCGGCTTCCACGACCTCGACCGCATGACCGGCGGGCTGCGTGACAGCGAGCTGACCATCATCGCCGCGCGGCCCAGCATGGGCAAGACGGCGCTGGGTCTCAACATGGTCCACAACATGACGGTCAAGCACGGCATTCCGGTGGCGTTGTTCAGCCTCGAGATGGGCGTCGAGCAGCTGGCCGAGCGCCTGCTGTGCATGGGCAGCAAGTACTGGGAGCAAAGCCGCATCCGCGGCGTCAGCACCACCATGCTGCAGAACCCGGAGCTGAACCAGGCGCAGTGGACGGTGCTGACCGAGGCCTACAACCGGTTGTTGACCTCGCCGGTCTACCTCGACGATTCCAGCCTGCTGAGCATCCAGATGCTCAAGAGCAAGGTCCGCCGGCTGGTGGCCAACTACGGCGTGCGCTGCATCATCGTCGACTACCTGCAGCTGATGCAGAGCAGCACGCCGACCGACAACCGCGTCCAGGAGGTCAGCGAGATCAGCCGCGGGCTGAAGCAGATCGCGCGCGAGCTGAAGATGCCGGTGGTGGCGCTCAGCCAGCTGAGCCGCAAGACGACGGCCCGCGAGAGCAAGCTGCCGCAGCTTTCCGACCTGCGCGACTCGGGTGCAATCGAGCAGGACGCCGACGTGGTGATGTTCATCCACCGCGAGGACTACTACGGCGAGAAGAAGCGGGCGCCGCTGGGCGAGCCGGACTTCGACCAGATGTCGCTGCCCGAGGCCGACATCATCGTCGCCAAGAACCGCAACGGGCCGACGGACACCGTGAGGATGCGCTGGTTCCCGCACATCACGCGGTTCCTCGACGCCAGCCGGTTCTAGCCCGCCGGGCCGGCGGGCGCACGTGAGCTGGGAGGACGGGATTCAGCGGAAGAGGAGAGATAGCGATGGCTGAGCCGCGGCGGATATTGGTGGTGGGTAACGGCGGGCGCGAGTGCGCGCTGGCCAACGCGATGCTGCTCAGCCCCGGGGTCGAGCGCCTGCTGATCACGCCGCCCAACTGGGGGGTGGTCGATCCACACTGCGACGCCGACGGTGCCTCACGCGCGGGGGTGCTTCAGATCAAGGTCGACGACCACGCCGCATTGGTCGCCGCCGCGAAGGAGCACCGCATCGACCTGGCGGTGGTCGGGCCGGAGGCGCCGCTGGTGGCCGGCCTGACCGACGAGCTGCAGGCGGCCGGCATCGCCGTGCTGGGCTGCAACAGGCAGGCGGCGCAGCTGGAAGGCAGCAAGATCTTCGCCAAGGAGTTCATGGCGCGCCACGGCATCCCGACCGGCAGCTACGAGGTCTTCGACGACGCGGTTGCACTGGAGAAGCGCTGCGAGGATCTCAGCGGGCCCTGCGTGCTCAAGGCCGACGGGCTGGCAGCGGGCAAGGGCGTGCTGATGTGCGAGGGGCGCGCCGACGCCCTGACCGCCGCCGCGCGGCTGCTGGTCGAGCGCGAGTTCGGCGCGGCCTGCGACCGCGTGCTGCTCGAGGAGCGGCTCTATGGTGCGGAGATCAGTTTCACCTGCCTGATCAGCGGCGGCGAGGGCGTGCTGCTGGCCTCCAGCACGGACTACAAGCGGATCGGCGATCAGGACACCGGCCCCAACACCGGCGGGATGGGCAACATCTGCCCCACCCCGCACGCCACGGACGAGGTGGTCGCCGAGTTCCACGAGCGGATCTTCAACCCGTTGCTGGCCGGTCTGAAGGCGGACGGCCTCGACTACCGCGGGTTCCTGTTCATCGGCACCATGCTGACGGATGCCGGGCTTAAGGTGCTGGAGTTCAACGTGCGGCTCGGCGACCCGGAGGCCCAGGTGGTGCTGCCGCTGGCCGACACCGACTGGCCGCAGGTCTTCGGCATGGCCGCCGAGGGCCAGCTGGATGTCAGCAGCGTGCGTGCGCGCCCGGGCGCCTGCGTGGCGGTCTGCGCCGCGACGAAGAACTACCCCTACGGCAAGAGCGAGCCCAGCGAGATCCGCGGCATGGACCGCATCCATGCCCGCGGCCTGCTTGAGCCGCGCATCGCCGACGATGGCGGCGTCGAGCCCCCGCCGGTCGCGATCTACTTCGCCGGCGTCGCGCGCGAGCCGGCAGCGGCAGCGGACGAGCCCGCGCCCGCTGCCTACCGCAACTTCTACGATGATCTGGATGGCGCGCGGTACCTGGCCGCCGGCGGCCGCGTGCTGGCGGTCAGCGCGCTGGGGGATGACCTGTCCGAGGCCCGCCGCGTGGCCTACGAGGTCCTCGGCAACCTCACCTTCGACGGCATGAAGTACCGCAGCGACATCGGGAAGCTGCGGTAAGCCAAAGCCCGCTCCCCACACACAGGCGTCGACCCCTTCACAGCCGCCCTCGCATCAACCGTTCACGTTCACCTTTGCGAGTTGACAACCACCATGCTCGGTGCTACAATCACGATAGTCGAGACGGAAATCAGTATTCTTGAATCTGATATTGACTAACGTGATGCCATGCAGCGAAGAAGCGATAGCGTAATGATGATCGGCATGGTGGTGGCGGTGGCCGCCATCGTGGTTGCCGGCCTGATCGGCTACTACTTCGGCGTCAGTTCGATGGGGCAGGCCGGTCAGCAGTCGGGGGAGGCAGGGATGACAGGCGAGCAGCAGGAAGGCGGGGCGCAGGCGATGCCTACCGGCAGCGCGGGCCGGGCCAGCTTCAGCGAGGTGGCGGAGCTGGCGCTGGATACGCGCAACGGCACCGTGACCGTCAGCGAGGACGTCACGCTGGCGGCGGGGGTGGTCGAGCTGACGTGGGACTACCGCCTCGATGACGAGCCCTACACCAGCGGTGACGTCGAGTTGCGCTGTAAGCAGGAAGGCGGGGTGCTGGAGGTCGAGGACTGGACGGGCCGCCGCAGCTGGCAAGGCGACACGCCGAAGCTGACGCTGACCCTGCGCCATGGCCCGGGCGTCCGCAGCGTCGAGGCTTCCCACGGCAACGGCACCTTCAGCTACAGCGGCCCGGCCGGCGGCGAATTCTCGGTGGGCAACGGCAAGCTCTACGTCAGCGGCGATCCGGCGGGCGACCTGACGGCCAGCATCGGCAACGGCAAGCTGACCGTCGACATCCTGGCGGCGGCGGGCAGCATCGGGCTCAGCGTCGGCAACGGCACCGCCAAGGTGCAGCTGCGCCAGGGCAGCGGCGGCGAGCTTAAGGCTTCAGTCGGGATCGGCGACATCCGCGCGCCGGCCGGGGTTACCGTGGCCCGCTCCCACATGCTGGGCGCCACCGCCAGTGGCAGCGTCGGCAGCGGCGAAGCCAGCATTGAGATCGACGTCGGCAACGGCTCGATCAACGTCACCGGCGCCTAAGCGCTTGACCGCCAGCCGTGCTAGACTGGGGCCAGATGGTGCCAGCGACTAAACGCCAGCTGATACTCGGTTGGGTAGCCACCGGCATCTGCATCGCGATCGCCTCGCTCTGGGCCTTCTGGGGCACCATCGAAGCATTCCACGAAGGCTGGTGGCAGCCGACGCTCGGCGGCCGCGTCACCTACGCCCTGCTCTATCTGACGCCGATGGCGGCCGTGCTGCTGCTCACCATCCTCGCGATCCGCGTGCCGAAACTCGGCGCGCTGCTGTTCTTCGCCGGGGGCGCGTGGTTCAGCTGGTTCATCTTCGCCAATCGCTGGCCCGACATCGATCTGGCCGCAGTGCTCAGCTGGCTGCCAGTGACAGTGGCAGTGGTGGCGGTCGGCTTCGTCTGGTGGCTGGGGCGGCCCGAGCCGCGGTGGCTGGCCTGGCTGCTGGCCGCCGGCATCCCGCTGCTATTGGTGCTGGTCCTGGCGGTCGAGCCGCTCTGGCGCGTGTCCCATCGCATCGACGACGGCGACCGCGGCGCGCGGCTGGTTCGGGGCAACGGGGTGGCGCTGGTCTGGGCGCCGGCCGGACCGGGCTGGGTCACCGACGCGGACCACGCCGTGAGCTGGGACGAGGCACGGGACATCTGCGCCCATCTTGGTCCCTACGGAGAGACGCTGAGCGACACTCCTCTGGACGTCTGGCGGCTGCCGACCATCGAGGAGGCGGTGCGCTCGATGGCGCGGCACGGCGTCAACTGCGGCGGCGTGTGGGACCCGGAGCGCGGCGTCGCCACCTATGACACCAGACCCGACAAGGAATCGCCCCTGTGGATCCCCTACAGCGAGACGATCTACTGGTGGACGGCGACCGAGGCCGGTGACGATCGCGCCTGGCGAATCGTCTACAGCGGCGCCGTCTATCGCATGCGCAAGGACCTGGCGATGGGCAGCCAGGGCTTCCGCGCCGTCCGCGAACCTACTCCCGACGAGCTTGCCGGCCTAGCTGACTAGCCGCCCGCTGCGGCTGTGTTCTTGGCCAGCAGCTGCTTGTAGTGCTCCAGGTGCGGCTCGAGGCTTGAGATCGACTTCACCCAGAAGTCCGGCTTGGTCAGGTCCGCGCCGATGCTGCGCTGGGCCACGCCCTCGGCGGTATCGCTGCCCGTCAGGCGCAGGAAGTCCTCGTAGCGGGGCAGGAACGACGCTCCCTCCTGCTCGAAGAGGTTATAGAGCGCCCGCGCCAGCAGGAAGCCGAACGTATAGGGGAAGTTGTAGAACGTCACGCCCGTGATGTAGAAGTGCAGCTTGCTCGCCCAGAACATGGGATCCTCGCTGCCGTCCAGCATCGCGTCGCCGAAGACGCGCTGCTGGGTTTCGACCATCAGCTCCTTGAGCCGCGAGACCGACACCTCGCCCTTCATCCGCTCGTCGTGGAAAGCCTTCTCGAACTCGAAGCGCACCGTGATGTCCAGCAGCAGCGTCGCCGCGCCGCACAGATCGGCGTCCAGCATCAGCAGCTTGGCCGAGTCGCTGATCGAATCGTCGCCGTAGATGCCGCTGGCCAGGATGTGCTCGCCGAAGATCGAGGCGGTCTCGGCCAGCGTCATCGGGTACTCCTGGGCCATCAGCCGCATGTCCTTCAGCAGGTGGCCGTGCCAGGCGTGACCGACCTCGTGAGCCATCGTGGTGACGTCGCCGAGCGTACCGTTGAACGTCATGTAGACGCGCTGCTCGCGGGTCAACGGCGAGCCGGTGCAGAACGCGCCGGGCAGTTTGCCGGGGCGCACCTCGGACTCCAGCCAACGCTTGGCAAGGAACGAGTCGTAGTAATCGGCGAAGCCGGGGTAGGCCGTCTTGAACGCCGTCGACACCATCGCGGTGCCCTCTTCCCACGTGTAAGTGGAGGTGTCTTCCAGGGGCAGCGGCGCCTCGCGCTCGAACCAGTAGATCCCGCTGCGGCCCATGAAGCCGGCCTTGGCGCGGAAGATCTCGCGCGCGGTCTCGATGTTGGCGTGGATGCCCTCGTACATCGCGTCCAGCGTGGGGCGGCTGATGTTGGACTGGAACAGCGCGTTGTAGAGGTAGCTGTCGATGCCGCGGTACTTGTTAAGGGTCAGCCGCGTGCCGGAGATGGCGTTCAGCGCGGCGGCGCAGGCATCCTGCAACCCCTCCCAGGCCCGGTTGCCGCACTCAAAGGCCGCCTTGCCCACCTCGCGGTCGACGTTGGACATCAGCGAGCGCCACTGAGAGATCGGCGTGCGCTCCTCGCGGCCGTCGGGATAGACCATGTCGAACTCAAGCTTGCCCGTGATGGTGTCGTACATCCGGCCCCAGGCGTGCAGGCCGTCGACGTTTAAGTCCGTGGCCAGCCGCTCCTGATCAGGGGTGGCGGTGTGCAGCGCCCGCTCGCGCGTCTTGGTCAGGGCGTGCTCCGCTCCGGCCAGCGCCTCGCGCGCCAGGAAGGCGTTCCACACGTCGTCCGGCACGTCCTTGAAGGCGCGCAGGATCTCGACGTCGAACTTGCTGTACTCGGCGGCGATCAGCGCCAGCCCGGCTTCCTCCTGCTTGTACTTCTCCTCCCGGGCGTCGGCGGCGCCGAGGCAGCCCACGTAGGAGAAGATGTGGCTGAGGCGCACCTCGACGTCCTCGGCCTTGAGGATGATCGCCTCCCAGTCGGCGGCGGTCTCCGCCGACAGCGGCCCCAGCGCGCCGGCTCTGGCCTGCAGCTCCGCCACGTCGGCCTTCAGCTGCTCCTTGAACTCCAGCATCGCGGGTCCGTTGAACTCCGGGAAGAAACTGCTCAGGTCCCAGGTTACGCCTTGCTTCTCGCTCATGATCTCTCCTTCGGCTGCCGCCAGCCGCGCATGTGTTTCGTCAGTTCAGCGGGGAGCGACCGCAGCCGCTGCCTTCCTCATCACCCCATACGGCCTGTACCGCGCGGGCGCGGGATTTGACCTTCAGTGGGATGCCCCGACGAGTAGTATAGCGGCTGCCCCACTAGCCGCGAATCCTGTTCGCGACCTGCAATGGAATGCGCGGATGCAACCCGCCAGCCCTTGCCTGGGCTGCTACGTGCGATGAGAGGTTGGCACCGCTAATCCGTTGCACACACATTTCCGTTGTATGTCCACACGGCTTTGCTGCATTTGACGATGACACCATCGCATGTGCGCGGCGATTGTGTCATCCGCACTGATATCGTAGTTGCGATGTACTCACAGGCGAGGACAATCTACTTGGGCCCGGGACTGCTTCGGGGCCAGGCGGACCGGGCATGGAACCGGGCTGGGGCAACACTCAGACAGGAGGAAGGGCATGTATACACGAAACGCAGCGTCATTCGTATCAGCACTGGCCGTCACGCTGGCGGTGCTGTTGATCATCGGCGGCGTCGTGGTGTTCAACAACGCGCTCGACAGCGGGGTTGCATGGGCTCAGTTGTCACCGTGGACGGACAGCAACGGCGACCTATACCCGACTGACAATGAGAACGTCGTCATCGGCGGCACGACGGAGGCTACGGCCGACATCTTCCTGGATGCCGAAGGCAACGCCGTGTTCAACGAGCAGAGCAGCGAAGTTGATTTCCGCGTTGAGAGCGATGGCAACGCCAATATGCTCTTTGTTGATGGAGCCGATGACTATGTCGGGATCGGAACAAGCGATCCAAAGGCCCGAGTGCATATCTACGAGAGTGGCGCAGGTCTCATCGTGCCGAGTAACACCTACTGGATGATGCAGAACAATGGGGCGTCGGCGAACAGCAGCTATCTCGGTATGCTCGCCGGCGACACCGGCGAGACTGGCCTGTGGCTGGGCGACGGGAACGTGCCCGAGGCGGGTCAGATCGCATACGACAACAACACTGACGATCTGACGGTGACCGCGACCGACGACATCGTGCTTGATGGGGACGTGGTTTACCTCGACGGGGGCTTCAGAGCCAATAGAGTTGAGAAAGACGATGTGGACTACCAAGTGTTGGGCACAGATTATTACATCGCCTATACAGACGTTGACACTGCTAATCTGTATGTGGACATGCCAAGCACTGCAGCTGGCGACGCTGGCAGAGTATTCCTCATCGGCCTCGAGGGCCATACCAGTGGAACGCTGAACATCCGGAACTACAGCGACGCCGCAGTGAGTGGGAATAACACACTGACCGCGGCGGGAGACCTGCGACACGTTATATGTACCGGTGCAGACACCTGGTATGCGTACTAGTCTCAAAGCAGTCGTTAGCTAAGCATGGTAAGAGGACCGCCGCCGGACGTACGGCGGGAGGTTCATGTCGCTTGTTCACATCAAAGATGCTAATGCAGCGCTAGCGGCATTCCGAGTACCTCAACAGCATCCGGCTGCCCGGATCATCATCCTGAAGCCCTGGGTGAAAAGAGACGGCAAGCCGCCGTTGGCTACTGCCCGCGTATGCGGACTATATGACATCGTTATCTGACGCTGCCGAATCGACTATGGGCGGGACACTTCAGCTCAGCCCTTTGGTGTGGCTGGCGGTACAGAGCTGGGCTGCTCAACAGGCTTCGAGCGCTGCTTTGAAATGCTGCATTCCGGTCGCATGTGCACAGCTCAGTAGTAGACCACATAACGCGTGTGGTAGTCGTTAACTTGAGGTTCCGGGTAGGTGGCGTATGTGTAGGTGAAGGCTGGATGCCCGCCAATCGTGACCAACCTGGAACCGGTGGAGGGGTTGCTCACCGGTCCATCCGTGTCGACTACATCAATGACCATCGGCAGGCCCCAGGAGGTTCCTTCCGCATCGTTGGCCGCGATGAACAGCGTCTCATCGGTAAACTCGTCGACATAGAGGATCGCCGGCCGGCCGTCCACCAGCGTCATGGACTGCTGCCCCGCCGTCCAGGCGGCAACGGTACGCGGGCTCTCCCATTCCGCGCCGGCCGAGTCAAGCGCCCTTGTGTACATAATGCGCCGGAGCAGCGAGTCGTAAAAGGCGATGGCGGGGTGGCCCGCCGCGATGACCAGCTCGGGGTCGTCCACGTCCTTCTCCAACACTACGGTCGGAATCTCCGGCCAGGCGCTGCCCTCGGCGTTGAGCGCCCGCGTATAGAACAGGCTCTCACCCACGGGATACCTCTGGGCGAAGGCCGGGTTGCCCTGGACCAGCTCGAATGCCCCTGGCCATGAGTTTCCGTAGTCGGGCAGTTCGTATGCGTACGGCCAGGACGCTCCGGCGGCGTCCGCGGCGGGGTAGAGTGTGCGCCTGCTGAAGAACGCCGGGCACCCGTCGATGAACATCAGTTGGGAGATGATGCTGTTGTCATCCTCCTGCACTGCCAGCGGCTCGTACCAGGCGCTACCAGCGTAATCGGCGGCCCTTACGAATTTCACGCCCTCGTCAAGCTCCGCGGGATCTCCCGGAATGTGCAGTCGCCACCCGTAGAGCACCGCCGGCCGATGGTCGATCAGGGCCAGCCGAGACGTCCCGGGGCTGTAATCCACTCCCGGAATACCCCCGGGATCGATCACCACCGGGGCGTACCAGTCCTTCCCGTGCCAGAACACCGCGAGGATAAACACCAGCTTCGCGTCGCCGCCGATGTCTTCGGGGAAGTCCGAATCGTCTGGCAACCCGATGCTCATAGTCATGGCCGGCCGGCCATCGACTTCGGCCAGCTGGCCACCGCCCAGGCTTCCCCCGGTGTTCTCGAGTTCATTGTGGGTTGATTCCAGCACCGTCGAGATGTACCACTGCGCTCCGGCTTCAGCCGCGATGCTGACGGAGGCGACATCGGTGAGACCGTCGATATCGGTGACCTGGACCGCGGTGTCGTAGGAACCCGGCGCCCAGTAGATGAACGGCGCCGTCGGCTCCAGCCCGCTGTCATGCTCGAACTCGCCGTCGCCGTCGAAGTCCCACTCGTAGCGCGCCACCGGCCCGTCGGTGTCGAAACTGCCGCTGGCGTCGTAGACAACCTCCAGCGGCACCGCGCCGCTCGCGGGATCGACCTCCACCATCGCCGTCGGCGGCAGCGGCGCGCGCACCTTGACCGGCAGGATGTCCACGTCCGTCGCGCCGTCATCGTCCGTCACGCGCACCGTCGGCAGGTAGTCGCCCGCATCCTCGTAGGTGTGCTCGACGAAGCCCTGGGCTCCGCTATCCAGCCACTGCTCCCCGCCGATCGGGCCGTCGAAGTCCCACTCGTAGTTCACGATCGTCCCGTCGATATCGATGCTGGAGAACGCCTGGAAGTCAACGGTCAGCGGAAACAGACCTTCCGAGGGCTCGCCGCGCAGCACGGCGATAGGTGGCTGGTTGGCGGCGCCCAGCAGCCAGGCGTTGCTCGGCGTGCCCAGCTGCTCATCGTCATGGGGCCGCACCCAGTAGTAGCCCTCGAATGGCGTCTCGGCTGGAGTGTGGCTGAACTGCTTGCGCTCGCTGGCTGCGCCCGTCGCATCGCTGAAGATAACTTCGGCAACCAGTTCCGCACCAGGCCCGTTGGGCTCAGCCGCTTCGCCCGGCACGTCTGATTCAGCATTGCTGTAGTACAGCCGGTAGCCCTCGCAAACGAGGCCGAAATTCTGACCGATCGGCGTGATATCGCTGATGCCGATCTGGCCGTTTTGGTCGCCGTCAACCACGGACTCCACGGTAGCCTGGTCGAACGGCCCGCCCGCGCTCTGCTTGCCGAAGTGCACCCCCAGCGGCGTCAGGTCGCTGACCCCCACCTCGCCGTTCTGGTCGTAGTCGCCGGCGCTGTAGTACCGCCACTGGAAGCTTCCCGCTTCCTCGTCCCAGCTCAGCACCGTCGCCGAGGCGCTGCTGCTCGGCGGGGCGCTCACCTGCCGCGGTGGATAGAGCCTCAGCACCCGCTCCAGCTCAGCCGCCAGCTCGGACCTCAGCTGTGGCTTAATCTGCGCCTGCGCTGACAGCGCATACTCATTGCCGCTGACCGATACGGCTGAAACCTGACTCTTGCTGCCACAGCCAGCAGTCATGACCAGCAGAACTGCCACCAGAATGATCGCTGCTTTCCTCATCGCTACCCCCCGGTGCGATACTCAGTACACCAAGGAGTATACCGCCGCTTAGCTGGTACTACGACCTGGAGGGGACAGCCGTCTCGAATACGTGGCTAGCGAAACTGCGGCTGCAGTGCCCCAATTGGCGCCGAAGGCGACGAGGCAGTCGTGGTCTACTACGGCCAGGGTTCGTACTACTTCGCCCTGTACTCCACGGGCTGGGCCGCCGAACGGATCACGGTGCCCGGGGTGGCGGACTGCGGTACCGAGGTGGAAATCCTGCTCAGCGGCGGCGAGCCGTACTTCAGCTTCCAGGATCAGGACACCGGCCAGATCGAAACCGCCCGCGGTGTACCACCCGCCTAGCTCAGGAAATCGAACAAGCTGGGCGGCAGGACGCGCGCGCCGGCGCCCAGCGCCGAGTTGAGCACGTTCTGGGCCTCCTGCAGCTTGATCAGCGTTTCGGCCATGTCGACGTAGTCGTTCTGGCTCTGCAGGTCCAGCAGGTTGACGCTGACCGTCTCGTTCTGGCTCAGCGTCAGCTCCAGCCGTTTGCTGCGGCTGCCGATCATCGCCAGCGTCGAGAGGATGCCCTCCAGCGCGTCGTCCATATCGCCGATCCGCTCCGTCATGTTGTGGAAGCGCTCGTCCTCGTAGGCCGTCTCGCTGGTCAGCTCGCTGCGGTAGGACAGCCGGCCGCTGATCGAGGCGAACTTGTCCTCGAAGGCCGTGATGTGGCCGCCATCAAGGTCGAAGGCCTCAACCGAGACATCGTTGATCACTCCGGTCGTCGGGTTGAAGACGCGGATGGTGCCGTCCCGCAGCACGTCGACTTCCAGCTGGAAGCCCAGCTTCTCCTCGATCTTGTCGGCCAGGTCCTGCATAGTGGTGAAGCGCTGCACCGTGAACTCCAGGAAGCTGCCGTCGGAGCTGACGCGGACAGTGTAGCCCGGAAACAGCCCCAGGCTGTTGCCGTCCACGTCGGTCAGATCCGTCAGCCGGCTCTGACGCGCGGCGTAGCCGAACAGCTCGTCGCGCACCTGGACCATGGTGTCGATCAGGTTGTGGGGCTCTTCCACCAGTCCCTGGCCCGCCGCCGTGCCGCCGCCGGGGATGGTGGTCAGCGGACCGACGCCCAGCCTGAGCGGCGTGTTGACGCTGACGTTGGAGACCACCAGGTCGCTGGCCTGCACGCGGCTGGACTCGTTGAAGGTCACGATATCGATGAACTGCTGGGGGCCCACCGTGCGCAGCTGGGCCGTCACCGCGTTCTTCAGCACCGCCGAGTTGTTGATCTGGAAGTTGATTTCGTTGAGCACGTCGGTGGTGGTGGCATAGACGCCGGGGTTGAGGACGATCGTCACCGGATCGGGGTTGGTGCCGTCGAGGCTGGCGCCCGGCCCCAGGTCGATGGTGAAGGTGTCGTTGACGCCGAAGGTCACGGTATAGGGCACCGCTCCCGCGATGTTCAGCGAGCCCTGGGCGACCGCGGGGATCGGCGGGGCGCTGAC
>CAZSSB010000021.1:0-48099 GCA_964609245.1 uncultured Planctomycetales bacterium | reverse complement strand
CATGCTACACTGCGGCCATGGCCAGCATCGTCAAGGGTGTGATCCTCGCGGGCGGGACGGGCAGCCGGCTGCTGCCCCTCACCAAGGTCACCAACAAGCACCTGCTGCCGGTCGGGCGCAAGCCGATGATCTTCTACCCGATCGAGAAGCTGACCGCCGCCGGCATCGAGGAGATCCTGATCGTGACCGGCACCGAGCACATGGGCGCCGTCGTCCAGCTGCTGGGCAGCGGCAAGGACTACGGCTGCCGGTTCACCTACAAGGTCCAGGACGAGGCGGGCGGCATCGCCCAGGCGCTGGGGCTGGCGCGCAACTTCGTCGGCACCGACAAGTTGTGCGTGATCCTCGGCGACAACGTCTTTGAAGACGACATCGCTGTGGCGGTGCGCCGCTTCGCCGACGCGCCGGACGGCCACGCCCACGTTTTCCTCAAGGCGGTACCCGACCCGCACCGCTTCGGCGTGGCGGAGGTCAGGGATGGCCGCATCGTCGGCATCGAGGAGAAGCCGGCCGATCCCAGGAGCGACCTGGCCGTCACCGGCATCTATATGTATGGACCCGACGTGTTCGAGATCATCGCGACGCTGAAGCCTTCGGGCCGAGGCGAACTGGAAATCACCGACGTCAACCACCACTACGCAACCGCGGGGACGCTCAGCTATGACGTATTCGACGGCTGGTGGACGGACGCCGGCACCTTCGAGTCGCTGGGCCGCGCCAGCCAGCTGGCCGGGCACCAGGATTAGGCCACGTTGCCCGCTGCGCGGCGCGCCCCACTCCGGTACAATCTAGCGGAGACCGGGCCATGGCCCGGATCGGGGAGGACACTTGCCGCTGGGGTACGAGGAGCCGCCGGAGCAGCGCCGGGCCAAGCACGCCGATACGGCGGAGCAGGGCTGGCAGGCGCCGCCGGGCTCGCTTAGCGCCAATGAGGCGCATCAACGGGAAGCCAATCTGGAAGAGAGTGGGATCCTCCGGCTGATCGAGGACACGACCCGCGAGTCGAGGGAGGCGCGCTTCATCGACCCGGAGGAGAAATACTGGCACTATCGGGCCAAACCGCTGGGAGTCACAATCGTGTTCGGAGCACTGGCGGCCCTGCTGATCATCGGCCAGTTCTGGGTGCCGCAAGTCGGCGCTGCGCTGGGCGGGGCGGCCACTGGTTTCGGCTGGTTGCGGTTCATCATGTTCGTGCTCGGCGCCTACTGCGCGTTCGTGGCCTGGCCGGACTACCGCGGTGTCTTCGATAGGCCCGGCGAGCCACGTCTGCCGTCCCCGCGGCTGAAGACGAGGCGGTGACGGCCGTATCGACTGAGAGACGAGGAACGGACAGAATCGTATGACTGAGAAACGAACGACGTTCAAGCGATCAACGGCTAAGGAGGTGTGCGCGCTCATCGGCCTGGTCGCCCTGCTGTCCCCTTTCTTGATCCTGGACCTGATCGGCGATGTCTCGCCGCTGGCGCAGCTGCTCGTCTACGCTCTGTACTTCGTGCTCACCTTCGGCGGACTGGCGCTGCTGATGTACGGGATTCACTACCCTTCCACCGGTTCACAGCGCGAAGCGAAGGGCAAGCCCGCGCGTCCGGCCAACACCGGCAAGCCCTGGAAGCTGCCTCCCGAAGCAGCGGATGAGCCGGTATACGACCTATCACGGAATGCTAGCGGCAGCTCGGTCGGCATCAGCGACCAATGGCAGTTCACCGCCACCTCGGACAAGTTCCGCTACATGCCGGACCGCATCTACGAGAAGAGCCGGCTTCGCTGGACACCGGGACGGATCGTCCTGGTCTGCATTGGGCTGGTGCTGCTTGTTGCACTGGTTCCCATCGAGGTGGCGACCTCGAACGCGGTCCGGGATTCGGCGCTGGAGACGGGCTACCGGCTGATCCAGTTCCTCCTGTTTTTCGGCGCCTTGCTGCTGCTGCTGGGTGCCGTGCCACAGCCCGTCTCCGAGCAGCCGACGCCGGAGCAACGCAAGCAGCTGAAGAAGGACCGCGACTACTTCAGGCGCAAGCGGAGGTTCTAGCCGCAGTCACGGATTGCAGACCGACCGCAATGACGGATGACCAGCACAGGCGGAAGTGGCAGCTGACTCCCGAGGAGGCGGATCGGCTGTCCGGATTCACGCAGGACGACTGGGATCGCGTGCTCGATCTTGAGGACACCAAACATCTCAGGCCGCGCAGCACCCCGCAGTATTCCCCCCGCCGGCGCGCTCACCTGCCCAGTGGTTATCGCCTGGTCCTGAAGCCGATGGTGTACACCCTCGGTGCGGGCATTCCCGCCGTGCTGCTGGTCATCAGCCAGTTCTGGCTGCCGACGCTGGACCAGATGATGGGCTGCCCGCTGGGCGGCTACGTCGGGCTCGGTCGTCTGGCGATGATCCTGCTGGGCGCCGGACTGTGGCTGGTTGCCGCGCCGCTGCATGTGAAATCAGAAAGACAGACAGAGGAAGAAGCACAGCTCAAGAGCGACCGAGACTACTTCCGCGGCAAGCGTCGCCGCTAGCTGTCGACCACCTCGGCCTCTCGAGACTCAATGCTCCTGAGCGCCGCCAGACAGACCCTCAGCGCATGGATACTGTCCTCGGCCGGGCACGCGGGCGCCGTGCCCTGCTCCACGCTGGCGATCACGCTCTCCAGCTCGGCCCTGAGCGGCTCGCCCGCCGTCACCGGATACGGCTGGGGCAGCAGGCGGCCGGACTCCTCGTGCTCCTCGTAGATCATCAGCCGCTGGTTGAGCAGATCGCACATCGCGTAGCGCCGCGTGCCGGACACCAGGATGTTGCGCATCCGGTAGGGCGCGTTCCAGCTGAGTTCGATCATGCCGGTCCGGCCGTCGGCCAGCGCCAGCTGCAGCACCGCCTGGTCCTCGTGCTGGTGCTGGCGGTTCAGCGCCGTGGCGAACACCCGCTCGGTGCGCGCGCCCGTCAGCAGCTGAATCAGGTCCACATCGTGAATCCCCAGATCCAGCACGATGCCGGTGTCCATGATCCGCCCGTGGTAGGGACCGACGCGCAGGTTGCTGACCGCCAGGACCTCGCCCAGTTCGCCGGCCTCGATCAGGCGCCGGAGCATCACCGCCGCCGGATTGAACCGCTCGATGTGGCCGACGGCCAGCACCAGCCCGCGGCCCCGGGCATGCTCGACCAGCTCCTCGGCCTGCTCGAGATCGTCACACACTGGCTTCTCCAACAGCAGATGGCAGCCGGCCCTCAGCACCTCAATGGCCAGTTCATGGTGCAGCGATGTTGGCGCGGTGATCGACACCAGCTGCGGACCACGGGCCAGCAGCGCGCGATGATCGGCGAAGTACTCGGTCTGATGCTTGTCGGCCAGTTCGGCCTTGGACTCGTCGGGGTCCGCCAGGCCGAGCAGTTCGCACTGCGGCAGCTCGCTGTAGAGCCGCACGTGGTGCCGCCCCATGCTGCCCGCGCCGATTACACCCACCTTGAGCATGGCGGGATTATAGCCGCACCTGCGTTTGCCTGCCAGCCGCGATCCGGCGATAATGGACCTGAACCGTAGGTACTTCAAACAGCGCCGGCCAGTCGGCGTCTAAAGAGCATATGCGGCGACCATTACCAGCGAGCGTGCTTGCCCTGATGGCCCTGATGGTGCTCTGGGTCCTGCCGGTCGTCGCGGCCAGCGATCCAGCCGCCGAGCCGGAGCAGCCCGCCGCGCAGGCCGATGACGAGCAGGAGCAGCAGCCCCCCAGCTTCCTCCCCGGCGCGGAAGTGACGCTGGCGATCACGCTCAGGGCGCCGAAGTACTGGCAGCTCAACTACCTGACGCCGCTGCGGCTGCAGTTTGATGAGAAGTTCCTGAAGGACGCCCCGCTGGCGGTCAAGCAGCCGGTCTGGGATTTCGAACTGGAATCCTATCTGGAGCAGTACACCGCTGAGATTCCCATCCGTCTCGGGCGCAGCGTGCCCGACGGCACGCTCACGATCCCGCTGGAGGTTCTCGCCTCGATCTGCGAGTCCAGCGGTGAGTCCTGCACCTTCTGCAACGAGCACATCGTAGTGGATATCATGGTGCTGCGCGAGGCGCCCCCCGACACCGAGAATCAGGCGCTCGGCGAAGGCGCCGCCGAGTCCGCGCACCGACTGTCCGCGCCCTAGCCGGCCTGCCTCCCCGCGCGCCCGCACCGGTGCTAGAATCGTAAACCTTGAGGAAGGAAGGCGTTGGCTTAGGCCATGCGCTGTGGCGCGGGCCCGGGGCACAAATGATAGTGGCCCTCGCGGCGGCGGTCATGGGCGTGCTCGGGGCTGTGGCGGCTGAGGCCGCGGACGCGCAGCCGGGCGAAGCCGAGGCAATCCACCGCCTGACCCACTACGATCTCGGTGCCACCGGCGGTCAGGATGCGCTGGGCCGCCCCGACCCGCGGGTCTACTACAGCGAACCCGACTGGCAGGACGGCCCCCTGCCCGACCGGCTGGAAGCCAGCGGGGCGACGCTGATTCCGGCGGACGGGGGCTATACGGCCATCGCCCACGACGGGACGCTCTACATCTCATCGATCGTCGAGGGCGGCACACTTGTGATCACCGCCGACGAGCTCATGTTCACGCCTTCGACCGGTGTAGCCTCCGTCGCGGGCAACGCGCGGCTGGAACTGGAAGGCACCTCGCTTGCGCTGGAGTGCGACGAGTTCTTCTACGATCCCCTGATGGAGATCGTCGAGGTGACGGGGGCGCGGCTTAGCATCCCGCTCAGCGTCCTGGTGGATGAGAAGCATTTGAGCGACGACGGCCCGCGCGCCACCTTCGGCAACGACTTCTACACGCCGCTGCCCGAGAACGTCCGCGTAACCTGCGGGCAGGCCCGACTCAGCCTGGATCCACGCAGCGACGAGTTCGTGCTCAGCGACGTGACGCTCTGCCATCACCCCGCCCCGGACCCGGACCTGTTCATCCACGCCGATGAGCTGCGCCTGGGCGGCGACGACCGCGTGACGCTGCGCGGCGCATCCCTGCAGCTCTCCGGCATGGAACTGCTGGCCTGGCCGAAGATCACCCGCGACCTGAAGCAACGAAAGCGGCGCTACGGGCTGGAGTTCCCGATTGTCCGCTTCGAGAAGGACGTGGGCGTCGCCTGGAAGCAGGGGCTGAACATGGACTTCGAGGTCATGAAGCTCGACGCCCTGCTCGATTACTCGCCCGAGTACGGGCTGCTGACCAACTACTACGCCTACACCGAGCCCGGCCCCGGCATCCAGGTCGGCGTCGAGTCCGGCACGCACTCGGTGTTCGACATCAACCGCGTCAGCGTCGAGCGCCGCTCGGACTACAACCTGATCTACAGCCAGTACATCAAGGCCAATAACGACTGGCTGCGCGACGCGCTGATCCGGGTCGAGTACGGCGAGATCGTCGCCTTCACGCCCGCGCAGCTGGACGATGGCATCCCCGCCGAGCGGCAGGAAGACACGCGCCTGTTCGCCGACGGCTGGGTGGAGCTGCCACTGGTACCCCTCGGCGGCGGGGTCTACCTGACCGCCTCGCTGATCGGCCGCTATGTCGACTACGAGGACGCCAGCGAGCATTACAGCGCCGTCGGCGCCCAGGGCGGACTGATCTGGCGTCACGGGCATTTCGACCATTTCGTGGTCTACCGCGGCCACCGGATCGGCGGCCGCCCGGTGTTTTCCTTCGACGAGGTCCGCCAGCGCGAGGTCGACTTCATGACCAGCGTACGGATTCACCCTGACTGGCGGCACGTGGTGCGCGGCATCTACGACGTTGAGGAGGGGGAGTTCAACCAGCTGAAGGTCAGCGCGCTGAAACGACAGCGCACCTACGAGATGGGGCTCTTCTGGGACTTCGCCCGCGAGAGCGCGGGCCTGGAGATGGGGCTGCTCGTCGATTAGGCGCCCGGGCCAAACCCCGGTTTAACCGTATCTAATCGAGAATTGTGGCTTGACAGTTAATAGAACGTGCTATAATTCCTGCCATATTCAGCGCGAAGAGGAGGTGACAAGAAAAATGCGCAAAACCATGATGGCCCTGATGGTTGCCGTACTGCTGCTGGGCTTGGCCGCGCCGGCCTTTGCCAATGGTTCTGCCGTGGACCAGTTCAGCGCTGTGAAGTACATCCGCAACCTAAGCGACCTGGCTTGCCAATACCGGGACCATGGCCTGTCTCTGCAACTCGATGGCTACAACTACGAGTGGTTGATCTTCCAGGACAGCTGCATTCGTGACAACATCGAGGCGGAGCTGGTGGTTCTGGGCCGCAGCCGTGAGCACATCATCGATCCGTTGGCCTGGCGTCTGCACGTTGATATGATCGAGGTGACGATCACTCAGATCAACTCGATCACCGACGAGCTGGCCACCTACAACTTCTATCCGAACATGGATAAGATCGTGGCTAAGATCGCCTCGAAGGCTAACAGCGGCACCAAGGTGCTGGGCAAGATCGAGGATGAGATCGGCCGTGGGGAGGAGCGTAACTACGCTGACCTCGCATCCTACGGTGAGACGCTGTGGATGATTGGCAACGACCTGATTTGCTTGGTCAAGGACCTGGACTTCGAGAACTGGACTGCTCTCTACAGCGGCTACCTGTGCGCTGGCGAGTGCTGCCAGAATGACTTCCCTGTCTGCATGGCGTGCTGGGACTGCGATTACACCGGCTGTGGCGATGGTTGCCCGACAATCAGCAGCGCAGTGGTGAAAGGCAAGGACTGCACCCGCAAGGAATGTGCGAAGCCCAAGTGCAAGCCCAAGTGCGGAGGGTGCTAGCTTAGGAGACCGATCATTGATCGGGAGCCCTGGCACCCAGGCCGGGATCCCTACCGTCACGGGGGGATGAAGACGGCTATCCAACTGGCAAGAAAGAGAGTGAGCCGGAAGTAGCGAATGCTGCCTCCGGCTTTCTCTTTCTCCGGAGTCGCGGCACTCGCTGGCGGCCCGGCGGACCAGTCCGCCAGGCCCGACCCTAGCCTCCCCGGCCTGACAGGGTGCGCTGGCGCCGTGTCCAGGCTTTGATGGCGCCGGCCAGCGGGATCGCCCGCAGCGCGCGGCCCGCCAGATTGAGGTCGCGCAGGTAGCGATGCTTGTTCTTATCGACGGAGTCCGCAAGCAGGTGCCGGTAGTAGGCGATCTGCTCGACGAGATTCTCCTTGATCTGCTGCAGGCTTGCCGGCTTGCCCGCCCATATTCCACGGGTCAGCTTGAGTACGTTGCGACGCAGCACCGCGATGTTGAGCAACAGCTCACGCGTGAACATGTGGTTGCGACGCCTGCGACCCAGTATCGAGCGGCGCCCGTAGATGTGGCCCACCATCTCGTCCAGCGACGCCACGCGCGTGAAGCTCGTGATGGCCGGGCCGCAGCACATCGCTGGTGCGGCTTCGGGCTCAATCCCGCACTTGACCGTCGCGCAGCCGGCCAGATCGTGGCAGATGCAGGACTTGGCCAGCACAGCCTCGCGGCGGTGGGCCAGCTGCCGCCTGGTCAGCCCTTGCCCCTCCAGCTGCTCTAGCTTCAGCCGCTGGTACGCCCGCGACGCCGTGCAGATCGGCGTCTCGGTCAGCTCGGTGTTGATCCGGCCGTAGCCCTTGGGGCAGGCGCTGCCGGGACGGCCCGCGGCGATCCGCCGCCGCCGCGCTGTCTCACTCGCCGAACTGCGCAGGTTCCAGAACGGCACGCCCAGCGGCGAGCTGTCACTGAGGAACACGTCGCGATCCGTCGCCGCGCACAGCCGCCGGACGTGCTCCTCGTCAACATTGGTGACTTCCGGAACCAGCAGGAACGGTGTCCCCCAGCCGGTGCCGTCCAGTTCGTAATCCCGCATCAGTTCCCGCTGCTCGCCGGCGGTACCAATGCCGCCCTGAGCAGTCACGCGCATCTCGTAGGGCACGTCGGGGACAGGCCGTCCCAGCTCCGTGAGCGCGCTACACATCGCCTTGTGCAGCGTGCTTCGCAATTCCTCACGCCTGAGGCGGAACTCCGACAGCACGAAGCCCAGCAGGTGACCCTTGCCGGAGAAAGCGTGCCCGCCGCAGTTGATGCCGGACTCGACGCGGAACTCCGAGACCCACAGCCCCTGTCTGGCCAGGAACCTGCCCTGGATCAGCGCCGAGCGGAAATCGCTGACCTTGAGAATGATGCGCTTGCGCAGCCGACCGGCATAATCCGGCAGGAAGTCGGGAAACTGCGCGCAGTAGGCGTACAGGCGCTGGTGCATGCCGGCGGAGAACACCACCGCGGATTCCAGTTCGCTCTGGGCGAAGCCCCGCAACGCTGACATCGCGACCGTCTGCTCGGCGGGCAGCCGCGACCCGGCGTAGTAAGTATCGCCGTCGGCCGCCGTCATGATGTTGACATCGATGCTGCCGGCCACGATCTCTCCGCGCAGCTCTTCCTGCAACCGCCGCCGCCGCTCGGGATCGGCGGTGACCTGCATGTGGTTGTACCGCTGCTTGAGCGGTCCCTCGGGCAGCAGCTCGAAATAGCGCACGATCTCGCTCCCCGGCTGAAAGCGCTGGGCGCGCAGCTGTTCAACTTGCCGGTCGACGAGCCTGCCCAGCAGGTTCAGGTAAGCGGTGATGCGGCGTGCCCGACGGTCGTCCTCAGTGGCTGCGATCGGCGTGAACGGTTCGCCGGCCTGCTCGCTGTGGTACTCCCGCATCTGCTCGATCAGCACGTCGTCGAGCAATGAGAGCGCGGAGTCAATGCCGTACTTCGCCACCCTGAGCGCCGTGTCGATCGTGAAGCCCGTGCCCATGACCGGAATGTGGAAGTGGTGGGGGCTGCGTGTGCTTGTTGCAGTGCCAGCTGCTGCTGAGGATGCCATGCTCGCCTCGCGTGCTTGTGGATTACCGGTGCCCAGGACGCCTAACGCCCGGCGCTACTGTCGGGGCATGAGCCCCTATTCGCCAACCCACAAGCCGGGGCATCTCGGCTCGTAGCAGACCTTCGCTGACCGCCTCCTCGGCGGCAACGCGGCCCATCAGTAGTACAAGTGTATTGTACCAGCCCACAGCCAGCATTGCGTCAATCCGGCTTACAAGGTAAACTACTAATGTCTCCAGCTCAGGGAGGAGTAGGAGAGTATGGCTAGCCACGATAGCTTTCGAACAGACGTCAGGCCGGTCTCCGGCAGAATTCCGTCTTGCTGAGGATCCAGGTCTGCGCGCCAATCGAATGCGATGGCCATACCATCCCCGGCGCGAGGCGCACGGCCGGTGAACATGGATGTGAGCCCCTTTGGTCTGGGGCCGATCCGTCCGAGGCCGAAGGGGATGCATAGCCCGGGCCCCGGGCCCTGCCCGGGGCCTGTTTGCTTTCTGTGGCACCGCGCGCCACACAGCCACTACAATGCTGGCCGTGCGCACGCTGCCGACCAGACTGGGACGCGCGCTGGCGATGTGCTGGCACTACGCGCTGCAGCGGCAGAAGGTGGAGATGGCCTACCGCAGCGACTTCCTGGTCAACGTCGGCGTCAGCTTCCTCTACAGCGTGATCCAGATCTTCTTCATCTGGGCGCTGTTCTACCGCGTGCCGACCATCGCCGGCTGGAGCTTCGAGCAGGTGGTGCTGATCTACGGCTTCGGCCAGCTCAGCTTCGGCTACTTCTCGGTCAGCTTCTTCAGCCTGGTGATCGGCTTCGGCGACTACTACGTGATCGAGGGCAACCTTGACCGCCCGTTACTCAGGCCGCTTTCGCCCCTGTTTCAACTCGTGATGGAGAACATCGCGCTACGCGACGTGACAATCGTGCTCAAGGGCACGGTGATCGTCTGGTGGGCGCTCGTGAGCATGGATCCGCCGGTACCGATGACGGTGGGCGTCTTCCTGATGGCGCAGCTGCTGGGCATCGTCGGCGCGGTGGTCTACGCCGGCGTGTTTCTGGCGGTGACCTCCATCAGCTTCTGGGTCAAGGACCGCGTCGGCTTCACCTCGCCGCTGTTCTCGATCAGCGAGGCGGCGCGCTATCCGCTGACGATCTACCACCCGGCGGTGCAGGTCTTCTTCAGCCTGCTGATCCCCTTCGGCTTCTGCGCGTTCTATCCGGCGGTCTACTTCGTCGATCCCCTGAGCTGGCGGCTGTGGCTGCTGGCGGGCCCGCTGATCGCCGCGGCGATGTTCGCCCTGGGCGTCTTCGTCTTCTATCGGGGCCTGCGCCGCTACGAGAGCACGGGTAGTTAGCCCGCCGCCTAGGCCGCGTTCGTACATCAGGCTTGACAGCAAGGGGGGGGGTGATATATTCGCCCAGTACTGTAGGTACAACAGCCTCACCAATGGGACATTGCTTTGAAGTACTTGCTGATGCCGTTTGCTGCGATAGCACTTGTGTTCGTGATTCATGGTCAAGCCAACGCTCAGGCTTGCTGCGCAGACACCGTCTGCGCGCAGCGCATAGTAGGCGACTGTGACAACTACCAGTGCATGTTCAACTTCACGGGGAATTACGGTTACAACTGGGCCGATACCTATGCGGTCTTCTGTAGTGGCGGAGGCTATGCTACCTGGCAAGTGAAAATCTACTGGTGTTTGATGGGGCCGGTGCCGAACTGCGAGTACGATCCGGACAAATCCAACCTCTGCGTGCAAGTGAGCTGTACGGATTGCGACTGGCGCGTGGACCTGTCTCAGTGCACTGGCACGCCGCTGGGCAGTCCGTCGTATTTGGCTGTCACAGAGCACTACGAGTGCTGCACAGGCTACTACGAACAGGGCGTGATTTGCTGGATCTGAGCGTTGTGTGCTGAGTTGAATCATCTGCGAGGAGGGATATGATCATGAAGTTAAGCGACGTGAGCGTTGCGACAATCATGGGGCTGGCAATCGTGGTCTTAACAGTCATCGCCACTGCCCAACCCGCATGCGCGGCGACGGACGAAATCGCTGGCGACATGTACGAGGTCCAGGACGGTGTTTTTCTTTTCACGACGCCAACCTGGATGGCGGTTGCACCAGCGGCATACTACAAGGTGTATGGGGAGTGGCCGGAGGCCTGGTCCGCGATTGTGAATGCCGGGCTATTCCAGGTCCCCTTGAAAGGCGCCATGGGGGAGACGATTGACCCCGACGACGAGTCATTCGACTTCAACGGCGACATGGCCTATCACTATCGCGGACCTCAGACCAAGCCGCTGATCCAGAATGCAGGTACACGCGGCGGATTGACCGTCCATGCCGAGGAAGTGACCGATGCTCCCTACAGCTACGCGGACTACCTAACCGACTTCGGATACGACGAAGATGTGTATGGGCCTCTGATCGAGCAGCCTGATCGCCTGAAGATGTGCGCGCTGCAGAGAATGCTCCTCGGTGCAGTCGGGTGGTTCAGCAGGACCCATGGGCGTGTCCCGCTTACATGGAATGAGTTAATCACCAGTGGTCTGACACCGATCGACGAGCACTCCGTGAATCCCATTACCGGCGGGCCGTTCTACGGCGACGGGCGGGCGAACAACTTCCTTTACGAGTCTGACGGTGAGCACTGGTACAACATCCAGGTGACCGACGAAAACGGTGACACGCCCTGGCGTGTAGACTACTAACGCAGCGCA
Organism: uncultured Planctomycetales bacterium; assembly: GCA_964609245.1. Classification (GTDB taxonomy): domain Bacteria; phylum 4484-113; class 4484-113; order 4484-113; family JAFGCY01; genus JAFGCY01. Next base: position 36,570 of record CAZSSB010000021.1, on the reverse strand, counting down.
CGTCAGGAGTGTGTAGGACCCGTAAGACAGGTCAGTCTCAGTCGGCCTGCGCCGCTACGAGAGCACGGGTAGTTAGGCCGCCGGGCTGCCGTGCGGCCACGAATCTTGAGCGGCGGTATAATCCATCAACGCTGACAGTGGAGCGCGCTCATGAGATGCTTACTCCCGATACTCGCCGTGGCCGCCGTCGCCCTTGCGCCCGGCGCAGCCGCACAGGCACTGCCCATCGTCCCGAAGGAAGGTCCGGTCCCGGTCAATCCCTTGGTATATCCGGGTTTCAGCGGGTGCTTTGTGTCTCCAAGCAGGACTTGGCTGGTCGAAGCTCCGGCGGTCTACTATAGAGTCCACGGCGAGTGGCCCAAGAGCTGGGCCGCCATAAACGAGGCGGGCCTGTTCCTGGCGCCGCTTCGAGCATTCGAGGGCAACATCATTGATCCCGACGATGGTACGGACGACTTCGTGGGCGATATGGCCTACGTCTACCAGGGCGAGCAGACCAAGCCGCTGATCGTGGACGCGTCCACCATGACGCCGCAGCAGCCGAACCTCAGCGAGGTGCGTGACCCGGGCCGCACCTATGCCGAGTACTACGAGCAGCAGGCATGCGGCGAGTGGCCGGAGCCGTATCCCGGCATCCTGGACGATCCCGACGTGCTGAAGCTGATCGCGATCCGCGAGATGCTGATCAGAGAATCGGTGTGGATGTTCGTCAGAGCCCACGGACGCTTACCACGGACCTGGCGGGAGTTCATCAGCAGCGATCTGACGCCGATTACCGAGCGCTCCGTCAATCCGGTGACCGGCGATCTGTTCGCCGGCGATGGCCGTCCCGGCGACTTCCTGTTCGAGATGGGAGGGCCGAATGTGGCTCCGATCACAGGCTTCTTCTGCGGCCGGCACCAGGACAGGTCGCACACCGCCGGACTGCCGACACCGCATCCCGTCGACAACTGGATCAACATCGAGGTAATCGACAAGAACGGCGTGTCCCTCTATCGCTTCCGGCCCTGACGTCCCGGTTCGCCCAGGCCAAAAAGAAGCCTCCGCATTGCGGAGGCCGCCGTAGGGGGAATAATTGCTGGTTGGCCGCCACTCATGTTGCAGCCACCGTTTGAGACTCACGCGCGGCGGATGTGTTCCCGGATTTGCGGAAGATTCCGGGGCACCATGCAGACCCGGTTACGCGGTCCTGAATTCACCCCACCCGCGCGGCCTGGAGGCCCGCCCAGACGTCCATCAGCTGGCGCGTCTCGGCCACGTCGTGCACACGATGCAGCATCACCCCCTGGCCGAGCAGCTTCCAGGTGACGCCCAGGGTACCCGCCAGCCGGCCCGCGGCATCCTTCTCGCCGCTCAGCTCCCCCAGAAAGCGCTTGCGCGACACGCCGTAAAGCAGCGGCAGGCCCAGGTCCGCCAGCCGGTGCGCCTCGCTGACCAGCGCCGCGTTATCCTCCAGCCGCTTGCCGAAGCCGATCCCGGGGTCGAGCACGATGCGCTCGCGCTCGATGCCCAGGCGGTCCAGCTCGGCCAGCCGCTCGGCGAGGAAATCGCGCACCTCGCCAGCGCAGTCCTGATAGCTGGGCGCCTGCTGCATGGTCTCGGGGGTGCCCTGCATGTGCATCAGCACGTAGCCGCAGCCGCTCTCGGCTACCAGCGGCAGCAGCTGCGGGTCCAGCAACCCGCCGGAGATGTCGTTGACGCCGTCGGCCCCGGCCTCCAGCGCCGCGCGCGCCACCTCGGCGTAGTAGGTGTCCACCGTAATCGGGATGGTGTCGCTCAGCCAGCGCAGCTCCTCGATCGCGGGCAGCACGCGGCTGAGCTCCTCCGCCGGCCCGACGCGCTCACTGCCCGGCCGCGTGCTCTGGCCGCCGACGTCGACGATATCCGCGCCGGCCTCGATCAGCCCGAGCAGCGCCGAGCGCTGGGGGTCCGGGCTCTCGGCGACGCGGCTGCCGTCAAAGAAGCTGTCCGGCGTGATGTTGGCCACCGCCATGATCCGCGGCGCCGTCACGTCGATGACCTTGTCCCCCAGCCGCCAGAGAGCGCTCATACGACCTGCCGTCCGCCCTTGATCAGCGTGAACAACTCCATCCGCGTCGACTCCCGGGCCTCAAAGGCGCCTCTCAGCGCCGAGGTAGTAATGATGCTGCCCGGCGCCCGCACGCCCCGCAGCTCCATGCACAGGTGGCGCGCCTCGACGATCACGGCGACGCCCAGCGGTTTGAGCTTGTCCATCATCAGGTCCGCCATCTGCATCGTCAGGCGCTCCTGCACCTGGGGCCGCGCCGCGAGGTTCTTGAAGGCGCGCACCACCTTGCTGAGACCCGTCACGCGCCCGTCCGGGATGTAGGCGATGTGCGCCACCCCGATGAACGGCATCAGATGATGCTCGCACATCGAGTGGAACTTGACGTCGCGGAACAGGATCAGCTCGCGATGCTCGACGTCGAACTGGGTCTCCAGGTAGTCCTCGGCCCCGCCGTTCTGGCCGGCGAAGATCTCCTCGTACATCCGCGCCACGCGCTCGGGCGTCTGGCGTACGCCGTCACGCTCGACGTCCTCCCCGATCGCCAGCAGGATTTCGCGCACCGCCGCCTCGATGCGGCCCCGGTCGAACTTGGCGTTCTGCATGGCGCGATGATAACACGCGCCGCCCACCGCCCCGGCGGCTTGTTTGCCCAGTCCCGCTTTGATACAATGCGAGCGATATAGCCCCCCAGTTGCCGGTAGCCATCACGCTGGCGCCGGGGTATGCAAGGAGATAGCGATGGCCGTTGCGTTTGTCGACAAGGAACTGTGCACTGGCTGCGAGGCCTGCGTGGAGGCCTGCCCCGTTGACGCGATCAAGATGGAGGGCGAGGTGGCGCTGGTCGATCCCGAGGAGTGCACGGGCTGCGAGGCCTGCGTCGAGGAGTGTCCGGTTGAGGCGATCTCGATGAAGGACGAGGCCTAAGCTCGCCGCTTGCGGCGCAAGTGATGAAGCACAGCCGCCGCCCGGGTCGCGTGATCCGGGCGGCGGCTTCATTGCATCGGGGCTCACCCGGGAACACGGAAGCCCCGGCTCACCGGGAGCCGGGGCTTAACTCGCAACACAGTTACCGCGCCAGCTAGCTGACGTTCACGTCCATGGTGAAGATGATGCTGGGCCGCACCGTCTCGGTGACGGTCAGCCTCAGCGTATAGTCGCCCGCCGCCGGGTAGCCGAAGGCCGGGCTGGTGCCCGTGGCGTCCTCCGTCCCTTCGCCGTCAAAGTCCCAGCTGAAGGTGGTCACGTTGGGCTCACCGTCGATCTCGCCGGTGTACAGGTTGGTCGGGTTGGCGTTGAACCGATAGTTCAGACCCGCCGCCAGGGTGGACGGCAGCACCAGCGAGCCGTTGACGTCGTTGATGGTGATGCCCACGCCGAGGCGTCCCACCACGTGGACCCGCAGCTCGAAGGTGACCAGCTGGCCGTCGGCGTCCTCGATCTCGAGGTTGATGCCCTTCAGGCCCAGCGTGTCCCAGCCGCCGGTCAGCGTCACCGGCGTGCCGTTGTCCCAGGGCTGCTCCACCTCGTCCTCGCCGTTGTCCCAGTTGACGCGGATGGTGAAGGGCGCGGTGCCGAGCTGCACTGTCGGCGTCATCTCGAAGTCGGTCTCGATTTCGACGTAGTTCGGCAGCTGGCTGATCACGAGGCCATCGAGGTACATCGACGGCTGATAGAGGGTGCCGCCCTCAATGGCGTTCAGCGCCGCACCGGCGGCGTTGAGCAAGCCGCCGTTGTCAGCGATACCGGTCATCGGCGCGAAGCGCATGGTGTCAACGATCACCTGCCAGACATCATCATCAGTCGGCTCGGCGTTGTTGGCCTCATGCAGCGCCTGGTGCACGATGCTGGCGGCACCGGCCACATACGCTGTTGAGTAGAGCGAGCCGAACCGCGTCAGGTCGCTCTGGTAGTTGTACCCGTAGAAGGCATACTGCAACGGGTCTTCTTCGGTGCCGTCCCCGAACTGGAACTGCGAATCGAACCGCCACCCGATACCGAATCCTACAGCTGCGATGTCGCCACCACTATTCGCATACATCGTTGCCACTTCCACCGTGGAATGCTTGAGGAAGTCCGCCCACTGTGGATACCAGCCATTCCCGGGGTTTTCGTAGGTAACCTCGTCGATAATTACGTCCCCGAGGTCGTTGGCCGCCTGGGCTCCCGTAGCGCTGACCGAGATTACATTCGGATCGGCGGCGGGTGTCACCGCGGTGACACCGATATCGACCGGTGTACCTGCCCAAAACGCCGGATCGCCCACGAGTCCCTCGTCAACGACATCGCCAGCCGGCGCGATCACCAGGGCATTGGCGTCACGAGCGGCCTGCGTCTCGGTGCTGATCACGCCGCCGACTGCGCCCTCTGCGAACATAGTGAGAATAATGATATCCGCCTCGCAGCCCCCGTTCGGCCACAGGCCGCCGTTGTCATCTCCACTGTCACCCGCCGCGTACTTGATCGCTTGCGCGATCTCGTTGTCGGTGTAATTCCACGTACCTCCGCTCGCCTGGCCGGTCTTGATCAGGATGTAATCTGCGCTCGGGTTGATTCCCGCGATGCCGGTGTTGTAGATCTCGATCTCGTCAACATCTTCCTCGCCGTCATAGTCGAAGTAGTTGGGTATGAAGCCGGTCTGGGCGACCTGATCACCAATGTCCTCGGCAAGCATCCCGAGTATCAGCGAAGCAGCGTCGTCATAGGGCTCGTCACGCTGATCATAGACCGTATCCTCGTATATCTCCCATGTGACCTGGTCCAGTCCGGTAGTCACGGTGCCGTCACCAGCTACCAGCCCTGAGTAATCCGCGTCAAGATTGTCTTCGGCGGTCGCCCAGCCAGTCAGCGTGGCTTCGGGCCAGAAGCCCGCGCCGATGATCGCAACACGCACTTCACGACCCGCAACGCCCGGACTGAGCCCGACCTCCCATGCACCTTCAAAACCGTGGATGTCCATGCCCGCTTCCTGGCCGATGTAGAAGTAGTTCACGGTTCCCTCCGCAGAACCACCGGGGCGCAGGAACGAATACGTGTACATCGGATCGAACGGCATGTAGCTGGGCGCTTTGACGCCGTCGGGGTAGTCGTACATGACGCGCGGTGTCTGAAGAACATTGACCTTCTCCACCGTGGCGATGTTGTATTCCTTTTTCAGCTCCGCCGCCGCCCAGTCGAGGTCCATGCCGGCCGGCAGCTCAACCGTCGCCCAGCCGCCGCTCTTGCTCAGCACCGAGATGCCGAAGCGGGCCAGCTGCGCGCCCAGGTCGCCCACCGACGCGCCGGTCAGCACGTTCAGCTGGTCGGGCAGCACGCTGGTGGTATGGCCGCCGACCACCTCGCTGGGGCCGACCGGCGTCCACGCCGGATTGTCATCGACCGTGGTGTTTCCGTCATCGGGCGCCGGAGCCCCGGTACCCCCGCCACCGCAGCCGAGCAGCGCGGCCGTCAGCAGCATCAGCATCAGTGTGATTGCGATGCGGTTCATGGAGTAACTCCTGTGTTGCTTAATCTCAGCCTGCTTAATACTACCCGCAAAGCGGGCTAGCTCTTTATAGTAACTTACGGCCGAGCCGCCCCGCAACAACCGCCGCTACTCCTTCTCAGCCGCCCCGGCATGCTTCAGCAGCAGCGCGGATTGCTCCGCATAGAAGTGCTCCAGCTCCTCGTCGTCGCTCGAGCCGACGCTCAGCACGCCGTCGGCGCGCGCCTCGACGGTGCGCCGCGCGTCGTAGTAGAAGAAGCTGAATCTGAGCGAGCGCAGGTTGCCCGCCAGCTCCTGAAGCGCGCCGAAGTCGATGCGGTTGTCCACCGACTTGGCGCTGAAGCGACCGATCAGTTTGGGCTCGGCGTAGAAGCGGTCCAGCACCAGCTGCCCCAGCTGGGCGGTGTCGTACATCTTCAGCAGCGCCCGCCCCCAGGCCAGCACGTCCACCTTCAGCTCGCTCAGCTCCGCCCCGCCGGCGCCGGCGCGCTTGAGCAGTTCGGTCAACAGCGCCAGGTCCCGCCGCGCCCCCGGCGTGCTGGTGATGCCGGCCTTGGCATCCAGGCTGAACAGCAGCCGCCGGTACTCGTAGCGCTTCTCGGTGCCCAGTGTGCGCTTCAGCTCGTCGAAGACCGGCACGTCGCGCTCGCGGCGCACCGCCACCTCCACCGTCAGCCGCGCAGCGCCGACGTCAACCCCCAGCACCTGCTCCTCGCTGTTGATCGAAAACGCGATCTTGCGCAGGCGCGTCGCCAGCGCCTCCAGACCCGACGGATCGACGCCCTGCAGGCGGGCGAAGGTGCTCTTCATCGTTGCCATGGGGGCAGTTTAGCATCAAGGATGGAGCCACCCGCCGGGCCTTTGAGGCTTAAGGCTCGCGGCCTTCGGGCACCCCGCGCAGCGTCAGGTGCCGCTCGATGAATGCCACCACCTCGTCGCGGTTGCCCGCGTACTGCAGAAAGTGGCCGCGGAAGGCGTCGAGCCGCGAGGGCTTCGGCATGGTGGTCAGGTGCACGCCGGTGTCGTGGACGTAGTAGTTGCGGTAGTGCGCCCAGGCGCGCTGCTGACCCACGCCCAGGAAGCGCGTCGTTACACCGTCGGCATCAAGCTTGTAGTGCACCGGCAGGTAGATCGTCCACGTCATACCCACCATCAGCAGCAGACCCAGGGCACTCCAGCCGATCATGCTGATCCACCAGTTGTCGCGCGCCGCCAGCTCGGCCGCCGACAGCCCCTCAGCCGAGTAGTTGGGATAGGTGAAGGCGAAGCCGCCCAGCAGCGCGACGAACACGCACAGCGCCAGCGCCGCCGCCGGCCGCCGCCAGTTGACGGCCCAGGGACTCACCGACCAACTGAGCTGGGCGTCGCCCTGAGCCTGCCGCGCGTCACCGTCCATCGCGGCGATTCTAGCAGCGGGCAGCGACCGGCCCTACTCCGGCGGCCGCCAGAAGTCGAGCAGATACTCGAAGGTCACGCCCATCGTGATGTAGTTGCTGGGCCAGCCGAAGATGCCCATGCGGTTGACGATATTGGTGCGGTCCCAGATGATGATGTTGCGCAGCTCGAAGCCGCGCCGCCTGAGCTCCTCGATCAGGGACACGTGAATGGTGATCCGCTGGTTCTCCCACCACATGTCGGGCACGTTGACCACGCAGTGGCCTTTGGGCCTCAGCAGCGGCAGCAGGCCCTCGAAGATCCGCCCCATCTGCTCCGTGTACTCCTCCAGCGCCAGGGTGCCCAGATCGCGCGGGTCCTGGCTGTACTGCTCCACCTTGCCCAGCTGCTCGTTGGCACGATCGCGCCGCGACTTGTTCTTGCGCTGGCGGTTGAGCAGGTTGGCATAGGGCGGGCTGGTCCAGATCAGGGCGACGCTCTCCGGCGCAAGATACGCGGGAACGGCGCGCGCGTCGTCCTCAATCGCCAGCTGGCGGGCGCCGCCAAGGGGCTCACCCGCCGTCAGCCGCTCCGCGCTGAGCTGAACGTAGTCGCGCTGCAGGTCGAAGCCGGCGGCGTTTCGCCCGCAGTCCTGGGCGGCGACCAGCGTGGTGCCGCTGCCGACGAACGGATCGAGCACCAGCTCGCCGCGATGGCTGAACAGCTCGATCACCTGCCGCGCCAGCGCGATGGGAAACGTCGCGGGGTGCAGCTGCTTGTCGCGGATGTCGCGGCCTTCGTAGTAGAACTGCCAGACGCCGACCTGCCGCTTCAGCCACTCCTTGGCCGTCAGGCAGCACAGGTGGCTGGGCTTGCAGTCGCAGCCGCGCTCATGGTGCAGCGTCAGCCGCCGGCCGTGCGCGGGATCCCCTTCGAAGATCGCATACTGCGCCGCGCTGCTCTCGGCCGCCGCCTGGCCCGTCACAGCGTAAACCCCTCCGGCAGCAGCTCAGGCAGGCTCCAGACCCTGACGGCCTCGCCGCGCACCAGCCCGCTGACGATCCGGCAGTCGGGTGCGGCGAACTCGGCGATCACCTGACGGCAGGCGCCGCAGGGCGTGACCGGCTGGTCCGCATCCGCCACGAGCGCCACCGCCGCCAGCTGGCCCGGCCGCATCCCGGCCGCCACCGCAGCCGCCACGGCGCTCCGTTCGGCGCAGATGGTCAGCCCGTAGCTGGCGTTCTCCACGTTGACGCCGGTGAAAACGTCCCCCGCGACGGTGCGCACCGCGGCGCCGACCGCGAAGCCCGAGTGCGGGCAGTAGGCGCGCTCGCGCACGGCCCGCGCCGCGGCCAGCAGCTGGGCGTCACCCGCGGGCGGAATCCCGTCAGCGCCCAAGACGCTCCTCGGCTCGCATCACCAGTTCCTCCAGCCGCTCGCGAAACTCGGGATACTCCCAGGCCAGCTGGCCGACGTGCATCATCCAGCCGACGAACTCCGGCTCGACCTCGGGCGGGATGTTCATCATCATCTCCAGCAGCTCCGGGCGCAACTCCGGCCGGTCGCGGAAACCCCGCGGCCCCGGCTGCTCCGGCGGCATCGCCCCCATCCCCGGCGGATACGTGGGGGTCGGCACCGGCGGATGCGGCCCGCGCATGCCGTGCATCCCCTCATCCATGCGCCGCCGCTCGAACATCTCGCGCATCCGCTCGCGCCAGGGGCCGTCCATCGTCATCCCGCCGCCCTCGCGCGTGAAGGAGACGTCCCCGATATTGATGTTGAGGACGAGCTCATCGATCCTGATCACCTCGTTGCCCGTGCCGTCGACGATGATCGGCTCAAGCTCGTTGTCGTCGCCGCTGAGCGTCGCGCCGGCCTTCTCCAGCAGGCCGCCCAGCAGCCGCGCCAGCATGTTAGGCCCGCCGCGCCCCGCGCCATCCTGCGCGTACGCGGTGCCGCTGGCCAGCGCAACGCACATCAGGACTGCAATAACCAAACGCATGTCGCCACCTCGCTGTGATCTGCAACGACTTGATTCTACCAGTGCGGAATAATCACACCCCGATTTAACTGTGGACAGATTGTGGATACTTGCCCATTGCCAGCAGCACCGTGTATAATTGCTCGACCAAGCCTAACCCTGTGGAGGGTGGAATGCGGAAGCTAGTTATTGCCGCGCTGTTTGTGCTGGCACTGGGGTGTTTCGCCGGGGCCAGCGTCGCCTACGCGGGCGACTGCTGCAAGCCGAAATGTAAACAGGACACTTGCACCACGCCGTGCAAGCCGAAGTGCGATCCATGTAAGCCGAAGTGCGATCCGTGCAAGCCGGTCTGCAAGCCCAAGTGCGACCCGTGCAAGCCGGTCTGCAAGCCCAAGTGCGACCCGTGCAAGCCGGTCTGCAAGCCGAAGTGCGATCCGTGCAAGCCGGTCTGCAAGCCCAAGTGCAAGCAGGACACCTGCACCAGGCCATGCAAGCCGAAGTGCGATCCGTGCAAGCCGGTCTGCAAGCCCAAGTGCGACCCGTGCTGCAATCCCTGCAAGCCGAAGTGCAAGCAGGATACCTGCACCAGGCCGTGCAAGCCCAAGTGCGATCCATGCTGTGATCCCTGCAAGCCCAAGTGCGATCCCTGCAAGCCCAACTGCGATCCGTGCTGCAGGACCTACAAGCACCCGTACGAGGCCTGCTGGCCGGGCGACGGCATGCTCTGCGACACCGGCTGTTGCGGCACTTACATGCCGTGCAAGACTTGCTGCGTGACCTGCGAGACCGTCTGCAAGTGCGTCGAGATCTGCGATCCCTGCGACCCGTGCAGGACCAAGGTCAAGTACGTCTACGAGACAGTCTGCCGCGAGATCGAGCGCCCGCGGGTGATCCCCTGGTGGTTCAACGAGAACGGCGACGGCAACATCTATCTTGAGGACGAAGACTAGCCCGGCTCAGCGCCGAGCGACGGCGCCCGCCACCCGATGTGGCGCGCGTCAGTAGTGTGAGAAAGGACGTAAGCCCTGGAGGGTGAGATGCGCAAAGCAATGATCGTGACAATGCTGGTAGCGGCCGCTTGTCTGGTCGCCGGCATTGCCCAGGCTGCTGACGGGGACTTCAACGAGACCTACTACCAGGCGTTCCACGTCTGGAACGTCTGCGACCGCTGCGTGGACCGCTGCTGCGATCCGTGCAAGCCCGTGTGCGACCCGTGCTGCAATCCCTGCCAGCCGTGCTGCCCCGTGGTCTGCACACCGCCGCCGTGCCCCGAGCCGCCCAGCAAGTGCTGCCCCGCGCCGGTCTGCGAGTATCCGGATGCCTGCCCCGAGAGCACGGGCGAGTTCGACCGCAACGGCCGCAGCCGCAGCAGCGCCTAGCACCGCATTTAACAAGGACTGGAATCGAGCCGGAGCCGCATCAGGCTCCGGCTTCTGCCACTGGCTCGCGGCGCGCCCGCGCCTCAGGGCCCGGAGTGCCGCTCGCGCCAGGGGCTGAGGTGACGGACCTCGAAGCTCTGGAAGCGCTCCTCGGTGCTGGTATGCGTGGTCTCGAACTCGTCGACTCTCGCCGCCGGCGGCCCTTCGCGCAGCAGCCGCACCATGTGGCTAAGCACGTCCGCGTCGGCGTGCTGCAGCACCCCGCGCACGGCACCGTCACGCTCGTTGCGCACCCAGCCGGTCACACCCAGCTGCCGGGCCTTCTGCACGGCGTAGAACCGATAGGACACGCCCTGCACCCGGCCCGAGGCCCGAATCTCCCAGGTGTGAACCTTGCCCGCCATCAGCATCACCCGCGCCGCATCCGGCGACGCAGCCATGGAGGATTATACAGCGCAAACCCGTCGCGCCGCCTAGGCCAGCCGGCTGCTCCACCTGCCGAGTCTGTCGAGGACAGTCCGCTTGCCCAGGACACCCACCAGGTCGAAGAACCCCGGGCTGATCTTGTCACCGGTGAGCGCCACGCGCACGGGCTGCATCACCTTGCCTTTGCCGACCCCCAGCTCCTCGCACAGCGCCTCGACCGGCGGCGCCAGGTGCTGCTCGTCCCACTGCTCGTCTGCAATCGATGTGTAGGCCGCAATCAGCGTGCTCAGAATCCGCGGGGCGTGCTCGTTGCCGGTCAGGAACTTCGCCACGCTCTGCTCGCTCAGGTCGGCCTCCGCCGGCTCGCGGAAGAAGTACCAGGCGTGCTGCTCGATCTCGCTGAGCAGCACAACCTTGTCCTGGTACAGCGCCAGCGCCGCCTGGGCGTACTCCTCCCCGCGATGCTCGATCCAGCCCGCCGGCAGGTAGGGTCTGAGGCGCTCGACGAACTGCGCGGGGGTCAGCGCCCGAATGTAGAGGCCGTTGAAGTGATGGAGCTTCTCGATGTTGAACGCGCCGGCGCTTTTGCCGATGTCCGCCGGATTGAAGTACTCGATCATCTCATCACGGCTGAACAGCTCCTTGTTGTCCTTGGGCGCCCAGCCGATCAACAGCAGGAAATTGACCAGCGCCTCGGGCAGCACCCCCAACTCGCGGTAGGCGCCCACCTGCGTCGCGCCGTGGCGCTTGCTGAGACGCGCGCGATCCATCCCGACGATCAGCGGCGCGTGGCCGAAGATCGGAGGGGTGAGGCCCAGCGCGCGGTAGAGCAGGATCTGCTTGGGCGTGTTGCTGATATGGTCCTCGCCGCGCAGCACGTGTGTGATCTGCATCTCCGCGTCATCGCAGACGGCCGCGAAGTTGTAGAGCGGCTGCCCGTCGCTCTTGACGAAGATGAAGTCGCCGATCTCGTCGCTTTGAAAGCGCACCGGGCCCCGCACGGCGTCGTCCCAGGCCACCTCCTCGCCCAGCGGGCATCTGAAGCGTATCGGCAGGCGGCCGTCCGCCTCGTCCAGCCGCGTCCGCTGCTCGGCGGAGCTGAGATCGCGCCAGGGCGAGAGCAGCCGCTTGCTGCCGTCCGCTGTCATCATCTCCTCCGCGCTGGCCGGGCAGTAGAAGGCCTTGCCCTCGGCCAGCAGACGCTCAAGCAGCCGGCGATGCCGGTCGCTGCGCCGGCTCTGGAAATAGGGGCCATGCGGACCGAGCGACTCGCCGAATCGCTCCGGGGCGGGATCCGGTCCCTCATCCCAGTCGAGGCCCAGCCACTGAAGGCCGTCCAGGATCGCGCGCGTCGATTCCTCCGTGCTGCGCTGCTCGTCGGTGTCCTCGATGCGCAGAATGAACCGACCGCCGCACTGCCGGGCCCACAGCCAGTTGAACAGCGCAGTGCGGGCGCCGCCGGTGTGCAGGTAGCCCGTTGGTGACGGGGCGAATCGGAGACGGACCGGTTTCGCTTCAGACATGGGGCAGATTCTACCGCGCGAGCCACCGGGCGACAGCCGGCCTCTCAGGTTATCTCCGCGGGTTCACGCGTATAATAGGTATGCTAGCGCCACCGCTAAGCCGACCACATACGAGGATGCCAATTTGCATCGATCACTAGCACACATCACACCGCTGCTGTGCGCCGCACTGCTGATCAGCTGCGGCGGCCAGTCGACGAGCATCCAGCCGCCGGACAGGGACAGCCAGCAGTCCTCGGCCGCTCAGACCCAGGCGGACGCACCGGGCGACCTGACGACGGACCTGGACGAGTGGCAGGCCTGGCTGAACGATCCGGGCGAGCCCGGCGTGGACTACGATCCGCTGAGCATCACGGTCAAGTACCTGGAAACCGCGCGGCTGCCCAAGGGCATCAGCGCCGCCGTCCCTTCGGTGGGCAAGCGGGCCGCGGACTGCCGCAACGCGATTCTGCGCCAGAACCCGGGCTTCGAGTCGCTGACCGACGCGATCGCGGCACGCTACGGACTGGAGATCGACTCCCAGGTCTATTGGGGGGCGATCAACGTCGCCGGTTTCAGAATCGGCGCCGACGCGGACGGTGAGGCGATTCTGGCCAGGTTGCGGTCGGAATTCGCGGACGCCATCGAATACGCCAGCTTCAGCATGCTGTTCAAGCACGACTCGTTCGTGCCCAATGACCCGGACTTCATCATGAGTTCGGGCGCGGGACCGTTGTACTCGCCGCTCTGGAGCCTGCACAAGATCGAGTGCGCCGACGCCTGGGGCATCACGCGCGGCGACGACGCCGTAAAGGTGGCGGTGGTCGATACCGGCGTCAGGATCACGCACGAGGAGCTGCAGGCCCAGGTGCTCGACCCACAGGTGGAGTTTCCCGACGAGAAGCTCGACGTGGCCAACGACGACAACACAGTCGAGGATCTCGACGGCCACGGCACGTTCATCGCCGGCCAGATCGCGGCCGAGGGCAACAACGGCCGCACGATCGTCGGGGCAGCGCACCACTGCGAGGTCATGCCGATCAAGATCAGCGACGGCGGCCTGGCCAGCGACGCGCGCATCTACGAGGGCTGCGCCTTGGGCTGGAACCTCGGCGCCAAGGTGATCAGCCTCAGCTGGGGCGACTACCACACCAATCCCGGCATCGAGAGCCTCGTCGATCAGATCTGGGGATTCGGCGGAATATTCGTCGCCTCAGCGGGCAACGACGGCGTAACCGATCCGCACTACCCCAGCGACTACGCCAACGCCATCAGCGTCGGTGCGACCGACATCGCCGACGCCCGCGCCGATTTCTCCAACTACAGCCAGTACGTGGACATGGCGGCGCCCGGCCTGGGGATCAAGAGCTGCGGCCGGGACAGCGACAGCGACTACGGCAACTGGACGACCTCGGCGGGCACCAGCTTCGCCAGCCCACTGGTCGCCGCCGCAGCCGCGCTGCTGTGGAGCCTGGACCCCACGCTCGAGAATCACGAGATCCGCAACCTGCTGGAAAACAACACGGCGCCGACCACCGGCTTCACCCAGGGCACGGTGGGGCGCCTCGACATCGCCGCCGCGCTGATGGAAGTCACGCCGATCCACATGACGCCCCCTAGGCCGACCCGGCTCATCCACTCCGGCACCCTGAATCTGACGCTGGAGGTGATCGGCGACCCGGACCGCATCGACTGCTATCTCAACAGCTTCCTGGTCGAAAGCCGCGAGCACGGCCCCTGGACCTTCACCATCGACACCAGCAGCATCAACTTCGGCATCGCCAACGTCGAGTTCGTCGGCGTGCTCGGCCAGCTCGAGTCCAAGGAGCAGCTGCGGCTGATCGTCGATAACTCGACGGGCAACTTCCCGATCACCGAGAGCTTCGACGGCGCGGGGCGCGACCTCCTGCCGATGGACGTCAAGACGTACCACCCCAACCTGCTGTCCAGCATTAAGAGCATCGAGTCGGGATGGACGGCCGACGACGTCGCCAGCGGCGGAGCCGGTGCCTGGAGCGATCTATCCACCGGAGCCTATGACGGGCCGACCTGCAAGTACTTCGGTGCCGGTGACCAGACCTACGGCGGCTTCGAGGTCGACGCGCTGGTCTCGCGCCGGATCGACCTGTTCGCCGAGGACCAGCCAACGATGGTCTTCTACCAGCGCTACAACATCGAGGACGGCGGCGGCCAGGCCGACCGCGCCCTGGTCTACATCAGTGATGACGACGGCCTCAGCTTCGTGCCGGCGGAACTCAACGGCGGCGGCCAGGCGCTGTTCAGCGGCTACCAGCCGACGTGGGCGCGCGTCGAGATCGACCTCAGCGCCTACAGCGGAGACCAGATTCACATCGTGCTGCTGATGGAAAGCGACGAAGAGACATCCGGCGAGAATACCGAGCAGCCCGCGGGCTGGTGGGTCGACAAGTTCACCATCGCCATGGAGTATGCCGAGGATATCCCGTCGATCGAAGGCGTGTCCGTGGCGGACTACAGCGTGCTGGGATCGGTGCCGCAACAGCTGCAGCTGGGAGCCTCGGTGCTCAATCCGGACAACGTGGCGCGGGTGCGCTTCGCGCTGGACTTCCAGCCACTGGGCAGCGTCGACCTCTACGACGTGACCGTCAGTGACGACGCCGCGCCGTTCCAGGTGCTGCTGGACGTGCCGGGCGACCAGCACAACCAGCTGGCACATTTGCTGGTGTACTACTACGACAGCAGCGAAGTGCCCGGCCCCCCCAAGACGGTGCCGGTGTACCTGTTCAATCAGCTGGGCGACACCAACAACGACGGCATCGTCAACGATGACGATCTGCTGGGCTTCTCCGGCATGGTCGGACGCACCAGCGAGGACACGGGCTACGTGCCGTTCTTCGACACCAACCTGGACGGCGTCATCACGGAGCACGACGCCGCGGCGATCGGCTACTACTACGGCGACACGATGTAGCCGCAGCGGAAAGCGACCCGCCCCGGCACCGGGGCCCGCTGAACCACGGTACCAGGGCGCCTTGTCTCGATCGTCCGGCTGGCTAGTTGAAGACCCCGCTCTGCGCGGCGCCGCACAGCGCCAGCCCACCGTAGTACACCAGGTACTGCACAACGGCCTTCTTCATCTCCATCTCCACCGTGTATCCGTCGTCGTAATAGGAGGCAACCGTCAGGTGCCCCAGGTTGTCGCTCTCCGGCAGGCTGACCAGGTAGCTCATGGGTTCGACGGGCAGCGTGATGTCGCCGCCGAACTCCGCCATCGCCAGCCGGGCGCCAGGCTCCAGCAGGTTGTCGTGCAGGGCCGCAACGTTTAGATCGAAGTACATCTGGCACGGCGCGATCTCCAGCCCACCGTTGGCGAGGGCATCCTGCACGTGCCTGCGCGTCGATTCGATGTTCGGCGAGGCGATCAGCAGCTCATCATTGAACATCAGGCCGATGCTCTCTTCGCCCTGCATGATGTAGTACGACCAGTCATCGTCTTCGTACTCCCGTCCCATCAGCCCCACGCTGCTTCCATAGTTGGCAATCATGCCGCCGACGTACTCCGCGTCCTTGATTCCAACCATCAACGCCATCTCGATGTCATCGGGCTGGATGTCGCCCAGCACCAGCTGCTCCAGCGGCGGCAGGTCGTAGAGCACCAGCGCCACCTCGCCGGTAACGACGTTACCCAGCAACTCCTCCAGCTGGAAGGCCTCGATCATCCCGAAGATTTCCTGGAACTCGGCCATGTCGCCGTCCATCTCCTCGCCGGAGATCTGCTGGGCCATTTCCATCGACGCCATCATGTAGTCGGCGTAGATCAGCATCATCTCGTGGAGGTTGTTGATCGCGATGTAGAGCATGTGGTCGCCGGAAACATGCTCGGCGGTTCTCAGCTCAGCATCGGGCAGAGCCAGGAAGCGGCCGTAGTAGCTCTCCGGGTCGAGATCCTCAAACCCCTCGTGGCCCATGATGTAGATGTAGTCGCCGCTGGCCTGATACTCCGAATAGAGGCGCTCCAGGCTGAAGAACCCAGCTTCGTGCAGAAACTCGGCAATCCCGGCCACCTGCGGATACTGACCCAGCCAGTCCTCGCGGGTCAGCACCTCATAGAGCCGGTCCATGAACGGCCCCACGTGGACGTCGCTGATGTAGAGCTCCTCCCAGGCCGAGTCTCCAATCGTCATCCTGCCCGCCCCCGTGCGGTCGCGCTGATAGCGCTCGGGTGTGATCCCCAGATCAGGCCTCCGGCTGTCGTCGTAGGTCGAGTCCGTCTCCGGACCGTAGAAGTCGTCCACCGCCAGTGCCGGCGTGGCCGCGATCAGCAGGCCCAGAACTGCAAATAGAAAGGCAAACCGCATATCTAACCCCTCAAACAGATTCCATCCCAGATAATTGCCCAGTGAGGCATTATACCTGTGCGCAACAACATCGACTCCATGACCGATAATGGCTGTAGGACGCCCGGCGGAGGAATCTGTTTCATGCGCGATGAGATGCTGAAGCTGCACCAGGCCGATATGGGGGCCGCTGAAGAACAGGCGCTCGTGGAAGCGCTGCGCAGCGGGTGGCTGACCCGCGGTCCGCGTACCCAGCGTTTCGAACAGGAGTTCGCCCGCCGGGTCGGCGCGCCGTTTGCCCTGGGCACCAACTCCTGCACCGCGGCGCTGCACCTATCGCTGGCGACCGCCGGCATCGGCCCCGGCGACGAGGTCATCGTTCCGGCGCTGACTTTCGCCGCCAGCGCCAACGTCGTTGTTCACTGCGGGGCGACTCCGGTCTTCGCCGACGTGCTGCCGGACACGCATACCATTGACCCCGAGCACGTCGCGCGCCTGATCTCGCCGCGGACCCGCGCGCTCATCGTGGTGCACTTCGCGGGCATTCCGGCCCGCATGGAGGCGCTGCATCGCCTGGCCAACCAGCACGGGCTGTTCGTCATCGAGGACTGCGCGCACGCGGTCGAAGCCGAGCACCACGGGCATCCGGTCGGCGTGGCGTCAGGCCCTGCGACACGCTTCGCCGCCTACAGCTTCTATTCCACCAAGAACCTGATCACGGGCGAGGGCGGCATGCTGACCTGCCGCAGCGAGGATGACCGGAGCCGCGCCGCCGTGCTGGGACTGCACGGCATGAGCGCCGACGCCTGGCAGCGCTACGCCGGCGCCGGTGGCGACGGCGGGTTCAGGCTCTACGACATCATCGCGGCGGGCTACAAGTACAACATGTACGACCTGCAGGCCGCGCTGGGACTGGTGCAGCTCAGCAAGCTGGACGAGAACTGGGAGCGCCGCCGGCGGCTGGTGCAGCGCTACGACGAGCTGGTGGCCGGGATCGACGGCGTGACGCCGCTGAGCTATCCCGCAGATGTCAAGCCGGCGCATCACCTCTACCTGGTCCGGCTGAGCGATGCGCTGCTGAAGGGCAGTGCGGAGCAGGCCGCCGACACCGACAATCCGCTGGCCAGCCCACCGCGCGATCAGGTAATCCACCGCCTCCGGGCCCGCCAGGTCGAGGCCTACGTGCATTACGTCTGTCTGACGGAGACGGAGCTCTATCGCCAGCAGTACGGCACAGCCGGCACCCGGACACCGGTGGCGGCCGACCTGTCGCGCCGCAGCATCACACTGCCGCTGTTCCCGTCGATGACGCTGGAGGACGTGGACTACACCGCCGCGATGCTGGCGGAATCGCTGACCGAATCGGACTGACCCGGCACCGCAGGGACCTCGACGCACTACTGCAGCTCGACACCCACGCCGACACTGGCCATCGGGTCGTTGCCCAGGTCCTCGCCCCCGACCACCAGGTTGAGCTTGTCCGCGATCGGGATGTAGCCGTAGGCGTTGACCTTGGGATCCTCGGTGTCGTACCAGGTCACCTCCGCGCCCAGGTCACCGTAGTAGGCCGCGCCGAGACCCAGCTCGCCCCGATAGACGCCGCCGCGGAAACTCAGGCCCGCCAGGTCGCCGTAGCCCATCATCAGGTTGAAGTTGTTCTCTTCACCGATATCGTCCGCCCCGAAGTAGACGTAAGTATCCTCGTAGCCGACGGCAGCATTAAGGTCGCCGACGTAGACGTCCTCATTGCCCAGCGACTGGTTATCATCCAAATCGACCGCCCGCACGTTGAGGCCCATCTTGATCTCGATCGCGTCGCCGACCCGGCCGAGCTTGTCCAGCTTGTCCTTGGCCTCGACGATCGTGCCTTCCGCCGTTCCCATCAGCGAGTCGGCGCTCTCCAGCGTGCTGTCCACGTTGTCCAGCGTATCCTGGAACCGCACGACGGTCTCCTTGGTCTCCTCCAAGGTCTCCCTGGTCAGGCGCACGCTGTCCTTGATGTCCTGCTGCAGTGCATCATCGCCGGCCAGTTCATCGAGCGACGCGGTCAGGCTGTTGATATTGGCCGTGGTCTGCTCGATGTTGACCAGCACGCGCTCCCAGCGGGCACGCTCCTGCGGGTCGGTCGCCGCTTCCGCCAGCATGCTGCTCAGCGCGTGCAAGTCCTCGCTCATCGACCGGAAGTTCTCGCTCATGGCGTGCACGTTGGCCAGGGAGCCGGTGACATAGCCCTCGCTGCCGGTCACAACCTCGCTGACTGAGAGCACCAGGGCATTGATGTTGGTCAGCGTCTCCTCAAAGCGCACGAGGCTCTCCTGCAGTGATTCGCTGCCCATAACGCTGATGACCGCCTCCAGCGCACCGGATATACCTGCTTCGTTCATTGTCTCGGTGAATGCACCGGCGAGCATGTTGCCGATGCCGGAGCGGTTATGACCGGTGAATACGAACTCCGGTGCTACCTGCGCTCTGACGTTCATGTCGCTCTTGGCCTTGATCACGGCGCTGCGCGTCTTCTCCAGGGAATCCGTTGTCAGGCGCACATCCTCGATGACGCCCTGCAGGACCTCCGGATCGATGACGCGCTTGTCCAGCGGCGCGGCGAGGCTGGCAAGATTGGTGCTGAGTTCCTCGACATCGGCCAGAACCGGCCTCCAGTGTCTGAGCTGTCTGGGGTCCTGTACCAGCCTGGCTAACTGGTTGTAGACGGCCGTCAGCTCCGCTCTTCTCACGCTGTAGTCCCCGCTCTCGCGGACAGTTTGCGCGTCTGACGCAGCGAGCTCCATGATGCTGTCCAACACATCCACCAGCCGGTCCGCGATCTCGTTGATGTCTGAGATGGGATCAACCACACTGACGTACTTCTCGCCGAACAGGTCGTCCTGTGCGACGACAAACACAAACTCGGGATACAGCTGCACGGGCTTATCGTTGTACTCAGTCTTCAGCCGCAGCGTCGCCCGCGCCCCCGCCGGCAGCATGTCAAACGAGACGATCTTGCCGATCGGGTTGCCGTGCATCCGCACGGGCGTGCCTTCGCTGGTTCCCTCTCTGGAATCGTAGTCGACGTAGTAGATTTCCGTTGTACCCCTCAGTTGCACGTCCTGCAGCACCATGAATCCGAGTACGCCCAGGATGATTGCCGCCCCGATCACCAGCCCCACCTTCAAAGTAGTATCCCTGGTTTCCATCCTTCATCCTCCTCCGCATCTGCAACCGGTTCGCAGATTGCTGCTAATCGCCGGCCAGTTCCTGTGCGTAGCCCTGGATCGTCCTGCGCCAGTTGCCGGTGAAAGCCAGCACCGCCGGATCATCACTGACCAGCAGCTGATGTGCCGATCCGACCGTCACGGCCACGCCGTTTTCCAGCAGTACTACATGGTCGGCTACCTCATGCACGCACTCCAGGTCATGTGTGACAACCACGCTGGTGACGCCGTATCTCTCACTCATCTCCAGGATCAGCTCGTTAACCACTGCGATCATCTGTGGGTCCAGCCCGGTGGTCGGTTCGTCGTAGAGCAGGATCTTGGGCCGGTAGATCAGACTGCGCGCCAGCGCCACCCGCCGCCGCATCCCGCCGGACAGCTCGCCCGGCAGCTTGAGCGCGTGATCCTCCAGCCCGACTTCGGCCAGCATTTCCATCGCCTGGGCCCGGACCCGGCGCCACGATACGCCGTCAACGAAGTGCGGGAAGAACCCGACGTTCTGGCAGACGGTCAGGCTGTCAAACAACGCCGAGTTCTGAAACACCATGCCCATCTTGCGCCTGACCGCGAACCACTCGCGCTCTCCCAGGTCCGTGACGTCCTGCCCGTCAATGATGATCCGGCCTGCCTCGGCCACGATCAGGCCCATCATCAGCCTGAGCGCCGTGGACTTGCCGGACCCGGACTGACCGACGATCGCGGTGATCCGGCCTTCCGCGGCATG
Source organism: uncultured Planctomycetales bacterium (assembly GCA_964609245.1). Classification (GTDB taxonomy): domain Bacteria; phylum 4484-113; class 4484-113; order 4484-113; family JAFGCY01; genus JAFGCY01. The sequence continues at coordinate 16,149 of CAZSSB010000021.1, read as the reverse complement.
CAGATTCACGTCGCGCAGCACCTGCTGCCGGCCAAACCTCACCCGCACGTCTTCAAAGACGATCATTTCGTCATCACCATCGTCAGCAACAGGTCGAACACAAACAGCAGCACGATGTTGACCACCACGCCGTTGGTGACCGCCCGTCCCACGCCGGCGGCGCCGCCCTCCGCGCGGAAGCCCATGTAGCACGCCGTCAGGACGATCACGGCGCTGAATACCACGCACTTGACCACGCACATGACGTAATCACTGACGTCGACCAGCGTACTGACGCTCGACTTGAACATCAGATAGGAGATGTCGGTTTCCCGATGAGCCGTCAGGTAGCCGGCGAACCAGCCAGCATAGCCCGAGAAGACGGCAACGACCGGCATCATGATTATGCCCGCCAGCACCCGTGGCAGCGTCAGATACCAGTCCGGATCGGTTGACAGCGCCTTGAGCGCGTCGATCTGCTCGCTGATCTTCATCGTGCCAATCTCGCTGGTAATCGGTGCACCGATTTTGCCCGCCAGCGCGATGCCGGTGAACACCGGAATAAACTCACGCAGCAGCACAATCATCAGCAGGCCGCCCGTCCAGTGCGCGGCCCCCCGCTCGACCAGCTCGCCGGCGATGATGTACGTGAATACCGCGCTGGCAAAGCACAACACCAGCACCGAGATCGGAATCGAGTTGACGCCGAGCACGGCCATCTGCTGTACCAGCAGCGAGAAATTCAGCCGTCCGCGCAGCAGGAGCCGCAGCACGTTGCCCGTCAGGATGGTAACGCCCCCGATGAACTCAAGCATGCCCTGCAGGTACTTCAATTCCTCCGCCTCGCGGCTATTGTAGCGCAGACGGACAAATGGGCAGAGCCGCTCTACTTCACCACCAACGTTATCATCCGGCCCGGCACGTAGATCTGCTTGACCAGCTGCTTGCCCTCCAGCCACTGCCTGACGCGCTCGTCGCTGAGCGCCGCTGCCATGACCTCATCCTCGGCAGCACCGGTTGCGACTGTAATCCGTCCGCGCACCTTGCCGTTGACCTGGACCGGCAGCTCCACGGTCTCCTCCACCAGCAGGTCCGGATCGTGGATCGGCCAGTCGCTGTCGCAGCAGAGGCCCAGCCCACCGAACTGCTGCCAGAGCTCCTCGGCGATGTGCGGGGCAAACGGGCTGAGCAGCGGCGCCAGCGTCTGGATGGCGAAGCTGAACGCCCCGCCGCTGTCCTCGCCGCCCGTCCGCTGCCACTCACCCTCCAGTGCGTTGAGGAACTCCATCAGCTTGGCCACCGCGGTGTTGAAGCGCCAGTTTCGGATGTCCTCTGTCACGCCGGCGACTGCGGCGTGGGCAGCGCGCACCGCGGCCTCGCAGTGGTCGTCGCAATGGTCCAGATCACTGCGCGCGGCCTGCACTTCGCGGGCCAGCCGCCAGACCCGCTTGAGGAACCGATGGCAGCCCTCGACCCCGCTGGTCGTCCATTCCAGGTCCTGCTCGGCGGGGCCGCCGAAAAAGGCGAACAGCCGTGCCGTATCCGCGCCGTACTGCTCGGCCAACTCGTCAGCGCTGACTACGTTACCACGGCTCTTGCTCATCTTGGCGCCGTCCTTGTAAACGATGCCCTGGTTGAACAGCCGCCGGAACGGCTCGTCGGCAAGCTCCGGCAACCGCTGCTCGTGATCGGGCTTGCTCAACGCCAGCATCCCGTCATCGCAGAGCGCCTGGGTGACGAAGCGGCTGTAAAGCAGGTGCCCCACCGCGTGCTCCTTGCCGCCCACGTAGTAGTCGACCGGCAGCCACGCCTGGGCCTTCTCGGCATCAAACGGAGCCCGATCGTTGTGCGGATCGCAGAAGCGCAGGAAGTACCAGGCGCTGCACATGAACGTCGTCATGGTGTCCGTGTCGCGCCGCGCAGGCCCGTCGCAGGCCGGGCAGGTGGCCCGCTGCCACTGCTCGTCATTGGCCAGCGGACTGACGCGGATATCGCTGTAGTCGGCCTGCTCCGGCAGGCGCACCGGCAGCTGATCCGGCGGCACCGGCTGCCAGCCGCACTGCTCGCAGTAGACCATCGGGATCGGTGCGCCCCAGAACCGCTGGCGGCCCATATTCCAGTCACGTAGCCGGTACTGCACCGCCGCGCCGCCCAGACCTTCGCCCGCCAGCCACTCGTCCATCGCTTCCTTGGCCCGCGCGAAGTCCAAACCGTCGTATGGGCCGGAGTTGACGCAGACGCCCTTCTCCGCGTAGGCCGCGGCTTCGATCGGCGCCGCCAGGTCGCCCTCGGCGGGCGCGATCGACTGGCGGATCACCAGATCGTACTCGCGGGCGAAGGCGTGATCGCGGGTGTCGTGGGCCGGAACGGCCATCACCGCGCCAGTGCCGAAATCGCTGACCACGTAGTTGACGGCGAAGATCGGGATTTCCTCGCCGTTGAACGGGTTGACGCAATCCACGCCCAGCCTCAAGCCACGCTTGGGCTTCTCCTCGGCCACCGTGTACTGCACGTCCTCCCGCGCGCTCTCCTCCGCGAACTTCCGCAGCTCGGCGCTGGTGGCACCCGCGGCGGCGAGGTACTCGGCCAGCGGGTGGTCCGGAGCGATCGCCATGAAGGTGCAGCCGAAGATGGTGTCCACCCGCGTCGTGAATACGGCCAGTTGCGCCTCCAGCTCCCCGGGCAGCTTGCCGTGCAGCGCCGGCACGTCAAACACGATTTCGGTGCCTTCGCTGCGTCCGATCCAGTTGCGCTGCATGGTGCGCACGCCCTCGGTCCAGCCCGGAATCAGTTCCAGTCCGTCCAGCAGCCGCTGGGCGTACTGCGAGGTGCGCATGTTCCACTGCGCCATCTTCTTCTTGACCACCGGCGACTCGCAGCGCCAGCAGCATCCTTCCTTGACCTCGTCGTTGGCCAGCACACCGTGCTCCGGGCACCAGTTGACCTCGACCTCCTTGCGATAGATCAGGCCCATCTCGTAGAACCTGAGGAACAGCCACTGGGTCCAGCGGTAGTAGGCCGGATCGCTGGTGACCACTTCACGGGACCAGTCGAAGGAGAAACCGTAGCGCTTGAACTGCCGCCGGCTGTTGCTGACGCAGTGCTCAATCCAGTCCGCGGGCTGGACTCCGCGGTCGATCGCCGCCTGCTCGGCGGGCAGCCCGAAGGAGTCGAAACCCATCGGGTGCATGACATTGAAGTCGTGCATGCGCCAGAAGCGGGCCACGGCATCGCCGATCACGTAGTTGCGAATGTGTCCGGCGTGCAGCTCACCCGACGGATAAGGAAACATCTGCAGCACGTACAGCTTGCGTCGGGGATCGTCGTCCGGCGCTTCGAAGGTCCCGCGGTCCTCCCAGACCTGCTGCCAGCGCGCCTCGACCGCGTGGAAGTCATAGCGCTCGCTCATCCGCGGCTGGCCTGCTTTGTGTGTCGCTTGCTCGCTCATCTCGATGTCCTGGTTTGCTGGATTGCCCCACCTGCCGGGCGGCTGCCCGGGCAAACGCTCCACCGGGATGCTCGATTACACCAGAAATGCCGTGATCGTGCCGGGGATCGGACAATCAGGCGGGATGTGGGGCAGCTCCATCCCGGTGCGCGTGCGTGAGCCCCGCCTACGCGGGGCGGACCAGGCTCCAGCTGTGAGCTGTACCTCCGTGCCTCACCATCGCACTGTCCTTGCGCGGTGCAGCGTCTTTCCGTCCCGCACCGCAACTCGGGTGACCTATTGTACCCGATTGGCGCCGGCGCACAAGCCGCGCTCGCCTACTGCTCGTAGTGGACGCGCACCATCCAGTTCGCGCTTTCCTCCGGCGCTTCGCTGCCCCAGGCCAGCACCGAGCCGGCGGTGCCCCACTGGCTGCCGAGATTCTCACCGGATTCGTCGCAACCGATCATCATCTGCACGTCGGGCCTGCTGATCGGTTCGACGAGCACGTAGAAGTCGGCGGTCACCGTGATGCTGTCGAAATCGACGAGGCCCCAGGATGGCTCCGTCGCGTAGTTGCTGTACTTCAGCCGCTTGCGCTGCAGGATCCTCAGATCCCGATCCAGCAGATAGACCGAGGCGGCACGATCGGTTTCAAACCAGTCGCCGACCAGGTGGGCATGCACGTAGACCTCGTCCACCACCCGGCTGCCGGCATTGGTGAAGCGGACCAGCGGACCGTTCTTCTGACTGGTGTAGAAGCCCTCGGCGGTGCCATCATCGAGGTAGGCGTAGTCCGGGCCCTCGATTGCGCTTGCGTCAACTACGTCGTCCGGTGAGACGGTCGAACTGACGCGGGCACGGATCATCCAGTCCATGTTGCCACCGCGCCAGGTGTAGTGGTCGGTCGTGGTGATCTCATCCGGGGTCTTTACCTTGGTCATGCGGAACGTCCCGGACTGGGAGCTTTCCCCCGTCGTTGCCGCCAGGCCCAACTCCACTCCCCGATCCTCGTTGCTGTAGGTGTACACCGCGACCGCGAACTCACTGCCGACCGCGACCGGTGCCACACCGACGGTGATCCAGCCGCCGTCCTCCGGAACATCAGCCAGCATGAACTGGTTGCGCGCCAGCACCGACAGACGATGCTCGCGTGAGCCTCCTCGGAACTCGCCGGTGTCTTCCGGCGGGCCGTAGACAACCACCGTCCCGAAGATGTTCTCCGTATCGCCGAAGCGGCGCGCGTAGAACTGCACCTCGGAGCACAGCACGTCCGGCCAGTCCTCGGGCGAGTAGAAGACCGTGAAGTGCGCATGGTCGGTCAGGTACTCGAAGCTCTCCGCCTCGTCGCCGGTCCACTGCACTTCAAGTTCATTCGCGAGAGCCGGGGCTACCCAGCTCAACACGATCACCATGACAAGGACTGCCGCTCTATGCATAACTCTCCTCCGTTATCGACGCACCATTATATGCCGGGTGTTCATTGCATGACTCCTGACTCGTGCGCCGACCAGGCCGCCTGGCTACGACATACTGGCTGCGGGCTCGCACCGTGTCACCGGCCCGCGATACAGGTGTATCAAGACTACCATTGGTCAAGGTGGGCCGCAAAGGTCTCCAGATCAGCCACCTTGTCCAGATCGGCGGCGATCTCCGGGTAGGGCAGAACCGCGGCGCACAGCCTGCCGCCCACCACGTGGCCGAGGTGGTGCTCCAGGTAGCGCAGACTGGCCCAGCCGGTCAGCACGCGCAGGAAGAAGAGCAGGCCGAACCGCCGCGCCATCGCCAGCACGTCCTTGCGCTGCTCGAAGAGCTCGCGCAGCAGCGGGCCCTGCCCCAGCAGCCAATCGCGCCTGAGCCAGAACACATTGCCGCCGGTATACACACCGTCGCGCAGCCGCAGATACGTGCGCCGGCTGCCGGCGAAGCGCTGCTCGATGAGCGAGCGGGCCACGATCGGGTATACGAGGTCCACTGCGCCGCGCTGCCCCGCCGCCGCCAGGGCCGCAACGGCTTCGCTGCTGAGCAGCGGCATGTCGCCGCCGGCGACCAGCACTGCATCACCCGCGGTCGCGGTGGCCACGCAGGCCAGTAGATCCTCCACCACCGCGCCCGAGTAATGGGCCCGCCTGACTGCGGAATGCTCCGGCAGCGGGACCTCATCCGGCGCCAGAACGTGCACGGCCTCGCACCCGCCGGCCAGCAGCTGCCGGCAGGTCCGACTGAGAATGGTCTCACCTCCGACCCGCAGCAATGGCACCCGCTCGACGCCCATCGCCCGCAGCCCGTCTGACGCAATCCCCCCCGCCGCCACCACCGCGTGCATCCTAGTACTCCATCACCTGGCGCGAGAGGAATACCCGGCTTTCCTGTTGGAGGTCGAGAACCTTGCCAACCTTGCCGTCGCTGTCGACGATCCGCACCACGGGCTTCAGCAACGCCTGCCGGTTCTGCTGAACGACCAGCCCCAGCCTGTCGTCACTCAATTCCACCAGCGAGCCGACCGGGTAGTAGCCGATCCTGCGCAGAAAGCCATTCACGGCGGCGCCGGAGAACGCCCGCCCGGACTGCTGAACGAGGCCGACTGCCGCCTGATGGGGGCTGACCCGCGGACGCGAAGGCACGCTCAGCAGCTGGCCGCTGTAGTGCCAGGCCAACGACCAGTTCTGGCTGAGCTGTGGAATCTCGTCGCCGCTCAGGCCGCGTGGCAGACCGCTGCCGTCGTGGCGCTCAAGGCAAGAAAGCTGTTGCTCGAGCGCATCGTCGTCACCGAAGCCCTGCTGGCGGAGCCACCCGTAGTATCTCAGCAGACCCTGGCTGAGTGCTTCCTTGTCCTTCCAGACACCGGCCAGTCCCGACTCCGACAGGCTCGCGGGCATCAGGGCGAAGCCGTTCGCCAGTGCCAGGTGGCCACGCAGCTGCTCCTGCATGGGGTACTGACCGTTGGCGAATCCCGAGAAGCTGTAGATCTTCGAAGACAACACGCTGCGGGCCGCCAGCACCTGCCCGTATTGCTCCACATCAGTGAATCCGACATAGCGGCCGTTGGAGGTCTGAAGCCCCTCCGACAGCTGGTCGGCCAGTTCCCCCAGCCTATCGAGGTCGACCTCGCCGCTAACAGCTGACGCGATAAACGTGGCATGAACGCCTTTGGTCAGTTCCGCTTCGCGCTCCGGATCGATACAAGGCTCCAGCCCAGCTTCGGTGCGAATCTCCTGCTTTCTGGCGAACAGCAGGCGTTCGGCGGCGCCCAGCTCCGGCAACGGTACGGGCTGGCTGAAGGTGGCCTGCGACATCCACGTCGGCTGCTCGTCGTCGGCCAGCGACCGGGCGTCGAGTTCGACGGGGGAGATGTCCAGCTGCAGCTCTCCCGGACCGGGCAGCTCGATCAGCACTTCCTCCAGACGGAGACGCTTGATCCGCGCGATATGGGCTGCGGTCAGCACCGTTCCGCGCCGCAACATCACGAAATCACTGACCATGATGTCGCGTCCCAGCTGGTCTCCGGGCTGGAGGTCATCCACGCGGACAAGTTGCGGTTGAGACACCCTTCATTCCGTCCAGAAACGAATCGAACTGGTTCATTATATCGCCGCACGGGGCCAGAGCGCGGATTGATCCCGGCGTAAGGCTGGTCTCGGCTCGGATGTGATTGCCGCCCGCTATTCGGTGGCGCGCTGGATGATCATCATCAGCTCGAGGTTGCTGGCGGTCTGATACATCCGCGTGATCAGGCGGTTCATCCGCTCGGCCTCATCCATGTCCGCCACCATCTTTCTGAGCCGCCAGACCACGTCCAGTTCGTCGCCGTTGTAGAGCAGCTCCTCGTGGCGAGTACCGCTCTTGATGATGTCGACGCTGGGGAAGATCCGCTTGTCAGCCAGCTCGCGACTGAGGTGCAGCTCCATGTTGGCGGTGCCCTTGAACTCCTCGAAGATGATGTCGTCCAGTCGACTGCCGGTCTCCACCAGCGCGGTGCACAGAATCGTCAGGCTGCCGCCGTTCTCGATCTTGCGGGCCGCGCCGAGGAAGCGCTTGGGCTTGTAGAGGCTGTTCGGGTCCAGCCCGCCGCTGAGTGTCTTGCCGCTCGGCGGGCACGTGAGGTTATAGGCCCGCGCCAGCCTGGTCAGGCTGTCGAGCAGCACCATCACGTCCCGGCCCTGCTCGACGCGCCGCTTGGCGTACTCGATCACCAGCTCCGCCGTCTGGATGTGGTTCTCCGGCTTCTCGTCGAAGGTCGAGGAGATCACCTCACCCTTGATGTTGCGCTCGAAATCGGTGACCTCCTCCGGGCGCTCATCGATCAGCAGCGCGATCAGCTCGACGTCTTCGTGGTTGGACGCGATCGCGTTGGCGATCTTCTTGAGCATGATCGTCTTGCCGGCCTTGGGCTTGGCCACGATGATGCCGCGCGTCCCACGCCCGATCGGGCAGAACAGGTCGATCAGCCGCGTGCTGAGCTCCTTCTCATCGGTCTCCAGCAGCAGTCGCTGGTTGGGGTAGATCGGCGTCAGCTTGGCGAAGTTGATCCGCTGCGTTTGCTCCTCGAAGGGCACATCGTTGATGCGCTCGATCTTGACCAGGCTCTGGTAGCGCTCCTGCTCGCGCGGCTGGCGGACATAGCCTTCCACCACGTCGCCGGTGCGCAGGCCGAATTTCTTGATCTGGCTCATCGAGACGTAGATGTCGTCATCGCCGAGGCGGAACTGCCGCTGGCGGATGAACCCGTAGTTGGCGTCCTCGATGATCTCCAGCACACCCTTGGCCAGGGCCGCATTCTCCAGATCGCGCGAGGCCCCCGCCGAGAGCCCGCCCCGCTCGCGATCCGGACGTTCCCGGCCTCGTCCGCGATCCTCGTAGCGCAACTGGCGGCGCTGGGAGCGTGAACCGGTCAGCTGGCTGGATGGATAGGCGCCGCGTTCCGACGGTCGTCCTGCCAGTTCCGTCGCATCGCTCTGCTCCTGCTCGTCCTCGATGTAGTCGCTCTCCTCCTGCTGGCTGGGCGGCGTGAAATCCGCCCCATAGGCCGGCTTCTCCCCGCCGGAGCCCTCTGCCGGACGCGCCTCCGCGGGCGCGGCGGCCGACGCGCCGGCAGGCTCCTCACCGCCACTCTCCGCCGCAGCCGGCCGTGTCTCGGCCTCGGCGGGTACGGCGCTGAGGATCTTCTCCACCAGCTCCGCCTTCTTGTACTTGCGCGGGTTCTTGATGCTGTGTTCGCGCGCCAACTCGTAGAGACGTGAAAGCGTCATGGTGGATAGCAGTTCAGCCGTCAGCTTCTCGGTCATGGGAGCCCTCTAGCAAACCCCGGCAGGCCAGGGGCCACGGGGATGGAAATGTTCCGCAAATAACACCACTCCCGGAGTTCAAGGGGGAATCGACAATAGATCGCCCGCCACTTTGAAGCGTGGAACTGGGGGAGCTTGCGGATTATACCACAACCGCGTTCCGCGCAACCATGCGGATTGAACCCGTCCGGCAGTGAGGCATCGTGCGCGCCTGCCGCACCGTCCGAGCGCGTGGGGCAGGCTAGCCGATTGAACTGCGTCGTCTGAGCTCCACCAGCAGGTTGGCGACGTCGGCGGGCGTCACGCCGGGTACGCGCGCCGCCTGCCCCAGCGTCAGCGGCCGGACGCGGTCCAGCTGCTCGCGGGTGGCCTTGAGAATGCTGCGCACGGCGCTGAAGTCGAACCCGTCGGGAATCGGCAGGTTGCCCTGGCGCGCCACACGGTCGGTCTCGGCCCGTGCGCGATCCAGGTAGCCGGCGTAGCGCAGTTCGATCTCGACGTGCCGCAAGGCACAGTCGCCCAGGAACTCCTCGTCGCTGGCAGCTCCGTGATCCGCGCGCGCAAGGTCGTCGGCCAGCACCGCCTCGGCCGGAATCCCGCGCCGTACGAGATCAGTCGCTCTCAGTCCGCGCGGTCGTCGATCATTGACGCCCAGCCGCCGCTGCTGATCGATGCTGATCTTGCGCCGGTCGAGTTCCGCCGCTACGACGTGGACTCGTCGACGCAGACTCTCCAGCCCCCGACACTGGACAGCCGTCAGCAGTCCCCAGTCGCGCGCGATCGGTCCAAGGCGCAAGGCCGCATTGTCGTGGCGCAGCAGCAGGCGGTGTTCGGCTCGCGCCGTCAGCATGCGGTACGGCTCCTCGGTCCCGCGCGTCGTCAGATCATCGATCAGCACTCCCGTGTAGCTGTTCGCGCGGGTCAGCGGCAGCGGCTCACGCCCCAACAGCGACAGCGCCGCGTTGGCGCCGGCCACCAAGCCCTGGGCGGCGGCTTCCTCATAGCCGCTGGTTCCGTTGAACTGCCCGGCGCAGTACAGGCAGTCGATGTCCTTGCTCTCCAGCTGCGCGGTCAGGTTCAGCGGGTTGATCGCGTCGTATTCGACCGCGTAGCCGGGCTTGATGACGCGCGCGCGCTCGAGCCCCGGAATGGTGCCCAGAAAACCCCGCTGCGCGTCCTGCGACAGCGACGTGGCCAGCCCCTGCAGATAGACCACGTCCGTGTCCAGGCCGTCTGGTTCCACGAAGACGGGATGCCCGCGGGCAGTGGGGAACCGGTGCATCTTGTCCTCGATGCTCGGGCAGTAACGGGGACCCGGACCGTCGATCAGCCCACTGAGCAGCGCGCTCTCGCTCTGACGGGCCATGATCAGCTGCCGCGTCTCAGCGGTGGTGCGCGTCAACCAGCAGGGCAAAAACCAGGCCGGCAGCATCGCCGGTGCGAGGACCTCGAAGCCCTCGCTCCGCCACTCGCTAAGCTGTGGTGACAGCGCCGTATAGTCGATGCTGCCGCGAGCGATGCGCGGCGAGGTGCCGGTTTTCAGCCGGTGGAGGCTAAGTCCCAGTGAGGCCAGACCCGCTCCCAGCGCGTCGGCCGCAGACTCGCCGAGCCGGCCACCCACGGACCGCTCCCGGCCCACGAAGCAGCGCCCGCGCGTAAACGTCCCGGGGCAGACGATCACCCGCCGCGCCCTGATCTCCCGTCCGTCGGTCAGCAGCGCGCCGCAGGCACGCGGTTTGGCCCGGCCCGCCGGCCGCTCGGTCTGGACTTCCGCTACTTCGCCGGCCAGCAGCTCGAGTCCGGGGGCGGCCTGCAGCCGGCGGCGCATCTCACGGCTGTAGGCCGACCGGTCGCTCTGGGCTCGCAGTGCCTGCACGCTGGCGCCTTTGCCGGTGTTGAGCATCCGCAGGTTCACGTAGGTCGCGTCGGTGACGGCCCCCTGCAGGCCGCCCAGCGCATCGATCTCGCGGGTCAGATGCCCCTTGGCCGGCCCGCCGATGCTGGGATTGCAGCTCATCCTGGCCACGGCCTCCATCTCCAGCGTGACCAGCAGTGACCGCAAGCCCAGCCGCGCCGCGGCGTGCGCCGCCTCGCAGCCAGCATGGCCACCGCCCACCACCAGCACGTCCGTTGTCAGCACCAGGGGAGTATTGTACGTACCGGCACCTGCCCACGCACTGGCTCGGCGCCCCACCCGCCATCCTGTACAATCAGCTTGAAACTTAGGTGGCGGGCCGCCGCTCCCACCAGGTGAGGAAACTCGCATGGGCAATCTTGGTCTGCTGTTGCTGCTGGTCGGGATCAGCGCTTTCATCCTGGTCTACGGGATGCAGCTGAAGGCGCGCCGCAACAAGCGGCTGGCGGATCTGTACGAGAAGGCGCTGGAGCAGGGCGTCGACCCGCGCGAGATCAAGCTGGAGCTGGACGAACGCGAGCAGGGCGATCCGCTGGGAAACCTCAAGGCCGGGATCATCCTGCTGGCAGTCGCGTTGGCGCTGGTCCTGGGCATCTGGGCCGCCGACGCGCTGCGCGGCGCTTATCGCATGCTGGGATTCGCGCTGGTACCCGCGGCGATCGGCCTCGCTGCGCTGTTCATCCACTTCAGTCTTCCCCGCACGGGAGGCCCCCACCCACCGGCCCAGTAACACCAGCCGGGCGAGGACCGCGCCCGACCACGGATGTCGGTGAACACGGGCTGCACAGCTGGCAGTCATTGGATATAATTGCTCGCTTAGCACAGGCGGTTGCCGCTCGGACAGCCAGGGTATAACACTTGACTGGGGATCGGTGCCGCCTGCCGGGTGCACGGCACCGCCGCTACGCCGTAAGGACAGCTGAGGGACAGGAGCCACCAGCAGTATGAGCCGCGACTATCTGTTTGGGGACGCGAAGGCTACGGCCAAGGCTGGCGACGCGCAGCGCAAGCAGCGCGTGCTGGCCGAGGCGAAAACCGCGTACCAAAGCGACCCCTCGGCCCAGACCCAGGCTGCGCTGGCCCACGCCCTCTTCGACGTCGGCCGCTACGACGAGGCGGAGCGTCTGCTGACCGATCTGCTCAACTCCAAGGGTGACGACATCCAACTGGTCTGCGACCTGGGGTTCATCTACAAGAACCTGGGCAAAAGCGAGCAGGCGATTGAGATGTTCAAGCGTGTGGTGGCGCTCGACGCCAAGCACGCACTGGCACGCTGCGCCGAGAACGAGATCTGGATGATGGACCCTACCTACCGCCCAAGTTGGCTGCGCGCTGACAAGTAGCGCCGCCCATCGATCCGTGAGCAACCGACGGCGAAGGCCTGCCGCCCCGCGCCGCTACGGGCAGCCGTGGAACAGGTCCGCGTGCGCCGTGCAGGTGGTTCCGTCGTGGAGGAGATGCACGACACCCACGTCGTGCCTGAGCAGCGTTTGCGCGATCAGCTGGTGGCGGTGGCTGCCCTGGGGTTCGGCCGGTCCGCCCAGCAGACAGGTGCGCCGCTCGCCGGCCATGCTGAGCAGCTGGTCGATGCCCTGCCGGTAGCGGACCTCGTTCTCCTTGGCCAGGTAGTCGACCCGGCCGTCCTCCGTAAGTGGCCCCAGCCGCGAGCCCAGCCAGGCGTACTCCAGACCCGCTCGCCGGGCCAGGTGCTCCAACTGGTCACGATTGAACCACGGCGCGGCCGGGCTGTAGGGAAAGCTGCGCACGTCCACCAGCACCTCGACCTGGTGCGGGCCGAGCAGGCACGCGAACCCGTCCCAGCTCAGCTCGCCATGCCCAATGGTGTAGACCGTATAGCAGGCCATCGCCCCGCGATTGTAGCAGGCGCGGCGCGGCTCAGGGCCAGGTCGGCAGCTCGATCCGGTACCAATCCTCGGACCCGTCCGGGCTGTCTCCGGGCAGGTGACGGATTGTCAGTGGCCCATACTCGAACGCCACCGCGCCGCCGTGATCCCCCGACTCATTCGAGGACCCTGGGACTGCGGTGCCAGCGGCTTCGTAGCGGTCCTCCAGTGCGGCGAATTCACTCTCCAGTCCGCCCTGGGTGGCACCGGTCAGCCGGCAGAACCAGTCTGGGCGGAACTCAATCAGCACCAGCCACGTGTCATCCAGCAGCTCCACGTAGCACAGCTGCCGCTGTGTAACATCCTCGGTAGACCTCAGCACATTCAGCATCGTGAATGGACTGACCTGATGCAGCTTGCGCGGCCACTCCTCGTAGCTGAAGCCGTACAGCCGCTGCGCCCTGAGTTCGGGAACGGGTGTGGCGGCCACTTCGTGGACAAACCGTTCGAACGGGCCTGCGGCCTCGCCCAGCGGCGGCAGCTCATCGGCACTCCAGGCAGGAAACGAGGCCGGCGCGGCGGCGAAGAGGGGGGCGCCCGCCCAGAGCACATAGTGGGCGTGGCCGGGCGAGGGCGGGCTTAGATACCGCCGGCGCACAGCCGTCACGCCGTCGAGGTCCAGATAGCCGAACTCCATGTCGTAGGCGTCGTTGGCGGCGTCGAGCCTAAGTAGCGTGCCGTCGTGCTGCGCGAGCAGAGCGTCGAACTCGGCGGCCAGTTGATCCGCGCTGTGGCCGAGGTAGGTCTCATACCAGGCCGCGGCAAACAGCAGCTGGGCGCGGGCACCGTCGTCGAAGGCGCTGAAGTAGCAGGTGCCGGGGTCGTCCCAGGCCAGCGAACTGCGCAGGTAGATCGTCGCCTGCTGGTAGTCGCGCGGATCGCTGCCGTCCAGCGGCGTGTGCCACTTGCCGCGCTTGAACGCGGTGTAGTCGAACTGCTGGAGCATCCCGCGAGCGCCCTGCTCGCGGAGCAGGACGATCAACTCGCTGAGCGTGGCGGGCTGATACTCGGTGGCATATTCATTCAGCTCGGGATGTGCATCGTTGCGTGCCACGACGCGGGCCACCTGCTCCGCCGGCAGCATCATCGCCAGCACCCAGTGCCGGGCCGCGCGGCTGTCGTCGGCGAACAGGCGGACGACGGCCGCATCCGTGGAGTAGGTGAGCATCTCGCCGATCCGCTCGCCGGAGTCGCGCAGATTGGGCTCGGAGTCGCCGCCATGCTCCGCGTACAGGCTCATAAACTCCTGCCTGAGGTCCGCGGCGGTACGTCCGGTCAGCTCAGCGAACCAGCCGAGGGTGAAATCGACCTGGACGGGCGTATAGTCCGTCTGCATCCGGACCGCGCAGAACGCCTGCGTGCGCGTTTGCCAGTCTCCCCAGTAGTAGGCCCGGCCTGCGCCGAACTCGCCGGGATACTCAAGAAACGAATAAGCCTCGCCATAGGGCTGGCGCCAGGCGATCCAGTCCTTGACCAGCGCGGCGCCGTCGCCGGCCGCGACGATGTCGATCAGCTTCCGGAGCGAAAGCTCACTGCCGACCGTGGGCTCCGTCGATCGGTCGGAATCACCGTCCTGCGGACAGCCCGCCGCCAGGCCCACGGCGACCAAGGCGACCAGCAGTCGCGCCATGCATACCAGTGTCTCCCTCGGCATTCCCGCCATCATCTGAGTTTACCCACCGTCGCGGCGCGCTACCGTCCCCCGGCCCCGTGCTACTCCGTCGGCGTTCGCTGTGCGTCGCCCGCCGGGGGCTCGGCCAGCAGCTCGGGAGCGATGAGCTCCAGCGTCACGAACCACTGCAGCTCGGCGACCTTGTGACCGGCGACCTCGCGCAGCCCCAGCTTCAGGCAGCAGCAATTGGACAGCCGGGTGAAGACGTGGCGCGGCGTCGGCCAGGCGCACCACAGCTGCAGCAGCTGGTAGAGGCTGCCGCCGTGCGCCACCGCCAGGATATCATCGCCCGCATGCTCCGCTTCCACTCGCGCGATGAACCGCCTCAGCCGCGTATGCATGTCAGCCCGGCTCTCGCCGCCGTACCTGCTGAAGTCCCCGCGTTCATCCAGCCCCCGCGTCAGGTATTCGGGGAAGCGCTCACCGAGCTCGTCAAGGGTCAGTCCCTCGATCTGGCCGGCGTGATACTCCTTGAGCTCCGGCAGTCCTGTGGGAAGATGAGCACCCAGCTCAGCGGCCAGGATCTCCGCGGTCTGGGCCGCGCGCTTGAGCGGGCTGGCGAAGACCCGCTGCGGGCTGACCGGCAGAGCTGCCAGCCACCTGGCCAGGGCATGCGCCTGCTCGCGCCCACGGGGCGTCAGCGGGTAGTCCAGAATCCCCTGGAAGACGCGCCGCGCGTTGCCCTCGCTCTGCGCGTGCCGGATCAGGTAGATCGCCATCGGCGGGCATTATAGCGACGGCGCGCGGCTAGAGCTCGATCGGCTCGTCGGTGCTGTTGCGCAGGATCACCATCGACAGCTCGAACGGCACCTCGGCGACCTCGCGGGTGGCTGAGGTGGCCTGGGCCGGCGTGAACTCGATGGTGGCCAGCGTTCCGCTGCCGTCAATCCCGGCGACGTCGCCCTTGCGGGTGATCGCCATCGGCACGAAGCCGTTCTGATCGAGCATCGCCAGCGTCAAGATGTCGTTTGCCCCGCCGAGGAAGTCGCCGGCTTCGGCGCTGGCGGGCTGCCAGGCACTGGTGAAATTGACGCGGAAGGCGGCCTGATAGAGGTCGGTCACCTCATTGGTGGCAATCGTGCAGATCTTGGCCCCGCCCGACCCGCTGGTTACGGACAGCGTAACCGGGCTGGTCTGGACCGTGACGTCCAGCGACTCGCTGTCACCTTCAACGGCCACCGTCACGGTGGCCGGCCCACCCGCGGCGGGTGCCAGCCAGTAAACGGTGGCGCCGGTGGTGCTGACGCTGGTGGCGCTGGTTCCGCGCGCGGTTTCGCGCAGCAGCAGCGAGAAGTCCGGCGCGGCCACGGTCAGCGACCCGGCGGTCACCGACCAGTTCTTGACCAGGCTGCTGACGCTTTGGCCCGGCGCGCTGATCGAGGCCGTCAGGGCCACGATACTGCCCGCCGTGACGGCGGCCGGGTTGAGGTTGATGCCCGTGATCGTTACGCCGTCGCCGTCACCACCGCCACCGCCGCATGATACGAGCAGAACCGCTGCCAATGCCACCGCAGCCACCGAACCTGGACGCATAGTGAACCGCCTTGCTTTAGTGATAGCCTCTTATTCTACCCCAGCGGGGTCGATAACCAGCCTGACGGCGGTCTCCGGCGCCGCGTTCGGGCTCGCTGCCGCAAGTACCTTGCCTACAAGTTCGGCAGGGCAGCCCACGTGCCTGCACCCGTCAGCCCCCACCCCTGCGGCTGGCCCGACGACGGGCTGGCAGGATAGACCCGCGTCCCGTTGGCGTAGTGACCGAACTGCGGCGCTTCCACTGCCAGCCTGAGATGTGGATCGTGCGGCAAGCCTGCGTGGAGAAAGCAACCCGGAGTCCCGCCGTCGACTGATTCGACTGTGAAGTTCTGCAGCTCGACATCCTCCGTCCCGCCGGTTATCAACACATCAACGGCTACCACGTCTTCATGCACGGTGAAGAACGCGTCACCACTGGAATCCGCGTTGAACTG
>CAZSSB010000020.1:17071-50488 GCA_964609245.1 uncultured Planctomycetales bacterium | reverse complement strand
GCGACGTGGTGGTGCCGGTTACCTCAACGATACTGACCGTCAGCGGCGCCCAGCTGCCGTTTCAAACCGTCGCCATACCAGCCTGCTATCATAGCGCGACCAGATTGGGAGACTGGATCCGTGTCAAACCTGATGAGCCTGTTGCTGCGTGCCTGGGAGTACGGCAAGACACGCATTAACGCCGATTACGCCGACGGCGTCAGGCTGTTTCAAGCCGGCATGAAATGCACCATGTCTGAGTTGGAGCAGCTCCAGATGCACCGCCTGCGGACGTTGCTTAGCACGTTTGCCGGGCTCGATTCGATGCCGCCGCAGCTGACGCAAGCGGCAGGCTCCCTGGCTGGCTATCCAGATCTCAGGAAGCTGCCGGTGTTGACGCGCGCAGGCTTGCACCAGCTGACGGATCAGCTGGGCACGCACTACAACGGGCGACGCGACATCCACGCTTTCGCCACCGGCGGCTCGACCGGCGAACCGGTGCGCTTCATGCTCAGCGATCGCCAGCGCTGCCGGGCCGCGGGCATCCGGCGGCAGATGGACCGGCTGCTGGGCTGGCAGCCCGGTATGCCCCGTTTCGCGCTCTGGCGCGCGAACCTGGCGGAAACCGGCCACCGCGACGACCAGCCGAACCGCCGGCCGTTCAGGCGCCAGCTGCCAACCAGCGGCAGCCGTTATTTCGGTGGCTTCATTCCCAGCCCGGACGACTACCGGCGATTCTGTACCGCGGTCCGCCGCCGGCCGGGCTGTGCGATCTGGGGCTACGGATCGGCCCTTGAAGATTGCGCGCGCTTGCTGCTGGCGGAGCAGCAGGCCCTGCCCGCTGGTCATGTCGCCGCGGCCTGGAATTGCGGAGAAATGATGTATGAGCCGCAAAAAGAGACCGTTCGCCAGGCCTTCGGCATCCGTCCGCGCGAGTTCTACGCCAGCCGCGAGTGCAGCGGGATCGCCATGGAGTGCGCCGCGGGCAGCCTGCACATCAGCCCGCGCTATATCGTCGAGGCCGTCGATCCCGACACTGGGCAGCAGTTGCCGGCGGGCCAGGTTGGCGACCTGCTGATCAGCGACCTCTTCAACGACGCCCTGCCGGTCGTGCGCTATGCGCTCGGCGATCTGGGCGCTGTGGAGTGGCGTGCCTGCGCCTGCGGCCGCAACAGCTGGTGCCTGTCCAAGCTGTCGGGTCGCGCGACCTGGCTGATCGAGCTGCCCTCGGGCCGCAAGCTCAGCACCGGCATCTTCGCGGCGATCGCCGTGCACATTCCGGCCCTGCACCAGTGGACGGTGGTCCGCCGCTCACCGGCCGAATTCGAGGTGCACTATGCAGGATCGCCCCTGACTGCCGCTCAGCAGGCGGAGCTGCTGGCATCGCTCGCCACCACGCTGGAGGGTGCGCAGATCAGCATCGTTCATACTCCCGACTTGCCACGGGCTCCGTCGGGCAAACTGCTGCAGTTCGTTGACCTGCTGCCCGCCGACCAGCCTGCCACGGCGCGGACGGCCCGTGCGATTCCGGGGACTCGGCGGCCTTAGACTACTCCTTTCCGAGGAAGCATCAGTGCACTCCAGTGCGTTTAGGCCGAAGCCCTTGATGAAACGCTCACGGCAGAGCGCTGGTGCGGGCTGGTCCTCTTCACAAGGAAGGTGAATGCGGCTGTGTATGCTGCCTCGATAGCAGCCCGAACGGGAACATCGACACCACCGGGTTGCAGGTTGAGGGTGGAGTGGGCCGTAACAAGTCCGGATTGAATTCGCCGGATGCCTACCACCGGTCTCGAAGCTTCTCCCACATCTCCGTCCCCAGGAAGCTGTCGTCGACGCTCGATTCCATTTCCAGAAACAGGGAAAACGGCATGGTGTACGAGAGCAGCTCCCTTGCGATCTTGCCGCGCTGGGAAATGTCGAAAAAGCCGATCACGCCACGTGGATTGTCGCTCTCAGCCTCAGCGTGGGCAAAGAGGATCGACTGGCAAGCTGCGCCCCACGACGACACGGTGGCATCGATCACTCCGCGTCGGAACCCGGCCAGCGTCACCAGCGCGGAGAGCTGGTCCGGATTGACGAGCATCAGGACCAGCGAAACAGCCTCTCCCTCTGCGACCTGATGGAGCGGTTTGCAGACAGTGTACTCGGTCGGCACTTCGCGGTAAGGCAGCGCCTCGGCCCAGCGGGCAGCAACCTCGGGGCTCTCGAAGAAGCGCTCGCCCTCGCCCATGTCGAAGCTCTGGCCGTTCGGCAGTTCGGCCTTGCCGCCGGTCGACAGCAGCCGATCGATCGGAAAGCCGACGTAGCAGTTCCCAAACCCCAGTCCTGTTCCTCCGCCGGGACAGCCCGAGGTCTTGCGATCGAAAACAACGGTCTTACCCCGGGCGGCTGTTGTCACCATCGAGCCGACACAACCGAAGCTGCCTTCCTTGAACTGAATGGCTGGCTCCGGCTTGGTGTCGGTCAGTAGGACTGCCACGGGTGTGTGCTTCAACGCCAACGCTTCACCGATTCGACTATGCATGTGAGCTCCTTTGGTCTGTGGTTTGTCCAGGGCTGTTGACGTATTTCCGTCTGCTTCAGCGCCAGAGTGTCCCTTACCCTCTAATTGTACGTACGCTTGTGAGAGCTGCAACACTGAGGCTCAACCCCTTACTTGCCAGATACGGTCGTAGAGACCGGGCTGATGCATACATCCCCCGTGTGTCGAAGGTGGATGCTCATTGCTGTGGCCTTGGAGAACACCCCCGCTCGGAATCGAACCAAGATCGGCCGCTTAGGAGGCGGCTGCACTATCCATTGTGCTACGGGGGCTAAGGCGCCTGATTATACCCGGCGCGGGCGTGCGGTGTGCCTTCAGCTAGCCGCCCGGCTGGGCGCGCTGCGACTGCGGGGCCAGGAGTAAGTAGTATATGAACGCGACGATCGCGGCGATGTAAAGCGCGTTCAACAGCGGCACGCAATAGACCACCCACGTCGGGGCCTCAACTGACCAGCTGATGGGAATGACCGAAGTCAGGTAGCCGCTGCCCTCGAAGGCAGCACTGCTTTCGACGCCCGGTGGGAGCCTGAACCTGACTAGTGGGGCGACGAGGAACTCGTGCCAACTGCGAACGAAATCGAGAAGCGCGGCGAGCGCCGGGTACTCGCTGATCGGGAATCGAAGGAAGTAGATGCTGCCGTAGCTACCGTGGAGGTGGGCTGCAAGCATGAGCATCACGAGACACGTTGTGCCCAGCCGGGGACTGCGTCGCCGGTAGAATCGGATCATTGCGAGAGTCAGCGCAAGTCCGACCAGCCATCCCAGCGAAGGTGACAGATCAGAGACCTTGGTGTACGGCATGAACCAGGCGTACGCGGCCCCACCGGTGAAGTAGTCCTGAATGAAGAAGGTCGCCCCGATCAGTTGCGGCAAAAGAACCGCCACGCAGGCAATGGCCCAGGGAATCCACGGGCGAGATGGAATTATCACCAGCAGCGCGGCCAACCACATTGCCAGCAATGCAGCGCTGGCGACAGCATGTGAATGCCAGCAACCGGGCCACAACACATCTGCGACTAAGCCGGCGCGGTCCGGATCGCTGACGTAGCTGATGATGATCGGCACTACTCGCTCCAGCAGGAGCAGCAGCATCAGGGGCACTGTATGGATAACAACCAGCATGAACTGCGCCCGTTCTAACGTTACAGGAAACGGATGGGCATAGTCGTGGATGATGCTCCTGCAAGCGGCCAGTACCTGTCCCGCCACTACCAGCCACAGCACGAGGCACAGCACTTCGAAGGCGATGCGGCACAGGATGCCGGCCTCGAGCACCAGCATGCTGCTGCTCAGGGAGTGGACCAGCACAAGCGAAGTCGTCAGGCACGCCAGCAGAAACGCAACCCACCAGACACCCACCTTCCGCCACCAGCGCCGCATCGGCCGGCGGACGGCGCGCGCCAGCGCCCGATAGGTGTCGTCCATGGGCAGAGTATAACCAGCGGTGCGGCACGGCGAGGCGAAGCGACAGCCCGACAGCGGGCTGCTCATCGTCTGGAACGGGGGAGAACTGCCGAAGGGGGGACTCGAACCCCCACGAGGTTGCCCTCACTAGGTCCTGAACCTAGCGCGTCTGCCATTCCGCCACTTCGGCAGGGGGAATGATATATACCGCGCGGCCGGCCATTTGGCAAGCTGGCGGCTGGATCGGCCGTCGTGGGCTGACACGCAACCGCCCGCCGGGCTGGACCGCCGGCCTGACAATCCGGCGGCGCAGCCTGTTACAATACCCGCATGGAGCTGACCTTCCTCGAGGTCGCCAGCCGGGGCATCCAGACCGCGCTCTATATGGCCGCGCCCGTGCTCGGCCTGGCGCTGCTGGTCGGCTTCATCATCTCCATCTTCCAGGCCGTCACATCCATCCAGGAGCAGACGCTGACCTTCGTTCCGAAGATCTTCGTGACCGGCCTGGCGATCATCTTCTTCGGCCCCTGGCTGAGCCGCAACCTGATTACCTACGCCAGCGACCTGTTCGGCCACCTGCACCTCTACGTCCGCTAGAGAAACGGCGTATTGACCACCTCGTCCTGCATCAGGCCGCTGCCCGGCTCCTCGACGGCCACGCGGTTGAGCACCGTGGTAACGCCCTCCACGCCGAGCGCGATCTCCTGCACAAAGTCGGACTCCTCGGGCCGGAAGATGGTGCCGGTGATCAGCACCTGGCCGTCGCCCTGATAGCTGACCTCGAAGGTGTACTCCGCCGTGCGCGGATCGTCGGCCAGCGCCTTGACCACCGCCTGCTCGATGCGGGTGGACTGAACCACGTCACAGCCGAGCAGGGCCGGCACTGCCAGCGCAATCAGTAATACGAACGCAATCCGCATGCGCAGATTATAGCGGGAGCAGTTGCGCCGGAGCCGCTATTCCATCCCCAGCCAGCCGAGCACCGGCGGGCTCCAGGGACCGTTGTCCGAGCCATCGGTGGGCCGCACCCAGTAGACGTGCGTGAACTCGTCGTCCACGCTCTCGTCGATGAAGCTGGTCTCAGGCGCGCTGACACTGCCGATCACGTTGTCCCTCAGGTCGCGGTGGACGCTGTAGCGCACGGCGCCCTCCACCGGCTCCCACTCCAGCTTGATCCCGCTCGGCGCGGCCGGCATCGCGGCCAGGGCAGCGACCGCCAGCAGCGGGGGCCGCTCATCGCAGAAGCGCTGGGCAACCTCCAGCCGGTAGTTGTGCACGATGTACATGCAGAAGTTGCCGGTATCGCCGCGCTTCAGCGACTCGTAGCCGATCCAGCAGTGGCCGTGGTGGCCCCAGTTCTCGCCCCAGCTGTTGCGCACGTAGAACGCCTCAATCGCCTCGCTGTAGCCGACGATCAGCATCGAATGGCCGCCGACGTTGTTGCCGTTGAAGATCCAGACCTCGCCCTTCGAGTAGTCGGGCGTGGAGAACTGGTCGTCGAGCGGGGTCGAGAAGATCACCGGCCGGCGCTGCTGGCTGAGCACCGTCTTCACGTCCGCGATGTCGCTGTCGCTCAGGTACCAGTTGTCCGTCACCGGATGCTTCGAGGCGATCGTGAACATGTCATCCAGCTTCAGCCAGATCGTATCGTCCAGCACCGCCTGCGACAGCGGCACCGTGCATTCGAACAGGCTGGCGTCCAGGCTGCCGTAGGGCACGTTGTACTCCGTGGCGGAGCCGTAGGTCTTCATCCACTTCGCCATGTGCCAGGGGCTGCGCGTGCCGTAGGGGCACGGGCTCTGCTGCACCCAGCCGTTGACCACGTAGAGCCAGCGCGGGCTGATCAGGTTGAAGGGATGGTCGAAGTCCCAGCCGACCCAGCCGTAGACCTGGCCCAGCTCGTAGTTGAACGCGCCGTCACCGATGGCGAAGGCCGCGCAGGACTGGATCCCGCCCTGGTCCCGCACCGGCGAGCAGTCCGCCGACAGGTCAACCTCCATCGGCGGCATCAGCTCGGACCAGAAGTCCGGCGGGTCGATCGCCAGCACGTCGTCGCTGAGCGCATCCAGATCAGCCCCCAGGCCGCGCACCTCCCAGGCACCGACCTCCATGCTGTCGAGGACGCACTCCTCCGTGCCGAGGACCACAACGATGATCAGCACGTCGCCGCCGGCGTCCTGGTATGGCGCGAAGGACTCGATGGTCAGCACGCCGTCCTCCGGCCCGGCGTACCACTCCCAGTATTCGCTGTGCTGGTTCGTCTCACCCAGGAATCCAAGGTAGAACTCCTGCGCGGCGTTTTCCCAGGCCAGGCCGAGGGTCTGCTCGCGGGTGGTGTCGCCGTAGCCCTGGAGGTGCAGGCGGTAGATGCAGTACGCCAGGTCATCGCAGCTGACACTCGCAGCGCTGTCCCAGGTTGGCGAGAACACCAGCCGGTCACCCTGCGTGCTCACGCGACTGCTTGGCAGCGCCGTCTCGAAGCCGGCCGCCGTCCTGCTGAGGTCCTCCTCGCTGAAGGAGCCGGACTTCACCGGCGGCTGCTCAGCCTGCGAATCCCCCACGGGTGGCAGCGTCCCTGCGTCAAATGCCAGTGCGCCGGAGGCGATGGGCCGGTCCGGCTGCATCCTGACGCCGATCAGCCCGCTGCCCGGGTCTGGGGCGACACCCGTGCCGCCGGCGCCCGGTCAAGCCTGCAGCACGCCACCGGAATTGCAGCCATTGAGTCCGGAAAGCAGCAGCAGCAGTATCAGCGAAAACCCGTACCTCATGGGCAGATTGTAACAGCGCAGCAGCAGCGTCTCGCGACCAGGAAAGAACCAGGGTGGGTGTGTCCATCTACTTCGTGGCCCCCCCCCCGCACTGCGGCGTACCCCTGAACTGCGGTACACTCTCGCTATGAAGTGGATGTTGCCGTTGTTGCTCCTGCTCGCTGTGGGCGGCTGCCCCAAGGCCAAGGCGCCGGGCGCCGACGTGCCCTCCCCGCAAATGCTGACAGCGAGCCTTGAACGCGCAGTACGGAGCGGCGATGCCGCGCAGGTAGCTCAGCTGCTGGAGCAGGGCCGCTCGGTCGATGGATTCGACCTGGGCGGCACGAATACGATACTGCATGAAGCAGCGGTGAAGGGCTACTCCGAGATCGCGGCGCTGCTGATTGAGGCTGGTGCTGATGTCAACGCCAGGCTGGAGGTTGAGGGCTGGCGGGGAGGTCTCTACCCGCTGGGCGGCACTCCCCTCTACTTCGCCGCCGTTGAGGGTCACAGCGATACGGCGAGCCTGCTGCTCGATCACGATGCCGATCCTCTGATCGGCGATGAACAGGGCCGGACACCGCTGCACATGGCGGCAGTACATGGGAACCTCGACGTTGCGCAGTTGCTGCGGTCACAAGGAGCGGATGACGGCGCTCTGACCAGCCTTGGCTTCTCCCCAGTGGACTACGAGCTTGCCTACTGGTGCATGCAGGACGACACCGAGCAGGTAACGGCGCTGCTGGACCGTGGTGCAGATCCTGATGTCGCCGATGAACGGGGGGCGGGCATTCTACTGAACGCATGCATGTTCCGGTCAACGGAACTGGTGGCGATCCTGCTGGAACGCGGTGCGGACGTCGACACAATCGACGCAAACGGAGAGACACCATTGCATCTGGCAGCTGGCAGAGGAAGTCGCGAGATCGTCCAGCTGGTGCTGCGGTACGGAGCTGACACCGCGGTCAGTGACGACGCGGGCATGACGCCGCTGCACTACTGCGTCGGCTTCTCGGGATCCCAGAAGGCCAGCAATCCGCAGTACCTCGCGGTAGCGAAGCTGCTGGTTTCAGCCGGGGTCGATGCAAACGCAACGGACGAGGATGGCGAGACCGCGCTGCAGTTCGCCACCAAACAGGGCTGCCAGGACATCGCGGACTACCTGACGCAGCATACCGACTGACAGCCCCGCGACTCAGCGAGCCGCTCTCTCAGCTACGGTCGTCGCAGGCTCCACCGCCCGGTGCGTGCTGAACAGCGTCAGACCGTGGACGCTGGCAGCCCCCCCGCGTTTCAGCGCCCGCGCCGCCGCGCACAGCGTCGCGCCGGTGGTCATCAGATCGTCGAGCAGCAGCACGCGCCTGCCCTTCACCAGCGGCCGGCTGCGCTCCGGTACCTGGAAGGCACCGCGGACGTTCTCCCAGCGCTGGTTGGCGCTGAGCCCCACCTGCGTCGCCGTGCGGCGCGTGCGGATCAGCGCGTCCGGCTCGCAGTTAAGCCCCATCCGCCGCGCCACCGTGCGGGCGGGCAGAGTGGCCTGGTTGAAGCGCCGCTGCCGCAGCCGCGAGGGATGCAGCGGCATGGGGACAACCACGTCGAAGGCCGCGTCGGGCTCGCCGTAGAGCTGCGCCCAGCCCTTGGCAGTCCATTCCGCTAGGTCGTCGGCCAGCAGCTTGCCTGCGCCGAGGTAGCCGTTGAACTTGAAGGCCGCCAGCAACTCGCGCCCCGCCTCGTCGTAGAGGTACAGGCTGCGCGCCCGCACCACCCCCAGCGGCTGGCCGTGGCACTCCCCGCAGTCGGGGCTGGCGAAGGTCGTCTCCCGCCGTCGGCCGCAGCGGGTGCAGCGCGACTCGCCGACCGGCCTGAGCAGCGCGCGGCAGCTCTCGCAGAGCACGTCGGGTCCGGTCCGCTGGCAGATCGCGCAGCGCGTCGGCAGCACCAGTTCCACCAGCTGCCGCCAGGCGCGCCTCAGCATCGCCCTACCCCTCGCGGATACGCGCAATGATCGCCGAAGTGGAGTAGCCCGGCACCAGCGGCACCAGTTCCACACGTCCGCCCGCCGCCTCCACCACCTCACGCCCGACCACCTCGCGGCCCTCGTAGTCCGCGCCCTTGACCAGCACGTCGGGCTGAATCAGCGTGATCAGCTCCAGGGGCGTCGGCTCGTCGAACAGCTGCACGGCGTCCACGCAGCGCAGTGACAGAAGCACGATCCGCCGCGCCGTCTCGTCCAGGATCGGCCGGCCCGCGCCCTTGTCCAGCAGCCGCGCCGAGGCGTCGCTGTTGAGGCCGACCACCAGGACGTCGCCGAAGCTGCGGGCCGCCTCCAGCTGCGCGACGTGGCCGGGGTGGATCAGGTCGAAGACCCCGTTGGTGAAGACCACGCAGCGGCCCTGGGCCCGCCAGGCGGCCAGCTGCACGGCCAGTTCAGGACTGAGCGTCGCCATCGGCCCGCCTCACCTCCGCCGCAAGTTCGTCCCGGGTCACCGCCGCGATCCCCAGCTTGCCGACGGCGATGCTGCCCGCCAGATTGGCCAGCCGCGCCG
This sequence comes from uncultured Planctomycetales bacterium, assembly GCA_964609245.1. GTDB lineage: Bacteria > 4484-113 > 4484-113 > 4484-113 > JAFGCY01 > JAFGCY01. The sequence goes on along the minus strand of CAZSSB010000020.1, from coordinate 41,270 downwards.
CCGACGCCAGGTCCGCGCCCGCCGCCACCGCCAGCGCCAGTGCCGCCAGCGTTGTATCCCCGGCGCCCGCCACGTCGTAGACCTCGCGCGGCAGTCCCGGCAGATGGGTGAACGTATCGTCGGCCAGCACGAACATCCCGCGCGCGCCGGCGGTGATCACCACGCTGCCGGCCTCAGTCCGCTCACGCACCTCGCGGCAGACCTCGGCCATCTCGTCCGGCTCGACGTCGCGCTCGCGCCCGGTCAGCCTGAGCGCCTCATGGTAGTTCGGCTTGATCACGTCAGCGCCGGCGAACAGCTCGATGTTGACCGGCTTGGGATCGACGAAGGTGCGCACACCCTGGTCGCGGCAGGCCTTGAGCACGTCCCGCACCAGCGCCGGCGTCAGCACGCCCTTGGCATAGTCGCTGATGATCAGCACGCTGAGCTGCCCGAGCTGCGCCAGCAGCATCTCACTGAGCGCCGCCACCGCCGCCGCCGGCAGCTCGGCGGTCTCCTCCTCGTCGAAGCGCAGCAGGTGCTGGGCCTGAGCCACTACGCGGGTCTTGACCGTACTGGGGCGCTGTGCCAGCATCAGCACGCCGCCGACGTCCGCGCCCAGATCGGCGAGCACCCGCCGCACACCGTAGCCCGCGTCGTCCTCGCCCAGCACGCCGAACAGGCTCAGCCGGCCGCCCAGCGTCAGCACGTTGTGACCGACGTTGGCGGCGCCACCGGGCTGGGTGGTGCGGCGCTTAATCTCCACGATCGGCACGGGCGCCTCGGGGCTCAGCCGCCGCGCGCGGCCATAGGCGAACTCATCGACCATCAGGTCGCCCAGCACCCCGGCGCGCACCGCAGCGAACCGTTCGAGACAGGCCAGCAGCTCAGTTCCGCTCATCCCGCGCAGATTCTAGCAGCAGCCTAGCCGCCTTCGGCGACGTTCTCGCCGTTGCCACGCACGCGCGTCGGCGCGCGGAACACGCCCTCGGCGATCTCGATCTCACCCTCGCCGGGAGCCGCATCCTCACCTTCCTCGGTAGCAGGCAGATCCTCGGAGCGCAGTTCGCCGTCGACCAAGCCGATCAGCGTCAGCACGTCATTCTCGGTGTCCATGTAGACCTGAGCGGCCATCACTTCGCTGTTGTTGTCCGGCTTGATGAAGACATTGCCGCGCATTAGGAAGTACTTGGCGGTATCGTCCTGGATCACTTCCTCGGCCGTCAGCAGCTTCTCGCCGGCCACGATCCGCACCTGGCCCCTGAGCTCCAGCCGCTTGCGATCGAAGTTGTAGGCCAGCGTCAGGGCCTCGACTTCCATCTCCCCGCCCAGCGCGTCGCCGAGATCCTCGTCCACGGAGTCGCGCTCGATCAACCCACCGGCGAACAGCCATTCGCCCTCGGACTGCTGATAGCGCACGGGCGTACCGGCGCTCTCGGCGAAGAAATCCTTGGTCTCGTCGTTGACCTCGATGTAGTTGGCCCGCACGCTGCGGGTCGGCTGGACGAAGGCCACCTCGCCGCCCGCCGGCGCATAGAACTCGGCGATACCCGCATCCTCCGAGTAGACCACGCGCTCGCAGGTGATCTTGGTGTTGCCGTCGGTCAGCGCCTCGACCTTGGGCACGTCGTCGGGCTCGACCAGTTCGTTGTCGAAGATCCAGCCGTATTCCGTGACGTCCAGCACCACGCCGCCCGACATCTCGTATTCCTTGGTCTCGTCGTTGTAGTCCAGCCGGTCCAGCGAGCCGTTGAACGCCGGGTGCTTGATCCGCACCGATTCCAGCGCGGTCAGCTCCTTGCTCTCCCAGTCGTAGTACAGGTTCTTGCAGTACAGCTCGAAGTGCTGGCCGGCGAAGTACTCCCGCAGGCGATCCTTCTTGGGCAGGCTCAGGTCCGGCTCGCTGGCCTGCGGGTCGGCGGCCTTCTTGAACTGCACGAAGCCCAGCGCCTGGAAGCGCTTGTCCTCGAAGTAGATTCTCAGCTCGTCCGTCTTGAGCGTGTACTCAGGATCGAGGATCGTGACGTCTCCACTGATTACCGCCACCTCATTCTTCTCGTCGATGTCGGCGCTGTCGCCGTGGATCGTCACGTCGCTGTAGTAGAGGGTCAGGCCGCCTTCGATGTGGAACTGCTTGGTCTCGGTCGAGCCCTGGATGGTTCCGGAGGGCGGCACAACGATCCGCGCGAAGTTCTCCGGCAGCTCATCGTCGGGCAGCTGCTCGTGCAGCGAGATAATGCCCTCCACCTCGCCACGTGGCAGGCGGCTGGAGCCCAGCAAGCTGAAGAAACCCGGTGCCTCGGCCGCCGGCTCCATCAGCAGATCGCTCGGCTCCAGGTCGGGGATGAAGCCCGGCTCTTCGTCGCCGAAGCCTCCCAGCAGCTCGCTGAGGTCCTCCGCCGACAGGCCCACTGCTTCCTCGGCGGACTCCGCCGGCGGTGCGGTTCCGGCCGGCTCTGCATCGGTTGGTTCGGCCCCCGCGGTTGTATCGGCGACGTTGCCGGCCGCCGACTCCTCGCCGGCCGCTGTCTCTTCCTCCCCATCCTCCGCCGTCTCGTCGGCCTCGGTGTCCTGCGTCTCGCTGCCGTCCGCGGGAGCCTCGGCGGCATTCTGCGCCAGGATCGCCGCCGGTGCCAGTACCAGCGTCAGACCCGTCAGCGCGGCCAGCAGCCACTGCGCAAGCGTGCACCACAGGCTGGCTGACCGCGCGCTCATGCTTCCTCCTCGGGCTCGGCCGGCGGCTCCGGCTCGCTCTCCGGCTCCGGCTCGGCTTCCGGCTCCGGCTCGCCGTCGGGCTGCTCCACTTCCGCGCTGTCCTCCACGATGGTCAGCTCGCCTTCCTCTCCCAGCTGCAGCGTCAGCTCGCGCGCCTCACCCTCGGGCTCTGCCGCTCCTTCCACAACCGGCGCGCCGTTTTCGCCGGGCAGCGGCAGCGCCGGCAGGCCCCCGGCGACGGGCGGCGCAGCGGTGGGCGCCATCGGCGTCAGCCCGCGGGCCAGGCTGGAAGCCGCGTTGGGATTACGTGCCGGCACAAGCTTGGGTACCGGCGGGTCGACGATCTCGGCGGGTGCCTCCTCCTCGCGCACCTCGGCCAGCGTCTGGTTGATGTCGTTGGCGTACTTGGCGGGCAGGCGGATCGAGGCGCTGGCGCCGCCCCGCACCTCCATGAAGTCGGAGTCGCTGTGGAAGACCAGCCCGCCGCAGAGCAGGGTCTGCTCGTCCTTGTCGCGGAACCTGACGTTGCCCTGGGCCGTCAGCCGCTTGATCTCGTCCTGATAGACGATGGTGTCGGCGGCCGTCTCGCGATCATCCTGACGCGTCAGGACGTTGCCCGAGGCGATGAAGTCGTTGTTGTTCAGGTAAATCACGGCGCGGTCGGCGTACAGCTCGGCGTAGCTGGTCACCGCGCGCTCCATGTCATGATCGTCGACCTCGATCAATTCCTCGTCGATCATCCAGCTGCCGCTGCCCTGGACCACGGTGATATTGCCGTCCAGCAGCACCTGCCGGCGCGCCCCCCAGTACACGATGCGGTTGGCCAGCGCCAGCCGGTCCTCCTGCTCGACGCGGGTCGGCGTGTGGGTGATGATGTGGTCGCGGCCCCAGAAGTACTCCAGCTTGCCCGTCGCGATGCGGGTCTCGAAGCGCTTGACCACCTTCAGGCCGCGGTCGTCACCCTCCTCCGGCTCGGCCGGCGGGATCAGCATGTTGATGTCACCGATACATATGACCCACTGGGCCTCGATGTGGGCTTCCAGATGGTTGGCCTCGATCGTGATCTCTTCCTTGCTGAACTTGACCGGCTGCTGCTCGGCCTGGTATTGGGCCACGTCGATCACTTCGCCGTCGAGGTTCATGATCCTGAACGGCCGGTCGTAGTAGCGGGAGGTGGCCAGCACCACCTGGTTGCGCTTGTCATAGATCACCTGCTCGGCGCTGAAGCCCAGCGTCTCGAAGTCCTCCAGCTTGAGTTCCTCGATGTCGGTGATCTCGCGGTCGCTGATGAACTCGGTGTCCTCGAACTGGACCAGTTCGCCCGTGACGTGACCGACGAACTCCATGTAACGCAGTTCCTTGTCGGCCTGCATGTAGTCGGCCCGCATGGTGTTGCCGTCGCGGGTCACGATGCTCACGCCGTCCGGGAAGCTGAACGAGGGCACCTTGGCGCCCTTCTGCACGCGGTGGGGCTCCTTGACCCGCCGCCAGACCAGTGTGGACGCCGTGACCGTCATCCCGTCGCGGATCGACTCCACGTGCAGATTGCCGCTGAGCAGGAAGTCCTCGGTCTGCATCTTATACTCGATCTTGTCGGCATGCATCTCGATCGACCGCTCGCCGTCCTCGTAGTAGGTGGCATCCGCCCCGGTGAACTCCGCAGTTTGCTGGTCGGTGGTCAGTCTGACCTCGTCGCCCGAAATGACCATCGAGAGCTCACCCTGGTCGTCGACCACCGTCATCCGGACCTTCTCGTCTTCGCCGGTCTCGACGATCATGTACCACTCGCTCTCCGGCCGTTCCTTGACCGCCCTGATCTCCTCGTCCGACCGCCGGGAGACGTAGAGCGTCGTGTAGTAGCTGATCACAACCAGCGCTGTCAGCAGGATGAAGCGCAGTAAACCGAGCAGCAGCTCGCGCCGCCGCGCCCGCTCGTATTTCCGCCTTTCCATTCCTCCTCGAGGGAATCTCAATTCTAACACCGGTGAGGAATGGACGAACTGGCGCTCTGCCGCGTTCTAGCCGCCGGCCGGGTCTATGGTCAGGCACCGCCGAGAAGCTTGTCGACCAGCGCCTGCTCCTCGGCACCCCCGGCCTCACCCAGCATGCGGGCCAGTTCCTTGCGACGCTGCTGGCCGCTGACCGCCTGGAACTCGACGCCGCTGCGTCCGCCCGCCACCTGCTTGCGCGCTACCAGGTGCAGTCCGCCGCGTGCCGCTACCCCGGGCAGATGCGTGATCGCCAGCACCTGCCTGGTCGCGCTGAGATCGACCAGCACGTCGGCGACCTTGCGCGCCGTATCCCCACCGACGCCGGCTTCCACCTCATCCAGCAGCAGCGCGCCGTGGTCCAGCCGGTCGGCCAGCGCCGCCTTGATGCCCAGCAGCAGCCGCGAGGCCTCGCCGCCCGAAGCGACGCGCGCCAGCGGCCGCGCCGGCTCACCCGGATTCAGCGAGATCAGCAGCTCCACCTGGTCCTGGCCCTGCGGCCCCGGCTGCTCGGCCGCCGTCAGCTCCACCTGCAGCGCCACGTGCGGGAAGTCCAGCCGCTTGAAGTAGCCAAGCGTGCTCTTCTCCAGCTGCCGTGCCGCGCCGCTGCGCTTCTTGGTCAGCTGCGCGGCCAGCTCCCGAACCTGCGTTTCCCCGTCACGGACCTGGCTCTCCAGCGCCTCGGGCGATTGCGATTCGTCCGTCAACAGCGCCAGCCGCGCCTGCTTCTCGCTGAGCAATACCGGCAGTTCATCGGCGGGACAGTCGTACTTGCGCTCCAGCCTCAGGATCTCATCCAGGCGGTCCTGGAGCCGCTCAACCTCCCCTGGATCGTGCTGGATGGCGCCGGCCACCTGTCGCAGCTGGGCGGCCAGCTCCCGCAGCCCCTCCAGCAGCGCGGCCAGCCGGGCCGACAGCTCTTCGCTGTCCACGGCCTCAATCTCGCCGCCGTCCAGCAAGCGCTCCAGCTCGCCGGTCCGCTCGTGGGCCCGCGCGGCCAGATCGTAGGCCCCGGGGTTGTCATCGTCACCGTCCAGCAGCTGCGCGGCGCCACCGGCGGCCTCGATCAGCGCCTGGGCGTTGAGCTGCAGTCTGAGGCCGGCATCGACCTCGGCTCGCTCACCCACCGCCACCTCCGCCTTGGCCAGTTCCTCAACCTGGAAGGAGAGGAAGCTGACTTCCTGCTCGCGCTGGCCCTCGGACTCGCGCAGCGCCCTGAGCCGCGCCGCCGCCTGGCGCCAGCCGGCGTAGGCCTCGTGATACTTCGCCAACAGCGGCGGCAGCTTCTGGTCCCCGAAGGCGTCCAGCAGGCCCAGATGGGTCTCGGGGTTGAACAGGATGCGGCTCTCGAACTGGCCGGTGATTTCGAACAGCCGCTCACCGGCCGCCGCAGCATCGCCGGCCGTCAACGGACTGCCGTTGAGCTTCAGCCGGCTGCGGCCACTGGGCAACAGCACCCGCGCCAGCGTGTTCCGCCCCGACTGCCATGGCGCTCCCAGCGCCTGGACTTCGTCCTCGCCCAGTTCGATCTCCAGCGTCACCTCACAGCGCGCGGCACCCTCGGCCAGCAGCGAGCGATTGGGCCGTCCGCCCAGCGCGAAGGCCACGGCGTCCAGCAGCAGCGTCTTGCCCGCCCCGGACTCGCCGGTCAGCACGGTCAGGCCGTCACCCAGTTCGAGGTCGATGTTGCGCAGCAGCGAGAATCCCCGCGCTGACACGCGCCTGAGCCTCCCGCCTGGCCGCGGCGTGGGCATCAGTCACTTCCCTCGTAGACGTAGCCGTGCTGGAATTTCTGGCGCAGCACCTGGTAGAAGTCGTAGGACTGTGGCCGGTAGAGCCTGAGTCTGGTCTCGTAGCTGCTGACCACCAGCCGGTCTCCCTCATTCAGCGTAGCGTGATACTCCCCGTCGTAGCTGACCGTCAGGGGATGGCTGCCCTCGCTGCCCACGATCTCGATCCGGTCGTAGGGCGGGAGCACCAGCGGCTTGGTGAACAGCGAGTGCGCGCAGATCGGCGTCAGGATGATCAGCTCCATGCTGGGATGCACCAGCGGCCCGCCGGCGGACATGTTGTAGGCAGTCGAGCCCAGCGCGGTGGCCAGGATCACGCCGTCGGCGCGATAGCGAGCGATCAGCTGGCCGTTGTCGTAGGCGGTCAGATCGCGCAGGGTGTCCCGCTCGCTGCGAAAGACCACGATATCGTTGAGGGCGACGTGCACTCCGTTGCTGCGCTGGCCGTTGACGATCTCGCCGTGCAGTACATGGCGCTCCTCGACCGGCATCCGCCCCCGGGCGATCGCGCCCAGCGCATCGTCCATGCTGTCCAGCGTCGCGCTGCACAGAAAACCCAGGCGCCCGACCTTGACTCCGATGATCGGCACGCCGTGCCGCAGCGCCACCCGCGAGCCATAGAGGAAGGTGCCGTCACCGCCGAGCGTCAGCACCAGGTCGGTGTCCGCCTCCAGCTCGATGGATCCGTCGTGTCTGCGCGGCAATGCGTAGTACGCGATCTTGCGCCGCTGCAGCACGGGGTAGACCTGCTCGCCGAGCAGCTCGTCCGAGATGCGCGTGGGATGGATCTGCAGCGCGACCTTCATTCGGTCACCTCCGCCAGCGCCTGCCGCACTATCGCCTGGTATTCCGCCTCGATCGTCGTCTCGCCCCGCTCAAGCAGCACGAAGTACTCCTGGTTACCCTTCGCTCCCCTGACGCCCGCCGGCACCACCGCCCGCGGTGCCAGCGCGTGCGCCTGCCACGTATTATAGAGACCGGTCAGGCAGTCCTCCACGGCCGCGGCGTCGCGGACCACGCCACCCGCCACCAGATCGTCGCGACCGCGAGCCGCCAGTTCGAACTGCGGCTTGACCAGCAGCAGCAGCCTGGCCTCCGGCCCCAGCAGGGGCACGACCGCCGGGAGCACGGCAGCCCAGCTGATGAACGACAGATCGCCGACCATGCGCTCGATCGGCTCCGGCACCTGCTCCCGTGTCAGTTTGCGCGCATTGGTGCGCTCCAGCAGCACCACCCGCCGGTCGTCGCGGATGCCCATTGCCACCATCCCGTAGGCCACGTCCACCGCGTAGACGCGCGCCGCGCCGGCCGCCAACAGCACCTGGGTGAAGCCCCCCGAGCCTACGCCCAGATCCAGCGCGATCCGGCCTTCACAGTCGAAGCCCAGACGCTTAGCAACGCCCGCCAGCTTGGCCACACCCCGCGAGACGGCACCGCTTTGGTCACCGCGCACCCGCACGCGGCTGTCCAGGGAGACCTCGGCGGCGGCGGAGGTAACCGGGCGCTCGTCGACCAGCACGTCACCCCGCATGATCAGGCCGCGCCCGGTACGCTCATCGGGAACCAGATCGTGCTCCAGCAGGTAGTCGAGCAGCCGCATGACTTGGTGGTCAGGCTAAGCCTATGATCATCAGGAACCAGGTTGAGACCAGCACGCCGAGGATGGCGCCGACCAGCACCTCGGACGGCGTGTGTCCCAGCAGCTCGCGCAGCTGCCGGTAGGTCACGACCTCCTTCAGCACTTCACCGCGCAGCAGCTTGGGCACGATTTCGTTGAGGACCTGGGCGTGGTAGCCGGCGCTGCGCCGCAGGTTGGTGGCGTCGTAGATCACCAGCAGCGCGAAACTCAGCACGACGGCGAACAGCACCGAGCGCCAGCCCTCGGTCAACCCGACGGCGGTGGCCAGCGAGGAGACGAAGGCAGTATGGCTCGACGGCATCCCGCCGGTGTCGACAAAACGGGAGAAATCGAAGCGGCGCGTTGCGATGGTGCTGAACGTCATTTTCAGCAGCTGCGCCAGCAGCCAGGCCAGCATCGCCGCCATCAGCCACGGGTTGTAGAGCAGGAACTGCCGCATGCGCCGGCGCCGATTATAGCGGACGCGAGGCGTGTTATACTGCCTGTGCCGGTGCACGGGAAGGCGGTGAGAAGCCGCCGCGGTGCCAGCCACTGTAAGGCCGAGGGCCGCCCAGGATGCCACTCGGGATTGCCCGGGGAAGGCGGGAAGGGTCCACCGACGCCAAGCCAGGAGACCGGCCGGCAATACACCAGCTTCTGGAGCAAAGCGTTGAGAGCAGGAAGGCCCGACCTGAGCGGCTCCGGGATCGCAGCCCGGAGACGCGATGCACGGTGAGCTGACAATCAGTTCCCTCACCGTCGGTTACGGGGCGGAGGCCGTCATCGACGGCCTGACCGCCGGCTGCCCACCGGGGCGGCTGACCTGCCTGCTCGGCGCCAATGGCGCGGGCAAGACCACCCTGCTGCGGGCGATCAGCGGCTACCTGCCGGCCGGCGGCGAGCTCTCGATCAACGGCACCAGTCTGGCGTCGCTCAGCGCCCGGGCGCGGGCCCGCTACATCGCGAGCGTGCCCCAGGTGGCGCAGGAACTGCTGCTGCTGACCGTCCGGCAGGCGGTGGCCCTGGCGCGCTACCCGCACCTGACGACGCGGCTGCGGCTCAATGGGGAGGAAGCGGCCGCCGTCGACGAGGCGCTGGACAACATGCAGCTCAGCGCGCTCGCCGGTCGGCGCTGTATCACGCTGTCCGGCGGGGAGTGGCGGCGGGTGCTGATCGCCCAGGGGCTGGCCCAGGGGACGCCGGTGCTGCTGCTCGACGAGCCGACGGCCTTCCTGGATCCACCCGCGCGGCGGCAGATTCTGCACCAGGTCCGCAGCCTGGCGGCCCGGCGCAGCCTGACCGTGCTGGCCGTGCTCCACGACGTGGACCTGGCCCGCGAGTTCGCCGAGCACGTGCTGCTGCTGCGCCGCGGCCGGCTGCTGGCCAGCGGCCCGCCGGCGGAGACACTCACCACTGAGCTGCTGGCCGAGCTCTACGACTGCGAGCCGCAGTGGCTTGCGGCGGGAGGTTCAGAATCATGATTGGACGTTGGCTGATGATTGTGCTGCTCGGCCTTGCGCTGGCCCTTCCCGCCTACGCCGATGAAGGGATTCCGACAGGCTTGGAGACACCCGGCACATTCGCTGACGACACTGGCACTGAGATTCCGCCCTTTCAGGACGCGCAGCGGATCGTGAGCCTGGCGCCCAACGTCACTGAGATGGTCTGCTACGTCGCCCTGGGCAACCGGCTGGTCGGCCGCAGCGACTACTGTGATTACCCACCGGAAGTGCTTCAGCTGCCCAGCGTCGGCGGCTTCGTCGACACCAGCCTGGAAGCGATCGTCGCCCTCGACCCGGATCTGGTGATCGCCTACCAGGGCAACAGCCGCGAACTGGTGGAGCAGCTGCGGTCGCTGGACATCAATGTGCTGGCGTTCGCGGAAGCAGAGAACCTCTTCGAGATCGGTATGCAGGCTGAACTGATCAAGCTGATCGCCGGACCGCTGGACTCCTCGCCGGATCTGGGACACCTGGCGTTCGTACGGCGACTCGCAGCGATGGTCTGCGCGGCGACCAGTGGCTTCACCGTCTTCTATGGCTACCCCGGCGAACTGATGTACAGCTGCGCGCCGGGCTCATTCATAGACAGTCTGATTCAGCTGGCCGGGGGCGAAAACATCGTCACCGATGACAGCGTCCGCTGGCCGCAGGTCAGCGCCGAGTTCGTCGTCGCCGCCAACCCGGACTACATCCTGACCGGCACGAGTTGCACCGAAGATCAGGATCCGGCGGTACTGCGGGCGGCACTGATCGATCAGCTGCGCGCCGACGAGTTCTGGTCGCAGCTGGACGCCGTGCAAGCCGGACGGGTGATCGTGATTGACTCCGACATCCTGACCCGTCCGGGCCCGCGGATCCTCGACGCCCTGGAGCAGTTCATCGCGCAACTCGAGCCGGAGCATCGCCCTTCGACACAGGAGGTCACTGAGTAACAGATGCGGCTGCGGATGCTGATAGCTGGGCTGGTCCTGCTGGCACTGGCACTGGCGGCTGTCGCGCTGCTGGTCGGTCCGGCGGGAATCGGCTGGGCTCAGGTCGTCGACGGGATCGACTCGTCCGAGGCGCGCATCCTCTGGCAGCTCAGGCTGCCCCGCATTCTGATGGCGCTGCTGGCCGGCGCGGGCCTGGCGGTCAGCGGCGCGCTGATGCAGACGTTCTTCCGCAACCCGCTGGCCGAGCCGTATATCACCGGCGTCAGCGCCGGCGGCGCGCTGGGAGCAGTCGTGATCGCCGCCCTTGGCCTGTCCGGCGTGATCCTCACCGGCCTCGGGGCGCTGCTCGGCGGGCTGGCGATCACCGCCGCGCTGTACCTGTTCGCCCTGCGCAGCCGCACGCGGTCTACGCTGGCGGTGCTGCTGCTGGGGCTGGCGCTGGGCACTTTCTGCGGCGCCGTGGTCTGGTACCTGCTGCTCCGCCTGGGGCCCGGCGGCACCGACCAGGCGATCACCTGGCTGCTGGGCCGCGTCACCACCGTCGGCTACACCGAGGTCTGGTTCCTGCTGCCGGCGACGCTGATCGGCCTGGCGCTGGCGCTCTACTACACACCGGACCTCGACGTGCTGCTGCTCGGCGAGGAGAAGGCCGCCAGCCTGGGGGTCAACCTGCTGGCGGCGCGGCGCGGCATCCTGGGGGCCGCCGCCCTGCTGGCCACCGTCAGCGTGGCATTCTGCGGCGTGATCGCCTTCGTCGGCCTGATCGTGCCGCATATCGTGCGCACCCTGACCGGCGCGCTGCACGCGCGGCTGCTGCCGCTCTGCGCGCTGGGCGGCGGCGTGCTGGTGCTGGCCGTCGACCTGGTCAGTCGCACCGTCGATCCGCCGCGCGAGATTCCGCTGACGATCATCACCAGCCTGCTGGGCGCGCCGTTCTTCATCGCCGTGCTGCTGCGCTCCCGGGAGGTGGCGGTATGACGCGCTGGCCGGTGCCGCTGCTCTGCGCGTGTCTGTGGCTGGCGCCGCTCTGTGTACCTGGCCAGACTGACGCCGACGAGATTGAACTGGACGATGACGCGATCGAGCTTGATGCAGCGGAGTCCGGCGAGGATGAAGAGGCCGAGGATGAAATCGACCTGGGCAGCGCTGAAGTACTGGGCCAGCGCACGCTGGCGAGCGCACTGGATGACACGCGGGCGATGACCGTGATCGATGCCGCGGCGTTCGCCGGGGCGGTCAGTGTCAGTGACGTACTCGAGCGCGTCGAGGGCGTGGACATCCGCCGCCTGGGCGGGCAGGGCCAACTCAGCACGGTGCAGCTGCGCGGCGCGCGCTCGGAGCAGGTGCTGGTGCTGGTCGACGGTGCGCCGCTGGCCCCGGAGGTCGCGGACCTGTCACTGATACCACTGGGCGCACTGGCGCGCGTGGAGGTGCTGCGCGGCCCGGCGGCGGCGCGCTTCGGCAGCGGTGCGCTGGGCGGCGTAGTTAACCTGGTCACGGTGCAGCCTCAAGGCGCGGACCGGAGCGCCGTCGCGGACGCCACGCCCCTGCCCCTGAACGAGCACCTGGGCCAGCTGCTGGCCACTCCCGCCGCGGACGACGGCACCACCCTGACGGAACTGACGCTGAGCGCCGGCGGTTTCAGCGCGGCCGAAGCGCAGCTCAGCGTCGCCGCGCCCGCCGAGCAGTACTACTTGTCGCATCAGCAGGCGCGCAATGACTTCAGCTATCAGCGCATCGCCGGCGGGACTGGTACACGCGCCAACAATGAGGCCAGCGCCCAGAGCTTCTGGGCGGCGTGGCAGCGCGGCGGATTCAGACATCGTCTCGGACTGACCCACCAGCGCCGCGGCGTGCCGGGCAGCGTGGAGTTCCCCACCCTCGGCGCGCGCCTGGCACGCGACAGCCTCTGGTGGCAGACGGCCGCCGCCGACTGGCGCGTGGATGGCAGCGTGGTCCACACGCACTTCAGCGACCCCGAGCCCGTGCTGCTGCAGGGCGCGATCGACACCCGCGACACCCGCGCGCACCTCGAAGCCGCCTGGGGCTCGCTGGCGGGTCAGCAGGGCCAGTGGGGGCTGAAGCCGCGTCTGGACTACATCGATGGTGATGAGGTCGGCGCCGAGAGCCGCGCCGGCCTGGATGCGCACTACTACTGGGAGCGGCGCTGCGGGCGGGCGACTTTCGGCATCGACACCGGCCTCGTCGCGTCCAGCGACGTCGCCATCGATCCGGTCGGCCATCTCGGCGCAGCCTATGAGTTGAACCAGAACGCTCAGGCCTACACCGCCATCGGCTACGCCGTGCGGCATCCCGGCTTCAACGAGCTGTACTACCCCGACACCGGCGGGGTGCGCGGCAATCCTGAGCTCGACGCCGAGCGGTTGCTCAGCTTCGAGCTTGGCATCGGCTGGACGGGAGCCCGCGCGCGCTGCGAGCTGGCGGGGTTCTTCAGCGACTACCGCGACAGCATCATCTGGGCACCGGTCAGCGCCTACAGCGTGCAGTCGATCAACACCGGCCCGGCGGAGATCGCCGGCGCCGAGGCCCTGCTGGACGTCCAGCTCAGCGGCCCGCTGTGGTGGCGCACGGCCTTTACGTGGCTGCCCCACGCGCAGTTCGACTCGGGGGTCCCGCTGACCGGCCGCAGCGCGCGGCACCTCAATTCGCGCCTGGAGTACACCGGTGGTGCGGACTCGCCCTGGCGCGCGGCGCTGAGCGTGGACTACACCGACGAGATCCCCGCCGACCTGTTCGGCAGCCTGATGATCGAGCCGCGGACGCTGGTGGGCATCGAGCTGGCGCGTGAGTTCGGTGCGGGCGAGCTGGGGCTCACGGTCACCAACATCTTCGATGAGCAGGCGCGCGACGCCTGGAACTACCCGCAACCGGGGCGCGGAATCTACATTACTTGGAGGACAGAACTATGAGCGGGCTACACCTCTGGATCGCCTTTGCCGCTGCTGCATTGCTGCTTGCAGGCTGCCGCGGCGGCGGCGAAGCCCCACAGCCTGAGCCCGAGGCCAGCGGCATCCTCGCCGTGCGTACGACCTCGGAGCTGCGCGGCTATGGGCCGCCTGGCACCGCCGATCCCGGCACGCAGGCGCAAATGGTCTACCCGTATTCCGGCCAGGGCCAAGTCGACTACGAGGGCAGCTTCACAATCACGATCCCAACCCCTCAGCAGGGCTGGGCGTATCCGATGCCAACTGAAGTGCACGTCAACCTCACAAGGGACGGTGAAGTCCTGCCAGCCAAAGCGCCAATCGTGTGGCTCGATTCTCGCATCACCAAGCCGCTGTTCAGCACCGGCGCCGGCCCCAACGACATGGTCTTCGGCAATGACTCGCTCTACATCGCCAACAGCTTCGACAACACCATGGTGCGCTATGGCCTGGACGGGGAGGTTCTCGGCACCATCGCCTACGAGGAGAACGCCAGCCCCAGCTATCTGGTGCTGCAAGGCAACCGGCTCTACGTGTCCGCCAATGGCGAGAACAGCCTGAAGTGCTTCGAGGCGGATACCCTGCACTGGGCCAGCGATCCCACGGTCGCCGCCACCTACGGCGACGAAGAACTGGCGTTCCTCGGCCCCGGTCAGCCGGTGGCCAGCGACCACTACGTCTGGCTGCCGCTGGCCTCCATCGTCAGTTTCGGCCCCACCGTGTATGAGGACAACCCCTCCATCCAGTTGCTGAACCTGGACCTGGCGGGTATGCCCGGAGGCTATGGCCTGGAGTACGGCGTGAATCCCCAGTTCGGCGTGTATGACTTCACTCGCGACTGGCTGCTGATCGTTGCCACCGGCGAAATCCAGTTCGATGAGGAATGGCACCCGTACGCCACTTCCAGCAGCCACATCGAAGCGCGCTCGTTCAGCGACCAAGCCGTCGCCGCCTATCCGGAGTACGGGAGCATCGAGCTAGGCGCGGTCGGCGCAGGCCGGATCACGCTGGACGAATCGGCCGGAGTCGCCTTTCTCGGCAATTCGCTCAATGGCAACGTGTACAAGGTGAACACCGTCACCGGTGAGGTGCTGCGCGGCGAAGGCAACCCGATCGTGCTGACCGAGGAATTCACCTACATCTCGGACGTCGCCCTCACACCCGACATGCGCTACGTGCTGGCGACCAGCTTCAATACCGACGAGCTGTACGTCATCGACGCGCAGACGGATGACGTTAATCCTGGTCCCTATCCGGAACCGTTGGATCTGAGTCTCGATCCCGAGCTGATGGCGGGCGCTGCCAAAGTGGAGATCAATCCGACGCCGCGCGCCGACGGCGGCTACGACGTCTACGTGCTCTACGGCGTGGCCAACGCGGTGGCAAAGATCGAGTTGCTCTAGTTAGGGGCCGCTGCGGCCGGGTCGGGCTCGGTTGCCGTTTCGCTGCGGAAGACCGCCATGTCGTCGGGCGTTTCCACGGGTATCGAGCGCGGATCGACGCCGGACAGGATACGGCCGATCTGCTTGAGCGCGGCCTGGGCGTGCACCGACGGCTTGATCCGCAGGCTTAGTGCCCCGCTGTAATCGATTCGCGATGGTCCCAGCGCCACTACCGGCTTTCCCACGCCGGCAAGCAGGTCGGCCGGGCAG
The DNA here is from genome assembly GCA_964609245.1 of uncultured Planctomycetales bacterium. Taxonomy (GTDB): domain Bacteria; phylum 4484-113; class 4484-113; order 4484-113; family JAFGCY01; genus JAFGCY01. Next base: position 26,149 of record CAZSSB010000020.1, on the reverse strand, counting down.
TCCCCCGCCAGGAAATCCTCGCTGCAGCCGTCCTCCCCCACCCCGCAGACGATCAGCGCGTCGCAGCCGCCCGCCAGCTCCCCGATCGCCGAGCGCAACTCATCCCAGCCGGTGATCTCGGAGGTGCCAACGAAGGCGTGGCCCTCGGGCAGCACGGCCTCCAGCTGGGCGAAGCGCTGGGCGCGGCCCAGGCTGATCGGCGAGTCGTCGCTCAGCAGCACGTAGGTTTCGGCCTCGGGCGCGCTGGTCCAGATTTCACGCAGCACCCGCGGCAGGCTGTAGCGGCGGTAAACTCCGGTGGTCAGCCGCTCGCCGCCGTAGTACAGCCCGCGGTCGATCACCACCCCGCTGAACACCACGCGCCAGTCCTCCGGCAGATGCCGGCCGACCTGGAACTGGGCCGGGTCACCGTCCAGCCAGACCAGATCGGGCTCAAGCTGCTCAAGCCACTCCAGTGCGGCGGCGCCCAGCGCCTCCTGGCCCGGTACGTCGGACACCGCGCTCAGTCCGGTCAGGCAGATGCTCAGCTCGATCGGGCGCGCGTCCAGCACCACCTGAAACGGCCCGAACACGTCCAGCAGCTTCGGCGAGGAGGCCTGGCTCCAGGGATCGAAGCCCAGTTCGGCGCCGAGCGTCGCCACGATCTCGCTGGTCCAGGGATCGCTTTCCGTCGCGCTCAGGACCACCGCCAGCCGGCTATCCGGTCCGGCCGCTGCCTGCTCCCCCACCGCTGGCGCTGAAGCCGCCCCCGGCTGCTCACCACCCGTGCCCGGTGGCTGGCTGCGCGGACAGGCGGCCAGCAGGGCTGCGATCAGAACCACAATCAATGCGCGCATCGCCGGATTCTAGCAGCCGCGCGTAGTCCCGCTGCGGCCCCTCATCCGGGCCACCTTATATGCTAAGATTCAAGGCACAGCGGCGGGGCAGGCAAACCGCCATAATTCCACCGAACGAGGAAGAGCGCATGGTTGGCATAGTTGGCTACGGGGCGTACATCCCACGCAATCGCATCAAGCTGGAAACCATCGCCGAGGTCTGGGGCGCCGACGCGGCGGCATACAAGCGCGGACTGATGCTCTATGAGAAGAGCGTGCCCTCCCCCGACCAGGACGTCATAACCATGACGGTCGAGGCGGCGCGGCACGCGGTCACGCGCGCGGGCATCGATCCCGATGACATCGGCGCGGTCTACGTCGGCAGCGAGAGCCACCCCTACGCGGTCAAACCGACCGGCACGCTGGTGGCCGAGGCGCTGGGGGCGACCCCCTCGGTGCACGTCGCGGACTTCGAGTTCGCCTGCAAGGCCGGCAGCGAGAGCATGTTCGTGGCAATGAGCCACGTCAAGGCCGGCGAGATGAAGTACGCGCTGGGCGTCGGGGCGGACACCAGTCAGGGGGCGCCGGGCGATGCGCTGGAGTACAGCGCCAGCGCCGGCAGCGCGGCGTTCATCATGGGCACGGATGACCTGGTGGCGGAGTGCCTGCACACCTACAGCTTCTGCACGGACACGCCGGACTTCTGGCGCCGGGAGTATCAGTTCTATCCGCAGCACGCCGGACGGTTCACGGGCGAGCCGGCCTACTTCAAGCACACCTTCGGCTGCGCCCGCGGCCTGATGGAGCGCGCCGGTATGACACCGGAGGACTTCAACTTCTGCGTGTTCCATCAGCCCAACGGCAAGTTCCCGGCCAACGCGGCCAGGAAGCTGGGCTTTACCAAGGAGCAGAACGAAGCTGGCTGGCTGAGCCCCTGGCTGGGCAACACCTACAGCGGCGCCTCGCCAATGGGCCTGACGGCGATCCTGGACATCGCCAGGCCCGGCGACAAGATCCTGATGGTCAGCTACGGCAGCGGCGCGGGCAGCGACGGCTTCGTCTGGCAGTGCACCGACCGGCTGCCGGAGGTGCAGGGCCTGGCGCCGCAGACGCGCCCGCAGCTAGACGAAAACAAGGTTTACCTGTCCTACGGGCAGTACGCGAAGTACCGCGAGAAGATCAAGCGGGCACACTAGGGGGCAATACATGCGAGATGTAGCAGTAATCGGAATCGGAATCCAGAAGTGGGGCGAACTCTGGGACCGCAGCCTGCGCGATCTGTGGGTCGAGGCGGCCCTGAACGCGATCGGCGACGCCGGCGTGGACCGCATCGACAGCATGTACGTCGGCTGCATGGCGCCGGGTCTGTTCGTCGGCCAGGAGCATCTGGGCAGCCTGCTGGCGGACTACCTGGGGGTCTGCCCGATCCCGGCGACCCGCGTCGAGAGCGCCTGCTGCAGCGGCGGCCTGGCCCTGCGCAGCGGCTTCATCGAGGTGGCCAGCGGCATGAGCGACATCGTGCTGGTCAGCGGCGTAGAGAAGATGACCGACGTCGACGGCGGCGGCGCGACCTACGCGCTGGCGACGGCCGCCGACGGCGACTACGAGGTCTATCAGGGCGCCACCTTCCCGGGGCTCTACGCGATGGTGGCCCGCGACTACATGCACCGCTACGGGCTGACCCGCGAGGAGCTGGCGCAGGTCGCGGTCAAGAACCACGCCAACGGCTCGCTCAACCCGCACGCGCAGTACCCGATGAAGCTGACGCTGGAGGGCGTGATCAACTCCACGCTGATCGCCGACCCGCTCAGGCTGATGGACTGCAGCCCGATCACGGACGGCGCGGCGGCGGCGATCATCTGCCCGCTGGAAATGGCGAAGGACCTCAGCAAGCAGCCGCCGGTCAAGGTGGCGGGCGTGGGCGCGGCGACGGACCGCATCGCGCTGCACGACCGCGACGACTTCTGCGAGTTCGCCGCCACCGTGCACTCCTCGCAGGCGGCCTACAAGATGGCGGGCGTCGGGCCGGCTGACATCGACTTCTGCGAGGTCCACGACTGCTTCACGATCGCCGAGCTGTGCGTGATCGAGGCGCTGGGCTTCTTCGAGCGCGGCACCGCCGGTAAGGCGACGGCGGCAGGAGAGACGGCGCTGGGCGGCAAGATGCCGATCAACACCAGCGGCGGGCTGAAGTCCAAGGGCCATCCGGTCGGCGCGACCGGCATCGGCCAGCTGCACGAGGCCGTGACCCAGCTGCGCGGCGCCGCGGGTAAGCGGCAGGTCAAGGACGCCAGGCGCGGCATGATGCAGAACATGGGTGGTTCCGGTGGCAGCACGGTCTGCCACATCCTGGAGGTGGTTTAGATGGCGTTCATCCCAAGCTACTGGCGTGAAACGCCCCAGCGCTATCGCTACGAGGGCAACAAGTGCGTCAAGTGCGAGCACAAATGCGACTGCGAGGGCCGGGTGTTCTTCCCGCCGCGCAGAGTCTGCGACCCGTGGTGCGGCTGCCAGATGGAACCGGTCACCATCGCCACCACCGGCAAGCTGCTGACCTACACCATCATCCGCATTCCGCCGACGCAGTTCAGCGACGAGGCGCCCTACGCGCTGGGCGTCTGCGAGATGGACGACGGCGCACGGCTGACGGCCCAGGTGGTGGACTGCCCGCTGGATCAGATCGAGATCGGCATGCCGGTTAAGATTGAGTTCAGGCGCATCCAGCAGGACGGGGAGGCTGGTATCCTAATGTACGGCTATAAGGTCATACCGGCCTAACCTCCAGCCTGGGAGTATCGGGGAATGCAATGGCGCTTCGCGCAGCTCAGTGATGTCCGTCTGGGCGCCAGGCTCTCACAGCTCGACGCCGACCTCGCCAGCGCCCTGCGCGACGCCTCGCGCCAGGCCCTGCGGGACGCGTTCAAACTGGCCCAGGACCAGGGCTGCGCAGGAATACTCATTCCCGGCGACCTGTTCGTGGTCAAGGGCATCGATCCCCAGGGCCAGCTGCGCTTCGTTTACGACTGCATGGCCGACTTCCCGGGGCTCCACTTCTTCGTTCTGCCCGGCCACAGTGACGCGCTGGCGGAAAACGGCCCATACATCTATGTCAAGCCGCCCAGTAACGCCCACCTGTTCATCTCGCCGGAGTGGACGACGATCGACCTCGAGGAGGTGACGATCACCGCCCGCGCGCATACCATCGGCGAAGGCCAGCGGCCGCTTGCCTGGGAGGAGTTGCCGCGGCCCAATCCCGACAAGCTGTCGGTGCTGCTGCTGCGCGGCGCACTAACCGGCGCCGAGGACGGCCGCCGGCGCCAGCCCTCGCTGGCGGCGATCGATCCCAAGCGCCTGCTGGGTTGCCGCTACGACTACGCGGCGCTGGGCGGGCTGCACGCGCGCATCGAGCTGCGTCGCGACAACGACCGCGCCGCCGCCGCCTACGCCGGGCCGCCCCAATGCCTCGACTGGGAGACGCGCGGGCCGGGCGGCATTCTGACCGGCACCCTTGGTCGCGCCGGCGCCGAGCTGGAATTCCACCCCCTGGCGCGCCACCGGTTTCAGCAGCGGGAGGTGGCGCTGCCGCCGCCCTATGCCGAGAGCTATCGCGCCCAGCTGGAGGCGGTGCTTGACTCGATTGACAGTGAGCTGGGCGCCGCCGACGTCTGCCGGCTGGCGATCAGCGGTGAGCTGCACGAAGGCGCCCGCCAGCAGCTTGAACAGCGGGTTACTGCCGCACAGGAGCGGTCGTTCCACTGTGAGACTGATACGTCGCGAGTCGAGTACTTCAGCGGACAGGACCCGGCGGAGCTGCCCCACGATTCGCTGCTGGCCAGCTACCTGCAGCGCTGCGCCGCCGAGATTCAGCCCGGCACCGACCCCGAGGTCGTGGCCCTGGCCCGCCGCCTGGGCTGGCTGCTGTTCACGAATAAGGGACTGCCCGCGGAGATCACCGAATGAGAATCGTACAGATCGACGCAGCGCGTTTTGGTGGACTCAGCATCGACAGCCCGGTCAAGTTCAACCCGGGGCTCAACCTCTGGATCTCGGGCAACCAGGCGGGCAAGACCACGCTGCTGACGTTCCTCGAGTGGATGCTCTACGGCCCGCAGTCCCAGCGCGGCCAGCGTGACGCAGCCGGCGTCCAGCGCTGGACGCCCTGGACCGGCGGCCAGCCGACCGGCCGGATCGTGGTCCAGCCGGAGCTGCCGGGTTGGCCCGGCGAGCTGATGATCAGCGCGCGCTTCGCCGACCACTTCGTGCAGGTTTCCGAATACCGCACGCAGAAGACGCTGGTCGATCGCGTCACCGTCGCCAAGAACGGCGAGTGGGACCTCGGGCTCCAGCTGCTCAACCTCAGCCGCGACTCGTTCCGGCTGTCGCTGCAGGCACTGCAGGAAACGCTGGTCGAGCCGCTGCGCGGCGGCAGTCTGCGCCAGATGGTCACCAGCGACCTGGGCAAGCTGGTCGAGAACCCGGACGTGGCCGCCGTGGACCGCATCCTGGCCACGCTGGAGAACCCGGTTTTCAAGCTCGGCCTGGGACCGGCGGCGACCGTCCGCGAGCACCAGACCGCCGTGACCAAGGAACTGGACCTGCTGGGGCTGGAGCGCACGCGTCTCGAGCAGCGCCTCGGTGAGTTCCGCGAGCTGCTCGGCGAGCGCGACGCCCTGTCCAGCCAGCTCGAGCAGCAGGAGCGCGTGGTCCAGGGGCTGGAGCGTCAGGCCCGCCAGCTGGACCTGGCGCGCAGCTATTACCTGCTGCGGGGCGCCGGGCGCGCCGAGGCCCAACCGGCCGACGACACGGACTGGCAGACCGAGCACCCGGAGTACATGGCGATCACCGTCGAACTGGAACAGGAGGTCACCAGGCTCTCCAGCCAGCTGGAGCTGGCCGCGGAGGAACTGGAGCGCAATCGCAGCGAGCTGGCGCATCTCGAGGAGCAGTACCGCCAGGAGGAGCGACGTCTCGGCGACGGCGGCGCCTCGCAGATGAGCGCCCGCGAGCTGCGCACGGCGGCCGCGACGGTCGAGGCCGCCTACGAGGAGACGCGCAAAGCGCGCCAGCGCTGCAAGGAGCTGGCCGACCAGGTGCCCGAGGAGGTGCGCAAGCGCTACGAGGAGCTGGAGAAGCTCTACCGCGAGCACCACGAACACCTCTCGGCGATCATCGCCTGGCAGAAGGACCGCGCCACGACGGACAAGCGCATGGCCCAGTTGCGCGAGCGCCGCGCCGACCTGCAGATCATGTCGCGGGTCAACCTGCCCTGGTACTTCTACCTGGGCCTGTTCTTCGCCGCCTTCTCCTGGATCCTGCTGCCCGTCGGCGGCCGGCTGGGGCTGTTCAACTGGGTCCCGTGGCTGTTCATGGCGCTGCTGCTGGCGATCGCCGCCGTGCTGACCTACCCGTACTGGAAGCTTAGGCGCGCGACCGGGCCCGCCGCCGCCGAACTCAGAGACAACGTCAAGCCCAAGATCGACGCCAGTATCGAGGAACTGGCCGCCCAGGATCGCCGGCGTCGGCGGTTCCTGGAGGACTACGGGATCGAGCGCCCGGTCTGGGACGCGCTGGTGGACAACATCATGGAGTTCCAGCAACTGGACCTCAGGATGCGCGAGTACAACAGCTCGCTGCGCGATCTCGACATGCAGGCAAGCCGCCTCAGCAGCGCCTGGGTCGCGATCGGCGAGATTCACCCGCTGGCGCCACCCGTCGTCGACATGGGCTGGCTGGGCGAGCAGCTGGAACTCTACAGCGGCGGCGCCACCACCGAGGATGCGCTGGCGACTCTCAGCGCCCGCATCGAGGACTGCCGCAAGGACGTGGCGCGGCTCACGGCTCAGCACCAGCAGTACGAGCAGGCGCTCAGCGAGCGGCTCACGCCCGTCGGCTTCACCGCCCAGCTTAAGCAGGGCCTGCGCCAGGCGCTGGACGGTTTCCGTCACGCGGCCCAGCTGGTCCGCCGCCACCAGCAATCCGAGGAGCGGCAGACCATCTACGAGGAATCCGCGCGGGCGGTGGCTCTCGATCAGCGCACCTTCGACGAGTTGTGGGGCCAGCTGAGCGCGGCCGAGCAGGACCGCCTCAGCCAGCTGGCCGCCAGCCGCGAGGGCTTCGACACGATCTGCACGCGCCTGCAGGAGCTGACCGGCGCGATCCACGACGCGACGGCGCAGCGCGACAAGCTGAAAGGCAGCCTGGAGCAGCTCAGCGAGCAGCTGGCCGAGTTCGCCCAGATCGACCGCGAGGCGCAGCAGGTCAACGACCGCCAGGCCGACGCCCAGCGGCGCCAGGTGCTGCTGACGCGCTGGGAGAAGTCGCTCAGCGTCACACGCCGGATCATCGACTCGCTGGTGGACCGCGCCGGCGCCCAGGCCGCCCCCGAGATTGAGCGCGAACTGAAGAAGACGCTCGGCGGCGCGCCGATCGCGGGCGTCAGGGACGTCACGCTGGGGCCCAAACTGGAGCTGCTGGTCAAGATCGAGGGCGCGCCCGCCAGCATCCCGCCGGCCCAGCTGTGGACGTATCTGTCCACCGGCGCGCAGAAGCAGGTGGCGCTGGCGCTCAGGCTGGCGATGGCGCGCACCGCCTCGGGCCGCACCAGCCTGCCGCTGCTGCTCGACGAGCCGCTGGAGGAGCTGGACGACGAGCGCGCCGAGCTGGTTTTCAACTACATCGCGCGCCTGGCCGACTCATCCCAGGTGCTGCTGATGAGCTGCCACGAGCGGCTCTACCGCTGGCTGCTGGAGCGCCACGGCGAAGCCCACGAGCTGGGGATTCCGACCCGGGTGTAGCGTAACCGCAGCACTACTGCCGTAGGGGCGACGCTGTGCTTGTAGGGGCGACGCGATTCCCGTAGGGGCGACGCGATTCCCGTAGGGGCGACGCATGCGTCGCCCGCAACGCGCGCATCATCGAGCCGTTAGCATCAGCCATTTGGTACTCGATCTAACCACCTGTATGATGTGCGGTGACGAGACCATGGACCTCAAGCTGCCTAGACGCAAGCATGTCCGCCTGACGCACTACAACTACGCTCGCGCCGGCTACTACTTCGTGACGATCTGCACGTACCGCAGACGGGAGGTTCTCGGTTCCATCAGCGGTGGTTAGTTCACCGAATCACCTAACGGCGTCGTGGCCCGCACCTGCTGGGAGGCCATCCCCGCGCACAATCCGCTGGTTCAGCTGGACGAGTTCGTGATCATGCCCAATCACATTCACGGAATCGTCGTGCTCGAGTGGAAACCTGCGGGCGACGCATGCGTCGCCCCTACTGCGCTGCGCGGCGTAGAGGTCCATCCTGATCATCACAGATCAGGGCCAAACCGGAACTCCCTGGCCGCAATTATCGGCGCATTCAAGTCTGCCGTGAGCAAACAGCTGAGGTGGAAGCAGCGGCACGATCATCCGCTCTGGCAACGCGGTTTCTATGACCACGTCATTCGCGACGACGAGGAAATGCACGTCATCCGCGAGTACATCGTCAGCAACCCGCTGAGCTGGCACCTTGATGAACTCAACGCTAAACGTACAGATCGGAGCAGCTTCTACGAGTGGCTGGGCCGACTGTAGGGGCGACGCATGCGTCGCCCGAGCATACCGAATGCCTGTTCGCACCGCTTTCTCTCGTGTGCGCTTTGCTCTGTGGTCTCCGTGATCTCTGTGGCCAATGCTCTGTTGCGGGCGACGCATGCGTCGCCCCTACAGCCGGTGGGCGAGCGTGTGGTTTTCTACAGGAACACGTCCCAATGGACGGACCTGCACGCGAAGTAGATGGGTGATTGCCTCACCCCCGTCGCGGACTCACGTCGTTCGCCTTGATTGAGATTAACCCAGATCAGCCCTGACTCCCAGCGAAAGGACGCTGAAAACACAATTTCGAACGGAGTCAAGTTCGCCTCCTGTGAACATCGGTACTCCGTCACTCCTACTAGATCAAGCCTCATCGGCGTCCAGAGCCCACCGAGGACTTCACTCCTGGCCCTCTTGTCGTCAGGAGCGGCAGGCGCATAGTCTTTCAGGTCAAGTTCGATGCGAACGACTCTGGCCTGCTCTGTTGCAGGAATGAGCTCAGCGTAGTCCTCAATGCCTAGTGCCTGCCAGTACTGATCTTCCACAAGACCCCAGCGGAAGTACACCTGGATGCTCTTGATGCAGGCGTCGTGGAAGTCGCGGAACCGCTCGAAGAAGGCCGGATAGCTCTCCTCGGTCAACTCGTTCACGCCTGCACCTCCTGTTCGGTGCGTCCTACTCCGCCGCC
>CAZSSB010000020.1:11916-16971 GCA_964609245.1 uncultured Planctomycetales bacterium | reverse complement strand
CTGAAGCTGACGGAGCCGCCCTCGCGCCGCACGCCGCTGACGGCGTACTCCTCAGCGCCGACCTTGACCTGCGCCGTGCCGTCGGCGGCAACACTGGCCGTCACGTCCACTGCTTCGCCGTTGATCCTGAGCTTGTCTCTCATACGTTGCTCCAGCCTCCCAGCGTCTGCCACGGCGTCGGCAGCTCGCCCGCGCCGACGGCCATGGCGCCCGCCATCGCCATCGCGGGCTGCCTGAGCGCGAGCCCCAGCGCCGCCGCCACCTGCGCCGCCGCATCCGCCGGCGGCTGCTCCCACGTCGGGAAGCGCTCGCCGATGAACGCCGTAGTGGTGTCCCCTTTGGCGAAGGCCTTGTGCGTGACCACGTCGTAGAGGAACGGCAGGTTGGTCGTCACCCCCAGCACGCGGTAGTCGCCGATTGCCTGCGCCATGCGCCGGATCGCCGCGCCGCGGTCCGCGCCCCAGACGATCAGCTTGCCCAGCAGCGGGTCGTAGTCCGCGCCGACCTGCCAGCCCTCATAGAGCATGGTGTCCAGCCGCACGCCCGGCCCGACCGGCTCGCTGTAGACCTCGACGGTGCCCACCTGGGGCAGAAAGCCCGCCGCCGGGTCCTCGGCGCAGACGCGGCACTCGATTGAGTGCCCGCGCGGGGTCAGCTGGCTCTGCTTCAGCGTCAGCTTCTCGCCGGCGGCTACCTTAAGCTGCCAGTGCACCAGGTCGACGCCGTAGACGAACTCCGTGACCGGGTGCTCCACCTGCAGCCGCGTGTTCATCTCCAGGAAGTAGTACTCCCCCGCTTCGTCCAGCATGAACTCGACGGTCCCCGCCCCCACGTAGCCGACCTGCTTTGCGATCGCCACCGCGTCGGCCCCCATCGCCTTGCGCAGCTTGGCGCTGACCGCCGTCGACGGCGTTTCCTCGACCACCTTCTGGTGGCGCCGCTGGATGGAGCACTCGCGCTCGCCGAGGTGCACGCAGCCTCCGTGGCTGTCGGCCAGAATCTGGATCTCGATGTGGCGGGGGCGGATCAGCAGCTTCTCCAGGTAAACCGTCGCGTCGCCGAAAGCCCCGGCGGACTCGCGGCGCGCCGCCTCGATCGCGCTGATCAGCTTGCTGGGCCCCTCGACGGTGCGCATCCCCTTGCCGCCACCACCGGCGCTGGCCTTGACCATCACGGGATAGCCGATCTGCTCGGCGGCTTTCAGGAACTCCTCGTCGCTGGCATCCGCCGCCTCGAAGCCCGGCACCACGGGGGCGCCTGCCGCCCGGGCCGTCTCCCGGGCCTCGATCTTGAGCCCCATCCCGCGGATCGCGGCGGGCGGCGGGCCGATCCAGGTCAGTCCGGCATCCGCGACGGCCTCGGCGAAGCCGGCGTTCTCGGCCAGGAAGCCGTAGCCGGGATGCAGCGCGTCGCAGCCCTCCTCGCGGGCGACGCTGAGGATCCTCTCCTGACTGAGGTAGCTCTCGGCGGGTGCCGCCGCCCCCAGCAGCCGCGCCCGATCCGCCAGGCGCACGTGCAGTGCCTGCTCGTCCGGCTCGGAGTAGACCGCCACGGTCTCGCAGCCCAGCTCGCGGCAACCCCGAATCACGCGGCAAGCGATCTCGCCGCGGTTGGCGATCAGAATGCGGTGGAACATGCATCCTATTGTACTGCCCGCGCGGCCCCTGGCGGGGCCCAATCCGTCGCGGGACGAGCGCGCTCCGCCACTACCGATGGGCTGCTCAGCTACCGAGGGTGCTGAGCGGATGATCCGCGACGGACTGGCGATAGGCATTGAGCTTTCCGGCCAGCTTGCCGCGCAGGCCGGCCGCCCACTCGGGTTCGTCCGGCGGCGGGCCACCGCCGAGGGAGCGGCTGAGCCGCGCGAAGCTGACCAGGTTGTGCAGCCGCAGCAGCAGCGGGATCAGCCCCAGCTGCTCGTCGCCAAGCGGCCTGGCTGAGCGATAGCCGGTCACGAAGCTGCCCAGGCGCCGATCGCCCAGGTCCACCTGCTCCGCGCGGTCATCAAACAGGTCTCGCAGCGCGTAGGCAATGTCGGCGACGAACCAGTAATGGGCGCAGTCGTCGAAGTCCACCACGCCGATCTCGTCCCCCTGCCACAGCAGGTTGTCCAGCTCGAAGTCGTAATGAATCAGGCCGAAGTCCTCCGGGCCCGCCGCCAGGCCCTGCAGCCGCTCCCCCACCTCGTGCAGCTCCGCGTGCAGCAACTCCTCAGCCGACGCAATCTCGGTCCGCGCGAAGGCGATGTGATCCGACCAGCTCGGGCGCTGACCGGCCTCGTAGCCCCGGCTGGCGTTGTGCAGCTCGCCAAGCGTCCGGCCCCAGCGCTCCAGTCCCGCGCCGTCCAGCTGCTCAAGCTCCAGCTGCCGCCCCGACAGCGCCTCGAACATCACCGCGTGAAACGTCCCCAGCTCAGTGGGAATGGTCTCCACGAGCAGCCCGGATCGCGCCGCGACCGGCTCGGCGACCCGCAGGTCGCGCCCGGCCAACCGGCCCGTGAATCTGAGTTCGGCGGCGATCGCCTCCGGTTGCCGTTCACCGGCGGAGTTGAAGCGGAGGATGTACCGGCCATCCGCGTTCTGCACCTCGAACACGAAGTTGGCGCTGGCGCGCAGGCAGCTGACGGAGGTCGGGGACCGAAACCAGCGGCCGGCGATCTCGGCCGCGATCGGGCTGCACCCGTTCCCATCCACCGACTCGAAGAACGCCGTCATCAGCGCCAGCTTCATCATGATCGCCAACCAGCCTACCCTACGGCTGTGGCGGCGGGTGGTCGCGCGGCGCGACGACGGGCCGGGTGGCCCCTACTGCTCGTCCGCTTCCAGCCGGAACATCTTCGTGGGCGCCTTGCCCCGGAACATCTCCCGCACCTCGGCGATCTTCTCCTGGATCGCATCGAAGATCTGGTCGACGTCCTTGTCCGTGTAGCTGTAGTTGCCGCGGTTGCTGAGCTTGCTCAGCACGTCCAGCTTCTTGAGCACCAGATTGGTGCGCTTGGTCGCCAGCCGGATGAACTTCTGCCGTTTCGTCTCTTCCCAGCGGGCCATGACGGCCTCCGATTCGCTCTTCCTAGTGCTATATATACCATATCTAGCGCTATAATACAACGCTCTAGCTCTATAATAGGCCAGATAAGCCGCTACATATCTCGTCTGCGTGCTGTGCGTGGGCTATTTACTACTAGACATAACGATGAGGAGTCCTGCATACGCATACCGCCTGACGTATAATGATCCACAGGGAGGCGGGGCTATGTTCGAAGTGGGCGGCCTGCTGACGTTACACACCTGGGCTCACCAGTGCTATGCCGTCCTGCTGGACCACTGCAGCCGGCTGACGGGCGAGGAACTGAGGCGACCGTTCGAGGGTTTCGGCTGGCCCAGCCTGCACAGCCAGCTGGCGCACATCGCCGAGGCCGAGGCGTTCTGGGTGACGCGCGCCCGCGGCGAGCAGTTCGAGCGCTGGCCACGCCGCGGCGAATGGTGGGACTACGACGGCCTGGACGACTACGCCGAGCTGCGCGCCCGCTACGCCGACACCATATCCGGCACGCGCTCCTTCCTTGAAGGCCTGACCGCCCCTGAGTTGCTCAAGCCGCGCGTGATCGAGCTCTCGGCCGGCGGCAGCATCGAGATCAGCCCGGCGCGGATGCTGATGCATATCGTCACCCACGGCTTCCACCACAAGGGCCAGGCCGCCGCGATCTGCCGCCTGCTGGGCTACCCCACCCCGGAGACGGACCTCGACAGCGTGACCAGCGAACCCTAACACCGGCAGTAGCAGTGGGACAGGTCTCCGTGCCCTTCATGGGAGCCGGCGCAGGCATTTGGAGCGCGGACGTCCCGTCCGCATCCCCGGTAGCAGGGGGCTTCAGCCCCCTGACCTTCGAATCGCGGGGTTGAAACCCCGCCTACCAGCACCTCGGTAGCGGCGGGTTTCAACCCGCCGGCCTTTGAGCCGCCGGACTGAAGTCCGGCCTACCAAGGCAGGAGCGGGCTCACGCGCTGCCCGCTTCGGCGCGCTCCCTGATCCCCAGCAGGCAGCCGCGCATCATGATGATCTCGAAGGTATCGATCACCAGCCACGGAATGATGTGGGGGAACTCCTTGTGGTAGCGGGCGCGCAGCCGGCTGACGAGGCGCGTCCGGCCGTCGCCCTGCGGATAGAGGCCGAAGGTCCAGCTGTTGCCGGCCCAGGGGCCTTCGCCGAACTGCAGCACCAGGAAGCGCTCGGGCTCCAGCTCCACCACCTGCATGTAGGCGCCCTTGCCGACCGCGATCTGGTCGCCGACCTCGATGTGCTGGAACTCCGGCAGGATGCTGCGCGAGCTCACATCGCCCTCGTTGTCCAGAGCGTCCAGCGAGTAGAACCCGGCGCGCTGGTAGCCGATCTGCCTGATCCAGGGCCAGACCTCCGCCGGCGTCGCGTTTACGGTCACCACGCGCGTGGCGTTCATGTCGGGGTCAGCGACCAGTTCGTCGCCGGGCATCGCGCGCGCAACCTCCGCCCGGGTCGCGCCCCAGTGGTGCTGCCAGGGGCGGATGACGGTGAGGTTCAGCGCCAGCAGCGCGGCGATCAGCACCAGCGCGAGCAGCACTCGCCGGACTACTGCCAGCACTGCGGCGCGCGGGCTCAGCGGATCGGGGCCGCGCCAGGCCAGCGCCGCCGACGGCAGGGTGGCCGCCAGGTAGACAAAGGCCGCCAGGTCGAGCACGCTCAGCCGGTTGTAGGTGATAAAGACCTTGAAGTAGATGCCCAGCAGCAGCAGCGCCACAAACCAGAGCAGCCCCAGTGCCAGCGCCGAGCGCGTCAGCCTGAGGTCCGCTTCGCTCAGCCGGTCGCTGCGGCTGTAGATCAGCCGCAGGCAGCCCGTACGGACGTGCACGCGCCAGAATGTCAGCACCAGGATCGCGCCCAGCACCGAAGCTGCTACGATGAGCGGTACGTTCCAGCCCAGCTTGCCGCCGATGTCGATCGCGAGCAGCATCAGCATCAGGCTCAAGTAGTTGCCCAACACCAGCAACCGCTGCCACGTCTGTACCCACCGTGCAGTCA
>CAZSSB010000020.1:0-11816 GCA_964609245.1 uncultured Planctomycetales bacterium | reverse complement strand
CCCTACATCGTCGGGAAGTACACGCGCACATGCGTCAGGTTCTTCAGGGCGTAGTGGTCCAGGTACTCCGCCTCGTGCAGCAGCACGTACTGCTCGGGGTCCTCGGCGTCAGAGTAGCGCCCGCGGACGGTGAAGCGTCCCAGGTAGATCTCCATCGCGCTGACGGCGTCGTTGGGCTGCCCATCCTCGTCAACCGCCGGGATCCAGGCCGGATAGATGTAGTCACTGAACAGCGGCGGCGTGCCCTCCCAGCTGGGGTCGAGCGCCCACAGCGGCCCGACCACCATCCACTGCGTCTTGTAGCGGGCGAAGCGCATCTCCTGGCTCATCGCGTGGTCGCGCGGGATGATCTGGAAGCCGCCGATCACGTCCATCGGCGACGTGCTGATGCAGATCACTCCGGGGTGGGCGGCGCGGATGCGGCCGACGTCGGCGTACTGCGTGCCCAGGAAGCGCCCGATACCGACCACGGGCTTCAGCACCTGGCCGATCGGGTACGGCTCCAGCCCCAGCTCCTTAATGAGTATCAGCCCGCCGAAGCGGTTCTCGAACTCGATGTACTCCGGGTTGTAGCGGCGGCGGGCGACCTCGATCACGATCACGTCGCCCTCGCGCGGCACCCAGCCCTGCCCGACCGGCTCGCCGCTGAGCCCGCCGCCGGTGCTGATGGCGTCGTACTCACTACAGCAGTACACGCTGCTGCCCACCAGCGGCGCCCAGCGCCCGCCGAAGATCTCGCTGCCGGCTTCGATGTCCGTCTGCAGCGAGGTCTCGTGGCTCAGGTAGCTCCTGTAGTCCAGCGGATCGACCTCGGCCATCTCATAGGGCAGGATGGAGAAGATGCTGCTGCGGCCGCCGGCAAAGTCGTGGTCCGTCTTGATGTGGATGGCGTTGACCGCGCTGGCGCAGACGGTGCCGGGATTCGCCCAGCCGCTGGCGGTGAAGCCCATCGAACTGACAGACGTCACAGGGCTCATCACGGTACCGACCGATGCAAACGCCGTTGCGGCGAAGAACCCGGCATCGACCAGGCTCTGCTCGGTGTCGGAATCGCGTACCATGATCTCGCCGCCGGGCCAGTTCTCGATCACGATATGGAACCAGCGCTCCGCCTCCCGCTCATGGAGGGGCACGGGCAGGTAATCCGGCCACTCGGGCGGCTGCAGCTGCGGATCGGTGAACTCCGTGTGCCGGTCGCGGACCAGCGGCGCGGGCCCGTCGGCGGCGCCCGCACCCAGCAGCGGCAGCGGCGCCGCGATTACCACGGCCAACAGCGCGCGCGTAAGTCTACTCATACTGATCCCTCGTCCTCGTTATTGGCGCCGGTCACGGCCGGCGGGGCCCCGGCCCCGCCCCGCCTGAGTTTGCGCCTGAGCCTGAGCTCGCGGGCGGTGGCCTGCCGCGCGCGCCGCTCGGCGCGGTACCGGCGCAACAGCTGCCACAGCCCGTAGCCCGCCAGCACCGCCGTCGGCGCCCAGACCACCGCCACCTCGAAGTCCAGTACCGCCACGAACTCCAGCTCGCGCAGGTCCGGCCCGCCCGCCGGCACCATCGCCAGCAGGTGCACCGCGATCCACCACCAGCCCAGCAGCCGCCAGAGGCGTCCCCAGTCCGTGTACAGCGCGATTCCGTACACGAGCGCGAGCAGCGGCGCCAGCAGGCCAACCTTCAGCCAGAAGTGCTGGGCGAAGTACCAGTGGTTGTAGAAAGCCACACCGAAGTGCGCGAGGGCGTAGCCCACGGCGAGGGCGAACAGCACCACTGGAGCCAGCCTGCGCATGCCTTACCTGACGCAGATTATCGCACGCCTGCTCACCGCTGGCGGCTAGCCGACTTCCTCGCGCGGCGGCCTCGTGACCGTACCGTACTTGCGCAGGTTGGCCGCCTCGTTGCGCTCCTGGATCAGGCTCATGATCGTCGGCACCACGAACAGGGTGAAGACCGTCGAGACCAGCAGCCCGCCGACCACGATCAGCCCCAGCCCGCGATAGAGCTCGGAGCCCGAGCCGGGGATCAGCACCAGCGGCAGCATCCCGAACACGCTGGTCAGCACGCTCATGAAAATCGGGCGCAGGCGCGTGCGGGCCGACTCGCGCAGCGCGGCGACCGGCGCCAGGCCGGCGTTTTCGTTATTGATCGTCTGATGGATGATCAGGATCGCGTTGTTGACCACGATACCGGTCAGGATGATCAGGCCCAGCATCCCCAGCACGTCGAGTTGCACCACGCCGTGAGTCAGGCGGTTGGCGATCGCCATCGCCAGGAAGCTCCCGCTCCAGGCCAGCGGGATGGTGACCAGGATCACCAGTGGATAGCCGAAGCTGCGGAACAGCGCCACCATCAGCAGGTAGACGATGATGATCGCCAGCAGGCCCTGGAACACCAGCGAACTGAGGGTTTCGCGCAGCTTGTCGGCTGCCTCGCCGAAGCGGATGTTGTAGCCGGGCGGCAGCTGCTGAAGCGTCGGCTGCACCACCTCGGCTGTCACCGTGTCCAGCGCGATCTGGGTCGGCACGGCCGGGTTGGTGTTGACCGTCAGCTGGATGCTCCGCTGCCGGTTGTAGTGCCGGATCGTCGACGGACCGGTCGCCTCGGCCACGTCGGCGATCTCGTCGAGGCGCACCACCTTGCCGGCCGGCGTCAGCACGTCCATACCGCGCAGCTTGTCACGGTCGCTCAGCAGCGCGGGATCGCCCTTGATCATCAGGTCGTATTCCCGGCCGGCCTCGCTGTAGGCGGAGACGTCGCGGCCGCCCAGCATCATCTCGACGTTCATCGCCACTTCGCGCAGGGTCAGCCCCTGCTGGGCCAGCCGGTGGCGGTCGAGCTCGATCCCCAGTTCCGGCACACCCTCGGTATAGTCCATCCGCACGAAGGTGACCAGGCCCTGCATTCCGAACAGCTGGCCCTGCAGGGCGTCGGCGGTCTTCTTCAGCTGCGTCAGGTCCTCGCCGGTCACCTCGAGGGTGAATTCCTTGTCGCGGATCATGAAGATCGAGGAGCGCATCGGGAAGAAGAACTGGAAGCCCGCCAGCTGCGCCCCGAGCACCTGCAGCTGCTGGGTGAGATCCTGCAGGTTGGTTTCGTTGCTCAGCGCGCGGTCGACCACGATTCCCACGCCGGTGAAGAACGGGTTGGCCGACACAGCGAAGCAGCCGGTGACGCGCGGCTCGGCGGCCGCGAAATCCTCCACCGGCTTGAGCGCGGCCATCGAGACGTCGTTGCGCTGGCCGACCACCGGCTGCGCCAGGCAGAAGATGAACTCGCGGGTGCCGTTGGGCAGGTAGTTGGCCGACGGCAGCAGCAGCATCGAGACGGCGAACAGCCCCAGCACCCCGCCGAGGAACAGCAGCCGCCAGGCGGTGGTGCCGTGTCCGCGCCCGCTGCACGACCAGGCCAGGAACCGCTGGTAGTTGAACTCGACGAAATGCCCCAGCCACTGCAGTTCGAAGGTTTCCAGCAGCTTGTCGAGGCGCGGGTTGTTCTTGGCGATGTCAGCGCGCAGGTTGTCCTTGCGCATCAGCAGCGCCCCCAGACTGGGCACCAGCGTATTGGCCGCCAGCAGCGACATCAGCACGGCGCAGACTACGGCGATCGCGATGTCCTTGAACAGCAGCCCGGCCTCGGTGGTGTTCAGCACCACCGGAATGAAGACCGCCACCGTGGTCATCGTCGAAGCGAAGATCGCGCCCGAGATCTCCGTGATCGCGTCATAGGCCGCCTTGAGCGGCGGCTTTCCCAGCTCGTGCATGTGCCGGTCGATGTTCTCCAGCACCACGATGGCGTTGTCCACCACTATTCCGACCGAGAAGGCGATGCCCGCCAGGCTGATGATGTTGATCGTGCGGCCCATGCCGAGCAGCACGATGAACACCGTGATCAGGGAGACCGGAATGGTGACCAGCACGATGATGATCGGCCGTCCGGCGCGCAGGAACAGGGCCAGCACGAATGCCGCCAGGATCGCCCCGATGAACACGTTGTTGCGCACCAGGTTGATGGCGTCCATCACGTAGTGCAGTTCGCTGTAGGCCTCGGTCAGTTCGATGCCGGCCCCGGCCGCCGCGAACCGCGCGTTGAAGGTATCCAGTTCGCGCTGAATTGCGTTGATCGTGTCCACCACGTTGGCGTCGCTCTGGCGGTTGATCCCCATCGCCAGCGACGGTTCGCCGTTCATGTGCACGTAGCCGATCGGCCGGTCGCGCCCGTCCTTCGCCGTCGCCACGTCGCCGACGGTGACCGTCCCCGACGGCCCGTGGTAAATCACCGTCTCCAGCACGTCACTGATGGTCTCGTACTTGCCCAGCGTGCGAACCATGAACTGGCGGTCACCCTCATCCAGGTAGCCGCCGCGGGCGTTGAGGTTCTCCGCGGCGATCACGCCGGCCAGCTGGCTGAAGCTGACGCGATGCTGGGCCATGCGGTCCGGGTCGGGCTGGACCAGGATCTTGCGCTCCACGCCGCCGAAGAACTGCACCTGGCCGACGCCCTCGACGCGCATCAGCGCGGGCTGCACCACCTCGTCGATCATGTCGTGCTTCTCGTCGAGGCTGGCGTCGCCGTCGACGCTGATCCACATGATCATCTCTTGCTCGCCGCCGGTGACCAGGCTGACCTCGGGCTCCATCGCCAGCTCCGGCAGGTCGGTGACGCGCTTGAGCGCCTGCACGGTGTCGATCAGCGCCTTGTTCTTGTCGGCGCTCTCGATGAACACCAGCCGGACTTCGCTCATGCCTTCCTGCGAGGTGCTGATCACGCGCTCCAGGTCGTTGATCGAGAAGACCTCCTCCTCGATCTTGTTGGTGATCTGGTCCTCGACCTCCAGCGGGCCGGCCCCCCAATAGAAGGTGCGGATGCTGATCTCGGGCGGCTCAATGGTCGGCTTGAGCTGAATCGGAATCGTCAGCAGCGCCAGCAGGCCGAACATCACGGCGATCGCCATCCCGACGAACACCGCATAGGGGTTGTTGATCGCCGCCTTGATCATGCCTAGCCCTCACCGCCAGCTGCCGTCTCGGCCGGATCCGGGGCGCCGGGCTCAGCGCCCGGCGGGATGCCGCCGGCGGGCGATTCCCCCTCGGCCGGAGCACCAGCGCCCTCCATCCCGCCCGGCTGCAGATTGATCGGCAGGATGTTGGCCCCCGGGTAGAGCTGCTCGTTGCCGCGGGTGACCACCATCATGCCCGCGGCCAGTTCGCCCTCCACGACTACGACCAGATCGCCGTAGGTGTCGCCGGTCACCACCGGCACCATCTGCACTGGTATCGCCGGCACGCCGGGGAAAGCCTCCTCGCCGCTCGGCGGGCCCATCACATAGACCATCATCCCCAGGTTGCCCAGCACGGTGGCGTCGCGCTTGATCATCAGCGCCGGGCGCGGCTCCTCCGTCAGCAGCCGGCCGTGTGCGACCATCCCCGCCAGTGCGCGCTCGTCGTCGAGCGCCACGCGCATCGGGAACTGCCGCGAGACCGGGTCGGCGGCGGCCGATACCGAGATCACGCTGCCGGTCAGGACTTCACCGGGCAGCGCGTCCACGGTCAGTTCGACCCCGTCACCGGGGTGCGCCTCGCCGATCGCCTCCTCGGGCAGATTGAACCAGGCCTCGGCGGGGCCGGTCGCCACCACTTCGGCCACCGGCGTGCCCGGGCCGACGAATGTGCCGACCTCGACCAGCAGCTGGGTCACCACCGCGTCGAAGGCCGGCCGTACTGCCGTCTTGGACAGCGCCAGCCGCGCCTGATCTACTAGACTCTGCGCCAGGTCTACGGCGGCTCTCGCGCGTTCAACCTCCTCCTCCCGCGTGCCCTCCAGCAGCGTATCCAGCACTTGCTGCTGGGCGTTGAGCGCCGCCCGCGCCGCGTCGGCCTGGGTGCGGGCCGCGATCAGGACCGACTCGGCGGTCACGCCGGCGTCATATAGCTCCTGCTGGCGGCTGAGGTTGTCCAGTGCCAGCTCGTACTGCGCGGCGGCGGCCTCAACCTGGGCCTGCTGCGCGGCGATCTCCTGGGCTCGCGGGCCGGTCTCCGCCATCCGCAGCCCTTCCTGCGCCTGGGCCAGTTGCGCTTCAGCCGCCGCCAACTGGACGTTGTAGTCGGCAGCATCGATCTGAATCAACGCGCCGGCGCTGCGGGGATGGAGCTCGCCGACACGGTGGGCAATGCCAACCACGCGGCCGCCGACCTCCGCGGACAGCACCGCGCGCTGCGAGGCGCGGATTTCGCCCACCAGTTCGATTGCCGGAGCGTAGGGGATCTCGAGCACGGGCTCCACCACCACCGGCGTCGGCGGCAGCTGGAACCCGCCCCCCTCGGGCTGCTCGCTGGGGCCTTTTGTGCAGGAACCGGCCAGTGCGGCACTGGCCAGCAACACGCAGAGCACCGATGCGCGGTTCATGCCTTCCTCCAGTCACACAGTGCGGCCTCTCGCGGGCCGCCAAGCGTCAAAACGCTAGACGGGAACAATAGCAGATGCGCGCCGGTTCGGCCAGCAGGCCGGCTGGCGGAGGAGGAGGGATTCGAACCCCCGTGGCGTTGCCGCCAAACGGTTTTCAAGACCGCCGCCTTAAACCACTCGGCCACTCCTCCGCGATCCCGCGGCGCACGGGGTGCGGGAAGGCACAATTATACCCGCGCCGGCTCTGGGGGCGGGCCCGGTCGGCGCGACGGGCCGCCCGGACTAGTCAGTCCACAGCGCGGCCCACGCGGCCTCGTACTGGTTGTAGACCCGGCGGTAGGCCATCTCCTGGCGCGGCCAGTGCTGAAGCACGAAGTCGAAGTGCGCGGCCAGTGCGCCGTAGGCGGCGTGGTCGAGCTCGCGGTCCTGGGCATAGATCCGGTAGACCTCGGTGAAGGCGTAGAGGTGATCCTCCATGCAGAGGTCGTCGATGCGGATCAGAAGCCCGCGGTTGCGGTCCGAGAGCAGCGCTTCGTTCAGGCCGGCGCGGTACTCCTCGAAGTCCAGCGTCACTTCCTCGATCTGCACCGCCAGCGCGTCCAGCAACTCCAGCGTCGCGCGCCCGTGCTTGTCCAGCTTGCCGCCGCGGATGTTGTAGGGTGGCAGTTCGTTGAGGCTGGTCTGGAACCCGCGATGCAGCTCGATGACTCCCTCCAGCCGCGCCGACAGCTGGCGGTATTCCTCCTGCTGCTCGATGTCGAGCAGAAACTGCGCGCGCCCGTAGATGGCGTCGCCCCAGACCTCCCGCAGCCGCTCGGCCTGCTCCGGCGCATGCTCGGCGACGGCCGCCACCGCCTTGTCCGACAGCGAGTAGGCACTGTCCTGACCGACGGGATCGTGGGCGTAGACCGCGCCGATGGCGGTCAACGCCTCGCCGAGACGGTCGACGAACTCGTTGCGCACCAACTGCTGATAGGGCTTGAGCTCCTGATCGTCGTACTTCGCGGCGTAGGCCTCGAAGTCCGCGTAGCGCTCCAGCAGCTCCACGGCGATACCGGCGGCGGCGCCCCGGTAAGCGACGGCCTCCGCGGGCAGCTCCTCGCCCCACTCCGCAGGCTCCGCCAGTTCCTCAAGCCGGGCCTGGGCTTCCAGCACGTAGTCCGCCCAGGGCCGGAGCCGCTTCAGCGATCTGAGGCTGTCCGTGTAGACGCCCGCCAGCGGATGAGCGTCCTCCTCCAACTGGACGATGTCCACCTCGAAGCTTCCGCCGGCGACGGTGGCGCCCTCTTCCGACCCGCGCTTGAGCCAGTCAAGGTTGAGGTCGATCAGCCCCCGCTGCCAGGCCAGGTAGCCCAGGCCGGCCAGTGCCAGCACGCAGACCGCGATCACCCCGGCGGCGATCCACTCCAGGCGGCCCCAGCGGCCCCGGCGCGGCTGCTCGCCGCCGGCGACCTCCGGTGCTGCACGCTCACCGGAGGGGGTCTCAGCGCGCTCCTGGTGGCACCGCACACAGCTGTCCGCGGCTTCATCGTTCCAGAATTCGCACGAGCGGCATTGCCACATGGCAGTTAGACCTTAGCACCCGCTGGCGGTTCGCCGCCGGTCGCGGCAAGGCCCGCCGCCTCCCCGGGCGGCGGGCTCACCGGCTGTGGCCGAGCGCCTGATCACTCAGGCGGCTGCTACCCCAGCAGCTGCAGGACAGCCTGGGGCAACTGGTTAGCTTGGGCCAGGGCCGCAACCCCCGCCTGCAGCAGGATCTGGTTGCGGGTGGAGAGCATCGTCTCCTGGGCGATATCCGCGTCGCGGATGCGGGACTCCGCGGCGGTCAGGTTCTCCGCCGCGATGTCGAGGTTGCGCACCGTGCTTTCGAGGCGGTTCTGCATCGCGCCCAGCCGGGAGCGCTGGGTGCTGACGCGGTTGATCGCCGCGTCGATCATGCTGATCGCCTCCTGGGCCAGTTCGCTGGTGACGATCAGCAGGCCCTCGACGCCGAGCGACTCGGCGCTGTGGTCGCCGATGAAGCTGTTGATCACCTGGTCCTGGTTGGCGCCGATCTGCAGGGCGAAGTCGCGGGGCGCGACGTGCATGAAGAACGTCTCGATCTCGCCGGACAGCGAGATCACGGGCCGCTCCGCCGCCTGCGGGTAGGGGAAGGAGATCAGGTTGTTGGGTCCGCCGTTGACGTTGGTCGGCGGCTGCGGATCGAGCCTGAGCCCCAGGGTGTTGTCGAAGAAGATCCTGAGGCCGGGCAGCAGCCCGTTGATCTCGTTGGTATCCACTTCCGCCGAGCCGATGCTCTTGTTGGTTTCGAGGTTGAAGGCGGTGATCGAGTAAATCGGCGCCACGCCGGCCCGCACCTCCACCAGGCTCAGGGCCTTGAGCAGCGCCTCGTCGCCGCTGATCACCAGTTCCTGGCCGGGCACCGGGGTGACCAGCGAGAAGGTGCCCTTGGCATTGCCGATGGTGTTGACCCGCACCAGATCCGGCGGCTGCTCCGGGCTGAGGATCGCGGACTGGATCACGCCCGTGCCGTCGGTGTTCCAGATCGCGAGGCTCAGCTTGGCGGTCAGGTCCTCGAAGGTGTCGTTGGTTGAGAGGTTGACGGTCGCGCTGTGCGCCGTGCCGCGCAGGAAGACGTCGATCTCGACGTTCTTGCGGCCGTTGAACACCCCGAATTCCTGGAAGCGGTTGAGGCTGGCCAGGGTGCTGAGCTGGTCGGCGGTCAGCACCGTATTGGTGCTGATGTTGAAGGTCGCCGTCTCACCCGCCTGCAGGATGCCGTCGAAGGCGATCCGCACGTTTTCCAGGATGGTGCCGGTCGGTCCGAAGTAGGTGGCGGCGATTGAGGTGTTGGCGCCGATCTGGCTGCCGCGCGCCGCCGCCAGCGCCGCGTCCTGGTCCCAGCCCTGGGCCACCAGGTCCGTGTACTGCTGGTTATTGAAGCTGAAGACGGCGTAGGTCCGCTCGTCGGCCGCCGAGACCAGGAAGGTGAAGTTGCTCGGCACCGGCCCGACCTGCCAGACGCGGCCCGCTTCCTGCAGGCTGTTGCCGCCCTGGGTGCTGTCCCAGACCAGCGTGTCCGCCTGCACGCCTCCGCCGTCGATTGCCGACCAGTCGAAGCGCGTGTCGAAGCGGATGTTGATCCGGCCGGTGTTGCCCGGCCCGGCGGTGCCCACCGTGTAGGTGGAGACCGCGCCGGCGAACAGCGTGCCCGTATCGGCGACGGTGTTGTTGGCGAAGCTGTAGTCGACGGCGGCGACGAACATGTTGCTGCGGAACAGGCTGCCGCCCTGGTCGCCGAAGCTGAGGTAGAAGTCGCTGCCGCTGCCGTCGGTGTCGTCGAACTGCAGGTTGAGGATCTGGGCGTCGTTGCCGCCCACCAGCTGGATGTCGAGCCGGCCGTTGCCCGGCACCGCCTCGAAGACCACGCTGCCCGGCGCGGCGATCAGCGCGGCCCCGCCGTTGTTGAACAGCTCGGTGCCGATTGCGGTGGCCAGCCCCGCCCAGCTGGCGGTGTTGACCGCGTCGAGCACGATCGAGTGGACCAGCACGCCGTTGACGTCGTCGTAGGTCGTCATCACGAAGCGATCGACGCCCAGCGTGATCTCGTGGTTCTGGAAGTTGTCGAGCGCGCCGTCGGCGGCGACGGCCCGCGCGTAGGCGCCCGCCCCGCCGCTGTCGTCGAGCACCGTCAGGTTGCCGTCCGTGTTGCCGGTGAAGATCTCGTCGCCCCCCGCCACGCTGATCTCCACCTGATACACGCCGGTGTTGCCCACGCCGTCCGGTCCGGCGGTGGTGATCGTGGCGTCCGCGCGCCAGGTATGCAGGTAGTTGAGCTGGCCGACGGCGTCCGCGTTGTACTCCACCGTGAAGACGTCGCTCTTCTGCACCTGCAGCACGCCGGTGCTTTTGGCGGCGGCCCGCAGCACGAAGTTGCCGCCTTCGCCGACGTTGCCCACCACCGCGGCCCGCACCCGGGTGTAGTCATCGGTGCTGATCAGGGCGCCCATCGTGCCGTCCAGCAGCCGCTTGGTATTGAACTCCGTGGTGGCGGCGATGCGGTTGATCTCGTCCGTCAGCTGGCTGATCTCCAGCTGCAGCGCCTGGCGGTCGTTGGCGGTGTAGATGCCGTTGGCGCCCTGCACCGCCAGCTCGCGCATCCGCTGCAGGATGGTGTGGATCTCGTTGAGCGCGCCCTCGGCGGTCTGGATCAGGCTGATGCCGTCCAGGGCGTTGGCGCTGGCGCG
The DNA here is from genome assembly GCA_964609245.1 of uncultured Planctomycetales bacterium. Lineage (GTDB taxonomy): Bacteria > 4484-113 > 4484-113 > 4484-113 > JAFGCY01 > JAFGCY01. Next base: position 1,176 of record CAZSSB010000020.1, on the reverse strand, counting down.
ATTGAGGCCCCGAATCTGAGCCCTGAGCTTCTCGCTGATCGACAGCCCGGCGGCGTCATCAGCGGCGCGGTTGATCCTGAGCCCGCTCGACAGGCGCTCGATCGATTTGGAGATCGCGGTGCCGGTCACGCGCAGATTGCGGTTGGCGTTGATCGCGATGGGATTCTGGTTGATCCTGAGCACGCTCATCGCTGATTCCTCCTTGAACCGACGCTAAGCGGCAGCCCGGTACTCGCGGTGGCGACCTTGGCAGCTCCCCAGCTGCCCGGGCCGCGCCCACTGTGGCTACCCGGCCCATGCGGAGGAATCTCTAGCCATCCACGCTATCTCCCCGCGATGAGCCCTCAAGGGGTATATCGGCTAGGCCCAGCTCCGCTTGAACGACCGTATCCGGTGTAGGGGCGTCCCGCCATGGCGGGACTGTGCGCCCCTACCGGCGACGGCTCTGCCGCCTGGGAGCGCTGGCATCCTGCCGGCATCCCCGGTAGCGGCGGGTCCCCGACCCACCGACCTTTGAATGAGGGGTAGCGGCGGGTTTCAACCCACCGACATTCGAATCGCGGGGCTGAAGCCCCGCCTACCCGGTAGGCGCGAAGCCTCTTCGCGCCGTGCGGCATGCCGCGAATAGGATTCGCGGCTACCGGTCATCCGTGCCGACGATCAACCACAGAGACCACAGAGATCACAGAGGAATCGGAGAACCTTAACCAGTGGGTCCCGCCATCGGCGGGACTGCCAACCGTCCATCCCGCCCGTAGGGCCCGGACCCTGGCCTGGCCCTGCGAAACGCGGGCGGGACGCCCGCGCCACCGGTGGCGCCCCCCCGATCGCGCCCCAATGCCCCCTGACCACCGATCCCTGATCCCCTCTCTGGCCTCTGTGTACTCTGTGGTTGACAGACCCGGCTGGCTTACCTCTGTGGTCGCGGATTCCGGACTTCGGACTCCGGACTGACGGCCCTGCCCCTCGCCATGCGTGATAATGTGGGCACACCAGCGGGGTGCTACTGGAGAGACACATGGGCGAAACGACCAGCACGCAGGTTCTCATCATTGGCGGGGGGCCCGGCGGCTACGTGGCGGCGATCCGCGCGGCGCAGCTGGGGCTGAGCGTCACCGTGGTGGAGCAGCAGTATTACGGCGGCACCTGCCTCAACGTCGGCTGCATCCCCTCCAA
>CAZSSB010000019.1:50581-52011 GCA_964609245.1 uncultured Planctomycetales bacterium | reverse complement strand
AGATTCAGGGCCAGCAGGCGTTTGAGTACCTCGTTTTCGTCGCGCCAGGTGTCCTGTGGCCAGCCGTAGCAGGCGCAGACGGCGGCGTTGAGCTGCTCGTGCAGGGCGATGAGGTCAGTGATCAGTGCGCCGTGTTCAGTGCTCAGTGAATCGAGGGGGGTCTTGCCCTTGATCAGGTTGTAGAGCTTGGTCAGGCCGAGACTCAGCGCCCGGCACGCCGCCTGGCGCTTTGCGTACAGCTCCTCCGCGATCTCGCTGACGCGCCGGGCCTCCGGCGTATCCGGGACCTGGCGCGGATCGTAGCCGCCGCCGGGCAGCAGCGGGAATGGAAATGTCTCAAATATAGTCGTATTGGTGTACCTTAAGCGCTCTTCCAGTGTCGAGCCCCGCGCCCAGGCCCAGTACTCGTGCACCGCCGACTGCAGGATGCCGAAGTAGTACTTGTGCTCAAGGAAGATCACTTTGATTGTCGTGTCGGGCAAAACGCTCGAAGGTATGAATGCAAATACTACATGTGGTGTAGTCGTACTTATCGCCAAGTAGTGATTCGCTTGCGCAAGGGCTGCGCGCATCTCTGGACGATTGCGCTCAAACAGCCACCACTGCGCCTTCTCTCTCTCCGTCTTGCGCTCCTGTTTCGATGTTCTCCTTGGGCGTACCTGATCAAACACATGCCTGAAGGCCCCTTTGTATGCTTTGGCTTCATCAAGGTCCAACCCGAAGAAATCTACAACGTATCTCGTTGGTGCTTGGTCGATTCTCCTATTGAGTTCAAGCCCATTGAGTATTGCCTTCACTACTTCATCGGAGGCACCGTCTTCAGAGCATATGGTCTGGCGTACTTCGTGAGTCACAACGAATTCAGTATTGCCGGGCTTCACTCCCTCGAAGGCGATTTGCCTATTCTCGTCGATAGTCTGGACATTGATCTCGACGCCCGTTGCGCTCAGCTCCGTGCTGACGCGCTCAACTGAGTGCCCGTTCAAGTGCGCCAGTTCTTCGCCCATGCCGGCCAACCAATTGACAACAACTACATGGAGACTGGCTTCGCCTTTCCACTTGAAAGGCGTCCAGGCGTCTGTGATGCAGCCCCCATTCTGTACAATAGGTTCAAGCGCCGCCTTCCTGCTGTATCCTTGTGAGACCCTCTCCGTGCTCACGAATCCACATCGTTCGCCTTTGCGCAGATGGTCAATAGCTCGCGTATACCAGTGCGTAACGTAGTCCGCATTGCGATTCTGAGGAAAGCTCTCATGCAGTGCGTTCACATACTCATCCGTGAGCTCCCGGCGCATCTCCCTCCTGCCCAGATACGGCGGATTGCCGACGATCGCCAGTTCGCTGACGCCGTCGTCTTCCGGGCGGAACCAGTCGGTGAACAGGGCGTCGGCCTTGATGATGTTCGCGCTCAGGTCCGTCAGGGGCAGGCT
>CAZSSB010000019.1:27028-50481 GCA_964609245.1 uncultured Planctomycetales bacterium | reverse complement strand
GCCGCCTTGATCCGCTCGCGCCAGGGGCGGACCACGGTGGGGCCGACCACCTTCATGATGTCGGCCTCGGCGGTGAAGTGCGCCCCCAGCTCGTGGCGCTGGGCCGGGTCGAGCGCCTGCTCGAAGATGCTGCCGAAGACCTCGGGGCGCACCGCCGTCCAGTCGTAGGTGCTGGCGGTATGGATCACGCTCAGGATGGAGCGGTTGACCTGCAGCTTGGGGTGCTTGCGGTCGAACAGCGGGCCGTTGATGTAGGGCGCCATGACGTTGGAGCGGTCGTACTCCTCGGCGCGCCCGAAGTCGTCGAACAGGGTGTAGACCGGGCTCAGGTCCCCGCTGCCCTGCGCCGCCTTCATCGCCTGCTCGAACAGGTGGCCGGGGATCAGGCCGGTGTCCTCGGCGAACATCGCGAACACGCACTCCAGGGCGAACTTTGTGATCCGCTCGCGGTCGCGCAGGCGATCACTGCTGGCCTCGATCAGCTCGCGCACGGCGCGGCCGATGTACTGCGCCGCCTCGCGGGTGACCTGCTCGCTGCGCTGGGGGAAATACGCCTCGTCGCCGCAGAGAAACAGCAGCGCCTCGTGCTTCTCCGGCAGCTCGGCGAGCGCGATCCTGAACGGCACCTCCAGCCCGTCGGGCTCGTCGGTGTCGTAGACCCACAGCTCGTGGAAGTTGCAGAGCACCATGTAGCGCGGGCGGGTCTGCAGCCAGTAGCGCAGCAGCTGGTCGTAGTGCTTGGCGAGGTCCTCGTCCGGGCCCTTCATCTCCCAGACGCAGATACGCGGGATGTACATGTCCATCCGCTCGGCGGTGGTGGTCACCTGTCCGGCGGCGAACATGTTGCCCTGTTGCGGGCGGGCGACGCGGACGGGGTGCTGCTCGAAGATCTCGCCGGGTTCGTAGTCGTCGGCGCCGTAGCACTCCAGCAGATGCCGCAGATAAGACTGCGCGCCGGCCATCTCGGTGGAGTGGTAGTCGTGCCAGCGCTCTACGAAGCGCGTAAGCTGCTCAGGTATGCTCAGCTCGCGGGTGGCCATAGACTAAACGTTAGTATACCACTGGTGGGAATCAGCTATCAGCCGTCAGCAGTCAGCAGTCAGCAGTCAGGGGGATGGGGGAGGGGAAAGCCGTCAGTGGTAAGTAGTAAGTTTAAGTGGTAAGTGGTAAGCGTAAGGGGGATGGGGGGAGGGATCAGGGGATAGGTGACAGGTTACAGGTGACAGGGGAGGGGGGAGGTTCAAGGGTCAAGGGGGAAGGGGGAAGCAGTCAGTCCCGCCTGCGGCGGGATCAGCCGTCAGCAATCACAAGCGGGACGCTTGCGCCACCCGGGGGTCAGGGGTCAGGGGATGGGGATGGTCCGAAGTCCGAAGTCCGGAGTCCGAATTCCGGGGATGGCAGGCTGGCAGCCTGCCCCACTGGGATGCCGGCAGATTGCGGGCGCTCCCAGCGAATCACAAGCGGGACGCTTGCGCCACCGGGGATCAGGGGTCAGGGGATGGGGATGGTCCGAAGTCCGAAGTCCGGAGTCCGAATTCCGGGGATGGCAGGCTGGCAGCCTGCCCCACTGGGATGCCGACAGATTGCGGGCGCTCCCAGCGAATCACAAGCGGGACGCTTGCGCCACCCGGGGGTCAGGGGTCAGGGGTCAGCAGTCAGGGGGGGGCAAGCCAGAGCCCGCATCATTGCTGATGCGGGCCTGGATGGGGTTGGGTAATGTGGGTGGCAGCTGTTTGCTCGGCTTTCCTGCCGAGGCACGGCTGGTTACATCGGCGGAAGAATCACCTCGCTGATCTCGTGCACGATGCCGTCGCCGGCCCACGCGCCAGCCCGGCGTCGCCGCTGCTGCCAGCGACTGTGGCTGTCATCATGCTCGCCGCTGCGATTATAGTCATCCTGCTCAACATGTCACTCTCCTGTTCGGTTGGTCCTGATTCATCAACTCGCACTACTAAATCCTATCCAGCAGGTGTCAAGGAAGTGTGGAGGCGGTATTGAGAGATAATGAAGACTGTCAACCTCGCGACGGAGAGGACCGATGATGGCTGAGACGACAGAGGGCGTCGCGGCCCCGCGCTTCGAGCTGCCTGACTACGCCGGGCGTCGCGTGGCGCTGGCGGACTACATCGGCAACAGCCACGTGCTGCTGGTGCTGAACCGCGGACTGGCTTGACCATTCTGCCGCAGGCACATGGCGCAGTTGCGCGACAGCTATGAGCAATTCCAGCTGCTTGATACCGAGATCGTGGTGATCGGACCGGACGATGCTGCGTCCTTTGCGCAACACTGGGAGAGGGAGCAGCTGCCGTTCCAGGGCCTGCCCGACCCTTCGGGCAGCACTCTGCGGCGGCTGGGGCAGAAGGTTGAGTGGCTCAAGCTTGGCCGCATGCCGGCGGCGCTGCTGATCGACAAGCAAGGAACAGTGAGAGCAGTTCACCGTGGCCGGTCGATGGCAGATACGCCGTCGGTTCCGGTCCTGCTGGCGGCGGTGCAACGGCTGCAGGAGCGTCAACAGCCCGAAGCGGCGGGAGGCAGCGATTGAGTAACTTACTGGCCTACGTGGTGATTGCGGTCTCGGTAGCGGCGGTTGCCACCGGCGGCAGCGCGCTGACGCAAAGCGGCATGGCCTGGTATGCGACCCTCAACCTGCCGGCGTTCACGCCGCCGGGCGGCACGATCGGGATGGTCTGGACGGTGATCTATTTCCTGTCGGCAGTGGCCGTCATGTTGCTCTGGAGCCGCCGCGAGCTGTACCCCCGGTTCGGCCCGCTGCTCGCACTGCTGGTGCTCAACGGGCTGCTGAACGTGCTGTGGTGCTACGTGTTCTTCGTGGCCCGCCAGCCGGGCCTGGCCGTGCTCGAGATGATCGTGCTCAACCTGACGACGGCCGCGTTGATCGTGATTACCTGGAACCGGCAGCGGATCGTCTCGCTGCTGTTCGTCCCGTACTTCGCCTGGGTCTGCTTCGCCACCTACCTGGCCGCGTCGATCTGGCGGATGAACTGATACGGGCAGCCACGACTCGCCTGCACGGGCTGCTCAGATGGTGCTGGCCGCCCAGGCCGTTCAGGCGGCGTCGCCACAGTACAGCGGAAGAGTCACGGTGAAGCAGCTGCCTTCGCCGATCTCGCTGGTCACGGTGACGTAGCCACGATGCTGTCGGGCGACTTCACTGACGATTGCAAGCCCCAGGCCGGTTCCCCCGTTGGCCCGGCTGCGGGACTTGTCTATCCGATAGAAACGCTCGAAGACCAGCTCCAGCTGGTCTGATGCGATGCCCGGCCCGCTGTCGGCCACGCTCAGTCGGCAGGTATGGCTCTGGGCGGACAGCTCCACCGCCACCGTAGTTCCGGCAGTGCTGTACTTGATGGCGTTGCTGGCCAGGTTGCCGACCAGCATCGACAGCGCCCAGGGGTCACCCAGGATACTGACCGACTGATCGGGCTGGCGGTACTCGAGCTCAACGCCCTGCGTGCCGGCGAAATCGGACACAGAGTCGATGCTCTCCTGAATCACATCCCTGAAGTCCAGGAGCTGCCGGGCGGATGACAGGCCGGCGTAGTCAATCCGCGAGAGGTTCAGGATGCTCTCCACCGTCTCGTTCAGGCGCGTGATCTGCGACTGCAGGCTGGCCAGGATGCTTAGGCGGGTCTCCTGCTGCATCTCCGGCTGCCGCTCCATGGTGTCGGTCAGTCCCATCAGGGCCGCGAGCGGCGTCTTCAGTTCATGGGCCAGATTGCCGACGAACTCACGCTGTTTGTCTTCCAGCCTACGGCGGCGCGTCACATCCAGCTGGATGCCGGTGAAGTAGATGATCTCGCCGGCGGAGTTGAACACCGGGCTGATCGAGAGGTTGTTCCAGAACCGCGTGCCATCCTTGCGGTAGTTGAGCAGCTCGACGATGCAGGGCTGACCACTGCTGATGGCCGCCCGCAGCCGGTCCAGTTCCGGCTGATCGGTATCGGGACCCTGCAGGAACCGGCAGTTCCGACCCAGGACCTCCGCGGCGCTGTAGCCGGTCAGCCGGCAGAAGGCCGGATTGACGTAGACCAGGGGGTTGTCCGGCTGCCGCGGATCAGTGACCGTGATGCCCTCGGCGATCTCACCCAGCAGGCGCTCAAAGGAGATTTCCATGTTCTGCTCCGTCAGCCCCCCTCGGACAGCTGCGGGTCAAAGCGGTAGCCGACACCCCACACCGTCTTGAGCCATGCCCGGTAGGGCCCCAGCTTGCGCCTGAGCGAACTGATGTGGCTGTCGATGGTGCGCATGTTGACATAGACGTCATCACCGATCGCGATGTCGATCAGCAGCTCGCGGCTGTAGACCCGTCCGGAGCTTTCCAGCAGAGTCGCCAGCAGGCGGAATTCAGTGGTGGTGACCGGCACAGCCTGGCCGTCAACCGTCAGCGTGTGCTCGGCCATACTGAGTTCCAGACCGCCGAAGCGGTGCACTCCCGGCTGTTCGCGGGGTGCGAGGATCTCCTCACGACGGCGGAAGGCGGCCCGAATGCGCGCCAGCAGTTCGCTGACGCGAAAAGGCTTGGTGACGTAGTCCTCGGCACCCAGCCCCAGGCCCAGCACCACGTCGCTCTCCTCGCCCTTGGCCGTCACCATGATGACCGGAATCCGCTTGGTGGCGTCATCGGCCTTGAGCCTGCTGCAGACGTCCAGCCCATTGAGCCCCGGCAGCATCAGATCCAGCAGCACCAGGTCCGGCAGCTGCTTCCTGACCAGTTCAAGCCCCTGCAGCCCGTCCGCGCAGCAGGTCACCTGGTGGCCTTCGGCGCTCAGGTTCAGTTCCATTACCCGGCTGATGTCGGCCTCATCCTCGATCACGACAATGCTGGTCACTGGGGTGTCTCCGCTGCCGGCATGTTTCGCACCAATGGTATCTGACGGCTGCACTTAATATCCTCCTTCCGCCTGACATGATCTGAAGACACCATTCGGCGACGCCGCCTGATGACGGCGCCGCCGAACGGGAGGATGGCTGGAAGGTGGGCTAATGACCGCAGCCCCAGCCGGACTGCGTGCCGTCGCTGGCGTTGTCGGAGTTGCCTGCGGTGGACTGCGGGATCATCACCGAGTCGATCACGTGGATCACGCCGTTGAAGGCCTGGATGTCAGTGGCGATCACGTTGGAACCGCTGACCTCCACACCACTGGAGCTGGCGGAGATCCTGAGCGGCGTGCCGTTGACGGTCGGGGCCTCGCTGAGCCCAATGACATCGGCCGCGTTGTACACACCCGGCACGACGTGATAGGTCAGTATCGCTGTCAGCTGCTCGCGATTCTGGGGCTTGAGCAGCTCGTCAATCGTGCCGGCGGGCAGCTTGGCAAACGCCTCGTCCGTCGGGGCGAAGATCGTGAACGGGCCGCCGCTCTTCAGGGTGTCAATCAGCCCGGCCGCCTGGGCCGCCGCCGCGAGCGTCTTGAATGAGCCGGCTTCGGTGGCCACAGCCACCAGGTCGCGCGGCATCAACACGCCGTCAATCACGTGGATAATGCCATTGCTGGCCTCGATGTCAGCGGCGATCACGTTGGCGCTGTCGATGGCCAGGCCGCTGCCGCTGGGACTGATGCTGATATCCTGGCCCAGCAGGGTGGGTGCCGAGTCGAGCCCGGCGGCATCGGTGCTCATCACCGCGCCGGCGACCACGTGGTATTTCAGCACGGCCTGCAGCTTGCTGACATTCTCAGGCTTCAGCAGCGCGTCGACCGTTCCTTCGGGCAGCTTGCCGAAGGCTTCATCGTTGGGCGCGAAGACCGTGATCGGGCCGTCGGCCTTCAGCGCATCGACCAGACCCGCGGCCTGCGCAGCCGCGATCAGGGTATCGAAGCTGCCGGTGCTGGCCGCCGTTTCGACGATGTCCATCTCGGCCGAAGCTGGTGCGAGCAGCGCGAAAGCCGCTGCGATGTTCACTGCCACGAAGGCGATGATGCTGTTAATCCGATTCATGAGATCCTCCTGCTTGAATCAAAGCTGAGCAATGATATCCAGCCAGTGTGGTGAGACTGTGGGCTGGGTTTCAAGGAAGTGTGGAGATCAGAATCGCGGGTTGGGACGACCGCGTCACCCAGTCAGAAGCGGGACGCTTGCGCCACCGGGGATCAGGGGTCAGCCGTCAGCCGTCAGCAATCACAAGCGGGACGCTTGCGCCACCACGAATCAGCGGCAAGCGTAAGCGTAAGCTGCAGGCTTGGCCGTGGACCGCGACTGAAGCTCGGTGCTGCGAGACTCAGCTTGCCGCTTGCGCTGGTGGCCTGCGGCTGGACGAAGCATGGCTTCGCCCCTACCGGGGACGGGCCGGCGCGGGGTCCGGCGCCAGACAATCACAAGCGGGACGCTTGCGCCACCGGTCATTTGAAGCTGCGCACCAGGCTGCCGAAGACCAGGTTCCAGCCGTCGCTGAGGATGAACATCAGCAGCTTGAACGGCAGGCTGATCAGGATCGGCGGCAGCATCAGCATCCCCATGCTCATCAGAATCGAGCTGACCACCATGTCCACCACCAGGAACGGCAGATAGATGATGAAGCCGATCTGGAACGCGCTCTTCAGCTCGCTGATCATGAACGCCGGGATCAGCACGTGCATCGGCACCTCGCTGATCGTGATGCTCTCCGTCTCCAGCCGCGCCAGGTTGGCGAACAGCGCCAGGTCCTTGTCGCGCGTCTGGCGCACCATGAACTCGTGCAGCGGCGCCTGGGCGCGACCCAGCGCCTCGTCGTAGCCGATCTCCTCGGCGAAGTACGGCTTGACCGCGTCGTCGTTGATGCGGGCCAGCACCGGCATCATCACGAACAGACTGAGAAACAGCGCCAGCCCGATCAGCACGGTGTTGGGCGGCGACTGCTGGGTGCCCAAAGCGTTGCGCAAAAGGCCCAGCACGATCACGATGCGGGTGAACGGCGTGACCATCACCACGATCGAGGGCGCCAGCGTGATCAGGGTGAACAGCAGCATGATGCGGATCAGCGTCGCCGCGTCGCCCTCGCCGCCGCCGATGCTGAGGCTCACGTCGGGCAGGCCGAGACCGCCCGCGCCCTCGGCCGGCGCCGCGCCGCCCGTCTGCGCCCAGGCGAGGCCCCAGCTGATCAGAAAGCCGAGCCCCAGGATCAGGCCGGTCGCCGCCGCCGCGCGCTGGTGGCTCGTCTTAAGCAGCTGGCGGAACTTCGTGCGGTGGTCCTGCACGCCGCTCACTCCTCCAGGCGGCTGAGCTGCTCGCGGAGGCGGCCGATCAGCTGCGCCTTGGTGCGGGCATCGCCGCTGACGCGCGCCGCCGCCGGCCGGCCGTAGGTGGTTCCGCCGCCGCCGATGCTGCGCGCCCGCCGCTGCCGAAGCTCGCTGACGCTGACGCGCCGCCCGCCGGGGCCGTAGGTGGCCGTGCCGCTCAGCGGGGGCGCCAGCCGCGGGGCCTCCTGGTCGGCGGGGATGGTGAACACCGGCCGCTGCGCCCAGTCGCTGGGCAGCGCCTGGCTCTCCTTGTCGATGATCGCGTTGACCGTCCCCTGATAGCTGCCGCTCATCAGCACCAGCGGCACCTTGTCCAGCAGGTTGATGCTCTGGGGCGTGACGCCCAGAATCAGCGCGCTGTCGCCCATCTCCATGATCGTAATCTGGCGGCCCGCGCCGAGACTGATGGTCTCGATCACGGACAGCGCGCGCGCCCCGCCCCCGGCCCTGGCCAGCCTGAAGCGCTTGCCGATCGCGATCGCGGCGAACAGCAGCGCCAGACAGACCAGGATGATCGCCCCGCTGCGCCAAGGGCTGAGCCCCGGCACCTGGGAGCCCAGCGCCTGATCCTCGGCCTCGCCGCTGAGGACCTCGTCCAGCGTCGGCTCCGGCTGGCGAGCCGCCTGCTCGCGGCTGGTGGCGATCACGCCCACCGCGGGCGCCGCCTCCGCCAGCTCGCCGCTCGCCAGCAGCGGCTCTGCCGGCTCGGCCAGCTCCTCCGCGCTGAACTGCTCGCTGGGAATGATCTCGGGCGGCCCGCTGAGCAGCTCCTCGCCGGGCGGCAGATTGAGCGTGCCGACGATACCCGCCGGACTTTCGGCCGGCTGCTCAGCGTCCGCAGCGGCCGGGCCCGTGTTGACCGGACCAGCCATGGCGGGGGCCGGCGGCAGCTCGAAGCGCGACGGCTGCGGCGTCGTCTCGTCAGCGGCGGGGGCGGCAGGCCTGGGCGCGGGACTGGCGGCCGGCCGCGGCTGGGCCGCGGCGCCGTCGCCCACGTCGGTTGTATCGGCCTCGGCCGTCAGCGACAGCTCCTGCTGGCGGTCGCGAAGCAGGAACCGCTCGCTGTTGGGCGTCCACAGCGGCGGCGAGAAGACCGTCAGCTGCTCGCCGTCCGTCGGCGCCGCGGGCTCGGGCTCGGCAGCGGCTTCCGCCGGCGGCGCGGTGTCGGCCGTCACGGTGACACCCGCCGCCAGAATGTCCGCCCCCGGCTCGACGGCCTCGGGCTGGGCAGCCTCCGGCTCGGCGCCTTCCGGCTGGGCAGCGGGCTCGGCGGCATCCGCCGTCACGCCGCCCGCGAGATCGAGCACCGGCAGCGCCTCGTCCTCGCCGGCCGCCTCTTCGTCCTCCGGTGTGGCCGGCTGCTCATCGCCCGCCTCGTCATCGTCGGCCGCCTCGGCCAGCCGGCAGGCTTCGCAGCCCTCACAGATGTCGTCCTCGGATAAGGCCGGCGGCGCGGCCAGCAGCACGACCGCCGCCGAGAGGCAGAGCGCCAACCACTGCCACCTGAATCGCCCCATGTTCTTCCGCCCCGGCGCGCCGGCGTGTGCCCCCACGCCCCGGCGAACCGACGTCCGTCAGCCCTTGCCCAGCGTCCGGTTGACCGCCTCCATCACGCGATCCGGCTTGAAGGGCTTCACAATGAAATCCTTCGCGCCGGCCTGGATCGCCTCGATCACCATCGCCTGCTGGCCCATCGCGCTGCAGATCAGCACCCGGGCCTCGCTGTCGAACTTGAGGATTTCCTTCAGCGCCGCGATGCCGTCCATCTCGGGCATGGTGATGTCCAGCGTCACCAGATCCGGACCGAGCTCCTTGTATTTCTCGACCGCCTCGACTCCGTCGGCGGCTTCACCGGCGACGTCGTAGCCGTGCTTGGACAGGATGTCCTTGATCATCATCCGCATGAATGCAGCATCATCGACGATCAGCACGCGAGGCATTGTTTCTCCTGACCGAAAGATACTATCAGCTTTGGTTCGATACCGCAAACGCCCGCCAGCCGGCCGACCCCGTTGACGAGCGCCGTGAGTGCGTATTCAGAGCCGTGCGCCCATGACTGCTGGGCGGATGTGCAGTGATACCTGGGCCCCACGGATGACGACAGCCGGTGATACGGCGGCGCTAGGTCAGCTGGGCGATGCGCTCGGCGGGGGTCAGGATCGAGGTGATGCGCACGCCGAAGTTTTCGTCGATGACCACCACCTCGCCCTTGGCGAAGTACTTGCCGTTGACCAGCAGGTCGATCGGCTCGCCGGCTAGCTTGTCCAGCGTGATCAGGCTGCCCTGGCCGTACTCCAAAATCTGGCGCACCGGCAGAACGGTTTTGCCCAGCTCGACGGTCACCTGCAGCGGAACGTCCAGCAGGATCTCCAGGTTGCGGGGCTCGGGCAGCGCCGCGGAGCCCCCCAGCTGGGAGAACGAGGCGGGCTGGTACTCGGTGGTCGGCCCCAGGATCGAGCCACTGCTGACCGGTGGCGGGGCCTGGGCGGCGCCAGCGGGCGCGGCCGCGGCCGGCGCGGCGTCGGGGGCGGACGGGGCGGGCTCGCCGGGGGCGGGCGCCGGTGCCTCGGGGGCCGCGGCGGTCTCAGCCGGCGCCTCGGCGCCGGCCTCCTCCGGCTGCGGCTCGGGGGCCGGCGCCGCGGGCTGGGGCTCCGCCGCCGCCTGCTGGAGCTTGCCCAGCACCTGCTGGACCAGCGGCAGCGGGATCAGGTGGCGAAGCTGGGCGGGGGAATCCTCGCCGTGGCGCAGCGTAATTGTGCTCAGCACCATGCCGGCCCCGGCCTGCTCCGCCAGCGCGTCGCTGTCCAGCACGTTGACTGCGTCGCCGGTCACCGTGGTGGACAGCGCCGTCGAGACGTTGGTCAGATAGGTGCCGTTGATCTGGGAGACGACCTCCTGGATCGCGGAGCGCTCCATGTCGCTGAGCCCGGGTTCTTCGCCGGCCTCGCCACCGGTCAGCGCCGAGGCGACGTGCTTGGCGAAGCCGTTGTCCAGCACCAGGCAGTGCAGCATCGACTCGCCGGCCTCGATCGGCAGGCCGAAGATCAGGTCGTCGCCGACGACGGCCGTGAGTTCGTCGGCTTTGACCAGCGACAGCTCGACGTTCTCGAGCGCAAACTCGAAGCCGGTCATCGCGTTGAGAACGCTGGGCAGGTTGCTCATCGTCTCGCGCTCGAAATCGGTGAGCGCCGTCAGATCCGCGCTGCTGATCGCCGAGGGGTCCACGCTGCCGCCTCCTTCGCCTTTCGCCAACATCTCGTCAATCTGGTCCTGGGTCAGTCCAACTTCAGCCATCGCCGATGCTCTCCTTGCTATGATGACGCCTGCGGCGGTAGATCCTCATTTTCCGCGACGACGTCCGTAATCTGGGCCGCGCGCTGCTTGCCCACCTGGCCGGGGGTGGCGTGGAATTTGACCACGCCGCCGACCCGCACTTCCAGGTTGTCGGTGGTCTTGGTGCTCAGCACCAGAATGTCGTTCTGCTCGAGTTCCAGCAGCTCCCGCACGGTGCACAGCGTCCGCCCCAGTTCGACTCTGACCGGCAGGGCCACGCCACGCAGCACGCGGCGCGTACGCTCCTTGATCTCCTCGGTGGGCGCCCGGGTGCCGACGGAGTACAGCGTCTGGGCGGACAGCAGGCTCAGAATCGGCTCCAGCAGCACGTAGGGGTAGACCATGTTGACGATGCCGCTGAAATCGCCGATCCGCGCTTCGAGGGTGATCAGCAGGATCATATCGCTGGGTGGGACGATCTGGACGAACAGCGGGTTGCTCTCGATATCGCCCAGCTCGGGGCTGAGATCGATCATCGAGGACCACGCTTCCTTGAGGAACACCATGCCCTCGTCAACGAGGTTGCCCAGCACGTGCTCCTCGATCTCGGTCAGCTCGCGGGCCTCAGAGGTGCTGCGACCGGCCCCGCCCAGCAGGCGGTCGATGATCGGGAAGCCGATCGTGGGGCTGAACTCCATCAGTGCCGTGCCCTCCAGCGGGGGCATGGTGAAGGTGGCGGTGATGGTCGGGTTGGGAATCGACTGGATGAACTCCTGGTAGGTGACCTGGTCGACGGAGCTGACGGACAGCGAGACATAGTTGCGCAGCACGCCGCTCAGCGTGCTGCTCCACAGGCGGCCGAAGGTCTCGTGCAGCATGTAGATGGTGCGAATCTGCTCCTTGGAGAACTTGGAGGGCCGGTAGAAGTCGTAGGGCTTGACCCGCGGCGCCTTCTCCGTCGTCTCCTGCCGGAACTGCTCGGCCTCGATCTCGCCAGTCGACAGCGCGCCCAGCAGGGCGTCGATCTCCTCCTGACTCAGAATATCCGCCACTCAGTCTCCCTCTGCCTGCGGGGCAGCACCGGCGCTGTCCTCCGGCTCCGGCACCGCGATGCAGTGCACACGCCGGGCGAACTCCAGCGCCCGCTCCACCACCTGCTCAACGGTCTCCTTCACGATCAGCTTCTTCCCGTTGAGCAGGCGGATCACGGTATCGGGCGTGCTTTCCACCATCTCGATCAGATCGGCGTTGAGCACGAACCTCTCCCCGTTGAAACGTGTCAACTCGATCACGCCTTGCTCCCCAAGCGATATATCGGCCGCCTCGCCTACATACTATAACCCAGCGCCCTCCCCCGTGCCCTGTCCGGTGCGCGGCTGCACGGCGGCAGGCTAGCCGACGGTCAGCGCCAGCTGATACAGCTCGTGATCGATCATCCGGCAGCCGTCGGTCGCCTCGGCCAGGCTCACTTCGACCAGCCGTCCGCAGGCCTCCCCGATCATGATCGACGTCCGGCCCTCCAGCAGGGCGCTTACCGCGTGCTGCCCCATCCGGCTGGCCAGGATGCGGTCGAGCGTCGTCGGCGAGCCGCCGCGCTGGATGTGGCCGGGGATCGAGGCGCGGATCTCCAGTTCGCCGCTGGTGTGCTCCTGCAGCCAGCTCACCAGATCGATGGCCCGCCCGGCGCCCTCGGCGATCAGGATCAGGTGGAAGGTGCGCCCTTCCCGCATCCGCCGTCTGATAGTGGCCAGCGCATCCTCGGGCTTCCAGGGCACCTCCGGCACCAGGATCACGTCGGCGCCGCCCGCCAGTCCGCCGTAGAGTGCCAGCCAGCCCGAATGCCGGCCCATTGCCTCAACGATGAATGTGCGGTGATGAGCCTCGGCGGTGTCGCGCAGCCGCTGGATTACCCAGGACAACGTGTCACAGGCGGTGTCGAAGCCGATCGTCCGCTCGGTGCCCGGAATGTCGTTGTCGATCGTACCGGGAATCCCGATGATTGGGATGCCACACTCGGCGATCTTCAGCGCGCCACGGAAGGTGCCGTCCCCGCCGATGGTGATGAGGCCGTCGATCTCACGGCGTTTGAGGATGTCGGCGGCGGCCTCCGGCCCGTGGGGCTCCAGCATCTCCGGGCAGCGGGCGCACTCGATGGCGCTGCCGCCGGCGTACATCAGCCCGGAGACGGAGTAGTCGCTCAGTTCCTCAAAGCGACCCTCTAGCAGCCCCTCAAAGCCGCGGCGGATGGCGAAGACCGTCAATCCCGCCTTGAGGCCGCAGCGCACCACCGCGCGAACCGCGGCGTTCATCCCCGGCGCGTCGCCCCCGCTGGTCAGCACTGCGATGCGTTGCATGCAGGGGATTATAGTGGGAGTAGCCCCACGCAGAAATCGAAAGCCGCCATTCAGGGCGCGGTGCCGATCACCGCGATGCGGAAGCTGTCAATCGTCGGCTCACCACCGTCCGGCGCGCTGACGATCCTCGTCTCTGCGAAACCGGCCTCGCGCAGCAGCCGGGCCAGGTGGTCCGGCGCCGGGATGTAGTGCCTGATCTCAATCACCTCGGGCGCGGCGCCCGGGCGCAGATAGGTGCGCGTGTTGTGCTGCAGGCCGGTGGCCACGTCGAAGTGGTTCTCCATCAGCACGATGGTATCCTCGTCCGCCTGCTCCCAGCTGCGCGCGCGGTAGCGGCGCATCAGGGAGTCGCGGCCAATCATCTCCATGAGGAACCTGCCGCCGGGCTTCAGGGCGCGGGCCACCCGCCTGAGCACGTCGAAGTTGGCCTGCTCGTCGTAGTAGCCCCAGGAGGTGAAGTAGTTGTAGGCCGCGTCGAATTCGGCGCTGTAATCCAGCGCGCGCATATCGGCGACCTCGAAGCGCGCGTTGCCTAGCCCCCGCTCATCCGCCAGCTGGCGGGCGCGTTCGATGAAAGCAGCCGTCCGATCCACGCCGACGATCCCGGCCACGCCCGCGCTGATCTCCAGCGCGTGACGGCCGTAGCCGCAGGCCAGGTCCAGCACCTGGTCCGCCGGTCCCAGGCCCAGCTCGCGGGTGATGAACTCCACCTCCCGCCGCGTGCGCTCCTGGTCCTCTTCCGTCTGCTTCAGGCTCTCGCCGAAGGGTCCGTCGAACAGCCGCTCTACCCAGTCCATGTCCACCTCACATCGCTTCCGCGCCGGCTACCAGACTCAGAGTGATGCCCTGGTCCTCGTAGGCGAAACCCACTTCCTCCTCCTTGATCAGATCGAGCAGCGCCACGAACGTCACGATCAGCGCGAAGACGTCGCCCTGTTCCAGCAGCACCTCGCTGAGCTCCGCCGGACCGCCGGCCAGCCGCCCCCTGAGCCACTGGCGGGCCTCGTCGACGTCGTAGTCCTCGCGGAAGATCGTGATCTGGTGATAGCGCGGCCGGCTGAGCACCTCCTGGAACGAGACCATCAGGTCGTAGACGCTGAGACTGTCCATGGTGTAGACGATTTCGGTCTCCAGCCGCTCCACCACCTGCCGCGGCCAGTGGCGGCCGACCTGCTCGAAGCGTCCGGCCAGCTCCCGGGTGACGTCCTGGATCGATTGATAGGCCGCCAGCTGGCGGGCCAGCTCCCGGCGCGGGTCCTCCGGCGGCTCCAGCTCCTCACCGTCGGTGGCGGCCGGCTCCTCGTGCTGGGGCAGCAGCAGCCGGCTCTTGAGTTCCACGAGCGTCGCCGCCATCGCCAGGAAGTGATAGGCGCCGGCCAGGTCGCGTACGCCCTCGGCCTCGACGATTCCAACGTACTGCTCCGTGATCAGCGCCACGTCGAGATCGAAGATGTCCATCTCGTTGACGCGGATCAGGTGCAGCAGCAGGTCGAGGGGACCCGTGAACTGCGCCAGGCTGAGGTGGAAGCCGGCCATCGCGGGCGGATTATAGCGCCGGACGCTAGAAGCCGCCGAACAGGTACTCGACGTAGCCCTGGCCGAAGCCGAGACCGATCAGAAACATCAGGATCGAGAAGATGAAGCCGATGATGCGCCCCAGGATGCCCGTGAACCACAGGGCGAGGATGATCAGCAGCCCGAAGGCCTGGATGCGGCGGAACTTGTGGCGCAGGTCCCAGGGCAGAACCTGCTCCACAACGTGACCGCCGTCCAGCGGCGGGATCGGCAGCAGGTTGAAGATCATCAGCAGCAGGTTGACGTAGATGAACGCGAACAGCAGCGTGCTGCCGAAGGAGCTCAGCGGGACGTTGCCCTGGTAGAGCACGAAGCCGACGGCGATCGCCAGCATCGCCAGGCAGAGGTTCATCGCCGGGCCGGCGATCGCCACGAGGATGGTGCCCTGGCGGTAGTTGCTGTAGTAGGCCGGGTTGGTCTGCACCGGCTTGCCCCAGGCGAAGCCGAAACCGGCGAAGGCCATGAACACCAGGAAGAACGCGCCGGCCGGATCGAGATGCTTGACCGGATTGAGCGTCAGCCGGCCCTGAAGCCGCGGCGTCGGATCCCCCATCTTCGTGGCCATCGCGGCGTGTCCGAATTCGTGAAACGACAGCCCGACCACCAGCGTGATCAGCAGGGCGATCGAGAACTCCAGGTTAAAGCCCATCATTGGTCGCGATCCTCCTCGGCGTCCTGCTCAGCCCCGCCTTCCAGGTCACCGCTCAGCGGCCGGCCGTTGCCCTCCCTCGTCAGCTCGCGGATCAACTCAGTGGCGCGCTGTCGCTCACCGGCCATATCCTTGATAGCACCGTCGAGGCGCAGGTATCGTAGTTCATCCCGGATCCGTCCCACCAGCGGGCCGGGCCTGAGCCCCATCTCCATCAGGTCGCGGCCATTGAGCTCGCACCGCACCTGGGAATACACGTCGAGGTACCGCTTCAGCTCCTTGCGCGCCGTGACCTCCTCCTGGGTCCGCGGCTGATAGACGAACAGCGCCAGCGCGACCGCCTGCCGCTGGTACTTCTCCAGCTGCCGGCAGAACTCGCTGGGCGAGCCCGGCTCGAGCAGCCGCGGGAGGGCGCGGCGCAGCACCTCGCGCTGCGCCAGCAGCCAGGTGCAGTCGCGCTTGAACAGCCCCAGCCGCTCGCAGACCGCCGGCGCGAAGCTGTCCGGCACGGCGCCCAGCGCCCAGGCGGTGCGCACGAACCAGGGCTCCAGCTGACTCTCGCGCAGCAGCTGTGGCTGGTTGCCGATCGCGATGTCCAGCGCGCCGGCGTCGGCCAGGTCCCAGCCGCGGCTGAGCCCGCCAAGGCCGGGGCTGAGCGCGGTCGTCAGCCGCGAGACGTCCAGCACCGCCCACATCTCCACCCAGCGCTCCTCGCGGCCGATGCACTCGATCTCGTAGCGGATGCGCTCGGGCGTCAGGTGATCCAGCGCGCCGTCGTCGATCGCGTGCTGGTACTGCGCGCGGGTGACGGGCTCCAGGTCGTAGCCGAGCCGGATCGAGTAGCGGACCGCGCGCAGCAGCCGCGTCGGGTCGTCGCTGAAGCTGGCCGAGTGCAGGACGCGCACCAGCCGGTCGGCGATATCGCCGCTGCCGCCGTGCAAATCGAGCAGCCGGCCGTAGTCGTCACTTAAGTCCAGCGCCAGCGCGTTGACGGAGAAGTCGCGGCGCGCCAGGTCCGCGCCGAGCTCCACGTCGCCGACGTCCACCTCGGGCAGCGCGCCGGGACTGGGGTAGTGCTCGTGACGCGCGGTGGTGATGTCGATGCGCAGCGGGTCGGCCGTGATCAGCGTCGCGGTGTGAAACGGAGCGTTGACCGTCAACTCGCCGCGCAACCGCGCTCTGAGCGCCTGGGCGAAGCGGAGCCCGGCGCCCTGGCCCCGGGCGTCGACCGGACCCGCCGCCACTACGTCGAAGTCGCGTAGCTCGGTGGCGAGCTGATCCCGATGGAGCTGGCCGAGGTGGATGCGCAGCAGGTCGCGGGGGACGCCGCCCGCCAGCGCCACGCTGAGGTCCAGTTCGCGGGCCACGTCGCGGATCCGCTGCGGAACGTGCCTGAGCGTCACCGGCAGCGATGATTCCAGCATCGGGCCCAGATTCGGCACGTCCCGCGGCACCGAATCAGTATACAGACGGGCCCCGGCTAGTCGCCCCCGGGATCGCCGGCCGCGGGTTCGTAGGGGACGAACAGCGCGAACAGCAGGTAGATGACGATCACGGCCAGCCCGGCGGGCGGCAGCAGCAGCAGCAGAACCAGCAGCAACCGCACGATGATCGGATCGAGGCCGAGGTGCGCGCCGATGCCGGCGCAGAGCCCCAGCAGCACTCCGCCCTCGGAGCGCCGGCGGCGGTAGACGCGCGGCGCGCGCTCCATGCTACACCTCCTGGATGTCCTCGCGGGGCACGATGAACAGCGTGCGGGTCTGACCGCGGCCACGCGACTCGGTCGTCAGATACGGGTGGTCGGAGAAGTACTGGTGGACGAACTTGCGTTCCTTGGGCAGCAGGCCTTTCATCGGCCGCTCGCGATGGTCCCGCTCGATCTCGCGCACCACCTTCTTGATCAGCCCCTCCAGATAGGCCTGGCGCTTCTGGCGATACTTGTCCACGTCGATGTAGACCGCCACCCAGCGGGGGAACAGCCGGCTGACGGTGTGCGCGATCAGGGTCTCCAGCGCGTCCAGCGTCTGGCCGTGCTGGCCGATGTAGGCGCCGCTGCGGCGCGTCTGGATGATGACGAAGAACTCTGTCACCGCGCGGTTGGACTTGACCTTGAGCGTGGCGCGGTCATCCACGATCTTGATGATCGGATAGGCGAGGCTGTAGATCAGATCGAGCACCTCGGTGCGCAGATAGGCGTACAAGGTGATGCTGTCGTCCTCCTCCGGGTATTCCTGGTAGTACAGCTCCTTGCCCGTGGCCTCCTTGAACAGCTGCTGGCGCATGGCCTCGAGATCGTCGCCCTTGGCGGAGAACTCCGCCAGGCCCGGCGGGTGCTTGACCGGCCGCGGCTCGCGCCTGGGCTGCTCGACAACTTCCTCCGCTACCGGATCCTGTCCGTTTTCCTGAAGATCATCGCTCATCGCTTCTTCCTTCTCTTTTTCCGGGGACGTCTGAGACCCGCCGGGTCACTGTCGGAATCCTCGGCATCGCTCGAGACGTCCTCCTGGGATGTCTGATCGGGCTCTTCCTCCACCGCGGCGTCCTCCGCGCCGGCCTGCTCCTCGCCGCCGGCGGGCGGAAGCTGGCTGGGCTGCGGCTTGGCGCCGGGCTGCTGGGGCGGGGGCGGAGGCTGGCGGATGAACTGCTTGAGCTCGCGCGCGTCCAGCTCCGGACCGCCGCCGCCCGCCAGTTTGGGGATCAACGTGTATTCCGCCATCATCAGCAGGTTCTGCACGATGAAGTAGAGCAGGGCACCCGCCGAGAAGATGAAAGCGAAGATGATGATCACGAGGTTCATGATTCCCATCTGCTTCTGCATCTGCTGGGCCATGTCCGGCTCCTGCTTGCCGCCCTTGTCCTCCTTGCGGCTCTTCATCACTTCCTTGAATTCCTCTTCGAAGGCCGGGTCCGGCGCGTTGACCTTGCGCATCACGCGCTGCATCACAATGCTGCTGGCGATGTACAGCACCACCAGCGCCAGCGCCGGCAGGTACCAGAAGCTGCCGCCGATCAGGGGGATCTTCTCCGGCAGCTGGATGATCTGGCTCATCAGCCCCAGCTTGGCGACCGTCACGTCGACGAGGTCCTTCAGTTCCGGTCCCATGCCGAAGCTGCGGCCGCTGGTGACGTTGACGGGGAACAACAGCTGGATGCCCAGGAAGTCCTTGCCGGCGAAGGTCGGATCGTAGAGCGCGCGGTAGACGCCGAACAGGATCGGCAGCTGGATCAGCATCGGCAGGCAGCCCGCCAGCGGATTGATCTTGTAGCGGCTGTAGAGCTCCATCGTCTTGGCGCTCTGCTCCTGCTTGTTGGGGTAGTGCCGCTGAATCTGCTTCATCACCGGCTGCAACAGCTGCATCATCCGCATCCCGCGGATCTGGATGCGCGTCAGCGGGAACAGCATCAGCCGCACCACGATCGCCGTCAGGATGATCGCCACGCCGTAGTTGACGACGACGCCGCTGATCATGGTGATCAGCACCAGGAAGATCTGCCCGAAGATGCCCGTGATGCCGCCGTAGTCCTCGAGGTTGGGCGCCAGACCGTTGGCGCCGCCCACCGCGCGACCGATGGCATCGTTGCTCTGCAGCATGATCAGCGCGGTGTAGAAGTTGGCCAGCAGCGGTGTCATACCAGCGGGTCGTAGCCTCCTCGATGAAATGGGTTGCAGCGCAGGATGCGCCAGATCGCCAGCCAGCCGCCGCGCAGCGCGCCGTAGCGCTTGACGGCGTCGAGCCCGTAGCGCGAGCACGACGGCGTGAAGCGGCAGGTCGGCGGCGTCAGCGGGGAGATCACATAACGATGGAACTGGATCAGCGCCACCAGCAGCAGCGCCGGCCAGCGCAGCGGACTGAGCCAGCGCAGCGCCGCGCCGAGCCGCGTCACCGCGGGGTGGGGGTGGCTGCCGCTAGCTGGCACTGGCTGCATGCTCCGTTCCTTGCATAAGCTCGGCGCGCTGAAGCACGCGCCGCAGGTGATAGGCGAACATGGCGAAACTCAGCGCCGCCTCACGGTCCCGGGCGATGACCACCAGATCGTGGCCCGGCGCGATCGACGCGCGCCAGCGGCGCAGCAGCTCGCGCGCCCAGCGGCGCACGCGGTTGCGCACGACCGCTCCGCCCACGCGGGTCTTGGCGGCCACCGCAAAGCGGCTCTCGCTCAGGCCGCTGGCGGCCCAGTGCAGCACAATACCGTCCGAGCGCCGGGCCTGGCCACTGCCAAGCACGCGCCGGATGTTGCTGCGTCCGCGGAGAGTGCTGCCCGGCACTACTAAACGGCCAGACGCCTGCGCCCGCGGGCCCGCCGCGCGGCCAGCACTCGACGGCCTCCGGGCGAGCTCATGCGGGCCCGGAAGCCGTGGCGCCTGGCGCGCCGGCGCTTCTTGGGTTGATAGGTCCGCTTCATCAATGCCCCCTCTAGTCTTTGATCTTATCTACTGGTTTTCCGGGCGCACACGCCCGACCAAGCCGCAGCCTGGGTTCGAACAAGTATCTTAACACAGGATAGGCTTGGCGCTTGTCGCCAAGGCTAACTGGTGTATAGGTGATCCGCTGACGTTTGCGAGCCGCCCGGGCTGCTAGCCGAAGGATCAACCACTGGGCGCGCAGGACGACGCACCGTCATCTTCTCCGCCGCCGCCGCAGAACGTCGACATCAGCCGCTCGGTGTGCTCGCTGCCGCAGTTCTCGCAGACGACCTGGTCCGCGCGGCTGAAGGGGACGAGTTCCTCGAACTCGTGTCCACAGTCCTTGCAGCGATACTCGTAAAGCGGCATTTCATCCCTCACGGACGACCGGCAGCCGTCCAGATCACAGCCATTATACCCCACGGGGTATGAATTTGGCGTAGCGGCCGGCAGGGAGCCTGAACCACCCATTCATGCTGATTGCTACAATTCGGGCCGGATGCCCGTCAGACTGAGAGCGGCCCGCAAAGCGCCGCCACCGCCGGCGGATCTGCGCACGCGCCTCCGCCTGCTGCGCGTGCGCGCGGAGAAGGGGATCAACCGCGCCACCGGCGTGGGCTGCGTGCTGGCCCTCTTTCCGGCGGCTGTCATGGCGATCATCCTGTCCAGCCTGTCGCTGCCGGTGCTGACATTCGGGCTGTCCGCGCCGCCGGTTGCCGTGCTGTGGGCCCAGGGCATCGTGACTGTGTTGATCGTGATTCTGGCCGCCTGGGGCGTGGCTGCACTGATTAGGCTCGGATTCCGGCGGTTGTTCGAGCGCCACTACGTGCGCACCTGGCAGGAGCTCTTCCGCACCAGCTTCATGACGCTGGTCACTGTCGAGGACTACACGCAGATTATCAGCCAGCGGGTTCAGGGCCAATTCGGGCTGCGCTGGCTCAGTCCGCCGATGCCCAAGTCGCTGGAGCACCAGCTGGAGTATGCCGCCGTCTACCAGCTGGGACTGGAGCGGATGCTGCGCGGCGTCGGGCGGCTGGACAACGGCCCGCTGTGGCAGGGCGGCCTCGGCTGGACGGCGGGCCGCTACGGCTGCTTCTGCGCCTTCGCGCTGGTGTACTTCTTCAGCATCGTCGGGCTGGCCCTGGTGGTGGTCGGGATGCTCTACCACGTTCAGGGCTGCGCGGCGCTGGCCGCCTACTGCGACTTCCTGCTCTACGACGACGCGCTGGCAGCCTCACAGGCAGCCGCGCCGGAGCGCTAGAACGGTCCGGCCACGTCGAAGATCGCGCCGCCCTCGGCGATGAAGCGCGCATCGACCGTCGAGATGCGCCAGCTGTCCGGCGCGCGGCCGAGATCCAGGCGAATCACGCCGAAGCGTTCGCGGCGCGCCGGCGGCCGGGGCTCGTATTCAGGCTCAGCTTCCTCTTCCACGGCCGGCTCCTCCGCTTCCGGCTCCAGGGCGGCCGCTTCGTCCTCCGCGACCGTCTGTTCGCGCTCGGCGTCGAGCATCGCCTGCAGCCTGGTGCGCGACCCGTACCCCAGCAGGTAGCGCCCGTCCCGGCTGAGCCGCAGGTGCTCGCTGACGAAGCCGGTGAGGCCGGTCACGCTGGCCAGTCGGAACGTGCCCTCGCCCATCGGCGCGCGCGCGTTCGCCTCGTCGACCCAGGTGCCGAAGATCACGTCCAGTTCGCCGCCGAGCTCCGCGACAAAGGCCACCGCGCTGCCGTCGGCGCTGACGGTCAGGCCGCGCTTGGTGTCCTCACCGCGGCTATAGTATTCATCCTCGCCGTCCGGCAGCGTGCGCCGTACCAGCCGCATCTCGGAGTCGATGAAGTACAGCGCGCCGCCGTCGGCGGTCAGCGCCGCCTCGCTCAGCCGCGGCAGTTCGACGGGGTCTTCCGCGTAGCCGCTGATCACGTCGACACTGAGCAGGCGCGCCGTGGTCTCTCCGTAGGCCGGCTCCGGCCCCAGCACCACCTGCGTGCCGCGGCCGTTACAGCTGAGCAGCATCCCGCCGCCGATCAGCGCGGGATCCTGGCCCGGCCGCAGCAGGTAGGTCGCCAGCCCGCCGGCGGACTCCAGCGTGCAGTAGGCGGCGTCAGCGCTCAGCGCGCGGGCCGCGACGATCTCACCCGCCGCCGGCAGCAGCGAGACGATCGGGTCGCCGTTGCTGACCCGCTTGACCAGCAGTCCTTCCTCGCCGGCGATCGCCAGGCGCTGCCCGTCGGCGGAGAGATCCACCAGCCGCACGGCGCCCTCGACGTGGGGGCTGCTCAGCGGCAGGGGCTCGGCGCCGGCGAAGTCCATCACGGTGGCGCGCGTGCTGCCCGCCAGCGGCTCGATCACGGCCAGCGGCGCCCGGTAATCGTCCGGGCTGGGCCGGACCCTCACCTCCACCGGCGGCGCGTGGATCGGCTCGTTCCACTTGTCGTAGACGTCCAGCCGGATCTCGTACTCGCCGGCGGTCGGGAAGACGTAGTAGGTCGAGGCATCGCTGCGGCGCGCGTCGCCGATGAACCAGTCGTAGCGGAAGGGCTGCTCGCCGCGGGTCACGATCGCGTCCAGATCGAGCCGCAGCGGCGCGGGCCCCTCGACGTAGGACGGGCGCTGGATCGCCGCCGCCGGATCCTTGGTGCTGACCGGCAGCCAGATGCGGTGGCGCCAGCGCTGCAGGCCGTCGCTGGCCGTCAGCCGGACCTCGAAGACCCCGTCGCTCGCATATGTGTGGGCGGGCTTGGACTCGGTGGCGAAGGTGCCGTCGCCGAAGTCCCAGTGATAGGTCAGTTCGCCCTCGAGCCGCGGCGTATCCTCCGGCTTGAAGCGGACGGTCCGCGGGCTGGCGGCGGTGTATTCCGGCACGATGTGCATCTCGTGGCCGAAGCTGTAAGGGTCGCCTCCCAGCCCCGCCGCGCTGACGGTGAAGTCGCGCTCGATGTCGGGCGACAGCACGTGCACGGTGGCGAAGGTGGTCGCGGTACGCAGGTCCGCGTCGGTGGCGGTCACTTCCATCAGGTAGAAGCCGCTGTTGCCGTAGTAGTGCGTCAGGTAGTTATCGGTGGTGGTGGTTTCGGGCTCGCCGGCGTCCTCGTCGCCGTAGGTCACGCGGTAGGTGACGGGCGCTGTGGCGCGGTCCACGCTGAGCTGGAACTTGGCCGTCAGCGGCGCGTAGCCACGCTCCGCGTAGGGGGAAATGTCCAGCTGCATGCGCGGCTGCGGCTTGACCGGGCGGTCGGCGACCAGGCTCTCGACCAGCAGGCCGCCGCTCAGCTTGCCGCCTTCGACGTCGGTCACCTCGAAGCTCAGGATGTGCTCGCCGGGCTCGGGGTAAGTGGTGAACGGGTTGGGCAGGTCACTCTCCGAGCCGTCGCTGAAGGTCCAGGTGTAGGCGTAGGGCGGCACGCCGCCGGTCACCGTTGCGGCGAGGTGCACCGTCAGCGGCGCCGGGCCGAACGGCGGGAAGCAGCTGATGTTCGCCGCCAGCGGCCGGGGCTCGACGGCCGCGTTGCGGACCTTCACCAGGCCGGTGCCGAATCCGCTCTGGGCGTAGCGGCCGTTGTCGGTGACCTTCAGCACAACGCTGTAGTCGCCGTTGTAGCGGAAGTCGTACTTGGCGTAAGGACTGGCGTGGCTGGTGTAGTCGAAGATGCCGTCCGCGTCGAAGTCCCAGTCGTACTGGACGACCTTGCCGTCGGGATCGCGACTGGCCGAGGCGTCGAAGTAGATGGTGGTCCGCGGCGTCTCGTCCGCCGCGGCTTCCTCGTCGTCGGCCAGCGCCAGCGCCGCGCCCTCGGCGACATTGCCCGCCGATTCAGCCGCTTCATCCTCCGGACCGGCCACCAGCCGCCGCTCGATCAGTCCGGCCTGGCTCTCCGGTTCCTGCTGCTCCGGTTCGTCCTCCGGCGGCGGCGCGGCCTGGGCACCCAGCGTGATCTGGGGCTCGAGCTGGTCGAGCACCTCCTCGT
>CAZSSB010000019.1:0-26928 GCA_964609245.1 uncultured Planctomycetales bacterium | reverse complement strand
GCGGCCTGGGCACCCAGCGTGATCTGGGGCTCGAGCTGGTCGAGCACCTCCTCGTCGATACCCTCTACTTCCAGCAGCTTCGGGATCGCGTCGAACGCGCCGTGCAGGTTGCGGTAGTTGACGATGTTCTGGGCCAGCACCTCATCGACGCCGTCGATCGCCTGCAGCTCCTCAAGGCTGGCCGTGTTGATGTTGACCTTGCCTTCCTCTTCCGCCGCCGCCTCTTCGGCGAGGGGCTCGGCAGCTTCCTCCATCTCGGCCTGCGCCGCCTCGAACGGCTTGCCCAGACTGGCGGGGAACGGCTCGTGGCTGAACTGGAACGACGCGACCGGCGGAGTATTGAGCCGGCGCGGATCGTCGCTGGCGACGCGGATGGCGTAGAGCCCCAGGAAGCTGATCGGGGCCTCGATGGTGTTGTTGTAGATGTGGATCTTGCTGTTCGTCAGCTCGACCCAGACGTTGTTGACGGAGTGGACGATGACCAGGTCTTCCTCTTCCTTGCCGGCCGGCACGTCCTCGTCGAAGTAGCCGATCGAGATTACGCCGTCCTTGAGCAGTTCCAGCCCGTCGGGGTTGATCTGGTAGGCGGTGTCGTCCAGCACGTCCCGCGGCGCCTCGGCGGGCACGCTGACCTCGAGGAAGATGGCGTCCGGGAACGCGCCCCGCGGAATCGAGACCGTGCAGTAGCGGTACTCGACCACGCCGCCGTCGGTGCCGATCGGGTAGCGGTTGCTGGTGTCGGCCTCGGCGGGCAGTTCCTCCTTCTCGCCCGCCGCCTCCCGCGACCGCGGCCGCGGCCCCTGCAGGCCCGGACTGCCGCCCTGGCAGTCGACCAGCAGCAGGACCATCGCCAGGCAGCCGGCCAGCAGCCAGCCGGCACGCATCGCCGTGTGCTTAATCATGCTCCGCCTTCCTCGCCACCAGCCGTGTTATTGCCCCCACAGCCAGCGGGACGATCATTATATCAATCAGGTTCAGTGGCGATCCCGCGGAGCGGCCGCGGACCGCCCGGGCTGCACTATCGCCGCGGTGGCTGGGGTATGATTGTCAGCATCTCACCCAGGAGCCGGAACATGGACCAGCAGCACGCACCCGTACCGGAGGGATTCGACCTCAAGGCCTTCTTTGCCGAAATCCGCACCATCGCCGTCGTCGGCTACTCCGACAATCCGGAACGCGCCGGGCACTATGTCGCCCACCATCTTGCCGAATCCGGCTACGAAGTAATCGCGATCAATCCCAAGTTCGACGGCGAAGTCAACGGCCTGCGCTGCTTTCCGGGTCTGGACGCCATTCCGGCAGGCACCGTCATCGACGTCATCGACGTCTTCCGCGCCCCGCCTTTCGTGCCGCGGATCGTGGCTGCCGCTGCCGCCCTCAATCCGCGGCCGGGCTACGTCGTGATGCAGCCCGGCGCGGAAAGCGAAGAGGCCTCGCAGCTGGCGCGGGAGCACGGCATCGTACCGCTGGACATCTGTATGATGGCGGCCCACAAGATCTGGGCTCCCGATGTGTAGGCGCCGTCCTCCGGTGCCGAGCAGAACACCGACCAGCTATTCGTAGGTGGTGTAGGCCGTCCAGGTTCCGGTGGTGGTCACGAGGCCCAGTGTGTCGGTGAAAGTGAACGTGCCGTTGGAGTAGCGGTCCGTGTCGAACCCCCCGTTGAACGAGCCCGACCCCTGCAACTCGTTGACCACCTGCCCGGTGATACTGCGGCCGCTGACGATTCCCGAGATCGAGACGCTGATTTCCGTGTTGTTGTGCGTGAGCGTGCCGGTGCCGGCGATCAGCCCCCCGCCGGTGGTCAGGTTGAACTGACCGGTCGGCGTCTCGCCGACCAGGAACTGGCCATCGAACGGCCCGACCTGGGGCACAAAGGGATTGCCGCCGCTGCAGGAGATCAGCAGACCGGACAGCAGCACTAGCATCAGCAGGCGTTTGGCGCGCATAGCACATTCTAACACCGTGCGGGTGCCGTGGGCCTTGGCGGGACATAAACCAGGAAACCCCGGGGCAAGCCCCGGGGTTTACCAGTTACCACCTGCTCTGGTCAGGCGGAATGCTGCGTAGTGTTGGTGGCTATTCCACTTCAATCTCACTCAGATCCAGTTCGCCGAGTACGACCGTCACCACTTCCTGCTTCTCCCCGCCCTGGCGGGCGACCAGCAGTTTGACGCGGTCGCCGACCTGGCGATCCTGAATCACGCTGATCAGATCGTCACCCGAGGAAACCTCGAGTTCGTCGATGCTCAGAATCACGTCGCCGGCCTCGATACCGGCGCGGTCGGCGGGTCCGCCGACGGTTACCCTCACGACGAAGACGCCGTCGTCCACCGCGAGGTCTTCCAGATCAAGATCGGGCTCTCGTTCGATGTACGTCTGGAGCGGCGCGATTACCGCCGAGATGCCCGGATAGACGACCTTGCCCTTCTGGACGATCTGCTCGATGGTGTTCTTGACATCATTGATCGGGATGGCGAAGCCGATCCCCTCGACCGGGACCTGCATCCCGAAGCCCATCACGCCCGTGCCGTTCTCGTAGCGCATGATGGCCTGGTTGACACCGATCACCTCGCCCTCCGCGTTGAGCAGCGGGCCGCCGGAGTTGCCCTGATTGATGGCGGCGTCGGTCTGGATCATCGACTGCGGGCGTCTGATATCCGAGTGCCGCCCGAGATCCTCGAGCGAGCGCTTGTTGGTCGAGACGATGCCCGCCGTGACGGTCGCCTCGTAGCCCAGGGGGCTGCCGATGGCGATCACGGGCTCGCCGATCCGCGTCGCGTCGCTGTCACCCAGCACCGCGACCGGCAGATCGCGGTCGGTATCGATCTTCAGCACGGCGATGTCCTTGAAGTTGTCCGTGCCGATCAGCTCGGCCGGATAGGACTCGCCGTCGTTGGTGTGCACGATGAACTCGGTGGCGCCCTGCACCACGTGCGCGTTGGTCACAACGTAACCGTCCTCGCGCACGAAGAAGCCGCTGCCCTCGCCGCCCAGCGGCGGGTGGTCCTCGGGCATCTCAGGCATCTCGAATTCCTGGAAGAAGCGCGGCAGGCTACGCTGCATCTCGTCCATGAAGTCCTTGGCGTCGCCCTCCTGGGGCTCCGGCACCTTGAACACGGTTTCGACGTTGACCACGAAGGGCAGGGCCTGCTCAGCCAGATCGGCCACCCAGTAAATGCTGCCGTGATCAACTGTAAGCCCGGGCGCCAGCGCGGCCAGTTCGCTGACGGGCTGGCTGGCCGTGCGCTCGTAGTAGACGTGTTTGGGCTGCTGCTGCAGCCAGGCCGTGTATGCCACGACCCCGATCAGCACCACCAGCAGCAGTGCCGACAGTACCTTCCAGAATGTATCTCTACCAGTCTGGTGCGTCATCTCATACTCCCGCGACAGTGCGTCTGTACTTGATTCTGTTACCTTCGCTCGCGCGATGTGCACGTACTGACGCGGCGCCAGCGCGCCGTGTTCGCGGTATTTAGATATTCGGAGTGGACCGGACGAAGGCAAACAGCGGCGGCTGCCCGCGTGAACAGACGCCGCGCCGCTGCGTCAAGCGGGCAGGGAGATCGTTCGCCCCGCCGACCGCGGTGGGGGCGGCTATCAGCTAAAATCGTGAGCAGTATGACAAGCAGTCGATTGAAAGGCACCAGTGGATTCCTCGCACCAGCCGTCGCGCTCTGCCTGGGCGCGCTGCTGATCGGCGCCCCGGCCCAGGCCGCCAAGACCTCGGTGGTCACCAAGCTGACGGGCACCGCCACCGTGGTCCGGGCCACGCCCTACGACGAGTGGCTGGCGACCTGGGTTGAGTACGCCCACGAGGAGTTCGCGCTGTACGCGATCAACGCCGGCAGTGGCGAGGCGATCGAGGTCACCAAGACCCGCCATCCGGGCGGGATGTGCTGGATTCCGCGGCAGAACCCTCCGCAGCTGTTCTACTGCAAAGCTGACCGCATTCCGGAGCTCGACATCTCACGGGTGCTGTATTACGTCTACGATCCGATCGCCCGCGAGTCAACCAAGATCGGCGAGGCCCGCGACCAGCTGGAGACCTACAAATTGGACCCGATCGCCGCCGAGGACGGCTCGGTGGTGTTCCATTACACACTGGACCAGGGCGTCACCGAGGCCGGCGAGGGATCGGTGCCGATGTTCATCCGCTACGAGGCCGGCGACCGGGAGTTCTACACGGCGGCCGCCAATGCCAACATCGCCGGCGACTACGACCTGAGCAGCGACGGATCGATGCTGTACTGGCCCCTCACCAAGGAGGATACCGGCGACCTGTACTTCGTCGGCTGGAATCTGGTGGCCCACGACGAAGTCTGGAACTCGATGTACTACGCCGACATGAATCCCGCCGACGGCGGCTTGTTCATCAAGGTGGACGCCGCCAACGAGCGGATCGCGATGCTGGCCAGCAGCTCAGGCCAGCCGCGGCTGCAGATGTGCCTCTACGGCTGGCACGGCCGGGAGCTGCTGCCGCCGGTGCCCGTGTTCCTGGAAGCCGGCGAGGAGATCCTGCACTACGACTGGAAGGGTCTGACCGGCAAGGTCTACACGGTGATCCACAATGAGAACACCGGCATGTTCAGCATCGAACTGCTCGATCCGCTGACGGGCCTGCGCGACGTCTACGTGCGCGGCACGGACCAGATCAGCTTCGTCGACTACGCCCCCGGCAGCAACACGTACTACTACGCCGTGGTGAACAACCAGGGCTCCGCCCCGCAGACGTACGTGATTCGGGCCCTGCCCTAGCTTTCCGGCGCCGGTGGATCCCCGCTAGCGGCCGGCCGCGGCCAGTTCAAACGCGGCGGATAGCCCGGCGGCTGTCGCGGTGGCGCTGAAGGTTCGGCTGTAGGCCAGCCCGGCGCGGCGCAGCGCGCAGCGGTAGGCCGGTTCCTCGATCAACCGCTGCATCCGGTGGGCGAGCGCGCGCTCGTCGCGAGGATCGATCAGCGGCGGTACCTCGCGCACGCCGGCCGGTAGTCTCGCCCAGCGCTCCTGATCGGCGTAGACCGCCCGGTGGCAGGGGATGTCACTGAGGATCACCGCGCAACCGATGCTCTGGGCCTCCTGGGGCGGCATGCCGTAGCCCTCGTAGTGGCTTAGGAAGATCAGCGCCGTGCAGGACAGCAGCAGGCGGACGATCTGAGGGCGCCGCAGGTAGCCGGGAAACTCGACGGCGCCGGCCACGCCGCAGTCCCGCGCCAGCTGGCGCAGCACCTCGGTGTGCGGCGTGTGCGAGCCGACGCAGACCAGCCGGGCGTCCACTCCCGCCTCGCTGAGCATGGCCACCGCGCGGATCGGTAGTTCGAGGTTCTTGCGCGGCTCGTGGCTGGCCAGCGTGAGGAACAAAGGCGGCGTTGGGTTTTCCCCCTCCTCGATCTCCGCGAAGCCCGGCCGGATGTCCCGGGCCGCGCCCGCCACGGCCGGGTCCGGGTAGTACGGCACCACCTGGATGCGGTCGGCCGGGTAGCCGAAGTGCATCACGATGTCCTCGGCGACGGTGGCGTTGCTGACCGTTAGCACACTGCAGCGCCGCCAGGTCATCGGCAGCAGGTCGTGCCAGTACCAGCGGGCGAAGCCGCTGAACTGCTGGGGATAGAACAGCGGGATCAGGTCGTGGACGTGGGCCGCCACCGGCACCGGACTGCGCAGCGGCGCGCCCAGCGCCGGCGAGTAGAGCAGGTCGAGGGGCTCACGCTGATGCTCGCGGCGCAGCCTGCGCGGCAGGTGCCACTGCTCCCAGAGCACGCGGTCCCTGACTGTGCGCAGCGGGCGGTTCTGCTCGTTGGGCCTCAGTCCCGCCAGCTGCACCTGCGGTGCGTGGGCCAGCAGCGCGTCGAGCATGAACTGCACGCTGACCCCGAGTCCGGTCCGTCCGGGCCCGGTGATGGCCTGCAGGTCCCACGCCACTCGCACCCGTGCATTGTATTCCACGCTGGCCGGTGCGCGGCCGCGCGCGGGCCGGATGGGTTATACTGCCAGCATGTCCCTGAGATTCCTTCAGCTCAGCGACCTCCACCTCGGTGCCAGCCTGACCGGCCTTCCCGCGGAGATAGCCGAGGCCCTGCGCGCCGCGGTCCGCGAAGCGACAGCCCACGCCTTCGAGCAGGCGCGCCAGCAGTCCGTGGAACTGGTGCTGCTGCCGGGTGACCTGTTCGAGCAGGACGGCATCGACCCAGCGGCGCAGCTGCGCTTCGTCTACGAGCAGGCCGCGGCGCTGGCACCCGTGCCGGTGGTGATCGCTCCCGGCAACCACGACGCCGTCGGGCCCGACAGCCCCTACGTGACGGAGTCGGTGCCGGGCAACGTCATCGTCTTCACCGCTGGCGAACTGGAGACGGTGTCCACTCCGGCGGGGCCGGTGGCGGGGCGCGGCGTGCAGGCGGGCGAGGGTGCCGGCGCACTGCGCTGGTCGGCGGTGCGTGCCGAGCAGCAGGGCGAGGCCTCCGTGCTGGTGCTACACGCGTCCGTGCTGGGTGTCAGCGACGGCCGCTATCGCCGCAACACGGTGGTGCCGACCACCATCGAGAAGCTCAGCGAGACGGCCTTCAGCTACATCGCGCTGGGCCACTACCACCGCTACCAGGAGTGGGTGCATCCGGTGCGCGGCCTGCCGTTCGCGGCCTACGCGGGGTGCCCGCAGGGCCTGGGGTGGGACGAGCCCGGTGAGAAAGGCTACCTGCTCGGCGAGCTGGGGGCTGAAGGCGCCCGGCTGACCTTCCAGCCCGCCGCCAAACATGCCTGGCACCGCCATGAACTGCGGCTGCCGCCCGAGCATCTGCCTCAGGCCGAGGCCGTCCTGCTGGCGGCGCTGCAGAGTGTCTACGACGCCGTCGGGCCCGAGGATCTGCTGGAGTTGAGGGTCAGCGGTCGCTGGCCCGCCGCCGACCGCGCGGCGCTGGAGAAACGGCTCGGCGACGTACTGTCGCGGGCCTGGCACTCCCGCGCCCTCGATCTGTCGGCGGTCGATTTCCACCCGCCGCTGGTCGGGGCGGGAGAATCCGAGCTGATCGACGCGTTCACCGCCCTCTGTGACAGCGGGCTGGCCGACGTTGCCGAAGACGACGAGGCGGAGCGCCAGGCCTGGCAGCTGGCGCGCTACCTGGGTCTGCGCCTGCTGTCGGGCCAGGGATTGCCTGGGGAGGTGGCGTGATGAAGCTGGTCAGGCTGGAATCCGCCGCCTTCGGTGTCCTCGATCTGGGGGCGCCGGTCGAGTTCGAGCCGGGGATGAACGTCTGCGTGGCGCCCAATCAGGCCGGCAAGACGACACTGCTGACGCTGATCGAGTGGCTGCTCTACGGCGTGCCGCCCCACGGCCGGCGGCGCAGCCAGGAGATGGTCGAGCGCTATCGGCCCTGGGGTGGCGGAGCGCCCGAGGCGGCGGTGACGCTCAGTCCGGAGCATCCCGACTGGCCGGAGGGAGTGACGGTCGCGGTGCGCTTCGAGGAGTTCACCCCGCAGGTTCGCGCGCTGGGCAGCCTGGAGGACCTGGCCGCATCCCGGCTGTTCTCCGTCGAGAGGAACGGCACCTGGGACCTCGGCTGGCGGCTGACCGGCCTCAGCCGCGAAGGGCTCAGCGCCAGTCTGCTGGCGCCGCAAGGCCAGCTGGACAACGTGCTGAGGGAAGACCAGCTGCGGCGGCTGCTGAGCATCGACCTGGCGGACCTGGTCGAGGACCCGGAGCGGGCTTCGCTGGAAGGGGCGCTGGCCGCGCTGGACCGGCCGGTCTTCACCATGGGCGAACTGAGCAAGGGCCCGGTGCAGACCGGCACCCTGCTGCGGGAGGCGACCAAC
This sequence comes from uncultured Planctomycetales bacterium, assembly GCA_964609245.1. Classification (GTDB taxonomy): domain Bacteria; phylum 4484-113; class 4484-113; order 4484-113; family JAFGCY01; genus JAFGCY01. The sequence goes on along the minus strand of CAZSSB010000019.1, from coordinate 19,125 downwards.
CACTGGCAGATGGCCAAGGGCGACCTGGAGACTCAGCAGGAGCGCTATGACCACCTGGCTGACATGCTGGCCCAGCGCGAACTCAAGGAAGGCGAACTGGCGGAGGCCAGCGCGGCGCTTGCAGCGCTCAGCGGCGACGATCGCCGGCTGGACCTGGCGGCCGCCCACCTCCGCTTCACCGAGGTCGACCGCCTGCACGCCCGGCTCCAGGAGTGGCAACCGCGGCTGGCGGAGGCGCCGTGGCTGGCCGAGTTTCCGACGGGCCTGCAGCGCGAACTGGACGGCTGGGCGGCGGAGCACCGCGGGCTGGAGGAGCAGGCCGCCGCCGCCGCGGGCAAGGCCCGGGACGCCGAGGCGCTGCGCCTGCGGGCGCCCTACGTGGAATTGGTCCGGCTGGAGTCCGAGCAGGACATCGTGCGCTGGCACGGACGCCTGGCAACCGTGCTTGGCGAGCAAGAGGAACATGAGACCAGGCGCCGGCGTGCCGAGGGGCGGCTGGCGGACATCGATCGCCAGCTGGGCAAGTACCAGCAGCTGACCGACGAGGTGGCCGCAGTCGAGCAACTCACGGAGCAGCGGTCGGCGCTGGCGGCGGCGCAGGCTGATCTGGACTCGGCCGCCGAGCGGATGCGCGAGTACGGCGAGGGCCGGGACGCCACGGAACGCAAGCGGATGAGCGAACTCGAGACGCAGCTCAAGCCCTACCGCAGCTGCATGGCGCAGGTCGGCGAGTATCTCGGCCAGCACGACCGCCAGCAGGCCGCGGAGCGCGAGCTGGCGGTCGTGCGCGGACGTCTGACCGAGCTGGAACGGGGAGGTGGCGGAGCGCAGATCATCGGCGGCGGCGTGCTGGCGGTGATCGGGCTGCTGGGACTGCTGCTCCGCTTGCTCAACCTGCTGCCGGCGGAGCATGGGTGGATCGCGCTGACGGGGGGCGCGGTGCTGATCGTCGGCGGCGTGGCGCTGCTGGCGGGTGGCCTGAGAAGAAAACGAGCATCCGGCACGGAGGCGGCAAGCCTCAAGACACAGATCGAGCAGCAGGCAGCAGTGGTCCGCGAGGGTGAGCAGGCCGTAACCGCGCTGGCGAGCGGTATCCGCGAGCGGCATCAGTTGTCCGACGACGCCTGGCAGCAGCTGGTCGAGGCGATTCCCGAGTACCAGCAGCTCAGGCTGAGCCTTGAGGAGTACTCCCAAGCCCTGCGCGACCACGACGGCGCGGCGACGCGGCGGGCCGCGGCATGGGAGGGTGTCCGCGGCCTGAGCCCGGAGGCCGGCGGCGAGGTCGACGCCGGCTGGCTGGACGAGCGGCTCAGGCTGCTGCAGCGGCTCAGAGGGCTGGACGGCGAGCGGCTCAACGAGCTCAGCAAGCTGCGGGATGAGGAAAACGCGCTTGAGCGGCTGGCCCGCGACGAGAGCGGGCTGGTGGAGAAGCTGGCGGCCGAGCTGGAGCCGCTGGGACTTGGTGAAGCGCTGCGGCAGGACGCCGATGCCGCGCTGAGGCGCTACCAGACGATGGCCGGTGAGGCCAAGCAGTATCGCGAACTGCTGCGGCGGGCCGCCGAGGCCGCCCAGCTTGACAAGCGGCTGGGGGACCTGCGCCAGAACCTGGCGCGCAAGCTGGGACCGCTGGGTCTGGCCGAGCAGGCCGCGGCGGACCCGAGCGCGGCGCTGGGGGCCTTTGAGCGGCTCAGTGAAGAGGCGGGACGCTACGCCAGGCTGGCCGCCGACTACGAAAGCGCGGAGGAGCAGGCGCGGCAGCTGCCGATCGACCGCGACGAGTACGTTCAGCGCTGGCAAGCCGCGACCATCGCCGAGCGCGAGCAGCTCAGCCAGCTGACCGCCGAGGGCGCGGACTATGAAGACCTGGCGCGGCAGCGGCGCGACTTCGACGAACGGCTCGCGGCCTCCCGGCATCAGGTGGATCAGCTGCGCAGCGAAGTCGAGCGCCTGCGCGAGCGTGTGGCCAAGGACGACGACGTGCGCGACGCGCTGGAGGAGGCGGCTGAGCGCGAGCAGCGCATGCGCCGGCAGCTGGAAGAGGTGCGCCGCTGGCAGCGCGGACTCGAGATACTCGAAGCCGTGCTCGGGGGCTTGCAGCGCGAGCTGTCCAGCCGGCTGGCTCCACAGCTCACCGAAGAGCTGGAGGCGGTGCTGACCAGCGCGCCGGTGGCAGGCGTCAGGCGCGCGACGCTCAGCGGACAGCTGGCGATGCAGCTGGAGATCGAGCAGGCCCCGCCGGGTCTGGAGACGGGCGAGCTGCTGGAGCGGCTGTCGACGGGTGCCCGCCTGCAACTGGCGCTCGCACTGCGCATCGCCGTCGCCAAGGCGCTCGGCGCCGAACGTCGGGCCTGCCTCCTACTGGACGAGCCGCTGGCGGAACTGGACGACGAGCGGGCCGTGGCCTGCCTCAGGTATATCCACGCCCTGACCGCGGAACATCAGGTACTGCTGACGACCTGTCACGCCCAGCACTACGAGTGGCTGGCCGCCGAGGCCGGCATCAGGGCCAACCAGGTGATCCTTGGCTGAGGCGTGAAAACCGCCGGCGTGCACGCTGTGTACCGGCGTGCTATGATCCATGCATGCTTCCGGTTTTCACTGCTGATCAGATGGCCCAGCTTGACCGCTATACCATCGACCACCTGGGGCTCGACGGCAAGATCCTGATGAGCAGCGCCGCCCGTGAAACGCTGCGGGTGATCCGCCAGGTCTACCCAGCCGTCCGCAAGCCCGTGATCTTCGCGGGCACGGGCAACAACGGCGGGGACGGTGTGGCGCTGGCCTACTACGCGCAGCAGGACGGGATGTCGCCGCTGCTGGTGCTCTGCCATCCGGAGATCGCCGACCCGCCGCGGCTGTCCGAGGATAGCGACTACTACTACCGCATCGCGCAGCGGGCCTACGTGGCGACACACCTGCTGGACAACCCGGCACTGGCGCCCGAAGTGCTGACCAGCGCCCAGTGCGACATGGTGATCGACGCCCTGTTCGGTACCGGGCTGGATCGCGCGCTGGGCGACTATCACAGCGGGGTGGTCGAGCGGATCAACCACACCAGCCAGCCCCTGCTGGCCGTCGACTGCCCCTCGGGTCTGAACTGCACCACCGGGCAGGTGATGGGCACGGCGGTCGAAGCGGACCTGACCGTGACGATGGGGTTTCCCAAGCGCGGGTTCTACCATCCGGCGGCGGGCCGTTACCTGGGCGACCTGCACGTGGCGCCGCTGGGCTTCGCCCCGCCCAGCGAGGCAGCCATCGATCCGGAGTGCCACGCCTGGCCCGATGCGCTGTGGGAGCCACTGCGGATGCCGCGGGCGGCGAACACCCACAAGGGAGACTACGGGCGGCTGCTGATCGTGGCGGGGCACCGGAGGTACCCGGGGGCGCCGCGGCTGGCGGCGGCGGCTGCGGTACGCTGCGGCGCCGGACTGGTGCGGCTGGTGGTGCCCGAGGACGTCTATCCGTTGGCCGGCGACCAGCCGTCGGTGATGGTTGATTCTCATCCCACGGATGGCCTGGGGGGGTTCAATGCCCAGCCCAGCCCCACGCTGCTGGAGTACATCGAGTGGGCCGACGCGCTGGTGCTGGGACCGGGACTTTCCGATGCGCCGGGCCCGATCGCCCTGGCGCAGCGCCTGCTGACCGAGGGTGACCTGCCGGTGGTGCTGGACGCCGACGCGCTGCGGGCGCTGCCGGTGGAGACCGCCGGCCGCAGCTGGCCGCTGGTACTGACCCCGCACGTCGGCGAACTGGCGCGGCTGGCGGGTGTGACCGTGCAGCAGGCGGAGGAGCAGTGGTTCACGCTGTCCGCCGAGATGGCCCGGGTCCACGATGCGTTGCTGCTGGCCAAGAGTAACCAGTGCCTGCTGACCCTGCCCGAGGGGGCGATGATCTTCCCCCAGCGGGGACATCCGGCGCTGGCCAGCGGGGGGACCGGCGACGTGCTGAGCGGCATTGTCGGCGCGCTGCTGGCGCGTCTCCACGCCCAGCAACCCGCGGAAGCGCTGGTAGCTGCGGGTGCGAACGGACTCAGGCTCAACCTGGCGGAAGTGGTGACGACCGCGGTCAACATTCACTCTCAGGCCGCGCGGCTGGGTGTCGAGCAGCTCGGTGAGGAGAGCCTGAGCGCCGCCGACCTGGTCGACGAGATCCCGGGAGCGCTGAAGCTGCTGGCGACGAGTGGCGGGCAGTGCGAGAAGTGGCGCGAGAGCTGAACCGGATCACCGCGGCGACTCATCACCGGTATACTTAAGGCAGATGTACATACTAGGGCCTAGAATCCTTCGGATGGCGCTGATTGCGCTGCCGGTGATCGGCGCGGTACTGCTGGGCGCGGCGCCGCCGCTTCGGGCGCAGGTGCTGGTACTTGAGGAAGCGGAGCAAGCGCCGGACCCGGTGACGTTCACCGGACGCGGCAATGAGACCACGCCTGAGTTTCCCCTGGTGAGAGGGCTGACGGTCGTTAGTTTCCAGCATGAGGGTCGCGGCGACTTCTCGGTATCGCTCAGGCGCGCCAGTCTCGGTACGGGCTACGGCGCCCTCTACAGCGGCGAGGATGAGGTGGACGGTTCCACCGCCTTCCACCTGGCCATCAGCGACGAATACGAGCTGGTGGTGCGTGCCCGCCGCGATTGGCGCATCACGGTGAGCCAGCCCCGCGGCGACGGCAGTGACGATTCGGAGTTCGCGGGCCCCGGCCCGCAGGCGTCACCGTTGCTCGCCCTGCGCCGCGGACCCCACGCCTTCCGGCTGGAGCACGACGGCGAGGGGTTGTTCCAGGCCAAGCTGCTGGACAGCAGCGGTTTCTTTGTGCAGTACCTGATCCAGGCGGTGGGGCCCTACGACGGCATCACGGCGATCAGGCTCGATGACGCCGGGGACTTCACACTCGTAGTCGATGCCGAGCCGGACGCGGAGTGGTCGATCGTGAAGCAGTACTAGCCGCTTGACCGTGGGCCGGCGGCGGGACGGCCGACCTGCCGGAGTTCATCCCCGTGTCCAATTCGGCCGCAGCGTGTCCAGCTGATGCTCCCGGCGCAACCCGGCCCTATAATTGCAGTGTGGATAGCAGGCGCGGTTCCTTCAGCGAGCATGACTACACCCCCAAACTGGCCGGTCTGGACGATCTCGGCTCCAGCCTGATCACGCTGACCGTGGACCTTGACCAGTATCGCCAGAATCTGAGGATCCTCCGTGACTACGTGGCTCCCAGCAAGCTGATCTGCGTGGTCAAGGCCAATGCCTACGGCTTCGGCGTGGCGGGGCTGGTGCCGATCCTCAGCGAGTTCAGCGACGACATCAGCCTGGGTGTCGCCACCGCCGACGAGGCGCTGGAGCTCAAGGCGCTGGGCTACGCCGGCCGGATCATCCTGCTGGGCTACACGCACCCCAAGAACTACTACCAGATCATTCAGTCCGGCTGCCAGCTCTGCGCCTACCGGCCGGAGAACATCCCCAAGCTGGCCGAGGCCTGCGCCAAGCTCGACCATCCGCTGGAACTGCACATCAAGGTCGACACCGGCATGACGCGCCTGGGTGTCTCGATCGATGACCTGCCGGAGTTCATCCGCGAGGTGAAGAAGTACCCCCAGTTCAGCATCGTGGGGCTGTTCAGCCACCTGGTGGACAGCGGCGCCGCCGAGGCCGGCATCAATCTGGCGCAGGAGATGACCTTTCTGCGGGCGATCAAGCGGGCGGTGGCGGAGCTGGGCTACGCCCCGGAGTGCCACCTGGTCAACAGCGGCGGGATGCTGAATCTGCGGCACCTGCACTACGACTGCGTGCGCGTCGGCGTGCTGGCCTACGGCATCATGCCGCCCGGGGATTTCATGGAGCGGCCGCCCGTCAAGCCGTGCTTCAAACTGGCGAGCGAGGTCATCGACCGGCACCGGCTGCCGTCGGGGACCGGCGTCAGCTATTGCCACACGTTCTACGCGGAGGACGAGACCACGGTGGTCACGATGCCCTGCGGCTACGCCGATGGCCTGCCGCGCGGGCTGAGCAACAAGGCGCGGGTGCTGATCGGGGGCAACTCGTACCGGCTGGTGGGCAACGTCACGATGGACTACGTGATGGCCGACGTGCGGGACGAGGACATTCAGGTCGGCGAGGAAGCTGTATTCATCGGCCGGCAGGGCGATGAGGAGATCACCATCGAGGAGGTCGCCGAACTGGCCGGCACGCTGCCCTACGCGATCAGTTGCGGCTGGGGCCGGCGCGTGCGCCGCGTATACACTGGGCAGTGACCGCCGGGCTGCAGCAGATCAGCCCTCGCTCTCGAACTCCCCGCGGTAGACGGCTTCCACCGGGCCCGTCATCCAGACCGGCTGGCCCTCGCCGGCCCAGCTGATCCGCAGTTCTCCGCCGTTGAGCACCACGCGAATCTCCTCGCCGAGGCTCACGCGCCCACCCAGCCCCGCCGCCACCACGCTGGCGCAGGCGCCCGTGCCGCAGGCCAGCGTCTCGCCGACGCCGCGCTCCCAGACGCGCATCCTCAGCCGGCCCGGTCCCAGTGCGCGGACGAACTCCACGTTGGTCTGGCGGGGGAAGACCGGATGCGCCGAGAGCTGGGGCCCGAGCTCGAGGACGTGCCGGTCCGTGATGCGGTCCACGAAGCACACGGCGTGCGGGTTGCCCATGTTTACCGCCGTGACGTCCAGCCGCTGGTCATCGACGCTGAGCGCGACGCCGACCACGTGCTCGGCGGCGGTGCGCAGCGTGGTCGGAATCTCGGCGGCACCGAGCCGGGGCACGCCCATGTTCACGGTCGCGGCGGTGACCAGTGAGCCTTCGCGTCCGAGGCGAACGGTCAGGATGCCGGCCCCGGTGCTGACCTTCACCGTGTCGTCCGTCCAGGAGAGCTCCTCCGCGACGAACCGGCCCAGGCAGCGAATGCCGTTGCCGCACATCTCGGCGCGGCTGCCGTCGGCGTTGAGATAGCGCATCTCGAAGTCCGCATCCTCCGCTTCGGGCTGCCCGACGGCGATCAGTCCGTCGGCGCCGATACTGAAGCGGCGGCGGCACAGCCGGCGCGCCAGTTCGCTGAGCTGGTGCCAGCTGAAGCGGTCGTCCAGATCGTCGAAGACGATGAAGTCGTTGCCGCACCCGTGCATCTTGGTGAAGGGAACCAGCGCCACGGGAGCATTGTATACGCCTGCACGGCCGCCGCGGCCAGTCCGCGTCGGGATGGAGTCCGCGGCCCAGTCTCGGCAGCCCCGCCCGCCCAGCCACCTGCCGGGTGGACAGCCTGTGGAGCGCGGTCAACAGCTGTCGGCAGAACAATGAACAAACCGGAAATCCGGGCTCAGGCTGCTTGGCGTGAACCTAACGGGTGGCGGGCGGATCGGCGAAGCAGCATTCGGATGCAGCGAGAGCACTGTCAGAGCGGGGCTGCCAAAAAAAGCCCCACCCGAAGGTGGGACTTTGCCCCTCATTCTTCCGCCTTGAGCGGTGGTCTTGCTTTGTCGTCCGGGGGATGTGGGTGGAACGCAGCGTGCATAGCCTTCCGCCTGTTTCGACCTCAATGCCCCGGGTCGCGAGTTGATGATAACACACTATCCACAGCCGGGCAACCGCGCGAGCGCCTGCCAGAGTGTGCTACCATTCAGGGGTGCCGCCGGTAACGGCCAGCAGCAAGGTCTCACTGCGTGCGGCAACTGGCCGGAAGCGTCGTGCGCCGCGCAGACGCAACGGCGGGGTGGCCGGTCTGCTGAGAGAAATCCGCGAGATCTACATCCTGGCGCGCCAGGAGAAACTGGTCGCGCTGCTCAGTTGGCTGCTGCTCTTCATTCTGACCGCCAGCGTCGTCTTCTTCGTCGCCGAGCGGGGCCGCAATGCCGACGTCACCAACTACTTCGACGCTTTGTACTGGAGCCTCATCAGCTTCTCGACCGTCGGCTATGGGGACCTGGTGCCGACCACCACAATCGCCCGCGCCAGCGCGCTGGTGATGGTGCTCTCTTTCCTGGCGCTGATGCCACTGGTCGGGGCGACCATCACCTCCATCTACGTGTCGAAGAAGATCAAGGGGGTAAGCGGGTTGGAACAACTCAACTTCAGCGACCACATTGTGATCTGCGGCTGGAATAACAAGGGAGACAACATCCTGGCCGGCCTGCAGGCGATGACCGAGCAATCCCCGGTCGTGATAGTCGGCGAACTGGAACCGGACCACGTTGAGAACCTGACGCAAGCCTATCCCCAGCTGGACCTGCACTTCGTGCGCGGTCCATATCACTCCGAGCCCACGCTCAAGCGCGCCAACGTGCGTCGCGCGCGCGTGGCGGTGGTGCTGATCTCCTACCGCATGGACAGCATGCTGCGCAGCGACGAGAAAGCGGTCCTGGCCGTGCTGACGCTGCGCGAGCTGGGCCCCGAGATCCGGATCGTGGCCGAGTGCTTCGCCAATTCGTATCGCGGGCACCTGCGCCGCGCCGGTGCCGACCAGGTGGTGGTGTCGGGCGAGCTGGACGGTTTCATGCTGACCGCCGCGGCGGTCTCGCCGGGGCTGGACAGCTCGGTCAAGGATGCCCTGTCATTCGGCGCCGGCCACGACCTCTGGACCGCGCCGATCCCCGCCGAGTTCGCCGGCCGCACCTTCCGGGAGCTGGCCCGCCACTGGCTTGACGAGAAGTGCTGGCTGCTGCTGGGACTGGTGCAGGAGCACCGCAAACTGGGCATCCAGGACGTGCTCTCCGGTGAGACCAGTGGAATCGACTCGTTCATCGTCCGCCAGTTCGAGCTGGCCGGCCGCGGGCAGGGCGGGAGCCAGCACCTGCACTTCATGAACCCCGGTCCCGACCACATCATCAGCGAGCACGACCGGGCGATTGTGATTTTCCCGGCGGAGGAATCCAATGCCTGAGGCCCTCGACATCCAGAAGTGCATCAAGAACCTGCGCGAGGTCGAGCTGTTCCGCGACCTGACCGACACTCAACTGCACATGGTCGCGGAGCTGTGCGAACTGCTGTTGAAGACGAAGGGCGACATGATCATCCGTGAGGGGGAGGTGCCGCGCGGCTTCTACATCCTGCTGCTGGGCGAGGTCACCGTCTCCAAGAAGCTCCAGCTGCCGCACCTGGAACACGCCGACCCCGAGGACCGGATCCTGACCCGTATCACGGCCGAGGGCCGCCCGGCGCTGGGAGAGACCGCACTGGTCGGTCAGCCGATCAGAAGCGCTTCCGTGCGCTGCGCGACGGAGGCCACGTTGTACCGCATCGACTCGGAGAAGCTGCTGGCGTTGATGGAACGCGAGCCCGAGATCGGATCCCGCGTTTACCGGCGGCTGAGCGAGACGCTCTATCACCGGATGGAGACCACCAGCGTGGACGTGGTCAAGCTGTCGGCGGCGCTGGTTTACGCGCTGGAGGAGTGAAGGCGCCGCAGTGCGATAATACGGGCGTGGCGGACGCCGTCGAAATCAGTGGCCTGAGCAAGACCTACCGGGGCATGCTGCCCTGGGCCAGGAACGAAGTGCGGGCGGTTCACGATCTGTCACTGAGCATCCCCCGCGGTGAGATCTTCGGGCTGCTGGGACCCAACGGCGCCGGCAAGACCACCACGATCAAGATGCTGGCCGGGCTGGTCGAGCCGGACCGCGGTTCGATCGGTTTCCCGGCCTTTGCGCGCCGGCCGCGCATCGGCGCGGTCCTGGAAGGCAGCCGCAATCTCTATTGGCGGCTCTCGCCCTGGGAGAACATCCGCTACTTCGGTGAGATCAAGGGCGTCGCGCTGTCCCGGCTGCGGCGCCAGGCGGGTGAGCTGCTGGAGCTGTTCGGGATTGCCGACAAGCGCGACCGGCCGGCCCAGACCCTGAGCCGCGGGATGCAGCAGAAGCTGGCGGTGGTACTGGCCTTCCTCGGCGATCCGGAGCTGCTGCTGCTCGACGAGCCGACGCTGGGGCTCGACGTGGGCAGCAGCCAGACGGTGCAGCGGCTGCTGAAGCACCTGTGCGCCACGCGCGAGCTGACGATCGTGGTGACCACGCACCAGATGGAGGTCGCGCAGTCGCTGTGCCGGCGGGTGGGCATCATGCGTGACGGCGACGTGGCGGCCTGCGCGCCGGTCAGCGAGCTTGTCGACCACTTCCGGCGCCAGGACTACATCCTGCGCTTCGCGGAGGACGTCTGGCCGCGGCTGGAGCCTGAACTGACGGGCTACGAGTACGAGCGCCTCGACAGCGACCGCAGCGGGCAGCTGCAGCTGCGGTTCAAACTGCCGGACGCCCGGGCGGTCTACCCGCTGCTGGACATCTTCCGGCGTCACGACGTGGAACTCGCCGACTTCCGCCAGGAGCTGCCGACGCTGGAGGACATCTTCCTCAACGTCACGGGCGAGGACGCGGGGCTGGGGGTGCAGTCGTGACGCGCTGGCTGAAGATCGCCCGCGCCGAGGTGCTCCGCGACCTGACGACCTCGCTGCGCTACCCGCTGCAGCTGATGACCGGGCTGTTCATCATCTACGTGCTGTTCATGGGCCTCTACATGGGCGCCCGTGCGATCGCCGGCAAGTTCGCGCTGAGCGGCGACCTCGACGGCGTGATCATCGGCTACACGATGTGGTTCTTCGCGCTGATGGCGATCAACACGATGAGCATCGACATCGAGAACGAGGCGCGGCAGGGCACCCTGGAGCAGGTCTACCTGCACGCCCCCAACTACCTGGGCCTGCTGTGGGTCCGCGCCGTGGTGCACCTGGCGCTCGGCGCCGGCCTGGTCCTGGTGCTGTCGCTGCTCATCCAGCTGACCACCGGCAACTGGCTGGCGCTGACCTGGGGAGCGGTGCCGCTGGTGATCGTGGTGATCGTGCTGACGATCGCTGGGCTGTGCGGCTTCGGGCTGATCCTGGGCGGGCTGTCGCTGGTCTTCAAGCGGATCGGCCAGCTGAGCGCCCTGGTGCAGTTCAGCCTGTTCTTCCTTGCGTACATCGATCTGGCCACGGTTCCCGAGCCGTGGCGGGCGCTGGTGGCGCACCTGCCGCTGGCGCGCGGCGTCGACATCCTGAAAGCGCTGGTCGGGGCCGGCGGCGATATCGCGGCAGTGGCCTCTGGCACAACCTGGCTGCTGGTGGATTCAATCGGCTACGCCCTGCTGGGATCGCTGATCTTCTACCTGATGGAGCGCGTCGCCCGTCGCGGCGGGCTGCTCAGCCACTACTGAGGCGCGGGACCCGCGCAGCTTCACGGCAGCGCCACGAAGTAGTACAGGAAGGTTCCGAGCTTGGTCGAGGGGCAGTCCCCGCCGGCGAACATCACCTCGTCCAGGTCCTCCTTCAGGCCACCCTCGCCGTCATAGAGCTGCACGTCCACCCAGACGGTGAACGGCGGCGGACCCACGTGGCTCTTATAGGTCACCTCGATGACGTACAGGCCCATCGTCCACTCAAGCTGACCCCACTCGCGGGTCTGCCCGGACGCCCCGCTATCCGGGCCAAAGGCGATCACACCGCTGAGGCCGTCGGGATCGGCGGGCGACCCCCATTCACCGTCGGGGCCCGTGATCTCCAGGTCGAAGTCATCTGTATCGCTGTCCCAGCTGATCTCAATGCGGTCGTCCGGTTGCCACTCTGTGGGCACGCCCATCGCCTCGAGCATGTCCAGCCAGTCGGTGGCCTGATTGAACGGGAGCGGCTGGTACTCGTTCTTGAGTGTTGGAGTGAACCGGTTCGGATTGGGCAGCCAGACTGCCAGGGCGTTGCCGGGGGCATAGGCCGCCGCCGAAGCGTAGTCGTCGCGCGCCGCATCGATCAGAGCCTTGATGGTCACGTCGCCGGTCAGGGCGCTGTAGCCGTCGAGGAAGGTCTTCAGGTCGCGGGCGCCATCGGTCATGTACTTGGGAAAGCCAGCGTAACGCGCACGGGTGAAGGGAATGCGTTCCGCCGCCTCCTCCGCAGTGACCTCGGCCGCGAAGTCGGCCAGCGACGAGGTCAGCGGGCCAAGCGCGGCGGGATCGACGACGGTGAACCGCAGCGAGCCCTCCGTAAGCTGGTCGGCCAGCAGCTCGGCGACCGCGCGGGCGCTGAGCGGGCCCGAGTCGTTCCACTGCGTGAGCAGTTCGCCGAATGATGCCCCGGTCATGGGATCCCAGAAGCCGCCGCTGTCCATGCCGACCAGCCAGTCCGCCGCCTGCCGGTAGTCGTAGAGCACCTCGAGACCGCCGGCGCGCACCGCCGCGAAGCAAAGCACGTCCGGCTGCCGCCCGGCCAGCACCGCGGCGATTTCGTCGTGATTCTCCATCGCGAAGCCGTCGTTTTCGTCCCGCAGCAGGCCGGAAGTGCTGCGCGTGCGCCACTCACTGCCGTCGCCGAGCAGCACCAGGGCCGTTCGGTCGGCGGGGAAGTTGGCCTCCGCCCAGTCGAGGAAGGCCGCCAGACTGGCCGCGGCGGCGCTGTTGTAACCCGCCCGCGGCTCGCTGTGATTCGCGGGATCGCCAGTGGTGATGATCGCCTCGTCGTTGTCGTCCTGCACAACCTTGATGAAATGCACCTGGTCGACGCCGCTGTACTCCCCCCCGAGCTGGTCGGGGTCCAGTTCGTAGCCCGCGAGCACGTTGACCTCATCCGTGCTGCCCACGCTCTCCAGCTGCTGGATGCTCTGGTAGACCCACTCCGCCTCGTAGTAATCACCGGCGGCCCAGACCAGCAGGTTCCAGTCCTCCTCGCTTGGGGTGACCAACTCCACGGCGACGCTCACCGCCGCCGCGGCGCCATCCGGGCAGGCGAGTGCGACATAGAACACATCGTCTGCCGACACGCATTCACCGGCCGGGATAGTGACCAGATCGGACTCCGACATGCCGTCCGCAATCCAGCGCCAGCAGCCACGATCGTAATCGCCGACGGCGACATAGAGTTCGGCGCAGGTGCCGCCGATCAGCAGGGTGGCCGGAACAGCCCCAGGCTCAACCTCGACTCCCAGGACTGCGTAGCTGAGGCCGGACTGCTCAAGCTCGAGGGTCCAACCGGTCAGACCGGCGCCGACCGCCACGCAGACATCCTGGGCCACGAATTGGTGGACATCGCTGCCACAGCACCTGCGCGCCGGCGTACCGACGGCAGGCAGGTCGGCGAGCACTGGGAGCACGCCCGCGGACAGGCCACTCTGAGTTTGCTCAGCCGCCGCCGGTTGCTGCGGGGACCAGCTGCATGGCTGGCCGCAGGACACAGCGGCCGCCAGCGTCAGGACAATTGCGCTTCCGCGCAGCACTTGCATCATGCACCCCGCTCCCATGGGTTGCCAGCGGACGGTTTGCCGCTTCACCTGCATCATACCGCAGCGCAGCAGGCCCCGCGCGGCGAGCCGGATCCGGTCTGGCTGCGGCCGGGATCTCGCAGACGGGCCGATTGCCGCGCGGCACACTTGTTGCAGACACCATCCTCAAGTGAGACAAAACCCACAGATGTGTGGTATACAGCTCCGCCTCACATTCATTGTGACCAATCGCGCCGGAGGGACTGAACGCCCCGTGTACCGGCAATCCCCCCATTCAGGAGCCTTGAGCGTTTATGTCGTTTGTGTATGTCATCGTGATGGCGTTGCCGCTGCTGGTGGGCCAGCCCCAGCTGCCTCCGCACGTTGAAGCATGTAGCGATCGGGTCAATGCCCAGATTGCGCTGGCCGCCCAAGCGGCCGCCGAGCACACCCCGTCCTGGGAGCAGGACGCCCGCCGGGTGTTGGCGGAGGAGCCCGACTACGCCGAGCGGCTGGTGGGCGCCATCCGCAGCGCGGCCTGCGCCAGCGGCGTGGCGGCCGAGACACTGTGGGGCGTGGCCTACACCGAAAGCCGCGGCCGTCACAGAGACCCCCTCGGTCGCATCAAGCATGGCGGCAGCGGCGAGATCGGCCTGATGCAGGTGCTGCCCTTCTGGCAGAAGGCGCTGAGGCGCGTAGCCGGGCTGGAGGTGGATCTCAACCACCTGGAGGACAACGTCCTGGCCGGCGCCTTCATCCTGCAGCGGGGCGGGGACGAGACCGCGGTGATGCTCAGCTACTACAACACGGGCCAGCGCGTGCGCAGCACCCGCTACCAGCGGCGCGTGATGAACTACATCGCCAGCTTCCAGTAGGCCGCCGTGGCCACGCTTCGTCAGCATTCCGCTGTTGTATAATGCGACAATCCAGCTCGCGAGACAGCTGCGGGCAGACGGGGCGCCCCGGGAGGAACAGATATGTGGCAACGGTTTATGCGCTGGATTCGGTCCATCTTCGGCGGCGCGATTGAGGCGCTCGAGAACCCCGAGCTGATCCTCAAGCAGGCCATCCGCGACATGCGGGACAAGATCCCGAAGATCAACCAGAACCTGGCCAAGATGCGCGGCGGGCTCAACCTGCTGGAGAAGGAATACGAGGAGTACGCGGCCCAGGAGCGCAAGCTGATCGCGCGGGTCAAGGCCGCGCTGGAGGCCGGCGACGAGTCCCTGGCCGCCGACTACGCGATCCGTCTCAAGCAGGTGCAGAGCGCCAAGACCCGGACCTTCGAGCAGATGGAGCGGGCCAAGGAAGCCTACGACAAGGCCGTCGAGTTCAAGCAGGACTACATGCGCGAGATGAACAAGAAGATGCAGGAAGCGCAGCAGGCCATGCGGGAACACCAGGCGTCCAAGTGGAAGGCGGAGGTGGCCGAGGTCTTCGAGACCTTCGAGATCGGCGACGTCGACTCCACCGTCGACGAGATGATGCAGAAGCTGCGCGAGAAGACCGCGATGGCCGAGGGCAAGCTGGAGATGGCGATCGAGAGCGTCGACATGCGCGAGATCGAGATGGAGAAGCGCGCCGAGAAGATCGAGGCCCAGGAGCTCTTAAAGCAGTTCAAGGTGGAGTGGGGCCTGGAGAGCAAGGACGTCGAATCACCGACCGCCGAGAAGACGGTTGGCCCGGCCGAGAGCGAAACACAGGCACCCGGCGCCGAGTAGCTTAAGCCCACAGACGCGGCAGGGAAGCGGGAGGTCTGGTGCACGCCTCCGAACCGCCACACGAGCAGCCATCCGGATCAGGCAATGGTCCTCCGCTTGGCTTGCTGGAAGGCTGTTGCCTCGCGGAGTTCGCCCTCGGTACTGGTCTGCTGTGCCTGGGCAAGTGCCTGGTTGCCGTGATCGTGGTTGGGGCGGTGATCGCGCTGGTGCTATGGGCAGTCACCCGCTTGACATCCCTCTTCTGACTGGCTGGCAGCTTCGGCTTTCGGCACCGGTATCGGCGCTTGAGCAGCCTTGATCGACCGGCATCGCAGGTATAATCTCGCTGAGGTTCAGATGACAATGGTGAAGCTGGAGATCATCTTCGAAGTAGCGCAGGATCCTGCTGGCGGATACATCGCCGAAGCGCTGGGGGAGGCGATCTTCACCGAGGCCGAGACGCTGGAGGAGCTGCGCGAGAACCTGCGCGAAGCAGTCATCTGCCACTACGACGACGAGGAAGTACGGCCCAAACTCATCCGCCTGCATTTGGTGCACGACGAGGTGCTGGCAGTGTGAAGCTGCCGCGGGACCTGGGGGGGCCGGGAGCTGGCGAAAGCGCTGGAGAAGCTCGGCTATGCGGTGGTGCATCGTGTTGGCAGCCACATCAAGTGCCGGACGGAGGAAGGGGGCGGACTGACGGTCACCATTCCCGCTCATTCACCGCTGAAACCCGGCACGCTCGCCCGGATCCTGCGTCGAGTAGCCAGGCACCATGACCTGACACGTGATGAACTGCTACGCATACTGACCGGCTGACGATAGGCGTGCCGCGATGCTATCAGCTAGGTGGAGCCATCGCGGTGTGCCAAACACCCATGGGGGCTACCCGGTCCGGTTGGCCCCGGACGGTCACCAGGGACTGCTGCTCATCTCGGTTTCCGCTTCACTTCGCGGTGATCGCCAGTTTGCCGTCGTCACCCGGCGCGATGGTCAGCGTCTCCAGCTTGCCGTCGCGGGTGAGTTCCACCGTGAGGGTGTCGCCGCTGCCGCTGGAGTTCATCTCGTAGTCCGAGTCGGCGTAGTGCTCGGCGATGTACTGGCGCATCAGCTCGTAGTGCTCGCTGAACGCCCCGTTCTGGCCCATCCCCTCGGGCAGCGCGGGCAGACCCCCGCCGCCGGTGGATGATCCTCCGCCGCTGCCGCCGCCAGACATCTTCGACCCTCCCGAACCGCCGCTGCCGCTACCGCTGGCGCTGCCGCCGCCGCTCTTGTGGCCGCTGCCACTTCCACTGCCGCTGTTGGAATGGGGACCACCACCGGACCCACCGCCGCCGTGCTCGCTGCTGCTCGATTCCTCAATGCTGAACTCGGAGCCCGGACCACCGCCGCCGCCGGCGCTGCCCCCGCCGCCGCCACCAGCGTAGCCGCCGCCACCGCCGCCCCCGCGGGCGTAGCCGTGGCCGCCCTCGTCGCCGGACGAGCTGGAGTGCTCACTGGAGTGGCTGCTGGAGCTGCTGCTGGAGCTGCTCGACATCTGCATGCTGTAGCTGAAGGTGCCGTTGCCGCCCTGGTAGCGGTCCATGAACTCGCGCATCGCCTCGGGCACGTTGTCGGAGTCGATCGCGGAGACCGGCTCGCCGTTGATAGTGAAGCTCTGTGAATAGGACGAGTGGCTGCTGGTGTGGAAGCTGCCGGTCGGCTCACCGCTCTGGGATTCGCGCAGCTCCAGCACCTCGCGGCCGTCGTAGTCGCCGAGCGGCCCGCTGAAGGACAGGTCCTCATCGCTGGAGATTCTCAGCGCCACCTGGTCGCCGATCCGGTCGACCTCGATCGAGACGTCGCTGAGACGCTCCTGCTGCTCCAGCAGCCGTTTCAGCTGTTCATTCAGCTTCAGCGGATCGGGCAGCTCGCTCATCGGCGCCCAGTTCCGTCCCGTTCCGCCGAGCCCGTGATCCTCCAGGAGGAACATCACGTCATCCAGTCCGCCGCCGAGCTGGCTGAGCTCACTGCCCATCCGCTCGCTGAGCGCCTCGGACAGCGCGGCGCGAATCTCCTCGGCGGCCTCACGCTTGATGCCGGGCAGGGCGAGGCGGTAGTTGTAGCCGTCCTCGCGCGAATCCAGTTCGCTGTCCAGCTTGCGCGGGGCCCCGCCGTGGCCCTTGAGCACCGTACGCACCAGCTCCTCGATCTGGGACTTCAGCGCCCTGGCGTCCGCGGTCTTCAGTTCGCCCAGCTGCTGGCTGAGCACCACGCCGGATTCGGCGGCCCAGGCCGGCTGCGCGCTGGCCAGGCTCAGCATCGGGGTATGCTCCGGCTGGGGACCGGGCGTGACGAAGAAGACGACCACCACCGCCAGCACTGCGGCCACGCTCAGCGCCGCCAGCTGGACGGGCCGGCTGCCGGCCAGCGCCTGCCAGACCACCCGTCCGACGCCAGCCCTTTGCGGCGTCCCGCCGAGCGCGCCGGTCACCATCTGGCGGCGGTCGGGCGGGGGAGCGCCGATCGAGGCCAGGTCCTCGAAGGCGCGGTTCTCGGCGAGGGTCTGCCTCAGATCCGCGTCGGGCTCCTGGCCGTCCGCGGTGACCTCGCTCCACCTGCTCAGCCGCTCAATGATCGCGTCCTTCATCGTCTTCATCGCTTGCACTCCTGGGCGCTCACGCCCACTCGCTGCGGTCCGACCAGCACGCGCCGCAGCGCCTGACGCGCGCGGTAGAGCCGCTGGCCCGCCACCTGCGGCTGGATGCCCAGCACCCAGCCGGTCTCCTTCAGCGACAGCCCGTCGAGGTAGTAGAGGCTCAGCAGCTCGCGCTGGGTCGCCGGCAGCCGGCTGAGCGCCGCCGCCACCTCCTCCGACAGCGGGCTCTCCGTGCCGCCGGCCTGCACCACCTGGTGCCAGTACGAGTCCAGTGGCAGCTCGCGCTTTCCGGTCACGCTGACGAAGCAGTTGCGGATGATGGTGATCAGCCAGGCGCCGAAACGCTCCGGATCCCGCAGGCGTCCCAGACCGCGCCAGGCCCGGGCCAGGGCCTCCTGCAGCAGGTCCTCGGCGTCCTCGCGCGTGGCGCTGAGCCGGCAGGCGTAGTTCCAGGCCCGCCGGTAGACCCGGGGGGTCAGGACCCGGTCAAACATCTCCTCGGTTGCGGGCATCGCCATTCACTAACTATGACTCGCGCCGCGACCGAAATCCAACGGCCGGCGCGAAAAACCACCAAACCGCACGGCCGGCCCCTGGTGTATCCTGCATCCATGGACGGCGGCGGCTTCAACTACCGGGATCTGCGCCGCGGCTGCCTGATCGGGCTGGCCGCGGGGGTGGCCTACCTGATCGGCTACCGGATCATCCTGCTGATCGCCTATGGCAGCCGCTTCTACGAGCACCTGATCAGCCTCGGCTGGCTGCTGGCGATTCCGCTGCCCGCCCTGGTGCTGTGGTGGCTGCCGCGCACCATCAAGCCGGAGGAGCCGATCAAGCCGCAAGAGCCCGTCGAAGATGTGGATACACAGGCGGACGAATGAAATCGCAGGCGGGACGCCTGCGCCACCTCTCGGTAGCCGCGAATCCTATTCGCGGCGGGTCTCGAGGCGCGAAGAGGCTTCGCGCCTACCGGTGGTACTGAACACATGCCACACACGATTCATCCGTATAATGTGAACATGAATACGAGACCACTTGCACGTGGGGCCGCCTTGCTGATGCTGGCCGCGTTGCTGCTGCCGGTGTCGGCCTCGGCCGGCGGGCTCAAGCTGGGCAAGCTGTTCAAGATGAGCAAGGCCCAGGAGACCGAGATTGCCCAGGAGATGAACGTCGAGCTGGCCAAGGAGCCGGGGCTGATCAGCGAGGGCCGCTACTACAACCAGATCCAGCGGGTGGGCAAGCGCCTGGTCGAGAAGAACGGCCTCGACGAGTACGACTACCAGTTCTTCCTGATCGACCAGGACGAGGTCAACGCCTTCGCTACGCCGGCGGGCTACATCTACGTCTCGGTGGCGCTGATGGACGTGATGGCCTACGACGAGGCGATGCTTTCCGGCGTGATGGCCCACGAGCTGGGCCACGCCAAGGACCGCCACGTCGCCAAGGGCTACGAGAAGATGATGCAGGGCGCGCTGGGCTTCACCGTGCTGGATATCCTGCTGGGCAAGGACTACAAGCTGGCCACGGACATCCTGTTCGCCGGCGGGCAGCTGGTCTACCTGAAGTACAACCGCGACCAGGAGGAGTGGGCCGACCG
>CAZSSB010000018.1:8629-52122 GCA_964609245.1 uncultured Planctomycetales bacterium | reverse complement strand
CCTGCCGTGCTACAATCCGGCGTGTGTGGGAATGGTGGCTGGACAGCTACCCGGAAATGCGGCTGCTTGACCTGGACGTGGGGCGGGGACAGCAGGAAAGCCGCAAGCTTCACAGCGCCGGGCTGCTGACGCACCTGCTGATGCCGTACGACGAGAAGGTGTTGCAGGTCTGCCTGGAGCGGCTGGCGGAGCACGACGCGCAGGCCGCGGCCGGGCTGACGATCCGCGAGGCCGAGCGCGGGGCGCTGCTGCCGGACATCGACCTGCTGGCCGGCGCGTTCTGCCTGGCCGAGGGGCGGATCAGCGACGCCGTCGACCGCCTGGCGGAGTGCTACCAGAGCGAGCCGGAGGCGGGGCTGGCGATCCGGCGGATGTACCCGTCGCTCAGGCTGCTGCTGCGCGTGACGCCCTGCGTGCTGCTGCCGCTCTATCCCAACGCCTATGGCGCGGAGGTGCTCTACAGTGTGGCGCTGTGGCGGGACGGCCAGACCGCCGAGGCGCTGGAGGTGCTGCGCGACATGGCCGGCCGCTGGGGGCTGTTCGACGAGCTCCGGCTGATCGGCGGCATCATCCACCTTGAGCGCGGCAGCCTGGAGCGCGCGATCGGGGCGCTGAGCGTAGGCGAGGTCACGGAGCGCGACGCGCTGGAGCTGACCCGCGCGCTGTACCTGGCCTACGCCCACTTCAAGCGCGAGGAATACCGCAGCGCGGCCCGGGCCCTGATGCCGGCGCTGCAGACGGTGACCGACGTCAACCCGCACCTGCGGGCCCGCTGCCAGCTGCTGCTGGCGGAGCTCTACGAGCGCAACGGGCTGCTGCTCAACGCGCTGCGCGAGAGCGGCCGGGTGCCGCCCGAGGACGTACCGGGCACCATCGCGGCCCAGATGCTGGCGCGCGAGGAGCGCTGGCTGACGGAGTTGACGCTGCTGAGCAACGCCGAGCTGGAGCGGCTGGCGCGCGCCGATACGTATCAGATCTACGTGCCGGACGCCAGCGCGCCAAAGCCGCTGTATTCGTCGCTGGATACCAGTCGCGACCCGGGCAAGGGGCTCAGGCCGCGGGAGATGAGCTGGCTCAAGCGCCAGGCCGAGCAGCGTGAGATCACCGCCTATCGCGCGGCGCTGGCCCGCGGCGAGACGGCGACGCTCAAGGGTGACCGCGGGCTGAGCGCGGCGGGCGCGGAGATCAAGGCCAAGATTGGCGCGGCTGAACGCTGGTGGCCGACCCGCCGTCAGGCGCTAGAGGCGGCCCGTCCGCAGGAATACCTGGCCCGCACCGATCCGCAGTCGGTCAGCCACCTGCGCTTCGACTTCAGCGGCTCGCGGCGCCCGCCCAAGCGGCCGCTGCAGGGTGAGAAGCGCGCGCGGCTGGTCTCGGTGATGACGGTCGCCAGCCTGCTGATATTCTTGGGCCTCTGGCTGCTGCAGACATGCGTGAGGTGATCAGATGCGCGCTGGCAGTGCTGACGGCGCTGCTGCTGCTGCTGGCCGCGCCCATCTCCCCTGAGCCCGCCGCCGCTCAGCAGAACGAGGATCCCCCACCGCCCGCCGCCGAGGAAGAGCAGGCCGCGACGGAGGCCGAGGACGAGGAGGAAGCCGCGGCCGAGGAAGGGGAGGAGGCAGCCGCCGCCGAGGAAGCGGGCGACGAGGGGGGTGAGCAGGCCGCCGAGGCGGAAGAAGAAGAGGAGGAGGAGGTGCCGGAGGGCGTGCGCCGCCGCCGCCCGCGCACCGCAGACCAGGAGCGCGAGTACAAGCAGCGCAAGACCCGCGAGGACCCGTTCCTCAATCCGCCGGTCGACGGCGACCCGGTGGTGGACAGCGGGCAGTACTACGACCCGGCCAGCCGGCTGCACAACGTGGTGCACCCCGGCATCAGCAACTACGTGGTGCAGGACGCCGGCGGCGCGGTGGTCGGCCAGCTGACGGTCAGCGTGGAGCTGGTCAGCGATCCGGTGCTGGGCGACTTCATCCACATGCGCCAGCGCAGCGACCACGAGCAGCCCCAGGAGACCGACATCTGGCTCTACGCCGAGACGCTCAAGCCGCGCCGCAAGCAGGTGGTGATCCAGCTGCCGACCGTCAGCAATCCGCCGCCCGCGTCCACGGATGGTGAGAGCGACGGGGGCGTGGTCGAGGTGCAGCCGCTCTATCACGACACCAAGCGACTGGACGTCGACTACCTGTTCGACCGGCTGGTGATCCGGCATCGTGCCGGCGCCGTCACCACCCTGCGGCGGCTGCGGATGATGCCGTTCAGCTACGACATCGACGAGCTGCTGCTGCTGGTGCGGCAGCTGAAGTTCCGCGAGGCCAGCTGGCCGTTCGAGGCGCTGATCTGCGACCCGGCCCACGAGCGGCATCTGGCGCTGCGGATCGAGCAGCCGCAGCGTGTGGAAAACGTGCTGTCCGCCGATGCGCAGTACACCGACTGCTACGAGCTGGCGGTGCGCCTCGGCGAGCAGGAGCTGACGTACTGGGTGCAGCGGCTGCCGCCCTGTAAGCTGGTCAAGCTGAGCGACGGGGTATACACCTACACCCTCAGCGCCTACATGGAGTGATCATGAGTGTGATACTGGGACTCGATATCGGTGGTACCTCGCTGAAGCTCGGGGCCTGGCGCGACGCGGAGCGGCTGGACTGGCGGCCGGGCCTGGCGGTGCCCCAGAGCGCCGACGAGGGCAAGGTGGCCGACGCGCTGGCGGGCTACGTGCGCCAGTTCGCCGCCGAGCTGATCGAGGCGCCGGCGGCGCTGGGCGTCGGTTCCTGCGGGCTGATCGCCGGCGGGGTGATCTTCCAGTCGCCCAACACGCCCTGGGACCGGCTGGCCCTGACCGAGCTGCTCGAGCACCGGCTGGACTGGCCGGTGCACCTGCTCAACGACGCCGACGCTTTCCTGCTGGCAGCGCTGGAGACGCTGGTGGAGCAGCGCTGCATCGCGCTGGGCGTAACGCTGGGCACCGGCATCGGCACCGGGCTGTGGATCCGCGACCAGCTGTTCAGCGGCGGCGCCGGCGTCAGTCCCGAGGGCGGCCACATCACGCTGGGGATCGACCGCGCCCGGGCCAACACCGGCATTCCCGGCAGCTGGGAGTTCATGGCCGGCCGCGGGGCGCTGCTGCACTACTACGAGGAAGCGGGCGGCGGCCGGGCCGACGATCCGGCGGACGTCGCGGCGGCGGCCGAGCGGGGCGAGGCGGCGGCGGTCGGCGCCTGGCTGAGGTACGGGCGCTACGTCGGGGCGGGCCTCGGCAGCCTGTGCAACGTGCTGACCCCCGACTACGTGCTGATCGGGGGCGGGCTGGCGCGCGCCCACGAGCTGTTCGCGCCCTCGATGCGCTCCGCCCTGGAGCGTCATCTGCTCCGGGCGATGCCCAGGCCGGACATCCGGTTCTTCACGGAAACCGAGGACACCGTCGCCCGCGGGGCGGCGCGGCACGCGCGGATGAGACTTCAGCGCGGCAGCCGGCACTAGAATGTACCACGGCGGCGCCCTGGCCGGGCGCGGCCCATCCTGGTCGGGGGAGATACGAGATGAGCGAGATCGATGAGCTGGCCCAGCGAATCGTAGCGGTGATGACGGAGCGCAAGCTGACGCTGGGTGTGGTGGAGAGCTGCACCGGCGGCCAGCTGGCAGCGGCGATCACGGCGGTGCCCGGAGCCTCGGCGGTGCTGCGCGGCGGCATTGTGGCCTACTCCAACGCGATCAAGGCGCAGCTGCTAGGCGTCGACTGGTCGACGCTGGACGACCATGGCGCGGTCAGCGAGGAGTGCGCCCGCGAGCTGGTGGACAACGGTGGCATCGCGCTGCGCGGCGACTACGCCATCGCGATCACGGGCGTCGCCGGTCCGGACGGCGGCAGCGACGACAAGCCCGTGGGCACAGTCTACATCGCCTGGTCCGGCCCGGCCGGCACGGAGATCGAGCGCCTGCAGCTCAGCGGCGACCGCCCGGCAGTCCAGCGCCAGGCCGTCGAGCGCGCGCTGGCCAGGCTGGCGGAACTGCTGGACGCGTCGGCTGCAGCTTCATAGCCGGGACCGGCCCTCGGCTGCAGATGACTACTGCGGCCCGAGTGCCACCAACTCGCCCCAGTTCATCATCAGATACAGGCGGCGGTTGGGCCCGAGGACAGCGTGCTCGTTCTCGCAGTACTCGATCGGCGTCGCCCACAGCAGCTCACCGTCAGGCTTGATGGCATGCAGTTCGAGGAAGCCGGACACCACGTAGACCACCCCGTCGGCGTCAACGGCGGCGTCGCCCCAGTAGTAGCGCAGGCCGTACTTCCACGCCAGCGCGCCGTCGGGCTCCAACGCGTACAGCCAGGTGTCGTAGGTGCGGCTGGCTTGCCGCGCCTGCTGCGCCGAGCCCAGGGAGCAGAGGACAACGTAGTCCGCTACGGCGTAGATCCTGCCGCCGGGGGCCTGGGCCAGGCACTTGATCTCGTCGCGGTCCGTTTCATAGGTCCACAGCAGATCGCCGCCGGGGCTGTAGCAGGCGACCATCGCCGGGCAGCTGCTTGGCGTATCCGCCACGAACGGCCCGTTCCAGCCGACGACGATGTTGCCGTTGTCCAGCAGCATCGGACTGACGGAGCCCACATGCATCTCCGGGTAGCTGCACTCCGCCTGCCGCCGCCAGCGGATCTGACCGGCGGCGTCGATCGCCAGCAGCTCGAAGGTGTATCCCTCTGTCCCGGCCACGAGGTACAGCGAATTGTCAGCGCTGACCGCCGGCCGGCTGTAGGACTGATGCGGGTTGCTCCGTTTGAGCGAATCCAGTTCCCAGAGCAGCTGGGCGCTCTCATCCAGCGCCTGCAGCGCCACCTCGCCGCCGTAGTCGTCGCGCTGGATCTCCGCGTACAGCCGGCCGCCGTAGCCGGGGGCCAGCAGCCTGCAGGGGGCTTCAGTCTGGCGCGTCCATACTGCAGCTCCGTCGGCGGGCCTCACCTTGCGGATCTCGGCGTACTCGGTGTTGTAGTCGTAGCTGGCGCAGTAGATGTAGCCGTCCACGTCGATCGCCGGGTCCGTGCTGCGCCAGCCGGGCAGGTCCTGGGACCAGCGCAGGCTGGAGTCCGGCTCGATGCAGGCCAGTTCTCCATAGTGGACGACCAGCGATCCGTCGCGCGCCACGATCGGTGGCTCGGCCGTCAGACCGAAGTCCAGTGACCACAGCGCATCGGGGGCCACGGGGCCGGGATGGGCGCTGCGATTCTGGTTGGTCGGCCCGCCGGTGGGCGACAGCCAGCCGCCGTAGCCGCCCTTGACTCCGCCCAGCGCCAGAAAGCCGGTGTCGGCGGCGCTGAACTGGCCCAGGCCGTAGCTGTTCACGGCGGCGACCCAGTAGGGGTGAGACTGCTGGTCGGTCAGCGTGGTGTCATCCCAGCTGGCTCCGTCCGTCACGGCCGCGACCTGGTTGTCCCAGTAGTCGCGATAGACCCGGTACTCCTGCGCGGCGGGCACCGGCTCCCAGCTGACGGTGACGCGCTTGCCGTGCGTTCCGTCCGTCGCCTGCACCCCCTGCGGAGCAGCCGGAACCTGGCTGGTCCAGCCCTCCGCCGGTCGTGACGGCTCCGTCTCGCCGTCGTAGAGCACCGCGCTGATCCGGTACCAGTAGTGCTGCCCGGGCACGAGCGAATCACTGTCGCTGTAGCTACTGGCGCCCCACTCTGTGTCGAAGATGGCCTCCCAGGGGCCCTCGGGGGTCGTGCCGCGATAGATCCTGAAGTCGTCTGGCGACCCAGGATTCGAGCCGCTGAAATCGGGCCAGTACGTTGTGTACCAGCGCAGTTCGATCCGGTCGGAGTAGGTGCCCCGGCTGGCCGTCAGCCCCTGGGGCGCCGCCTCCTCCGGCAGCGTGAACTCCTCGCTGGCCGGCCCCCAGGCCCGGCCGCCGGTAAGATCGGCAAAGGGCCGGACGCGGTACGCACGCCCCGCCACCAGGTCCTCCAACACCAGCACGGGGCGGGCAGCCGAGCTCTGCTTCTCGCGTTCGTACTCCTCCAGCGGCTGCCAGGCCGCCTCCGTGCCCGCTAGGCTGTACTCCTCCAGCACGAAGCCGTCGATCCGCGCCAGGTAGCTGCCCGCGATCGCGGCCAGATCGTCGAAGGAGATGCGGCCATCGTTGCTGCCGTCGGGCCAGTCGGCTGTGCCCACGGACCGCCGGGGCTCGCTCAGGCCGTAGTTCTCGGCCCAGAGCGCGAAGTCATCGAGGTCGACCCTGCCGTCTCGTGTGTAGTCGCCCGACAGGTCGCTGTACCAGGCGACCTGGACCTGGCCGCTGTAGTAGTTCTGGAAGTGCGGGCCGAAGCAGCTGCGCGGATCTTCCGGCACGTGCGGCTGCGCCTGCTCGGCGCCGGCGGCCCCCAGCCGGTCCGCCATCGCCTCCTTCATCACCTGCCAGAGCTGGGCGCCGACCTCCTGGGGCCGCTCGATCAGGTCCAGCTGCGCGTCGAACGGTCCGGGCTCCCGGTCGAGCGGCTGCTCGACGGAGGACGAAGAACACGCCTGAATTCCGACGCAGAAGACGAGCATCAACAGCACGGCAACGCAGCGCAGTAGACGAAACCGCATACTCCCACCTCACTTGATTCTACCCAAGGTCAGTCGCCGGGTGGGGCACACTTGCCGGTGTGTACCCGGCTGCCGTTTGTCGCCGGCCGCTACAACCTAGCCGGCCTTGGCCGGCGCAGCGTTGGCCAGCACGCCCGTTTCGCCCTCGCTTCTGGCGATCACCACCGCGCCGACGCTGTCGCTGAAGACGTTGACGCTGGTGCGGCACATGTCGAGGATGCGGTCGACGGCCAGAATCAGCCCCAGCGCCTCCGCCGGCAGCCCGATCGCCGAGAGGATCACCATGATCGCCACCAGGCTGGCCTTGGGAATCGCCGCCACCCCGATGCTGGTCATCAGCGCGATCACCACGATGATGAACTGGGTGGCGAAGGTCAGCTGCAGGCCGTAGGCCTGGGCGATGAACATCGCCGCCACGCACTCGAACAGCGCCGTGCCGTCCATGTTGACGGTGGCGCCCAGCGGCAGCACGAAGCTAGTGATGCGGTTCGAAACCCCGGCGCGCTTCTCGACGCAGTCCATCGTCAGCGGCAGCGTGGCCGCGCTGGATGCGGTGCTGAAGGCGGTCAGCAGCGCCGGCACCATCGCCGCGTAGTGGCGGAGTGCCTTGACGCGCGCGATGAAGGTCAATACCAGCGGCAGCACCACGCAGAAGTGCAACGCCAACGCGGCGAGGACGGTCAGGAAGAACTTCAGCAGCGGCATGAAGGCGTCGAAGCCGGTCTGACTGACGGTGCGGGCCAGCAGGGCGAAGACGCCGATCGGGGCGAACCTCATCACCAGCTCGGTGATCTTCATCATGATCTCGAAGCCGCCCTGCCAGAAGGCGGAGATTACCTCGCGGGGCTTGCCGCTCAGCGTGGTCAGGAAGAAACCGAACAGCAGCGCAAAGAAGATCACGCCCAGCATCTGGCCGTTGTTGGTGGCGGCGTCGATCACGTTGGCGGGCACCATCCGGATGAAGATCTCGGCGACGTCCTTCATCCCCTTGCCCTCGACGGCCTGCTCGACGGCGGCGGTGTCGGCGTGCAGCGCCAGCTGGTCGCGCGCCGGCTCACCGTTGACATAGCCGGGACCGACCAGGTTGACCAGTGTCAGGCCGATCAGGATCGCGATCAGGCTGGTCGACATGTAGTAGAGCAGCGTCTTGCCACCGAGCCTGCCGAAGTCGCGCCCGCCGCCGGTGCTCAGGATGCCCGTGATGATCGAGGAAACGATCAGCGGCACGATCAGCATCTTCAGCGCATTGAGGAACAGGTTGCCGAAGAAGTCGTAGAATTCATAGAACGTCCCGTGCAGCTCGGCCTGGTCCGCGCCGGTGAACGGATTCTGCGCCTGGGTCAACAGGCCGACGATCACCGCCAGACCCAGCGCAATCAGGATTTGCCAGTGCAGCTTGAGCTTCACGATCAGCTTGCCTCCCGTGGGACCACCCCCCGCGGGATAGAACCACCGGGGCCGGACGTTTGCCCCTATTCTAGCGGGCGCTTTTGGCCGGAACCCGACCTCGCGCGATATATAATGTGTATGCAATGCCCCATTTGATGTGCCTCGCGGGCGGCGAGCGCTCGCCTGGCCCGCAGGGAGCTGGGACAAGCCGTGGGTGACGACAGTATCCTCAAACGCAAAGCCGATCATCTGCGGATCGTCGCGGAAGAAGACGTTGAGCACCGCGGCACGACGCTGCTGGAGTGCGTGCAGCTGATACCGGAGGCGCTGCCCGAACTGGCGCTGGATGAGATCGACACCCAGGTGGAGTTCTTCGGCAAGCGGCTCAGCGCGCCGCTGATGATCACCTCGATGACGGGTGGCGCGGAGCGCGGCGGCGAACTGAACCGCGCCCTGGCCCGTGCCGCTGCCGGCGCGGGGATCGCCTTTGCCGTCGGCAGCCAGCGCGTGCTGCTGGGGCATCCCGATCGCCTGCCGGAGTTTGCGGTGCGCGCAGCGATTCCGGACGGGGTGCTGCTGGGCAACATCGGCGCGCAACAGCTGCGCGAGCACCCGCCGGCGCGGATCGCGGAACTGGTCTCGATGATTGACGGCGACGGTATCTGCGTGCATCTGAACGCGGCACACGAGCTGGCCCAGGTGGATGGTGACCGGGACTTCCGCGGTCTGCGGGAGTTGATCGCACAGCTCAACGAGCAGCTGGATGGCCGCGTGCTTGTCAAGGAAACCGGAGCCGGGATCTCGTCCACGACGGTGCGACTCCTGGCGGGTCGGGGCATCAGCTTCATTGACGTCGCCGGCGCCGGTGGCACCTCGTGGCCGAAGGTTGAGAGCTACCGCGCCGGTGCGGACCTCGCCCGCGTGATCGGTGAGACGTTCAGCGACTGGGGCATGCCGACCGCGGCCTGTATCATCGGCGCCCGGCGAAGAGCGCGCTATGACACGTGCATTGTCGGTTCAGGGGGTATTGTCACGGGGCTCGATGCAGCGCGAGCGATCGCCTGCGGGGCGAACCTGGCCGGCGTGGCGCGGGCCGTGCTGCTGGCATATCTGGCGGACGGCGCGGCCGGTGCCGGCGCGTTTCTGGCGCGGCTGACTCACGAGCTCAAGGTGGCAATGCTGCTGATCGGTTGCCGTGATCTGGCGGCGTTGCGGGAGGCGCCCCGCGTTTACACTGGCGCGTTGAGAGATTGGCTCGCTACACCGGAAGGGCAGATTTCGAGCAGGGACTGAGTCGGGATATGACGAAAGAGCAAGACAAGCAGGCACGGGACGCGATTCTGCCGCTGGAACGCACCTCGCGCATCCCGCGCTTTTACCGCCTGTCGGTGGAGCAGCGGCTGGCCTATCTGCAGCGGGCCTTCAGCCTAGGCAACGACGAGCTGGCCCAGCTCCGCCAGGGCAGCGCGCTCAGGATCGAGCACGCCGTCAACATGGTCGAGAACGCGATCGGCGTCTTCGGCGTGCCGCTGGGACTGGGCCTCAACTTCGTGGTCAACGGCCAGGAGTACATCGTGCCGATGGCCACCGAGGAAGCCAGCATCATCGCGGCGATCAGCAAAAGCGCGCTGATCATCCGCACCAGCGGAGGCTTCAGCGCCTCGGCCGACGAACCGCTGATGATCGGCCAGGTGCAGGTGCTGGAAGTTGCCGACCCCGAGGCCGCCTGCCAGCGGCTCGCGGAGCGCAAGGCGGAGATCATCGCCCAGGCCAATGCGCCGAACGAGCGGATGGTGGCCCGCGGCGGCGGGGTGACGGGCCTCGAGACGCGCGTGCTGGACGGTGGCCCCGGCGTCGGCCCGATGGTGGTGGTCCACCTGCTGATGGACGTCCGGGAGGCGATGGGGGCCAATGCGGTCAACTCCGCCTGCGAGGCGGCGGGCCCGCTGATCGAGCGGATCGCGGGCGGCCGCGTCAACCTGCGGATCTTAAGCAACCTGGCGGACCGCCGGCTGGCGCGCGCCAGCTTCGCCCTGCCCGTCTCGCGGCTGGGCAGCGAAGAGCATACGGGCCGCGAGGTGGCGCAGCGGCTGCTGGAGGCGGTGCGGCTGGCCTGGGCCGACCCCTACCGCGCCGCGACGCACAACAAGGGAATCTTCAACGGCATCGACGCCGCGGCGCTGGCGCTGGGCCAGGACTGGCGCGCGCTGGAGGCCGGCGGGCACGCCTACGCCGCCCGGGACGGCCAGTACCGCGGGCTGACGGACTACCGCATCGAGGGCGATACGCTGATCGGCGAGCTGGAGCTGCCGATGCAGGTCGGCTGGTGCGGCGGGGCGGTCAGCAGTCACCCCGGCGTGCAGATCCTCAGGCGCGTCAGCGGCGTGAACAACGCGCAGGAACTGGCCGGACTGCTGGCGGCCGTCGGCCTGGCCCAGACCTTCGGCGCCTCGCTGGCGCTGAGCACGGTGGGCATCCAGCAGGGCCACATGGCGCTGCACGCCCGCAGCGTGGCGCTGAGCGTCGGCGTGCCGTCGGGCGACGTCGATCACGTCGTGAGGGAAATGCTGGCGCGCGGCGAGGTCAAGGTCGCCGTCGCCGAGGAAATCCACGAGCAGCTGCAGCGGCAGCGCACCGCCCGCCCGGCGCACGAGGCGCTGCCGGTCGAGGCCCAGGCCCCCGGCAAGGTGGTGCTGTTCGGCGAGCACGCCGTGGTTTACGGCCAGCCGGGCATCACCGCCAGCATCGACGTCGGGCTGCGCGTGCGGATCAGCCACGACCCGGACGGGCCGCGCTTCCTCTATCCGCAGTTCCGGCGCGTGTTCGACGTCGAGGACGACGACCTGGACTTCAAGCGCTTCGGCCGCGCCGTCGATACGGCGCTGGGGCTCTACGGGATGAGCGACGAGCCGATCGCGATCGAGGTCGAGAGTGAGCTGGTGCCCGGCATGGGCATGGGCTCAAGCGCGGCGATCAGCGTGGCGCTGTGCCTGGCACTGCGCAGCTACCGCGGGCTGCCCCACGAGCGCGGCTGGGACCCGCGGCTGTTCGAGGAGGTCCAGGCGCTGGAGCGCATCTTCCACGGCACGCCCAGCGGGATCGACGCCGCCACCGTGCTCAGCGGCGGGGTGCTGTGGTTCCGGGCCGGGCCGCCGCGCGAGATCCTCTCGATCCGGATGCCGCGCACCGCCGCCGGCGTGATCTGCATCGTCGAGCCGGGCACCCGCACCATCGAGCTGGTGCGCCAGGTCCGACACAGCCGCGATCTCGATCCGGCGCGCGTCGACGGCCTGCTGGCCGAGATCGGCGAACTCACCGTGCAGGCCGGCAGCGCGCTGGGCAGCGGCGATTTCGCGCTGGTCGGCGAACTGATGTACCGCAACCACGAGCTGCTGGCGCGGCTGGGCGTCTCCACGGAGCAGTTGGACGACGCCGTCGAGCTGCTGCGCGAGCAGGGAGCGCTGGGCGCCAAGCTGACCGGCGCCGGCGGCGGCGGCGCGGTGGTGGCGCTGTTCGAGCCGCAGCTGCGCGAGGAGCTGCTGCCACGGCTTAAGGATGAGTTCCAGCTGGTGTTCCCCTTCGAGCTGGGAGCCTCGACGTGACCAGCAGCGTGACCGCCCGCGCCTGCGCCAACATTGCACTGTGCAAGTACTGGGGCAAGCAGGGGCCGGGCAACGCGCCGGCGACGCCCTCGATCAGCCTCACGCTGGCGGAGCTGGTCACCGAAACGACCGTTACGGCCGCCCGCGGCGCCGATGCGTTCGAGCTTAACGGCCGGGCGCTGAGCGGGGCGGATCTGCTGCGGATGTCGCAGTATCTGGACCTGTGGCGCGAACAGGGGCTGATCAGCGGCAGCTTCGAGGTGCTGTCGAGCAACTACTGCGCTTCATCGGGTCGTCCATACCCAACCGCGGCCGGACTGGCCAGCAGCGCCGGCGGCTTCGCGGCGCTGGCCACGGCGCTGAGCGGCCATGCGACCCGCCGGCTGACGCGGCTCGAGCTCGGACGGCTGGCGCGCCGCGGCAGCGGCAGCGCGGCCCGCAGCATCCACGGCGGGCTGGCGGCGCTGGCGGCGGGCAAGGACCCGGCCGGCCGGCAGCTGGCCGGGCCGGCGAAGGTGCCGTGGGGCATGGTGGTGGTCGTGGTCGAGGCGCCGCCCAAGGAGATCGGCAGCCGCGAGGGGATGGAGCTCAGCCGGTTGACCTCGCCGTTCTACCGCAGGTGGGTGCTGGCTGACCGCTTCCACTACCGCGAGATGGCCTCCGCGCTGCGCGGCTGGGACCTAAACCGCGTCGGCGAGCTGCTGGAGGAGAACATGCTGGCGATGCACGCCTGCATGCTGACCACGCGCCCGCCGCTCCTTTACTGGGCACCGGCCAGCCTAAGCGTCATCCAGGCCGTGCGGCGCTGGCGGGCGACCGGGGTGGAGGCTTACGCCACCACGGATGCCGGGGCCCACGTCGCGCTGCTCTGCCGGTTGGAGGACCTGCCGGTGGTGGCGGTGCGGACCCGCGAGCTCGCTGAGGAAGGGGTGGCGATCAGGGACGTGATCGAGAGCGAGCCGGGCGGCCCGGCCGAGATGGTGGCCCGCGCCTAGCCGGATCAGGCTGGCGGGCTTGAAACCTTAGCTGCGAGCGACGATGCAGGAAGTAAGGATACCGGGCAAGGTGATGCTCAGCGGCGAGTACGCCGTGCTCCACGGCGCGCCGGCCGTGCTGCTGCCCGTCGACCGACAGCTGATCGTGATGAAGGCCGAGCGAGCGCCGCGGGATGGCTATGCACCGGCCGTGGCGGCGGCGCGCGCGCTGCCGATCCCCGCGCTGGCGGACCACGAGGCGGAGGCGGGCGTGCCGCACGTGGCGATCGACCGCAGCGAGTTCCTCGCCGCCGACGCCGCCGGGCGCAGCCTCAAGCTGGGGATCGGCCTCAGTGCCGCCGAGGCCGCCGGAGTGATCGCGCTGCGCTATGAGTGCGCCGGCGTGCCGTGGCTGATGCACTGGCGCGCGGTCGCGCAGCTGGCGATCGGGGCGCATCGCGAGGCGCAGGGCGGGCAGGGCAGCGGGGCCGACGTGGCCGCCTGCGCGCTGGGCAAACCGCTGAGATTTGAGGCCAGTGGGGAGCGATTCCTGATCGAGCCACTCGGCCCGCCGCCCGCGGCCCGCTGGATCCCGCTGAATCTGGCCTGGACGGGCCGGCCCGCCGATACCAGGCGGCTGGTGGAGCGCTTCGAGCTGTGGAGCTGCCGGGAGGAAGCCGCCGATCCGCTCAGGCGTCTGTGCGCCGCCGCCGGGCAGCTGGCCGACGCCTGGTTCACCGCCGATCAGCAGGAGCTCTTTCACGCATTGGACGACTTCCACGAGACGCTGATCGCCTGCACCACCAGCGCCGGCGTGGAGTACCAGCTGCCCGCGCACACACGGCTGGCGGCCTGGGCGCGGCGCCACGGCGGGCGGGCCAAGCCGACGGGCGCGGGCGGTGGCGACATGGTGCTGCTGATCGGCGACCTGCCGCTTGAGCAGTTGGGTGAGCTGCTGATCTTGCCGCTAGAGCGGATGGCTAAGTAGCGGCTTTTCCCACTTCTAGCTGTGATCCTGCAGGATCAGCTGGTAGACATCTCCGCCGGTGTAATCCCTGAACACAAGCCCAACGTCGAAGCAGTTATCGTCGCCGAAGAGCCAGCAGCAATCTCCCCAGCCCGAGGTGCTGCGCTGCTCAGTGAATGAGCCGTGCTTCGACATGATCTGTTTGACGTGTTCCAGATTCGCCTCGAAGCCCAGGGCATTGCTGTATCCGACATCGTATCGGTCAAACATGCCGCCTAGGTGCGCATAGGCGTACTGCCCTGGGCCGTTCAGAAGCAAGGCACGTTCACTACCCGCGGGAGCAGTCAGCTCCTGAATGGGCCAACCCGCGGGATAGGTCACAGGCTGCCCGTCGATTCCCAGCTCAGTTCGCGACTTGCTCCGCACCGATCCGAAGCAGGATCCTGCGAGGCAAATCGACCCGAAGAGCAATGCAGCGATCATTAGCGCCGTGCGAGTACGCGCTATCCCAGAAGCAGTGGCCTTGCCGCTGTTGCTGAGGCCGGACATGGATAGTGAACTCCCGACGTGATGAGAGAGTATCACAGCCCCGATGGGCTGCGAGGGGCCAACAGCGCTGTAGGCATGTGCTACTAGAGCCCGGCGGCCAGCTCGCTCATGGTGACGAACTCGTAGCCTTCGGCGCGCAGCAGCTCGATCAGCTCGGGCAGCATGTCGACGGTGGCCTGGATACCGTCGTGGGCCAGCACCACGGAGCCGGAGCGGATCTTCCGCTTCGCCATGTCCAGCATCTGCTTGGCCGTCTTGCCGTCGCGGGTGTCGTTGAGCGCCACGTCCCAGAGCCCCAGCACCATCCCGCGCTCGCTGACCAGCCGCTCGGTCTCGGCGTCGTACTGGCCGCCCGGCGGCCTGAGGAACCGCGGGGTGACCCCGATCAGGCCCTCGATCAGCCGCTGGTACTCGTCGATCTGGTAGACCTTCTCCTCGTGGGGCAGCTTGGGCATCCGGAAGTGGTCGTAGGTCTGGCTGGCGACCTCGTGGCCGGCCTGGTGCGTCATCTTGACCCAGTGCGGATACTTCAGCGCCTGGATGCCGACGAAGAAGAACGTCGCCGGCACGTCATAGTAGTCCAGCACGGCCAGCAGCTGGCTGGTGAAGGCCGGATGCGGCCCGTCGTCGAAGGTCAACGCTACCTGCTTTGAGCGCGTGTTGCCGCGCGCCAGGCTTCTCACCCGCGGTGCGACCTCGAAGTCCGGCATCCGCGGCGGCCAGCTGTGGATCGCGGGCTCCAGCGGCGCCATCGCGCTGGCCCGGGAATCCGCGGAGCCGTCCAGCACCGGTGCGAGCACCAGGCTGCGCTCCAGCGGGGCGGCGCCGAGCGGGCCGGCCAGCGGGCGCGGACCGCCGGCAGCCCCCGCGCCGCCGCGGTCGCTGAGCAGCTGATCCAGCGAGGTGCCGGGGTCATCGGCGGGCGGCGGTGGTTCGAGGCTGGCCACGGCGTCCCGCGGGCCCAGCGGGCGGTTGTCCTCAACCTCGTCTTCCACCTCGACGGGTGGCAGGGGGACGGCCGGCACCGGGGTGTCCTGCTGGGGCTCGGGCTCGGGTTCGGGCTGCACGGCAGGCTCGGCCTCGGCCGGTTCCGTGGCCGGCTCGCTCTCTGCAGGTCTGTCACGGTGGTCGATCTGGGTGTCGACGGTCGGGGCCACGCTCTGGGCCGGATCGTCCGTGCGCGGGCGGAGGTACTTGGAGATGTCCGGCCGGCGCGAGGGCCGTGGCTCGGGCTCGGCCTCGCCGACGGAGTCCGGCGTCCAGCCCAGCAGGCCGCTCAGCGCGTCCCGTGGCTCCTCGTTGGCAGGCTCGTCCTTTGCTTCCGGCGCTTCCGCGGGCGTCGCTTCATCCGCGGGCTCAGGCTCGGTGGCGTCCTCGGGCTGCGCCGCGGCGGGCTCGGCGGGCGCGGGCTCAGGCGCCAGCTCAGCAGGCTGGCCGGGATGGTCGATCCGCTCGCGCCAGGCGCGCGCCAGGTCGTCGATCGACAGCGGCGGTTCGGGCGCGGGCGGCTCAGCGGCAGCGTCAGCCTCCGCCTCCGCGCCTGCTTCCTCGTCACTGACCACGACGTCCTCGGTCGGTGGCGCGCTCTCGGCCGGTGGCTCGGCGACGGCGGCTGGCTGATCCTCAACCACCACGGCGGGCTCCGGGCCCGGCTGCTCCGCCGCGGCGGGCACGGATGCATCCTCAGGGCCCGCCTGCTCTTCCGCGACCGGCTCGGCCGGTTCCTCCGCCGCCGGTTCCTCAGGGGCCGGTTCCTCCACGATCGGCGCGGCGGCCACCGGCTCCGGGGCCTCCGGCGCCGCGGATTCGCCCTGAGCGGGCCTGCGCAGCGCCGCGGCGGTGCGGGCGGCCCGATTCAGACTGGCGGCCAGCTGCGCCGCCCGGGGTGCCAGCTCCGCCAGGTCCACCGCGGTGGCATCAGCCTCCGGGAATGGCGGGCCGTCGGCCGCATCAGGTTGCGCCTGTGCTTCCTCCTCCGTGCCCGCGCCGCCGCGCGAGAGCGGATTGCGCTCGATCTGGCCCCAGGAGCAGCAGATCCAGGTAAGCGCCAGCAACATGCCGATCAGCAGTACTCGATGCATCAGGCTGAGATTATATATGACTGCTGGCGACCGGCGGCGGCCGGCCGGCGTCATTTCCGCGCCGAGCGGGTACTGGTACGGGTGTTGCATGGGCTGGTCCGGCGTGGTATATTCTCTCTCCGCAACTGGGCGCATAGCTCAGCTGGCTAGAGCGCATGCTTCACACGCATGAGGTCACAGGTTCGAGTCCTGTTGCGCCCAGTTTGTCTCGATCTCCGCGAACCTTGTTGCTTGGCGCCAGTGTGCGTGACGTACACCGTGTTCGGGTAGAACAGGTTGTCCCACGCCTCGCAGCTGGCTGTGTCTAGCAGCAGAAGCGCAACCACTACAGCTACTCCTGCTCTTCGCAGCATGCCTACCTCTGCTGCCCAGAGATCGGGCAGTACTCCGGGTCTAGCTGCCCAGCCGCAGCCGGACAATGCCGCTTTCGGCGGCAGTTGCGGCGAGGCACCTGCAGTGTGGGTCTTTCAACCATTGACGCTGGCTGATCCAACGTCTGCGTGGGTTGCCTCAGTTGAAACGTGGATGCAAGTCGGTTGTAGGCCCTTCGTCCTGCCCGCAGATCAGCTCAGTTCACTGATGGGAGACCTTACAATCCGCGCAGGATGAGATTACAGGTTCAACCTGGTCAACGTGGAGCAACTCGACTATCCCGTAGTCTCGGAACGGCATGAACCACTCGGAAGAAGCTCCCGTCGTGGATCGATCCCATTGCCCCATATAGTCGAAGGGGATGCACAGCGAGTACTCCAGCAGCGCAAGGGTTCTGTAGCCACATCCTCTGCCGGGGGTGTCGACGAGTGTGCCTAGGCCCAATGGCTGTGGGACGTATGTTAGGCATCGGTTTGAACAAGAGGCGCATCGAGTGTCGAAATCGTCAGCGTAGATCCCTGCAAGGCGCCAGCCATCGAGCAGAATCCCTGAACTACGCAGGTGCTCGACAGAGTCCGGATAGCTCAGCTCTATCGCGAAGTACTCCTCCAGGGCCAAGGCCAAGCCGGCTAAGCAGTGGTTTCGCCAAGAAGAGCCGATATTGAGCGTGGCGTCAGCGTTGTTGAGCACAGATGCGAGTTCCAGCAGCTGGGATTCATGCAGAGATTCGGCAAGCTCGAGCCTTCGCGTGCGTTCTGGCTCAGCGAGGGCATAGGCTCTTCCGATGGGAGTAGGCAGCAATGGACGCGACTCGGTCTCACTTCCGGTCGCTGCGTATGTAGGACACACTGCAGCGACAACGACCAGCAGCGCCAGTAGATAGCACCGAAACGGCAGTCGCCTATGATGACTC
This sequence comes from uncultured Planctomycetales bacterium, assembly GCA_964609245.1. Lineage (GTDB taxonomy): Bacteria > 4484-113 > 4484-113 > 4484-113 > JAFGCY01 > JAFGCY01. The sequence continues at coordinate 34,709 of CAZSSB010000018.1, read as the reverse complement.
ATATGTATATGATGGGTAGTCGAAATACACATTGCCGATTTGCTTTGTCCAGATACCCCGCCCATCATCTAGGGATTTGGTGCCTGGTATCAGAACTCGTATGACATACTGCACGCCTGCATATCCCTGGGCATCTATGGTGAGCGACCAGACTGCCTCACAGGAATCCGTGAAGCTAATGACAGCTGTTTCCTCCGGTTCATCAGGATTCGGCTGGATAAACCGCCGCTTCGTAGGCATCCGACAGCCTTCGATCTCGGCCACTTCTGCGCTGATCAGGTAGTAGTCAAGCTGGGCAGTCAGCGGCTCTCGCTGAGGGCTGTATAGCTCGACCCTCAACTCCAACTGCCGAAGATCCTGCTCTGCAATTTGGGCCACATCGCTCAGGCTATCCGAATCACCTGTGCTGCCGCTGGCCTCAAAGGAAGCGCGTACTCCTGCCCAAGGCCTACTAACGCTGCCCTCAATGAAGTGGTGCAGGGCCGCTCCCCAAGAGCTGCTGGGGAGCCGCTTGGCCACTATCACGCCGTCTGGATTGACCAGGAATACAGCCGGTAAGCTACTTATTCCCCAGGCCACTGCTTGAGGCGCAAAGGAGTCAGGATTGAGCTCAGGCTTCGTGAGTTGAGGTGGCCCGATGATCACTCCCCGCTTGCCGGGAAAGATCACCGGGCAATCTACTCTCAACTCCCTCAAGACTTGTTTGACGCGACTTGCATTGCTCACAGTGTCGAGGTTCACGAGGAGCAGCTCAAGCTTGCCTTCGAGGCGGTATCCATCGCTTGCACGCAGCAACTCCGGCAACTGCCGTGTGCATGCTCCACAGGAAGTGCTCCAGAACTCAACTACTACCCAGCGACCGCGGTAGTCATCGAGCGTCACCACCTCATTGGTCGTGATGTCGCGACCTGACAAGGGAGCGGCGCGATCACCGGCGTGCGGCACATACGCATACACTGGCAGCGCGCACAGACACAGGATAAGCACCGATACCGCAATTAGCCGAGCGATTGTCGATCTGACCAACGGCAAAACCGCCACCGCCGCCTTGTGATCACTCACAGGCGGGATATCCGGGACACTGCGTATCGTTCTCACATTCGTCCGGGCCATCGTCAATCATACTGACGCAACACTCTTCTCCGTTACACACATTGTATACCGTTTGCGTGAGGGCCCCGTCAGGATCGTCATCGGCAACAGGCTCGATCAGTTCCGCAGCTGTCTCGTCTGTTGGGAGCAAGGGATATTCCGGTGCCGTGGCACCCGTGGCCACAGACGACTCCAAAGGCCAAGATGGCTTGATGTGGATCTCCTGCATCTCATATGAGTCATTATCGTACTTGATGACGACTGCACCGTAGTGTTGGCGGAAGTCATCAGCGGAGAATTCGAGCTCTGTGTCCTCTGTGGTGACGCCGTTGATGTAGATCCAGCACGTGTCAATGGAGTGAGGACTGGACTCGGTAACCTCGATATCGAACGCGGCCTCCCCAAGACGCCTATCATCAGCACGCCCGAATCATCCCAGATGTTCCGTATTGCACCCTCATCAACGTCGGATACTCCCACGTTAATATATGTGCTGGCCATGACAGGACTAGCCACGACTACTGCGACAATGATGCCGAAAGCGGCAATCCAGAATCTACTCACGATGCACCTCCCAAGTGCACATGATTCAATGCGGCCAGCAGCACGCCCTCACTTGATTTGGACGTGGACCACTGACGGTCTCCTGCTGGAGCACCGAATGCGGACCACAGCACTTGCCACCAACATGACGCCCAAGCGATCAAGCCTTCCTCGTCCGATGATGTTCTCGGCGAGCAACACCGGTCAAGCTTCGGTAACATATTACCAAATGCGAGACTACACTGCAATCTACTGCACTGCTGAGTACAGAAGCAACCCATCAAGAGCAGTGCTTTGTACCACAATGCTAGTGGAAAGCCATCCCGAATGGTGCATCCGTCCGACACGGGCGCGGGGCAGAGCAAAAAGAGACGCCTTCTCATTTGGTGCACCGGCTCACCGCTGGTATGTCACCCAGGTCAAGGCATGGTAAACTACGTTCCCGCAGAACTGGGGTATACCCCAGTTAGATAGGCATAGCACTTGGCCGCAGGCGGCCGAGGTGTTATATTCTTGAGCGGTTTCGTGGGGGCGTGGTCTAGAGGCCTAGGATGCCTGCCTGTCACGCAGGAGGTCGCGAGTTCGATTCTCGTCGCCCCCGCCACTAATGGCGAGGTAGCTCAGTTGGTAGAGCAGGGGACTGAAAATCCCTGTGTCGGCGGTTCGATTCCGTCCCTCGCCACTCTTCCCATTCAGGCCCGCTGCCCTCGCCGCCGCCGGGCGGCCGGTGCTGCTACCACGGGTAGTACACCACGGGCTGGCCGTATTCCGGCAGGGTGCTGTCCGTCTCGATCGCGGCCACGCAGGGCTTGTTTGAGTCACTGACCGCGACGATCGGGGCGCCGTCGACGATCGGGCAGTCCCAAGTGACTACACTGCTCCAGGTGTCCACCCCGCTGAGCGCGAACATCTCCACGTCCCAGGCCGGATCAGCCAGCAGTTTGTGCATCACGGCGATGGCCGGCTCACCGTCCGGATTGGCGGCCGCGGTGGCTATGTCGATCTCCGCCAGTGTCATGTCGAGATTGAGCACCTCGTAGAGCGGACTGAAGCTGGTCGAACCCGGCGGCGCGGTGTACACAGAGATCTTGAACTGCGTGTCGCCGTCGGCGATCTCGCCCGCGAGAATCCGGGGCGCGCCGTCGCTGGTCAGGTAGCTCAGGTGGTTGACCCGGAACTCGGCGCCCGGGCCCTCCAGCGCGGCGATGGTATACGGGCCCAGCCAGATCCCGGTCGGGTCCTCGTAGTAGTAGTGTGCGGTCGCGGTGTATTCGAAGTTGGCGACCAGGCCCCAGTGCTCGCCGACGGGGTTGTAGGCGACGCTCATCGGCGGGGCGAGCCGCCGGTCACCCATCGAGATGGTGGCGGTGCGTGAAGTGCCGACGCGCGGATCGCCGTAGGCCATCCTGATCTCGCCCTCCGCCAGGATCTGTGGGGCGAAGTAGACCACCGCCACTTCCGATTCGTCGTCGCCGATATAGCCGATCTCGGTCAGCGCATCGGTCATCTTGACCGTCAGCCAGTCGGAGCCGCCCGGCGTGCCGCTGGTCACCATATAGCCGAGCTTGAAGAAGTCGATGTAGCCGCAGTACACCAGATTGCGGTCAGCGAGGTAGCCTACCCCGGTGACGTAATAGGGGATGCCTCCGCTGGCTACCACCTCGCCCTCCTTGAGCCAGATGCCGCCGACGTTGTGAGCGTGCAGCACCCCGGGGTGGGTGCTGTTGACGTAGAACACGTGCAGCTCCTCGCCGACGTAAACCGGCCACGCCATGAAGGCCGAGCCGCCCAACTGCAGGCCGCCGTTGTCCACCAGCTCGACAGCGGGCTTGCCCGTCGCCTTGCGCAGGATGTAGGTCAGTTCGCCGTGGAACGGGTTGTAGGCGGCGATGTGCACGTCGTTCACCGCGTCGACGGCCAGGCTGCCATACTGCATCGCATAGGGCTCCGTCTCGATGAACTGCCGGCCGTACTCCTCGCCGCTGGCCGTCATCCCCCAGCGGAGCAGCGGCTTCATCTCGCCGTAGTTGTCGAGCAGGCCGATTCGCCCGCTGGTGAAGGCGACGATGTCCAGCGGGTACTGGAAGCCGGTCGGCAGGTAGTCGTTGACAGTCTCCTGCCAGTCCACGCCGTTGTAGAGCGCCAGCCGCACCTCTCCGCGGTACTCGCGCACATAGCCGGCCACCACCCCCCGGCCCGGCGCTTCCAGCGCCACGAAGTCGGGAGCGTCCTCCTCGTCCTCTTCCACCTCGGTCAGCGGTCCCCAGGCCGGAATCGTGGCGAAGTCCCAGACTCCCCCGACCAGTGCGCCGACGTTGAGCTCCCAATCGGCCGGCTTGTCCGGCACGGCCGCGACGGCCTGCTTGTTGGCCGTGGTGGTCAGCGACAGCCGGCCGGGTCTCCGGGTAGCGCTGCCGAACAGGTCCTGCTCCGCGGACAGCGCCACCTCGTCGTAGGTCACGTACTTGGTCTGCACGGCCTGCGGAGCGTCGGGCACGGCGTAGGCGATGACCAGCAGGTTGAGCGGACCCGACGGATCGTCGGCGTCGTTGACGAACGTGATGGCGCCCAGCACGTCGAGGTCTGCCGCGCCCGTGACCAGCTGGCCGGCGTCAAACCCGGTGCCGTCGTCGTAGTACAGCCAGATCTCCGGACTGAGGGAATCGTCGTTGGCCGCCAGCACGGCGCGCTTGATGTCGCCGCCGACATAGCCGAGGGCGAGCCTCGACCAGCGCGGTTCGTAGCCCAGAATGATGTCGTCGTACACCCAGCTGCCACTGCTGCGGTGCGCGACCCGCAGATCGGCCCAGTGCCGATTGAGGGCGTAGGGCGAGTTGAAGTACGCGATGTGGGGTTCACCGGCGTTATCCACATGGATGTCGCAGTACTGCCCGGGGCTGTGCCCCTGGGGGCGTCCGACCCAGTACTCCTCGTAGCCGGGTCCGATGCTCCAGGCGTAGTACATGGCCCGTACCCGCGCCTGGTTCGCGCCCGTGACCAGGACCAGCGCGTAGTAGAAGCCGCCGGGACTGACCACGTCCGCGGCGGGTGGCAGGAACGCCCGGGCGCTGGTCAGCGTGAACGGTCCGTCGATCACCCACTGGCCCGTGGCGTAGTCGGCGTAGCCGACCCAGTAGCCCTCATCGCCGCGATCGACCAACGGATCGGGATCGAGATACTGGATGTCGAACTTGAACGCCTCGATGGTGTCCCCGACCGACTCCGGAATCTGGTAGACCGCCCAGGCCGTGTCGGTCGACGCGGGATCCGGCACGGCCAGCAGCAGCTCCGAGCCGTCCGGCGTGCCGTTGTACGAGTCGAACGGCACGTTGCCGAGAACCCCCACGCCGTCCGCGATCTGCGCCTGGCGGGTGTCGGTCTCGCCGCCGGGCAGTCCCGGCAGCGCCGTCGTTAGCTCGGCGGGTGGGGCTTCGGTGGCTGGTGGCATCGGTGGCCGCAGACTGGCGCTGCAGCCGATGCATGCCAGCAGGACGGCAATCAGGATTGGCGCACCGGCCCTGGGTATCCTCAGCATCTGTTCGCTCCCTGCTTCCCGGCTCGGCGGGTACTGGTCGCGCACGGGTCTTCACGCGCAGCGACCTTAGTAGGATACCCGATAGGCAGGAAGAGATGGCGACCGCGCGCCGCGCACCGCGGCGGAATGCAGAGCACCGCAGTGTCGATCGAAGCTGAGCCCCCTAGGCTTTCTCGGTGGCCTGCTCCTCGTCCTCGGCTTCGCCGCCCTTGACGGCGTCCCCGAGCCGCTGAGCGGCTTCCCCGATGTGCTCCTTGACCTCCGCCAGGCGCTCGCCGACCCGCGAGCTGTACTCCGTGGCCCGCTGGCGACCAGCCTCGTAGGCTTCCCGGGCTCGCTCGCGGCCGCGTTCGTAGGCGTCGCGCCCCATGTCCTTGGCCTTGTCCAGGTAGTCCTTGCCGTACTCGGCCAGGTCCGCCCGCAGCTCACGGCCGGCCTTGGGCGCGACCAGCAGGCCGATGACCGTGCCAACCATCGCTCCCAGGCCGAAGCCCGCGATCAAATAGGAGAGTGCCCGTCCATCGTCGTGGTTGCTCATGTTTCCGCCTCCGTGAATACCAGAAGATTATATCCTCTGTTATGGGCGTCGGTGTTGTGGGTCGTTGCGGTTGCTACCCGGCGGGGGCTGCTCCAGCTCGGTGTAGGACGTGACGAGATGCTCGCGTCCCTGCTGATCGCGGCACCACAGCCCGCAGGTCCTGGCATCGACGCGCAGGGCCGTCACGGCCTGCCGCTCGCCGCCGCGGCTGAGGATATAGCGTGTGCCGGCCGTCACGTCGCGCTCCAGCCACCGGCCGACCAGCTCGTCGATCGTGCCGGCGGCTGTCAGGGCCGGGCCGGGCGCGGCGAACCCGACCATTCCCGCCAGGGATGCCAGCCCGCGCGCGAGCAGCAGCAGCAGCAGCTGGCGGTTCAGCGGATGGCCGAGGGAGTCGCTCAGGGTGGTCAGCCTGCCCCGCAGCTCCGCCGGGTACTCGGCGGCCGTCGAGTTGACGTTGACCCCCGCCCCGACGACCAGCTGCTGCGTGCCGGCGGCCGCCGCGCAGGTTTCGATCAGGATGCCGCAGACCTTGCGCCACGGCCCGGCGGTCTGCCTCAGCGGGCGCGTCAACACGTCGTTGGGCCACTTGACGCGCGTCGGCAGCGCGACGTCCCGCTCGATCACGGCGGCGATCAGCGCCCCGACGACCAGGCTCAGGCGCGAGTCGATGCGCTGGGCGGCGCCGATGCCGAAGCCCAGCGAGAGCGCGATGTCGCCGGCGGGAGCCTGCAGCCAGTCCCGCCCCCGGGTACCCCGCCCGGCGGTCTGGCGGTCGGTGAAGACCACCCGGACCTGGTCGCGGCGCAGCGTGGCGGAGCGCGCCTTGAGCCAGCTGTTGGTGGAATCGACCTCCGGCAGGTAGTGCACCTCAGCCGCCGCACCGAGTTCGGCGGCCAGCTCCGCCGCCAGCTCCTCTCCCGACCAGCTGCCCTCAGTGTTATCCACAGGCTGTCCACGAACTTTGACCGATCAGGGCCGTCTCCCTATAATAGTCTAGGCTGCAATCCTGTGGAGCGAGGGGCAAGCGGTGCGAGGGCTGAAGATAACACTTGGTGTGCTGGTGCTTGTGGCCGCACTCGGCCCGCTGGCGGCGCTGGCGGCCGAACTCAGCGGCTATGAGCCCGTGAACGAGCCCAAGCGGCTGCACTTCACGCTGACGTTCAGCGAGGCCGTCGAGGCGCAGGTGGTCAACAACTACGCCGGCAACTTTGTCGACATCGGCGTCAAGGACCTGGACATCCCCCGGGAGCTGACGGACGCGGATCACCCGCCGGCCGATGAGGCCGCGCTGCTGTTCCACCGTTTCACGCGGTTCAGCGACGTCGACGGCGAGGGCCACATCCGCCTCTACCTGGGCAAGTACGCCGACCCCAGCGACGTGCAGGTGGTGCAGTACGGCGACCGCATCGAGATCGACCTGGTCAAGCCGTTCTATAAGGTTCCGGAGGACATCGCGGCGGAAGCTGGCGTTGACGAGAACGCCGAGGCGGCCGCGGGGGATGAGCCCGGGTTCATACCGGATGATGAAACCCCTGCTGAGACCCCCGAGGAGATACCCGCTGAGGCGGCCGAGGAGCCCGAAGAGACGGCGGAACTGGCGCCTATCGAGCAGCCGGAGGAGATGATCGAGTTTCCCTCCGGGCTGCGCACGGCGGGCGGCGATCAGCCGGATGGCGAGACGGTCGAGGAAACCCCTCAGCCCGCGGAGCAACCCGCAGAGCAGCCGGCGGAAACACCCGAGGTCGAGGAGCCGGAGACCGTTCCGGAAGAGGTTATTGACACCGAGGCAGCCGAGGAAGTGCCGGCAGAGGCCCCAGCGGAGCCCGCCGTCAGCAGCGGCGTCTTCTACGATGAGACCAGCCTCGCCGACCTGGGTGGGGAGGACTCCGCCCCGGCGCTGCCATCGGTGGCCGACGAGGAGGAAGAAGCCCCCGCGCTACCGGTGCGCGAGCTGCACGAGACGCCTTCCTACCGGCAGTTCGATCTGGACGACGTGCCCGTCAGCGAGGTCCAGCTGCGCAACATGCCGTTCAACGAAGCGCTGCTGGAGCTGGTTGCCGGGTCCGGCTTCAACGTGATCGTGGGCGCGGGCGTTGAGAACGAGCTGATGACGCTCGACTTTCGCCAGAAGGAGATCTCGCTCAAGCGCGCCCTGGACCTGCTCTGCATGGCCTACGACCTGGCCTACATCGTCGAGGATGACGCGATCGTGATCCGCTCCACCGAGTAGTATCATTGGTTTCTATTCCCGGTCGGATTGGAGAGCGATCCATGCATCTGTCACAACGTACCGCCGTACTCGCCGACGTCCTGTGCCCGCCCTCACGTGGTCTGAGCGTCGTCTGGTCCGCCGCGCTGGTGGCCGCCTTCGCGCTGCTGATCGCGCTGAGCGCCCAGGTGTTTATCCCGCTGCCGTTCACGCCGGTGCCGGTCACGCTGCAGACGCTGACGGTGCTGCTGGCGGGCGTGCTGCTCGGCAGCCGCCGGGGCGCCGCCGCCGCCGTGGTCTACGTCGGTGCCGGTGCGCTGGGACTGCCGCTGTTCGCGGCGGGCGGAGCGGGACTGGCGCGGCTGGCCGGACCCACCGGCGGCTATCTGCTGGGCTTCATCGCCGCGGCGTTTGCTGCCGGCTGGCTGGCCGAGCGCGGGCTGGACCGCCGCGTGGCCACGATGGTCATCGCGATGCTGGCGGGCAACGCCGTGATCTACGCCTGCGGGCTGCCGTGGCTGGCGCTCTACGTGGGGCTCGGCAACGTGCTGGCACTGGGCCTGGTGCCGTTCATCGTCGGTGACGCACTGAAGATCCTCTTCGCCGCCGCGGTGCTGCCGGCTTCATGGCGTGCGCTGGGCGGGCGAGTGGGCCGGGACGGCTGATTGACCGCCGACCTGCTGATCGGGGCCTCGATCCTGCTGCTGGGCGGCGTGGTCCAGGGCTGCGCCGGCTTCGGCCTGGCACTGACCACCGTGCCCGTGCTGATGCTGATCCTGCCGCACACCCAGGTGCCGCCGATCCTGGTGGTGCTGGGACTGATCAACAACCTGATCGTGCTCTTCGAGACGCGCGCGGCGGTCAATGCCCGCCTGGTCTGGCCGCTGATCGTCGGGGGCGCAGCCTGCCTGCCGCTGGGCGCCTGGCTGCTGACCAGCCTGAACGCGGCGACGTTCAAGATCGGCGTGGGCGTCGTGGTGCTGCTGGCGGCGGGCGCGCTGCTCTGGGGCCTTAAGCTGGCGATCGCGCCGCGCTGGCACAGCCTGCTGCCGGTCGGCATGCTCAGCGGCCTGCTGGGAGGCTCGACCAGCCTCTCGGGCCCGCCCGTGATCCTGTTCTTCGCCAACGAGGGGAAGGGCAAGCAGCACTTCCGCGGCAACCTGATCGCCTATTTCACCCTGCTCAACGTCGGCAGCATCGCCGTGTTCTGGGCCTTCGGGCTGCTTAAGCGCGAGGTCTGGCTGTCCTGCGCCGTGTATCTGATTCCACTGCTGATCGGCACGTTCATCGGCATGTGGGTTGCGCGCCGCGTCAACGAGCGGGTGTTCCGCCGCATCGTGTTGGCCCTGATCGCCGCGATCGGCCTCGCGCTGATCGCCAGCAACCTGAAGGGGCTGGTTGGCTGACATGTGCGGCCCAACCATTGCGGGTGCGCGACCGTCAGCTGATGCGAATGATCTGCGGAGCATCAAAGTCGCTGTTGTCGATGACCACGTCGGCGCGCTCTCGCGGCCGGTGGTGCAGCGTGTAGCGGCGCTGAACCTCAAGATACTTCTGCCGGTAGCGCTCCGTCACCGCCGTGGCGGGCTGGTCAGAATGCCGGGCAACCGCGCGCCGGAGAATCTCCGGCTCTGAGGCGTCCAGCACGATTCTGAGCTCAAGCAGTTCATCGGTTGGTGGCCGGAACAGCAGTGTACCCTCGACGATCACGATCGAGTCGGGTGTCACCGTGTAGTGGCGCTGCCTGGTGAACTGGTCGGTCGACAGATCGAGCAGCGTCAGACTGTGATCCAGCCGGCCCTGCTCGCGGATCGGCGTGAGCAGCGTGCCGGCCAGCAGTTCGAGGTTGAAGGCATGACTGAGATACGATTCAACCTCGTCGTGTCCCTGGTAGCGCAGCTCGCGGGGATTGTGGAAGTCATCAACGTGGATGACGGTCATGCTGTGTCCGCGGGCGGCAAGGTGTGCGGTGAGCCCCTGGGTGAAGCGGGTCTTGCCGGCAGCATCCGGTCCGGAGAGGCCGATGACCAGTGGTCCGCTGCGCCGGCGCTCGCCGAACAGCCGCTCAAGCTGTGCGAACACCTGCCACCGGCGCACGTGGGGCACGACATCCGCGGGTGATTCGGCGCAGAAGTCAGCAGCCGCCGGACTGCCGTAACCGTAACGGACGCTGATGCAGGGGAGGCAGTTGTCGCGGGCGGCCTGCCAATCGTGGCGGGTGTCGCCGACAAACAGGGCGTCGAGCGGTCGAGCGCGCGCGAGCAGTGCGGCCAGCGCCTGCCTCTTGCTGCGGTTGTCTCGATGGCCCTCGATCAGCCGGAAGTGCTGCGCGATCCGCGTCGCCCGCAGGACAGCGCTGACGTACTGCTCGCTGCCGTTGGAGCAGATCGCCAGCTCGAGTCCCGCGCCGCTCAGGGTGCTCAGCATCGCGGCCGTTCCCGCAAACAACTCCGCCTCCCGCGGAATCAGCCTGCGCTCCCGCGCACGCAGCGCGGCGGCCAGCTGCTGTAGTGCCGCGCCGTCCGCGGCGGGGAACAGCTCCGTGCAGAACGCGAGCGTCGGCAGACCCAGCGCCGCCCGAACAGCGTCGTCTGCCGGACGCGGCTGGCCGCAGGCATCCGCGGCGTCGCGGACCGCGGTCGTCAGAACCCGGTCTGTGCGATGCAGTGTGCCGTCCAGATCGAAAACCACCATCCGTGCGCCGGAGGTACTGCGCCGCGGGACGGACTGCCGGCTGGCTGGCCGGGTGTTCACCGCACACCAGTATAGAGCCGGCAGGCGGCCAACGCGCTGCGCTACCGCCGCTCGTACCACCAGGCGTCGCGGCCGCCCTCGATGAACGTCAGCGGGTCTGAGCCGCGCACTGCCCGGCCGTAGTACTCAAGCTTGCCGCCCTTTACGCCGAACTCCCACTCGCCGTAGTACTCGTCGTCCAGCCAGAGCTTCAGCGCATAGCCGCCGTCGCGCTGAAGCAGGTCCCTGGCCTTGAAGTACGCCCCGCCGCTGGTGCCCTCCATCGGGAAGATCAGGTCCAGCTCGAAGCGGTTCCACTTCGGCTTGAGCGTCAGCGTCATCATCCGCGTGGTGGCGACGAGGCCCGCACTGGCGTGATGAACCTCCATCCGCGGCTTGACATCGCGGTCGGCGCCGACTGACTTGTTACGCAGCCAGACCTTGAAGTGGATGCTGCTTTCCGGGTCGGCGTCGCGGTAGTAGAGATACGCCCAGTCCTCCCAGGCGCCGTCGATGAACCAGCGGTCGCCGCCGACGAAGGGATCGTCGCTGAGGACCTTGCTGACGGAGAACGGGAAGGTGTAGAACAGCCCGCTGTCGAGGTACCAGCTGAGCAGGTAGTCCCCCTCGCGCGCCAGGTCCACCCAGCCCACGCCGGCGTCGGCGCCCGTCCTCAGGTCGACGGCCTTGTAGCTGCTGATCAGCCAGTAGGGGTCCTTGAGCTTCTCGGCGTAGCAGTTGAAGCGGTAGAGCTCCTCGCCGCCTGCGCCGGTCAGGATCACCCACAGCCTGCCGCCGCCCTCCGGATCGTAGGGGTAGTAGGTGCTGCTCCCGGGATCGGGCAGGAACACCGCCTGGACGTTGTCCATCCGGAACTGGCCGCTGTCGGGCAGCATCACGATGCCGTTCAGCACCGTGGAGTACATCAGCCCCGGCTCGTACTCGGCCAGCGCGGGACTGCCGGCCAGCAGGGCTGCCAGGCAGCTCAGCAGAGCGAGAGAAACGCGCGCACGGTTCATCGGTCGCCTCCTTCAATGCGGCAGTGGTCCTGGGATTAGTCTAGCTCATGCGCACCCCTCGTCCCGCGCTACAATTGTCTGCAGGAATCCCGCCACACCATGGGAGGCACCCGCTATGGCAACCAAGTTCCGCACGGAAAAGGACTCGCTCGGAACCCTGAAGGTCCCGGCCGACGCCTACTACGGAGTACAGACCGCCCGCGCCGTCGCCAACTTCCCGGTCAGCGGCCTGCGCGCCTATCCCGAACTGATCCTGGCCTACGTGCACATGAAGCGCGCCGCGGCCGTGGTCAACAACTCGCTGAGGATGCTGGACAAGCGCCGCCGCGACGCGATCGTCAAGACCTGCGACTGGATCCTCGACGAAGCGGCCAGGCTGCTGAAGAAGGACCCGCTGGGCGCGGACCGCAGCGGCAACATCCTGGATCAGTGGGTGCTGGACATCTACCAGGCCGGCGCCGGCACCAGCTTTAACATGAACTCCAACGAGGTGATCGCCAACCTCGCCAACGAGCGCTATGGCCGCGGCAAGGAGAAGGTGCGCGGCAGCTATACCTTCATCCACCCCAACGATCACGTCAACATGGCGCAGTCGACCAACGACACCATGCCGACGGCGATTCGCCTCAGCAACCTGATGATGCTGCCGCGGCTGCTGGCGAGCCTCGACCTGCTTGAAAGCGAGCTCAGGGCCAAGGGCAAAGCGTTCGCCAAGGTGATCACCACCGGCCGCACCCACCTGCAGGACGCCACGCCGATCACGCTCGGCCAGGTGTTCACCGCGTTCGCCGACTGCCTGGGCAAAGCGCGGGCGCGGATCGTGGAGGCCGGCAAGCACATCCAGGTGATCGGCCTCGGCGGCACCGCGGTCGGCACCGGGATGAACAGCCACCCGGAGTACGCCCGCCGCGTCGCCGAGCAGCTGGGCAAGCAGCTGGGGCTCAAGATCACAAGCGCCAGGAGCATCATCGAGATGCACAACAGCATGGCCGATCCGCTGCACTTCAGCCACTCGCTGCGCGGGCTGGCGGCGGACCTGACCAGGATCAGTAACGACCTGCGGCTGCTTTCCAGCGGCCCGACCAGCGGGATCGGCGAGATCAACCTGCCGCCGGTGCAGCCGGGCTCCTCGATCATGCCGGGCAAGGTCAACCCGGTGATGCTCGAGATGTTCAACATGGCGCTCTACAACATCGAGGGCCTCGACATGGCGGTGCTGCTGAACAGCCAGGCCGGGCAGTACCAGCTCAACGTGATGATGCCGATGATCGCCTGGGACCTCTTGCACATGCAGACGGTGCTGGCAAACAGCATGCGCCTCGTCGCCGAGCGCTGCATCCGCGGGATCACCGCCAACGAGGCGAAGTGCCGCGCCTACTTCGAGGCCAGCATGGGCCTGGCGACGGTGCTCAACCCGGTGATCGGCTACATGAACGCCGCCGAGATCGTCAAGCGCGCCACCAGGAAGGGCACGCCGATCATGGACGAGCTCAGAGCCGCGACGAAGGCCGACGGCAAGCCGGTGATGACGGAGGCGCAGATGAAGAAGGCCTTCGAGCCCGGCCGCCTGACGAAACCGGGGAGTTTGAAGCTGTAGCGCCGAAATGCGCTGACGGGCAACCCACGCGCCAACTGCCTGATTCACCGGGGCGGGCTACCGCTGCCCACTGCCGGTATAATCTGGGCAAGAGCCTGCTGTCGCTGATGCTGTCGATTGACTGGGAGGTGACCCGTGAGTAGGCGGGTGACATTGGCGGTCTTCGCGAGTCTGCTTCGTCTCGCACCGGCGGCCGGCGACTGCTGCCTGGACTACTGATCATGTCTGTATGGGAGGCATTTATGAAGCTCAATGTTTGGGCGTTTTCCCTTGCGCTGGCGATCTGGTGGGGCCTGATGGTCCTGCTGGGCACCTGGTGGGTGATCCTGATGGAGGGCGCGACCGGCGAGGTCACCGTGCTGGGCCACATCTATCGCGGCTACAACATCAGCGCGCTGGGCAGCCTGATCGGCCTGGCCTGGGCGCTGGTCGACGGCCTCATCGGCGGCCTGATCTTCGCCTGGCTGTATAACCTGCTGGTGGGCTGCATGACCAGGCGCGAAGCCGCGACGCCCGCGGCGCCCGCCGCGCCGTCACCCGCACCGCCTGCGGATCAGTTCTAGCCCGATCCGAACCGCCAGCGCGAGTCTGCTGGGCCAGCATCGGAAGAAGAGCGGAGAGAGAGGGATTCGAACCCTCGATACGGCTTATCACCGTATAACTGCTTAGCAGGCAGCCGCCTTCAACCACTCGGCCATCTCTCCGCGCGGGGGTAAATCCTACCACAGCGGGCCGTGGCGGGCAACGCGGGGCAGGGGGCGGCTGGGGGCGGACCGGGGCTAGATCGCTTCGACCGCGCCGGTCTCGTCGAGCTGGCCGGCCGGGAACAGCTTGTGGCGGGTGCCCAGCTCGTCGTCCTCCAGGATCACCTGCCAGCCGTTGCGCGAGCGGGCGTTGATCACCAGCGGGCCCAGCAGGTTGACGGTGCTCTTGGCGAAGTCGGGGTGGATGGTCACGATCGTCAGCACCCGCAGGTCGCTGACCTCGCCCATCTGCTTTCTCAGCGCCGGCGGCAGCTTGACGCGCACCTCGTAGTCCGGGAAGAACAGAAACGGATCGCAGACCAGAAACGCCAGGCTGGGATCATCCAGGCTCTGCAGCCAGGAGAGCGGGTCAACGCGCTCGTCCCGATACATGAAGTAGCGGGTCATATCGGGGAAGCCGACCATGCCCTGCGGGAAACGGACGACCTCCGCCTCGTCGTACTCGACTTTGCCGAATCGCTCGCTTACGAACTCCACGCGCTCCTCTCAACGCTTGGCATCTGGCGGCTCCAGGCAGCCGCGCACATAAAGTACATCGGCATCCGGGCGGAATTCTGAACGCCTGGCGGCGGTGGCTAGTAGACCAGATCGATACCCACCCCGCCGGGCGTATAGGTGATCCGCGGCGGGGTGCGGGGCACGAACGTCATCGCGATGCGCTGCTCGCGGTAGCTCAGCACAGCGTGCTCGAAGGCCAGCCGGGCAATGGTCTCCGGGCCGGCACCCGGAGCGGCCAGACGCTCGCCGTCGGCGACGGTGCGGGCCACCGCCTGCTCGGCCCCCCGCAGGGTGTGCGCGGTCAGCTCACGAGCGTGGGAGGTGGGACCGAAGTAGCCGATCTCCTGGCGGCCCGCCGTGGTATCGATCTCGAGGCGCGGCGGCGTGTGTGTCACCTGGATCTCGGCCAGGCCGCGGGCGCTGAGGTGCGAGGAGCGACTGATCGCCCCGTCGGGCGGCGCGGGTGCTGCTGAGACGGGCTGAATCACTGCCTACTCCCGCTTAAGCATACCGGATTCCGGCGGTCCGTGCGGCCACTGGCTGCTAGTACTTGTAGAAGCCGTGGCGCGTCTTGCGGCCGAGGCGCCCGGCCCGCACGTGCTGGGTCAGGGAGAACGGCGGGCGGAACTTGTCGCGCCCCAGCTCGCGGTAGATCACCTCGCAGGCGTGGTGGATGGTGTCGAGACCGACCAGATCGGCCAGCTTGAAGGGCCCCAGCGGCATCCCGGCGCCCAGCTTCATCGCCTCGTCGATGTCCTCCATGCTGGCGATGCCCTCCTCGTGGATGGTAATCGCCTCGTTCATCATCGCCAGCAGCACGCGGTTGACCACGAAGCCCGGGGTCTCGCGGACGCGGATCGGCTTGCGGCCCAGCGCGGCGGCCAGCTCGGTCGCGGCGGCCACCGTCTCCTCACTGGTGCTGAGGCCGGGGATGATCTCGACCAGCAGCATCGCCGAGGGCGGATTGAAGAAGTGCATGCCGACCACGCGCTCCGGCGTGCCCAGCGCTCCGGCCAGTCCGGTGATGCTGATGCTGCTGGTATTGGTGGCCAGCAGCGTATCCGGCGCGCACAGCTCCTCCAGCTGGTGCAGCAGCTCAAGTTTCAGCTCCAGCCTCTCGGGCGCGGCCTCGATGATCGCCTCGCAGGCCGCCAGGTCCTTAAGCTCGCTGGTGGTGGCGATGCGGCCCAGCACCTCCGCGCGGCCGGCATCATCGGCGATCTGCGCGGCGGCGAAGAACCTCTCGTCCCGGGCCAGCATCCGCAACACCTTGGCCAGCCGCTTGCTGCTTTTCTCCAGCATTTCGGGGAAGGCGTCGTAGGCGGTGATCTGCATCCCGGCGCAGGCGCCCAGCAGCGCGATTTCGCTGCCCATGGTGCCAAACCCGATGACGCCCAGCGCTTTACTCATGCCACTTCCTCCTCGGCGAAACCGGGCTCAATCATAGCATTGGCCAGTGTGGATGCCGCCTCGCGGGTAGTATAATTCTGGTGATGGATGACGCTCAGGAGCGCGCGGACGAGGGTTGTCGCAGCGACACCCCGCTGGTTTGGTTCTGGATCGGAGCCGGGCTCGGCATGCTGGTGTCGATCGGCACGGTGGTCTTCGCCACCGAGTTCACGCGCCGGCGCTACAAGCATGGCGCGGCCGGCTACGACCAGAACGAGATCGATCTGGTCGATGACCTGACCGACGCGCTGGCGGAAGGCATGCACGTGCTGGCCGCCGCCGCCGAGCAGCTGGAACGGGGCAATTTCACCGACGCCAGCCGCGAGCGCATCCGCTACGGTCTGGATCCGGGCGACGCCGGGGCCGGCAGCAGCGGCTGGTACACCGGCGAGGAAGACGACTGACCGGGGATCGCCGCCACCGGCGTAACCTCCCGCAGATCCCAGCGTCGCTGATGGTGGCGGGAGCCACTCGCCGTTTTGCGCCACGCGGTTTGGTCGACCGCCGGCGCCAACCCCGGGACCGGAGCCCGGGGTTTATCTTCCGCGCAGGCTCTCAGTCGAGGCCGAGTTGCCGGCGCAGCGCGCTGATCTCCTTGCCCCCGAGCTGCCGGGTCTCGCCCGGTTTCAGCCGTCCCAGCGCCAGCGCACCGAGCCGCAGCCGCTTGAGCCGCCTGACCCGATAGCCCAGCTGCTCCAGCATCCGCCGCACCAGCCGGTTGCGGCCCTCGGCCACCGTGACAACCAGCACCGAACGCTCGCGGGTGCTCTGCCTGAGCGCGACCTCCAGCGCCCGCGCGGGACCGTCCGCCAGCGTGATGCCGCTGACCAGCTGCACCGCGTGCTCGTCCTCAAGGGGTGGCTCGATCGAGACCTGGTACTGCTTCCTGACGCCGTAGCGCGGGTGGACCAGGCGGTGGGCCAGCTCGCCGTCGTCGGTCAGCAGCAGCAGCCCTTCGCTGTCGCGATCCAGCCGGCCGGCCGGGCGCGGACGGCCTCTGAGCGCCCGGCAGGTCTCGCCGACGCACTGGCGGCCGCGCTCGTCCTTCATGGTGCAGATGATGTTGCGGGGCTTGTAGTAGAGGTAGTAGCAGTGGTCCGTGCTGATCCTGAGCGGCTTGTTGTCCAGCGTGAGCTGGTCGCGGTCGACGTCGACCCAGGTGGCGAGATTGGCCACGAGCCGGCCGTTGAGCCTGACGCGACCGGCGCGAACCAGCTCCTCGGCGCCGCGCCGGCTGGCCACGCCAGCGGCGGCCAGAGCGCGATTGATGCGCATCTTCGCCATGCGTCGTCCTGAGCAGCCGTTTCCCGACGGCTCGCTACGTCAGCTGGCCCTCGCGCAGGATCCGGTTCATCGCCCGAAAGCCCGGGTGCTTGCTGTCCCGGGCCCACTCGAAGCAGACCGATTCGTGGTTGGTGATCTGGGCGCCGGCCTGCTGCATGCGGCTCAGGGCGTGGCGTACGTACTCCTCGCCGCGCCCGCTGACGCACTCCCAGCAGACGTGGACCTGCTCCCCGCGGCGCAGCAGTTCGAGCACCGTCTGCATCACGCAGACCTGGGCCTCGATGCCGGCGATCACCACCTGGCGCTGCTCGGGAGCCAGGCCCGGGCGCACCTCGTCGAGCAGCTCGTTGAATCTGGGCTCGCCGCAGTTGCCGAAGCTGACCTTGTCGGTGTAGCGGGTCTCAGTCTTCAGCCCGTCGAACACCTCGCGCACCTCGGGATGGGTGACCCCCAGGCCCTGGGGGTACTGCTCGGTCAGGATCACCGGCACTTCGAAGGCGTCCGCCAGCCGCATCAGCCGCCTGGTGGCGTCGATGACCAGCCGCGGGCGATGGATCATGTCCATCAGCTTGCCCTGCAGGTCAATCACCACGACGACGCTGCGCGTCACATCGAGAAGCTCAAAGGCTGCCATCATTCACCTCGTGCGTCTACTGCGTAAGACAAGCCCCGGGGCGGACCCCGGGGCTCAATTGTAGTCCAAGCTGAGTACTACTCGAGCGGCTCCATCTGGAGCAGTGGCTCATCCGTCGTCTGGCCGGAGAAGATCTCCACGTCGCGCATCAACGTGGCGTAGTCCTCGTGGGTGAAGACCGCCTGGTACTTGCCCGGCAGGATGTTGTTGAGCTGGAACCGCCCGATGTCGTCCGTCGCGGTCTGCAGGCTGGTGCCGACCAGCTGCACCGCGACATCGTTGAGGAACAGGTTGGTCTGGGCGTCAACGATGTATCCGGTGTAAGCGCCGACCGTCGCGGGCTCGTTGGGATTGAGGTTGAAGTCGGCGCGGATGACCGTATCGCTGATGATCTGGATCGCCGTGGTATCGGAGTCGTAGTTGAACTTCGCCGCGGTTACATAGTAGGTGCCGACCAGCAGGTTGCTGATCAGGTAGTCACCGTTGATGTTGGTCGAGCGCAGCGCCAGGGTCCCCAGATCGTTGCCGAGGCTCACCGAGGCGCCCTCCAGCGGGATGCCGAGCTGTCCGTTGCGGACCCGGCCGCCCACGCCGCCGAACTGGCGGTCGGGGTAGCTGCCCCGCAGCACCCGGACGTCGTTGATGTCCGCGATGAAGACGTTGCCCTCCAGGTCAACGCAGACCTCGGATGGCGCCACGAAGGAGTTGCCCGCCGTGCCGCGCATGCCGTCGCCGATCTGGCGGATGAACGCACCGGTCTCCGGCGCGAACACCTGGACCCGGCGGTTGCCCGGGTCGCAGATGTAGATCTCGTCAGTGGAAGGATCCACGCCCATTCCGGACGGTCCGCCCTCCGACAGGTCGACGTCCTCCAGTTCGCCGGTTTCAGGATTGCGCGGAGGATTCTGGTTGAACGACCCAGGGGCATTACCCACTGTTTCGCCGATCACCCGGTAGTAGCCGAATCCATTCGCGATCGTAGTGCCGGTGGTGTACGAGGGCGGCGTCGTCTCCGGATCCAGTTCGATGAATGATACGCCCACGTAGTCACGCAGCAGATTGAAGTCGCCGGTGTACCAGGTATAGCGCAGCTCCGTACGGTTGTACGGGAAGAAGGTATCGATGCCGATTGTGCCCGTGTCGCCATTGGCGAAGCCGTAGGCGCGGTGGTAACAGGGCAGCGCTTCCGGTCCGCAGTACGGGGGATCCGTGCAGAACCTTGGTCCGGCGTACTCGATCATGAAATCGTTGAACCGGTTGAGGATCTGCAGCGCCCGCGGGAAGTCCGGCGAAGGATCGGTGCACTTGACGTCGAGATCGACGGTCACCAAGATCGAACCGAAGCGGTCAACCGTCATGTCATAGACGTTGATGACCTGCGCCCATTTGCAGTCGATCGGCGGGTCAACCTGGTCGGCTGGCAAGGTGATGAACTTCGCCCCGTCCGGATGGGTGGCGTCTTCGCGCGTGGTCAGGACATCCAGATTGGGCGCGTAGATCGTGATGTACCCATATGCGGACACTGGATCGTGGGCGACCACCGGGAACCCGGCATAGAAGTAGCCGGTGTCGAACGGCAGATCCAACTCAACGTTCGGTGGGAACACCGATATCGCCTGGATCTCCGCAGGTGGTACAGCTGCGTTGACGAAGTTGCCGTTCTTATCGAAGGCATACAGCGTTCCAGCCATGGCAATGTAGACGTACTCTTGTGACGCGGCCACGCCGCGGCAATTGCCGTCTCAACCGGTGGGCAGGACGAAATCGCCCTGGGGTATGCCGAGTGTGTCGAGCTCCTCCGGATCGCCGCCATCGCGACCGTCACCGCTCTCCGGACCGGGCGGCAGGGTGACCTCGTCGTCGCCGCCGCCACCGCAGGACACGGTCAGCACCATCGCCAGGATCACCAGAACACAAGCGTAGTATCTGATTTTCATATCACCTTTCCTTAAGTCTACCCGGACCTGAGCCCGACTGGCTGTACGACTCAACCTCTCCTTTCAAGACTACAGACCACCACCCGCGCCGGGCGTTGTACCCGCTTCGGCGGCCTGATTGATGTTCAGGTTGACTTCCCTGACTCCGCCCGGCCCGATGTTGAACGTGATCTCATCGGGCTGGAACAGCTCGCTGACTGACCCGTCGCGCGTCAACACGATGGTGGTCAGCGTTACTTCGCCGGCCGGCACGACCAGCATATAGCGATGATCGGGATTGATGACTTCGCTCTCCTCGAAGAGATCGCCGTCAACGGTCGGTGTCATCGGCCCGTACAGGTCTCCGGTGAAATACAGCGATCCCTCCACCGCGAAGCCCAGGTCGATGTCGACGTCCACGAACTCCCCGTCTCCGGACTGAATCGTGACCGTGGGACGGAAGTTGTCGACTTCCCCAAAGACGATGCCGCAGGGCACGTCGCCGAAGTCGCGGAAGAACGCTGAATTCTCCGCCGCCAGGTATGGCCACATCGCATACAGCTGATCGAATTCCTGAACGTCGCCGGGCAGCTGGAGGGTCTCCGGCGGGAGCGTCTCCGAGAGTGCCAGACCGCGCCAATACTTGCTGACCAGTGGCACCCCGCGCATGATCAGCATCACCTCGTCATTGAGCGTGAAGCCGAGTTCGGAGTAGTTCGAAGTGGAGAAGATCACCGCCCACTCCTGATTGCTGTAGGCGTGGTCGCAGATCATCAGCTTGTGGTTCATCACGTTGTAGCCGTTGAACGTCCCCGAGAAGTCGATCAGATCGTTGACGTAGAGCGCTCCGCCGGCGGAATCCGGGTCCTCGATGACCCCGACGAAGGCATCGTAAACGGCATTCTCGTCGAAGTCGCCCTGCGGACCGAAGTCGTTGAACAGCGCGATCAGTGAGTTGTTGGGATTGGAAGTGATCCACCCCAGCATGTACTCGGCCAGCACCAGGTCCTTGAACTGCTGGATCGCGAAGGTCACGTTGGCGCTCTGGCCAACCTCGGACAGCAGTAGCTCCCGCGGCTGATCGCCGGGGCCGAAGTAGACTTCAAGCAGCCCGTTGCCGGCTCCAACCAGGAAGCTGTGCTGAGTGTCATTACGCTTGTGCACGCCGAAGTTGCCCTCGACGAACATCTGATTGAACTGGTTGGCGAAGGCGGCCGCGACCGCTGTGTTGAGGATCGTGATCACATCGCCGTAGGTCTTCTCGCAATTGACTGTCTCCCAGTTGTAGGAGCCTGTCACCACGCGCGCGTTGTCGATGATCATGAAGCGCGAGTGCATCAGCCGCGGCAGACCGTCCTCATCGGTGCGGATGTCGATGTTGCCACCGTTCTTCGTCTGGTCCTCGAGCTGTGCATAGAAGGGAGCGTAGTTGTCCGCGTCGTAATACGCCTTCTCCGTTACGATGCGGATCTGGGTCCCGCTCTGCGCTTCCGTCAGCAGCGCGTCAACCACCTCCTGGCGGTTGATCCGTGTCACGGCAATGTCGAGGCTGGACGTTGCGGACGCGATGATCGAGCGAATCGGATCCGGATCGAGGTTCTCATCGCTGAGCCCGGGGACGCGATACTGGTGGTCAACGATCTGCACCTGGATTTCCGGCACGAGTTGCTCGGGCAGCAAGGTGTCCCGGTCGCCGGGCGTGGTGACGTCGTCACCGCCTCCACCGCAACCCATCATCATTGTCACCATGCATAGCGCCGCAAGAATCAGCTGCGCGTTAAACGTGCGAGACATCAGACCCTCCGTCGAGTTCAATCTCGATGTGTATTAAAGGGTAATTATCGAGCCTAACGGGTTGCCTGTCAAGGAAGCAAGCGCCCTGGATGCCCGTTTGATCCGCAGCTGACCCGATAGCTACCATTGCCATACCCTCCGCCGGCCCAACCACCTACCGCCCGTAGTGGCGATGCGTCGCTCGCCGGCGTGTCCCCAAAGCCAAACGCTCCCGGCCGGCCGGCTCCCGTTGGCACACGTTTGACACTGTGCCCCGCTGACCGGCACACACTTGTTATACCAACGATGGCGCCGATTCGGGGGTACCAGGTACCCCCGTTATTAGGGGTACCAGTTGTCGACCTCGCCAGCGTAGTACTCCGCGATTCCGGTCAGAGCGGAATACTGCCGCGTCAGGTCGGCAACGCCGGCGATCTCGCTGCCTAGTACGCTCAGGCGCGGGCGCGGCGTCGCATCACCGTCGCCCGGCCGCTCCCGGGGCCGGATCAAGGCCCCCTCGACGCCGAGCAGTTCGGCGGCGCGCCGGGCCCAGCCGTACCAGCTGTCGGTGCCGCCACTGGTCAGGTGCACAATCCGCGGCAGGCCCGCCTCCAGCAGCGCGAGCAGCATCGCGGCCAGATGCGGGGCGTAGGTCACCGCCGTGGTCTGGCTGCTCACCACATCCAGCGGCTGACGCCGCAGCAGCTGCTCGGCGATGGCGCGGAAGAAGTTCCGCTCCGGCCTGCCGTCACACCGCGGTCCGAACACGCCACTTGTGCGCACAACATGGCTGTGCCGATAGGCAAGGACCTCGCGTTCGCCGGCCAGCTTGCTCTCACCGTAGACGTTGATCGGTCGCGGCGTGTCGCTTTCGAGCCACGGCTCGCTCTTGCCGCCGTCGAAGACGTAGTCCGTAGAGAAGAAGACCAGCTGGGCGCCGACTTCGCGCGCGGCGTGCACGACACTGGCCGTGCCGGCACCATTGACGGACAGCGCTTCGTCCGGATGGCTCTGGCAGTAGTTGACCCGCGTCAGGGCCGCGGTGTGCAGCACCAGCTCAGGCCGGGCCAGGCGAGCGAGGGCCTGCAGCCGGTCCAGGTCGTCCAGCCTGAGCAGCGACCGCGGCGAGAGCGCGACGGCGTACCCGTGGGAGCACAGGGCCTCCGCCAACGCCGAGCCGAGCATGCCGGAACCCGTGATCCAGGCGACGCGTGCCGGTGTATGCAGTGCCATGTTCGGTTTCCTCGTCGCCGAGCCGATTTGTCCCGGTGCTGGTCGCTAGCCCTGTGCGGCCATGTACAGGAAGAAGTCGATGCAGCGGTTGGCGTAGCCCCACTCGTTGTCGTACCAGCTGACAACCTTGGCGAACGTGCCGTCGATCACCTTGGTCCACTCCGGGTCGAAGATGCTGGAATGGGGATCCTGGATGATGTCGGTACTGACGATCGGGTCACTAGCTACGGCCAGGATGCCACGCAAGGCCCCAGCGGCTGCTTCAGTGAACTTAGCGTTGATCTCATCCTCCGTCGCTGGCTGGCCGAGTTCGACGGTCAGATCGACGGCGCTGCCGGTCACAGTCGGGACCCGCATCGCGAAACCGTCGAAGACCTCGCCCAGGCCGTCGATCACCAGCCCGATCGCCTTGGCCGCGCCGGTCGTCGTGGGGATGATGTTCACCGCCGCGCTGCGGGCCCGTCGCAGATCACCGTGCATCTGGTCGAGCAGGTTCTGATCGTTGGTGTAGGAGTGGATGGTGTTCATCAGCCCGCGCTTGATGCCCCAGGTGTCGTGGAGCACCTTGGCCACCGGCGCCAGGCAGTTGGTGGTGCAGCTGGCGTTGCTGATCACCGTCGGCTTGCCGTCGGTGACCCACTGCTCGCCGTTGACGCCCAGCACGTAGGTCGGCATCTTCCCCTTGGCCGGCGCGCTGAGCAGCACTTGCTTCGCGCCGGCGCGCAAGTGTGCCTCGCACTTCGCCACGTCACGGAACACACCCGTGCTCTCCAGCACGTAATCAACACCAAGGTCCGCCCAGGGCAGCTTGGTGGGATCCTTCTCGCAGAGCAGCTTCAGCGCATCGCCGTTGATCACGAACTGGTCGTCCTTGAGTTCAACCGAGCCCTCAAAGCGCCCATAGGTGCTGTCGTATTTGAACAGGTGCGCGTTGGTGGCCGGGTCGCACAAGTCGTTGAACGCCACCAGGTCGAACTCGGGATGACCGGTGGCGATGCGGGCCACCTGCCGTCCGATGCGACCGAAGCCGTTGATGCCTAGTCTGATCTTCGCCATACAAGCCTCCCTCAGTCCGCAATTGAGTGCTCAGCGCCGCGCTGCTCCATTATACTGGCTCCGTCTCTCGCTCCGGAGCGCTCGGCTGCCGCCGCCCGTGGTCGCTCAAGACCGCGCCTCTCAGCCCTTGCGCGCCGCCACCATGTAGTATCCCTTGCGCTGATGCGGAACGACCTGGGCATTGAGGCCGGTGCCCTTGATCAGCATCGTCAGCTCTTCCGGCCCGTACAGATAGCGGATCACTCCGGTGTGCTCGTCGCGGGTGTCGTCGTAGGGATCCATCAGGTTGGTGCGCTGACCGTCGGGGCCGATGTACAGCGGTTCGAGGTGCTGCATGCCCGCTTTGGCGTCCCAGCGCGTCTCCATCAGCAGGTGGCCGTCGCCCACCGGCCACCACGTCCGCGAGGCGCTCTGGGCGTCGCGCTGTGGGCTGTCGACCAGCAGCAGCCCGCTCGGCTGCAGCGCGGCGGCCATGTTGGCCAGCAGCCGCTGCTCCTGCTGATCGTTCAGCAGCCCGAAGGTGTCGAAGCAGCAGACCGTGCCGAATCCATCCGGCAGGGGCCGCTCGCTGCGCAGGTCGCCGGTCAGAAACGTGGCGTTGTCCAGCTGAGCCTCGGCGGCCTGCTCGCGGGCGAAGTGGATGAACTCCCGGCAGCGGTCGATACCCGTCACGTTGAAGCCCCGCCGCGCCAGCGCCAACTCGATCCCGCCCTCGCCGCACGCGCAGGATAGCAGCGGCCTGCTCTTGTCCAGGCCGAAGGCCTGCTCCAGCCACTCGGCGCGTGAATCGGCGACCTTGCAGTACATGTCCCACTTGCCTGCGAAGAACTCGATGCGCAGCAGGCGCCCCCAGAAAGCATCCCACGTGTCGCTGCGCAGTTCCATGGCCTTCCTCCTCCAGCAAGGCGTGTCAACCAACTCCATTGTAGAACAACGGCAAGGCTCAGGTAGAATGGGGCTGATGATGGATGACGCCCAGGGCAGGGAAGGGCAGCGCCCGCGCGGCTTCAGGGCTTGGCTCAAGCATGCATTCGCTGTCGAGAAATACGAGGAGAGCAGCCTGAGCGACGCGGACAAGCGAATCCTGCGCAAGATCGCGGGGCAGATCCACGAACGCCGGCTGACGGCGGCGGCGATCCTCTGGATTCAGAGCAACCGCCATATGGGCTGGCTGGCCAGCCAGGCGCTGGTGATGTTCGGCCCGATCTTCGACATGACGCACACGTTCTTCAACGCCTTCAGCCGCAACCTGGGCCTCTACGTGGCGCCGGCGGACTACCCCCTGCTGCATGCCGCGCTGGAGAAGCGCTACAGCATCGAGTACTTCATCCAGCAACTCGAAGCGTACGCCGCCGGGGACTATAATACG
The DNA here is from genome assembly GCA_964609245.1 of uncultured Planctomycetales bacterium. Classification (GTDB taxonomy): domain Bacteria; phylum 4484-113; class 4484-113; order 4484-113; family JAFGCY01; genus JAFGCY01. The sequence goes on along the minus strand of CAZSSB010000018.1, from coordinate 9,464 downwards.
GGGTCACCTGAGCACGAGGCACCCCCGAGCGGGGACGCTGATCCCGTCGACAACCAAGCGGCTGGTGACGCCAGCGATTCACAAGAGGACAGGCACTGATGGATGACAAGAAACTGGATGTGATCGTCGCCACGGACTGCGGCTCCACCACCACCAAGGCGATCATGATCGAGCGCAAGGCCGAGGGCTATCGCCAGACCTTCCGGGGCGAGGCCCCGACCACCGTGGAGGCACCGTTCGAGGACGTGACCAAGGGCGTGCTGAACTCTGTGCAGGAGCTGGAAGAGCTGAGCGGGCGCCAGATCATCGACTGGGACGCGGTCAACGATCCGAATCGCGATCCGCTGCAGGTGCCGTTCATCATGCCCGCCGACGGCGACCGCGGGGCCGACATCTACATCTCGACCAGTTCGGCGGGCGGCGGCCTGCAGATGATGGTGGCGGGGCTGGTGAAGACGATGACCGCCGAGAGCGCCGAGCGGGCCGCGCTGGGCGGCGGGGCGATCGTGATGGACGTGCTGGCGATCAATGACGGGCGGCTGCCCCACGAGCGGATCGAGCGCATCCGCCGGCTGCGGCCCGACATGATCCTGCTCGCCGGCGGGATCGACAGCGACGAGGACACTCTCAAGAAGAAAGTCGCCGAGATGGCGGAGCTGATCGCGGCGGCCGATCCCCGGCCGCGGCTGGGCCACAGCTATCAGCTGCCGCTGATCTACTCGGGCAACAAGTACGCAAACCAGTCCGTGGCAATGGCGCTGACCAGGCGCGATGAGGAGGGCGAGCCGCTGCGCCAGGCCGACGGCACCTTCGAGAGCAAGGTGGCGCTGTCCGA
>CAZSSB010000018.1:0-8529 GCA_964609245.1 uncultured Planctomycetales bacterium | reverse complement strand
GCGAGCCGCTGCGCCAGGCCGACGGCACCTTCGAGAGCAAGGTGGCGCTGTCCGATGTGGAGAACCTGCGGCCGACGCTGGAGCATGAGAACCTGGCACCGGCCCGCGCCAAGATCCAAGACCTGTTCGAGGAGCACGTAATGGCCCAGGCGCCGGGCTATGACAAGCTGCTCAAGTGGGTCGACGCACCGGTGATGCCGACACCCGCCGCGATGGGCTACATCATCGCGACGATCGCCAAGGTCAACGAAATGAACGTGATCGGCGTCGACATCGGCGGCGCCACGACTGACGTGTTCTCCAGCTTCGAGGTGGAGACCAGTCCCGGCGTCGAGGAGCGGCTGTTCAACCGCAGCGTGTCCGCCAACCTCGGCATGAGCTACTCGGTGAGCAACGTGATGGCCGAGGCCGGCTGGGAAAACGTGATGCGCTGGGTGCCGTTCGACGTCGATGAGGAGTTCCTGCGCGACCAGATCAAGAACAAGATGATTCGCCCCACGACGATCCCGCAGTCGCTGTCCAGCCTGGTGATCGAGCAGGGACTGGCCCGCGAGGCGCTGAGGCTGGCCTTCGAGCAGCACAAGCTGCTGGCCACGGGGCTCAAGGGCGTGCAGCGCGTCAAGTCACTCGACGAGGCCTTCGCCGAGGGTGACACCGGCGGGACGTTCATCAAGATGATGGAACTCGACCTGCTGGTCGGCAGCGGCGGGGTGCTGAGTCACGCGCCGCGGCGTAACCAGAGCATGCACATGCTGATCGACGCCTTCCTGCCCGAGGGCTTCACCGCGCTGGGCGTGGACTCGATCTTCATGATGCCGCACCTCGGCGTGCTGGCCCAGGTCAACGACGAGGCCGCCGAGCAGGTCTTTGACCGCGACTGCATGATCTACCTCGGCAGCGTACTGGCCCCGGCGGGCCAGGCCAGGCGCTACGGCGATCCGGTCTGCGAGTACAAGATCACCTTCCCCGACGGCCAGACCGAGAGCGACACGCTCAGGTACGGCGAGTTGAAGCTGTTCGATCGCCTCAAGGTCGGCGAGGAGGCGATTGTGGAAGCCAACCCGACGCGCGCGTTCGACATCGGCGACGGCCGCGGCAAGCCGCTGACGAAGCGGATGCGCGGCGGGGTGGTGGGTCTGGTGCTCGACGGGCGCGGGCGTCCGCTGGGGCTCAATGAGGATCACGCCGCCCGCCGCAAGCAGCTGCTGCAGTGGGGCAGCATCATGAACAGCTACGCTGATCTGAGCAAGGTCAGCCTCTAGCCTCCGGCAGACGCTCGGACGATTCGCCGGTAGTCAGCCAACCGCTGCTTCCTGCCTGGCGCCGCTCGCCCGGGGTTGCCAGCTTCCCGACCAACACTATCCAGAGGAAAGCCCGGAAGGACCAGGGGATCCTTCCGGGCGTCTCCTTCCAGGCTGCCCGACCGGCCTAGGCCGGTCAGCAGTCGATTGTCTAAGTTGCCGGCGGGGGTGGCAGCGCTTCCACCGCCGCAATTGCCTGCTCCAGCACGTCCATGGTGAATGTCGGGTTGTGCACGCCGCGGGTCTGGTCCTCAAGCACCAGATAGTAGTCCCACAGCGCCGCGCGGTAGGCGTTGCCGACGGGGTCACTCGCCGGTGGACCGTCACCATCGCCAGGATTCGATTCCACGCTTACCGGCTCACCCTCGTCCATCCAGACGGCGGGCCAGGCATCGAGGAACTCCTGCAGCATGACGTCGATCTCTGCCTGGTACTCCTCGACCCACAGCCAGAAGTCCTCTTCCTCCTCCATCGTCCAGTTGGTGTGACAGGTGATGCAGCGCTCGAACTTGGGCTCGAAATCGTGGCCCCAAAGCGCCGGCTCATCCGCGCTGATGTAAGGGCGGTTGTACATGTGGCACGTTACGCAGGTGTCGTCGTTCCAGGTCAGATGCGGATGCTCGTACACGTAGCTGCCCGTCACCGGCGGGTTGCCGAGGTCGGCACCCATCACGCCGAAGAACATCGCGCCCTGCGGGTTGCCGTGCGGACCGAAGTGGCCGCTGCCCTCGGCGATATGGTCATCGTAGTTGGCGCGCGTCCGGCGCCCATTGTGGCACTCAATGCAGATGTTGCCCTTGCCGCCGTTGACCGGCACCTCGTCGAACGGGATGACCACGTCGGCTTCGGAGTCAACGCGCAGCTGCGCCTCGTACTGGGCATCGTGCGGATCGTGGCAGGTGGCGCAGCCGATCAGGTGGTCCTCCAGCGGATCATCGATCGTCAGGCCGGACAGATCCAGCGGATCCTCGCCCTTGTGAATCGTGGCGAACTGCACGCCACTGTGACAGGGGTTACAGCTGCCAATAGTCAGGTAGTGATCCGGTACGAACGTCCCGGGGTTCTCATCATCTTCCTCGGTAAGAACGAAGTTGGCGTGGCCGCTCTCGGCCCATTCCTCAACCGCGCCATGGCGCGCGCCCTCGTGGCAGGCGCCGCAGCCGATGCCGTTCGAGGCGTCGAAGTCGCTGTCGGGCACCCAGGTTTCCTCGGCATCGTCATACACCATGCCGACCAGCGGATTCCAGATCACGCCCTTGTGGCCGGCGCCCATGCCGGCAGTGGCTCCGCCGCCGTGGCAGCTTTCGCACTGGATGTTGGCGTACTCGGGCGTCAGATCGATATCGATGAAGCCCTGGCCCTGGTCGTTGGGCTCCCAGCCCAGCGCGTGGCAGTTGTAACAGGACGGATTGCGGTAGGCGTGGGCGTTGCCCGGATCGGACAGGTTACGCTGGATCGCATCACTGTGGTTCGTGTTGAACCAGCCAGTGCCGCCCAGCGCGGACGAGGACTTCTCGCCCTTGTCGGAGTGGCAGGCCAGGCAGGTCGCATAGCCGACGAAATCGAAAGCCGTCGGGTAGGCGGCGACGGTCGCCGTGTAGTCGGCGGTGGTCTCATTGCCTTCGGGATCGGAGGCCGTGCAGGTCGCAGTCTGACTGCCTTCGGCATCCGGTGTCCAGAACACCTGCGCGCCGTGCTCACCAACGGTCGGGTCGGCGAAGGTGCCGGGGCCTGACCAGTCGAAGGTCAGTTCGCCGTGCTCGGGATCGTGGGCCACGGCGGTCAGCCAGATCTTCTGACCGACGACCGGAGCGGCCACGTCACCGGTGATGTCACCCTCGAACTCGGGCGGATCGTTGACCGGCGGAGGTGTGCCCTCGCCGGCGACGGCGATGTTCACCGCATCGGTCGCCACGCCGCCGTTGCCGTCATTGACGGAGACGGAGACGGTGTAGGCGCCACCGGCATCGGCACTCCAGGTGTTGGTCGAGGTGCCGCCGGCGGTGTCGGCGGTACCCAGCGTGCCCGCCGCCGCGCTCCAGCTGAAGGTCAGCGCATCGCCGTCCGGATCACTGCCGGTGGCAGTCAGCGTGACACTGTCGCCCGCATCGACGCTGTTGTCATCCGCCGAGAGGGAGACGGTCGGGATCTCGTTCGGCTCGGGCGTCGTGCCGCCGCCGCCACCGGTCGCGGTGCCGAAGTTCTCGAACACGCCGTAGGTGACGTCGAGCCCGGTCGTGCCCGCCGTATCAGCCTCGAAGGCCACCAGCGAGCCGCCGGTCACGGCGCCCGCCGCGGCGAAGGCCTTGCTGGTGCTGGAAGCACCCGCCGTGGTTTCCCACATGCGCGTGGCGTTGTTGTACTCGAAGATGGTGAAGACCATGTTGGTCGCCTGCGGCGGGCTGACCGCGATGCGGACCTCGATATCGCGATTCAGCGCCACGCCCGCCGGCACCTTCACCGTCGTGCTGCCGATCAGCCCGCCGGAGTTGGCCGGGAAGGTGGAAGCGTCGCGCTGATCGCCGCTCAGCTCCTCGTTGACGTCGACTTCCGTCGCGTTGTCGAATGAACCCGCGGGGAAGACCGCGCCGCCGCCTGACGGCAGCAGGATCGCTGATTCAGCCCCCGGATTGGGAATTGGCGCCTGATCGCCTCCACCGCCGCACGCGCAGAGCGTGATCGCGGCAGCGATCAGGAGGGCACCAGAGATAGTCAGCCTTTGCAGCATCTGCCTTTCCTCCTGTCGTTGTCGAAAAAATGTGGAGTGGCCACTGAGTTACCATGCTCGAAACCCGGACCACCCCACTAGTTGAGAACATTATATCGTAATTTAGACTAGTTTGGCTACCCTTATCGAGAAATTCTGAGAATAGCGAGCGCGACACAGCTTGGGCTCAGTTATCGTTGCGGAGGATCATGAGACTTGTGGCCGGTCCCGGGCTGGAGCCCAATTGAGACAAGTATCACTTGGCCGAGACGGCGGATGCTAGTCGTCGCCGCCGTCGGAGCCATGGTCCGGACCCGCCTCCGCCCGATCGCCGGGCCGGCCCGTCAGCGAGGTGTAGGCCAGCGCCACGCCGTGGATCAGCCCGGCCACGCTGGCCGCCACCAGCCCGCACAGCGCGTTGCCCGTCAGATAGAACAGGCCGCACATCGCCAGCGCGTAGAGCCCGGTCGCGAACACCCAGACCACGTTCAGCCGCAGCAGGAACTCGATGACCAGCGTGGCGACCACGGCCGGGCCCCAGCCCCAGCTCATTGCCACCAGCGGCAGCAGCACGCCGCGCATGAACAGCTCGCGGCCCAGCGGCTGGATCACCGCCAGGTTGATCACCCCCCAGCCCAGATAGCGCGGCGCCGGCAGCGTCCTGAGGATCACGTCCTCCGCCGCCAGCAGCTGGCTGGGTCCGAAGACGGCGATACCCAGCTTGCGGGCCATCACCACCAGGTACCAGAGCGCTGCGCCCAGCGGCAGGCCGCAGAGCCCCTGCCAGAGCATGTTGGCCGGCGGCTGGGGTGTGTTGGGCGCCAGCCGCCAGATGTGCAGCAATGCGCTGAGCACCACGAGGTACAGCGCGCCAATGACGCCGCCCCAGAACGAGCCGGTCAGCGCGGCCAGCATCTTGTGGACCGCGCGGCGGATCCTGATGCCGTTGATGACGTTGAGCAGCACCTGCAGCGCCAGGTAGCCGAGCAGCGTCCAGGCCAGGGGGACCAGTGACAGGCTCGGCTGGCTGGATTCGCCCATCGCCCGCAGTGTAGCACGGCCGCCCGGTGTCGCGGCCACAACCACGGGCGCGCCCACTCGCGGCTGCCAGCGATCTGTCCGCATGTTCCTATATACTGCGACAGGTTGTGCTATTAATGGTCTCTTATCATATTCGGTATGTGGTACAATACATCCGGGTGGAGGGCATCGGGGATGGGCCGGCCGGAGCCGGCGGGACGCGGACAGGGGCGCGGCGGCGGGCTCGCGGGCCGGGGCATTACAGAACACAAGTGAGGAGGAACGGATGTTCAACAGAGGTAGCAGGGCTTTCGTATCGGCACTGGCCGTCACGTTGGTCGTGCTGGGCATTATCGGTGGCGGAGCGGTGTTCAACTACGCACTCGAAAGCGGGGTTGCATGGGCGCAGCTGGTTCCATGGACGGACGGCGGCTCGTATCTGTACCCAACGCAGACAACCGACGACGTGATAACGGGCGCCAACACGGTTGCCAACGCCGACATATATCTCGGCGCCGACGGGTCTGCTGTGTTCAACGAGCAGGGCAGCGACTCAGACTTCCGGGTCGAGGGTGACGGAGACTCCAATCTGCTGTTTGTGGATGCCGGCAATGACCGCGTCTATATCGGCAACAACGGGGGATACACCAAGCTGTACGTCTACGAGGGCGGCACACCGGCGCTCCCGGCGACGACCTGCCAGTTCATGATGCAGAACAGCGGATCCACCAACGCCCCCGCGGGCATCGAAATCGTCTCGGGCAGCCAGAGTACATCCCACATCTTGATGGGCGACGAGGCCGCTCCCGGCGCCAGCATGATCATGCACGACAACAACACCGACGATCTGACGGTGACCGCGACCGGCGACATCGAGCTGGACGGGGACGTGATTGAGCTGAGTGGCGGCTTCGAGTCCGGCCGGACAGAGAAGAACAACGTGGACTATCAGGCGCTCGACACGGACTACTACATTGCTTACACGAACGTGAATACGGGTGGCAGTCTGTATGTGGACATGCCCCACACCGAATCGGCCGACGCGGGCCGGGTGATGCTGGTCGGGACGGAGGGCTACACAACTGGAACGCTGACGATCAGGGACTACGACGACAATGCTGTGAGCGGGGATCGCGACATCATGGCGGCCGGTGAGCTGCGGCACGTGATCTGCACGGGCGAGGACTCCTGGTACGCGTACTGAGTCGAAGCCGGCGGAATCCGCCGGCTGGCTGTTGGCAAGGGCACGCCGGCCGTGGGCCGGGGCCCTTGCCGCTGCCCGGCAGCGAATCCTGCACGCGGCCGGCTAGCGGTACTGCGCATACTTGAGCAGTAGCCGTTCACCCGGCTCGCCGTCCTGCACAGTCACACGGAAGGCAACAGCAAGTCTGCCGTTCACTGCTGCCAGCGTCAGCGGATGGTACGCACCCTCATTATCTGCCGCCACCGCATCAACTGACAGCGGGAAACCCCAGCTTTGCCCGGCGCTGTCGTTGGCCGCCCGAAAGTACAGCTTGGCCGAAAGAAGGTCAGTGTAGACAACAGCCGGGCGGCCGTCGAAGACCGTCATGGACGGCCAGAAGTCGCCGAGCTGGTGCAGGATCAGCGTGTCGCCCCAGGCGGTGCCCTGCGGATCGAGGGCGCGGCGATACTCGATGGTGGCGAACAGCGTGTTGACGTAGGCGACCGCGGGGTGGCCGCCGGCGTCGATCAGCGCGGCGGTGCCGGCGTATTGCCGGCTGCCGACCTGCGCGACCACCGTCGGAACGCGCCAGCTCGTCCCTTCGTCGTCGTCGGCGCCGGCGTAGACCAGCAGGTCGTCCGCCGCCAGCGGAACGACGATCGCCGGCTTGCCGCCGACCGGTGCACACCACAACTTGTCGCTGTCCAGCCAGAAGTAGTAGAAGCTGAAGACCTGCTCCCAGGAGGTGCCTGCCGCGTCGCCCGCCAGGTAGAAGCCGCTTTGGTCGGCGATGCCCGGCCGGCCCCCGACTTCCAGGATCGCCGTTGTGCGTCTTTGATCCTCCGAGTATAACTGCGGCTGCGGCCAGGACACGCCCTCACCGTCCAGCGCGCGGCTGTAGTGGCGCCAGCCGGCTACGGCGGGATTGCCGTCCACAATCGCGAAGCCCGGGAGAACAGAAGAGCCGCCGACGAGTTCCTCGCCAAGCATTATCGGGTCCCCCCATTCGTCCCCCGCGGAACTCAGCGCCCGGATGTAGGTCGGCTCCTCGGGCCCCCCGTCGACGCGGTGCCCGAAGAGAACGGCGGGCGAACCCGCGACTTCCAGCAGCAAGGCATAAGCCAGATTGGGCCCCTCGAAGTCTGCGTATTCATCCTCCCGAATGGTCGTCACCTGCCACGCCGCGCCCTCGGTGACCACAACTGCGCGGTGGGCGGTGTCGCTCAGGCCGTCGTCGTCGGTGACGCGCACCGTCGTGTCGTAGGTGTCGGGTACCCAGTAGTAGAAGTCCGCCGTCGGCTCCGCCCCGCCGTCATACTCGAACTCGCCATCGTCATCGAAGTCCCACTCGTAGCGCACGATCAGCCCGTCGTCGTCCACGCTGGGAGAGGCGTCGAAGAGCACGTGCGAGGGCGTATCCGTGCTGAACTGGACGTAGTCCAGCTCGGCCCGCGGCGGCGTCGGCTCGTGGACCACGATCAACTCGGTGGCCGTGTCCGTCGCGCCCAGGTCGTCCGTCACCCGCATCGTCGCCAGATAGGCGCCCTCCTCGCTATAGGTGTGTTCCACGTAGCCCTCGTCCTCCGTATCCAGCCACTCCTCGCCGCTGATCGGGCCATCGAAGTCCCACTCGTACTTGACAATCTCGCCGTCGAGGTCCGCACTGAAGATGCCCAGCAGCTCCACCGTGAGCGGCACCAGGCCGCTGGTCGGCGCGGCGCGCAGCACGGCGATCGGCGCCTGGTTGGCCGCGCCGAGCAGCCAGGCGTTACTCGGCGTGCCCAGCTGCTCGCCGTCAAATGGCCGGACCCAGTAGTAGCCCTCGGATGGCGTCTCGGCGGGGCTGTGGCTGAACTGCCTGCGCTCGGCCGGAGTGCCGGTGGCAGCGCTCAGCGCAAGCTCCGCCACCAGCTGCGTTCCCGCGCCGTTGGCCTCCCCGGCCTCCGCCGGCACGTCCGCCTCGTCCACGCTGTGGTACAGGCGGTAACCCTGGCACTTCACCCCGAAGTTCTGGCCGATGGGCGTGACGTCCGAGACGCCGATCAGCCCGTTGGAGTCGCCGTCCACCACGGACTCCACGGTGGCCTGGTCGAACGGCCCCCCGCCGCTGCTCTTGCCGAAGTGCACCCCCAGCGGCGTGAGATCACTCACCCCCACCTCACCGTTCTGGTCGTAGTCACCGGCGGAGTAGTATCGCCACCGGAAGCTGCCCGCCTCCTCGTCCCAGCTCAGCACCGTCGCCGAGGCGCTGCTGCTCGGCGGGGCGCTCACCTGCCGCGGTGGATAGAGCTTCAGCACCCGCTCCAGCTCCGCCGCCA
>CAZSSB010000017.1:40977-56341 GCA_964609245.1 uncultured Planctomycetales bacterium | reverse complement strand
TACTGCAACACGTGGATGTTCTTGCCGGCGCAGATGTCGCGAAGGATCTTCGGCCAGACCGTCACGCTGCACTCGCCCAGGTGGGCCTTGCGCAGCAGGTACATGTAGGTTCTTGACTGCCCGATGCCGCCGCCGATGCTTAAGGGAATCTCGTCGTTCATGATCATCTGGTGATAGGGCAGCTCCAGGAAGTGCTCCTGGCCCGTGATCTTCAGCTGCTCCACCAGCGTGTCCTTGATCACGCGGATACCCATGCTGGTCAGCTCGTGACGCCGCTTGGTGACCGGATTCCAGACCAGAATGTCGCCGTTGAGGCCGTGCATCTGCTTGCCGTTCTTCTCGACGGTCGGGGTTACCCAGTCGTCGTAGTCGGCGGCGCGCATCTCGTGCGGATAGCCGTCCTCCAGCGTCCAGCCGATGCCGATGATGAAGATCGCCGGGTACTTCTTGATCACCTCGGTCTCGCGCTGCTTGCGCGGCAGATCGGGGAACATGTCCAGGATCTCCTCGGCGTGCAGGAAGGTCAGCTCCTCCGGGAAGTCCGGATAGCGGTCATCCTTCAGCGCCGGGAACATGTCCTGGGCCAGTTTGCCGGCGCCGACCAGCACCTTCCAGATGCGCTGCACGACGTCCTTGAGCGTATCGAGATTGCGCTCCTCGAGCGTGCTGACGCGCTCCCAGTCCCACTGGTCAACGTAGCTGGAATGGTCGTGGTCGAGGAAGTAGTCCTTGCGCACCGCCCGCATGTCGGTGTAAAGGCCCTCGCCGACGTCGCAGCCGTACTGCTCAAGCGCCCAGCGCTTCCACTTGGTGGCCGCCTGCACGACCTGAGCGTCGATCTTCTTGTCCAGGCCGAGGCCGCACTGGAAGTCGATCGGCGTGCGCGAGCCGTCGCGGTCGAGGTAGTCGTTCATCCCGCTGTCGCGCTCCAGGATCAGCGGACACTCGACGCGGAAGAGGTTCAACTGCTCGCAGAGCCCCTTCTCGATGTAGTCCTTGATCGCCTGGATCGCCTGCTGCGTCTCCTTGGGGCTTAGCAGCGACTGGTAGTCCGACGGCAGGATGCGTTCTACTTCCTCATAGGTGCCGATCCCTGGGCCAGCCAGGTCTGCTTTCTTGTCATACGCCATACTCTCTTCTCCTAGCTAGAATCGGTGATGCTAACCGCCCCGCGCACTTTGCGTGCCGGACCTTGCTGCAGCGCTAACCTGACTGCCCTGGGGTATTGGTAGTGTGTACCAATCGCGCTGGCGGGCGCGAGGCGAGAGGACATTAACACTCTCAGCCGAAAAGCACAACCCCCCGGCGGGAGGTCGCCGGGACCGGTCCGGTACAGGGCTCAGATCAGCCCGCGGTCGCGGGCGTAGCCCAGCGCCAGCGTCCAGGCCCGGCGGCGGTGAGACAGCTCGTTCTTGGCCTCGGTGCCGAGTTCGCCGAAGGTCTTCTCCTGGCCGGCGGCCACGAAGATCGGATCGTAGCCGAAGCCGCTGCTGCCGCGCGGCTCCTTGGTCAGCTGGCCGGCGACATAGCCGCGCCAGGTCCGCATCAGGTGTCCGTTGATCGCCAGCGCGGTGTAGCTGACGAAATGAGCACCGCGGTTGAAGTGATCCCCGAGCCGCTCCAGCACCAGCGCAATGCGCTGCTCGTCAGTCTCGGCGACGCGCTTGCTGTAGACGCCCGGCCAGCCCAGCAGCGCCTCGACGGCCAGGCCCGCGTCCTCGGCGATCATCGGCGGCTCCAGGTTGTGCTCGCGCTTGAGCCACAGCGAGCTCTTGACCGCCTTGATCACCGCGTTCTCCTCGAAGGTGGTGCCGTCCTCGGGTACCTCGGGCGGGTCGCCGAACTCGCCGAGCCCCTTCAGCTTAAGCCCCTGCGCGGGCGGCAGCGCGCGGATCTCATCGATCTTGTGCTGGTTGAGGCTGGCGATGACGATCACGCCGCTATTCTAGCCGATACTCGCCGGAGCCGATGCCCAGCACGTCGCCGGCCCAGACCGCCTGCGCGATGCCCGGCTGGCAGGGCCGGCCGTTGACCCGCGTGCCGTTGGTGCTGCCGGGATCGGTGAGCATGGCGCCCGAAGTGGACAGCGCGATCACGCAGTGGCGGCGGCTGACCTGGTTGTCGGCGCCCAGCTGAATGCTGCCCTCCTGGCGCCCGATCACGTTGTCGCCATCGGTAAGCTCCGCCGTCAGCCCGGCGTGGGGACCGCTGATCGCGACCAGACGACGTGGAAGCTGGCGCTGGACTGCCTCGGCGGCGGCGACGGGCCCGCCTTCCTGCATCGCCAGCTGGGCCTCCTCGGTCAGCGGCGCCGGCTGCTCAGTCTCAGCTACGTGCTCGGCCAGTACCGCCTCGCCATCACCGGGCCGCAGCACGCGCTCGCTGAACACGAACTCCGTGGTCCCCAGCGTGAAGCGGTCGCCGCTGCGCAGCAGCTTGCGCGCCAGCAGCTGGCCGCCCATGATGATCGGCGACTGCGGGTCGGTGGCGACCAGCACGAAGCCGTCGGCGGATTCCTGCAGGCTGGCGTGCAGCGGCAGCATCGCCGGGTCGGCGGGCAGCCGCACCTCGCAGCTCTCCAGCGTGCCGATCTCCGCGCCGTAGCCGCCGACGGCGTAGTCCTTGCCCTCCAGCGGCGTGATCATCACGGTCAGCCAGGTGCGGCGCGAGATACGGAAGATGGTGGCGATGACCAGGATCGCGATCAGCACCGCGACCGTGATCAGCCCGGGCCACAGCGCGCGCGCCAGGGCGGCGGTCAGTCCGGGACTGCGATAGGTGTGCGTGCCGGGAACGTGCGACTTGACGGGCGTGACGCCGATGATGACGTCGATGATCTGTCCCGGCTGGGACTCGCCCGGCGACTGCCACTCCAGCAGATACTCGCTCTGGATCTGGCTGAGGATGTCCTGGTAGACGTCCGCCAGCTGGGCGGCGGTCGGGCTGTCGAAGTAGAGCCCGCCGGTGCGCGTGGCGACGTTGCCCAGCGCCCCGCGGTCGATGTCCTTGCCCAGCCCCATGCAGTAGATCGAGAAGCCGACGTTCTGCGCCAGCGCCTCCTGCTCGTACCACTGCAGGATGCTCTGCGGCGTCTCCAGGCTCTTGTTGTCCCAGCCATCGGACAGCACGATCAGCGCCCGCCGTGCGGGCTGGGGATCGGCCAGCAGCTCCTCCATCCCCAGGAATACGGCGTCCCAGAGCGTGGTCTGGCCCCAGGCCATCAGCTGATCCAGGCGCCGCAGCACCTCGGCGTGGTTGGTGCTGGCTTGCGTTTCGCGGATCGCGGCGTCGGAGAAGGCGATCAGGCCCAGACGGTCGCTGGGCGCCAGCTGGCCGACAAACTCCACCACCGCCTGCTTGGCCAGGTCCAGCGCCGTTTCGCCGGTGTCGGGGTTGACGACCTCGTCCATGCTCCCCGAGACGTCCAGCACCAGTTGGATCGACAGCGGCAGGTCCAGTTCATCGCGATTGGCGAACGTCACCTCGGCTTCCATGCCGTTCTCCGTCACGGTGAAGTCCTCGGCCAGCAGCGAGCGGATCGGCAGGCCACCCTCGTCCGTCACGGAAACGAAGGCGCGGACCGTCGGGAACTCGCCGACCTCCAATTGGCTGATGCGGACCTCGACGTTCTCCGCGTATTGCAGGAACGGATCGGTCTGCCGCTGACGCGGAGGAGTGGCGCCGTCGTTATCCTCATCGTCGACGGTCGCCTCAGCGTCAGCGTCCGCATCCGCGTCGGGAGTTGCCGGCGCGGCGCCGCCGTCCTGGGCGAAGGCCGGGCTGCTCCCGGCGAAGTTCCCGCCGACGGTGCCGATCAATGCCACCCCGCAGAGCAGGAGGGCCAGCAGGATCCGAATACTCATCGCCGCCTCCTCATGCTTCAACCTTGAACAGCGAGGTGCCGATGCGCACGGTGTCGCCGGGTGCCAGCTCGATGCTCTGGATCCGCTGGTTGTTGACGAAGGTTCCATTGGTGCTGTCGGCGTCCGTGAGCGTTGCGACGCCGGCTTCGCTGACGGAGAGGCTGGCGTGCCGGCGGCTGACCTGGTTGTCGCCCGCCAGTTCCAGGTCGGCATCCTGCCGGCCGATGCCGTGCTCGCCGGGGGTCAGATCGAAGACCGTCCCCAGGTACATCCCGCCGATGCCGGTCAGCCGGCTGACCGGACTGACCCTGCGCGCGGCGGGTGCCGCGGCCGGGGGTTCGGACCCGACCGCCAGCGGCGAGGTGTCGATCGGGATCGGGGCCAACTCCGGCTCCGGTGCCGGCTGACCCATACCCTCGGGTCTCGCGCCCAGGCTGTGATCCACCGCGGGGGCCGCCGCCACCGGCCGGCGGCCGGCATGCAGCTTGTCCAGTACCAACCGGGTGACCAGCAGGGCGAACATCAGCACCGCCAGAATCATCGTCGCCCAGTAGCCCGCGCCCGTCAGCCGCATGCCGGACGGCCCGCTGGCCAACTCGCGCAGCTCCGGGCCGTCGACGATGAAGATCCAGCGGAAGCCGATGTAGCCCCCCAGCAGGACGCACAGGCAGGCGAAGGCCCGCACGTAGTGGTTGTCCACGACTTCCGCGATCACCATCACCAGCCAGCCGGCGATGAAGAAACTGACGATCGCCAATGCGTCGCGGACACCGTCCGCCCCTAGTTTCTGCGCGGACAGGGTGACGTAGAACCAGGTCGTCACGGCGACGCCGAGACCGCAGAGCAGCACCAGCACGCGGAGCAGCGGTTTGTTGTATAGCAGGAATACCATCGCGTTTATCTTAGATTATGACTCCGGTTTGGCCCGCTGGTTGCATCGGTCATCAGGCGCAAGTCCAGGCGGCGCGGCCCGTCTTTCAACTTGGCCGGGATTGTGCTAGTCTCAGGTTTCCCAACTTCTAGCACGATTACGCACGGAGCTGATCAATGCTGTTCCAGGTTGAAACCGACAAAGCGCTGAAGCTGGACGCCGAGCAACCGTCGCGGCCCTCGCGCGAGCGGCCGGTGTTCATCGCCGACGACTGGTTCGACGAGATCGTCCGCATGATCAAGGAGTACACCGGCGACCATATGGCTGCTGTGGTGGTTGACGAAGAGGTGGCCCGGCTCTATCCGGAGCGACTGCAGGCCCTCTATGACGCCGTGCCACGCATGCGCACGATCAAATTCAAGGGGGGCGAAAGCGCCAAAACCCTCGAGCGTTACGCGGAGCTTCAGGGCTTCCTGCTGGAGCAGGAGGTGCACCGCGACGATAGCCTGATCAGCATCGGCGGCGGTACTTTCTGCGACCTGGTTGGCTTCGTAGCCGCCACCTTCGCCCGCGGCGTCAGCTGGATCAGCATACCGACCACGTTCATCGCCCAGTTTGACTGCGCTCTGGGCGGCAAGACGGCGGTTAACGTCCAGGGCTACAAGAACTACTGCGGTACGTTCTACTGGCCCAATGTTGTGTTCGTCGACCGGTCGTTCCTGCGGACCCTTCCCGATCGCTACTTCCGCATGGGGATCCCCGAACTGGCCAAGTTGGCGATGATCGGTGACGAGCAGCTGTTCCGTGAGCTCTGCGAAGCGACCGCCGGCGGGCGTGGAGTTGACGGCCTGCGCGACAACCTGGAGGACTTCATGGTTCGCGCGATGAAGGTCAAACTGAGCGTCAGCACGCGCGACCCGTTTCAGCGCGCCCTGCGCGTTGTGCTGCTGGCAGGCCATACCACGGCTCACGCGCTGGAAGGAGCCAGCCGCCTGCACCTGCATCACGGCGAGGCCGTGGCGATCGGGCTGGCCTTCGAGTCTTTCATCGCGGTCAAGCAGGGTCTGCTCGACGCCGACGATCGCGTCGCGCTGATCGATCTGCTGGAGAACTGCCAGTTACCGACGGTGCTGCCCGCCGAGCTGCACGACCGCGTGGTGGTGGAGCACATGCGCCTCGAAAAGCGCAATCGCGGCCGGATGCTGAGCCTGGTGCTGCCCTACAAGCCCGGGCAGGCGGTCGACGACTGGCCCGCCTCGCGCGTGATGATGCCCCCCGACGACCTGTGGGGCGAGTTGACCGCCTACCGGCTGACCTGCGGCTAGCCGCGGGCTCGAACGGCGGTCCGCGGCAGCTGCGTGTATGCTCTCTGCATGCTGTTCGACATCACGCGGACCGTCGGCCTTGATACGCTCGTGTACCCCGGTGACCGGCCGCACCGCATCAACCGCCCGGGCGCGGGCGGCGACCTGCCGGAGCTCGAACTCGGCGCGCATACCGGAACGCACGTCGATGCACCGGCGCACTTCGTTGAGGGCGGTGCGACCCTGGACCAGATTCCGCTGGACCGCTTCTACTGCCGCGCGCGTGTGATCGATGGGCGCGGACGCAAGGTGTTGGGCGCGGAGACCGTTGCCGGCACCGAGATCCGCGCCGGCGAGGCCGTGCTGTTCCGCACCGACAACGAGCGACTGCCGCGCGAGCAGTTCAGCACCGATTACGTCCATCTGACGGCGGAGCTGGCCAGGCGGCTGATCGAGCTGGAGGTGAACCTGGTGGGCATCGACTATCTGTCCGTGGACGGCGCGGACGGTCCCGACTACCCGGTGCACGACGCGCTGCTGGGGGCCGGCATCCTAATTTTGGAGGACTGCGATCTGCGCGACGTGAGGCCGGGCCGCTACCGGCTGACCTGCCTGCCGCTCAAGCTGGCGGGAACCGACGCCGCTCCCTGCCGGGCGATGCTGGAGTCGCTGCGGGGAGGCTAATCCAGCGCGTTGACCATCCGCACGCGCGCGGCGTGGCGGTCACCCTCGGGCGAGGCGGCCAGGTAAGCGTCCAAGCAGCGTTTGACGGAGGTCAGCGTCTGCAGATCGCCGCTGAAGGCCAGGACGTTGGCGTGGTTGTGTCGCCGCCCATACTCGGCGACGTGCTCGCACCAGGCCACCACGCAGCGGATGCCCGGCATCTTGTTGGCCGGGATCGCGATGCCCACCCCGCTGCCGCAGAACAGCAGCCCGAGTGCTTCAGTATTGCTGGCCGCCACCGCGGCACCGACGGCACGGGCGTAGTCCGGGTAGTCGACGCGGTCTGTGCTGTCGCAGCCGTGGTCTACGCAGGTGTGTCCGAGTTCGGTGAGGTACTCGATGGTTCCGCGCTTGAGCTGGAGTCCGCGGTGGTCGCTGCCGCAGTGAACTTCCATGATCTCCTCCCCTCGTTGGCCAGGATCAGCAGGCTCGCCAGGAATACTACCATCAGCACGCCCATCAGGCGCCGCCAGGCCGCCTCGGACAGTGGCCAGCCCTGCTCGTGTACGTACTGCCGGCTGGCCAGGCTCAGGGTGGCGTATTCCGGCTGCCAGACGCCCGGCAGCTGGTCCTCACCGAGTTGCGTGAGTTCCAGCGGGTCATACCACAGCCGGTTGCCATTGTTGAGCACGATGAACAGCTGCTCGCGCGCTGGATCGAATCCCACCGTGCAGTCCCGCTGCAGACGCGCGCGAGTGCTCAGTTCAACCTGCGCCAGCGCGGTAAACTCGGGAGGCCCATCGCGGTCGGTGACGTGAAGCACATGCAGATAGCTCTGGCCGCTGCTGGTCAGCCACAGGTAGGGATCGGCGTAGGCATAGGAATCGAGCGACGGGTAGTAGAAGTGACCGGGCAGGATCTCGGTGATCAGGTGGTTATCCTGCTTGTGCTGGTAGTAGGTCTCCACCTTGACCGCCAGCTGCTCCTCGCTGCGGGCAGCCACCGCGTCCAGACCGGGCTCGTCATCGATGTAGCCGGGTGGGGTGAAGCGCGGGGCGTCGCCTTCGCCACGGGCCGGGCGTCCGATCTCGTGCGCGACCTGGCTCCCCTCTGCGGTTCGTGGCTCTGCATCCGCCGGGCGCAGCGCCTTCAGATCATCGTAGAATCGCTTGCTGGCTTTGACATCCAGCAGGCTGCCCCCCTCCATCACCTTGTAGCTGCCGTGCGATACTCCGGAGTAGTCCACGCCCTCAAACTTGCTTAGCTTCTCCTGCTCGCGCCGCAGTTTGCCTTTCGGGCTGATCACGTAGGTTCGCATCCGATCGAGGTAGCCCTCGCGCTGGATCGTCCATTTCCCGTCCGCTTCGACGAAGATGTCATGGATGCCGTAGGCCTTGCCGGTCAGATCGGGCGGCGCCTCGTTGCGCTTGACGAGCGAGCCCGGCAGGTTCAGCACCTGCCAGCCGGCGAGCAATACGAAGACCGTCGCGGTGACGATCCTGGCCAGGCGTGCGGTGCGCCTGCTGCTTTCAGGCTTGTACACGGATGCTGGTAGCCCGGTATCCATCGCTAGGTGTAGAAGCAATGCGCGATCAGCTTGGTCGCGAAAGCTACTTCATCGACCGGCAGGAAGACCTGCAGGTTGCAGAAGAAGATGTTGCGGCGATGTTTTTCCCACATTTCGCGCAGGCCATCGGGCCCGTGCTGCAGCAACA
Source organism: uncultured Planctomycetales bacterium (assembly GCA_964609245.1). Classification (GTDB taxonomy): domain Bacteria; phylum 4484-113; class 4484-113; order 4484-113; family JAFGCY01; genus JAFGCY01. The sequence continues at coordinate 47,925 of CAZSSB010000017.1, read as the reverse complement.
GGTCGTTGCAGGCCGGCTCACGCTGGAGCCGGTCCCAGAGGGACTCGAAAGGGGGATCGAGATAGACCAGGAAGGAGAAGATCTGCAGCTCCTCGTAGCCGTCGGGATGCGCCATCGCGTCGCAGTCCAGTACCGCGACCGTCGAGCGTCGGTAGGACAGGTCTCGCACCACCCACTCGACCATCCGCTCCCGTCGCGGCGCCTTGCCGATGCCGGCCCGCACCAGCAGGTTGTGACGCATCCTGCGTTCAACCTCCACCGGTACGTCGAAGAACGGGCGTCTGAGCCGCAGCGCCAGCTCCCGGCCGATCTCATGCAGCCGGCAGCCGTGAAAGCCGGTCAGGACGATATTGCGCTCGGGATGGCGCCGGTATGCCACCCCTGCATTATATGGTCTGCGATCCCGGAGCGTGGATTGCCCCACATGATGCTTAACGCGAATCTCACCCCAAATGGCGGTTAAAGCGGTCTCCGATGGGTCCGGAGCGGTTATACAAATATGACATTCATCCGAGACGGCCGAGGGAGCCTATGCCGACTGAACAAGATCTGATGGACATGTACTACGAGGTTCGCGACCGACTGGGGCTGCGCATCGCCAACCTGATGAGCAATGCCGACCCGGCCACGCGCGAGATGCTGGAGGGGCTGCATGATGACATGCAGCACGATCTGAAGCAGGCCTGGCTGCGCATGCGCGTGCGCCATGAAGCGCCGACACTGGTGGGATAGCTGCCGATCCGCCCGCCGACCGACCCGACGCCCGCTAGTGGCTGCTCTGGGTTCCCGAGTGCAGCTCGCAGAATTCGATCAGGCCGACGAACTGGCCCTTCTTGCTGCGGTGCTTCAGCTTCTTGAGCGCCTTCATCTCAATCTGGCGAATGCGCTCGCGGGTCACGTTGAACTCGCGGCCGACTTCTTCCAGCGTGCGGCTGTGGCCGTCGTCGAGCCCGTAGCGCAGCCGGATGACCTTCTCCTCACGCTCTGACAGGGTCTTGAGGATGCGGTTGATCTTGCTGCGCGTCAGGTCGTACATCGTCTCCACCTCGGGGCTGACGATGTTCTTGTTTTCCTGGAAGTCCTGGAACTGGCTGTCCTTGTCGTTGCCGATCGGCTTTTCGAGGCTGATCGGCTTCTGCGCGACCTTGAGGATGTCGCGGACCTTCTCCTCGTTGATCCCCATCTGGCTGGCAATCTCGGTGTTGGTCGCCTCGCGGCCCTCGCGCTGCTGGATGACCTTCGAGGCCCGGCCCAGCTTGGTGATCGTCTCAACCATGTGCACCGGCTTGCGGATCAGCTCGGCCTGGTCGGCCAGCGCACGGCTGATCGCCTGGCGGATCCACCATGTTGCGTAGGTGCTGAGCTTGAACCCGCGGTCGAGGTCAAACTTCTCCACAGCGCGAATCAGCCCGATGTTGCCCTCCTGGATCAGATCCAGGAAGCTCATCCCGCGGTTGAGGTACTTCTTGGCGATCGAGACCACCAGGCGCAGGTTGGCCTCGATCAGCTTCTGCTTGGCGGTGAGGTCGCCCTCGCGGTAGCGGCGGGCGTAGTAGATCTCTTCCTGGGGCGTCAGCAGCGGAATCTGCCCGATGGTCTTGAGATACATCTTGACGGAGTCATCGAGGCGCAGGTTGTCGGCGTCCTCAATCTCTTCCTTGGTGAAGAAGTCGCCGCTCTCGCGCGCACGTTCATCCGCCTCTTCCGCCACCTTGGCGGCGTCGACGATCTGCACACCCATCTCGTTGAGTTCGTCGTACAGAAGCTCAACCTTCTCGGGTGTCAGATTCTCGTCCTGGCTGATGATCTCGCTGAGTTCGTCAGTGGTGATCCGCCCATTCTTGAGCACCAGTTCCGAGATCTGGTCGTAATACTCACCCAGCATTACACGTTGATGAGCAGTAGCTTTACGCGCCAAATCCGTACTCCTTGTTCATGTGTATCCGTGTGTGCGTAACTAATTTCTTCTAACGCCGTATCGCTTCAATATCTCGCGCCTAATTGTCTCAGTCACTACGCAGAACCAGAGAAGCCTGGCAACCCCGGTCTCCCCGACAAAACTACAGCCAGCGAGGCATGATGTGCTGGCTGATACTCCCGCTAACGGCTGTCTCTCACTCCTCCCACCAGAGTGCTTATGACGGCAAGTTATACCAGCGAAACCCGCGAAAGGCAAGCCAATGTGCCAAATTCCCTGTTCAACGCACGATGTGCCGCAATCATCCCGGCGGCCTGGCCGGTGGCCATTGCCGTCGGAATTACGCGGGCACTGGCGAACCCCTGACGATCCGCACTGATACAACGTCCGGCTGCCAACAGCCGTGCAACGTTGTCCGATTCCAGACAGCCAAGGGCGATGTCGTAATACCCGCGGCCGCCCACATTTCGTGTAAGCAGTTCGGCGGATTCGGCTCGATGAATATCTACCGGATAGCAGCCGCGCGCGACTGCCTGATCCTGGCCGCGACCCTGCACGATATCGTCAACGGCCAGCGTCTGCCGCCCGGCCAGGCGATGGGACTCCCGCTGGCCGATGTCGTCGGCGATGATTCCCAGCCGGGCGTTGCCAAATCCGGGCACGCGACGCGGCAGCCAGTCCGCGAGCTCGCGCAGCTGGCGCATCCCTTCCTCCCGCGGCTGCGGATGGTTCGCCGGAACGCGCGTGGTGTTGACCAGCACCTCCCCAGCGCGCGGCGTAGAAAAGAACAGCAGTCGGTCGCGGGGCAGGCTCAGTTCGCCGCCGGCGCGCGCCTGGGCCACGAGGTCGAAGAAGCCGGAGACGGCGATGAAATCAGTCCGCAGGCTCTCGATCGCGGGATGCAGCACGAACTGGTCGCGGTGGGCCAGCTGGTAGTCGCGAATCGCGTGAGTATCCACGTCCGTCATGGTGAACAGCCAGCTCAGCGGCTGGGGCTCACTCGGTTCGATCACGGCGGCACCCATCATCCGCGCGGCGGCCGCGGTGCCGCTGGCGTCCACCACCTGCGCCGCGGCGTCGATGTCATCCTGGCTGACCGCGGTGCCGAGCCGCAGATCGACTCCGGCCTCGCTGAGCTTCCGCGGCAGGTACTGCCTGAGCACCGCGCTGTCGACCGGCGTGAGGCTGCCTGCGAAGCCGAGGGGATCGACGATGTGACCCAGCGACGCTCCGAGTCCCACGAGGTCGTCCACGAACTCCTGCGCGATGCCGCCGATAACCTGGGCGGGCAGGCTGCCGTCCGGCTGTCTGACGGCGGCGTGGAAGCTCTGCCAGGGCGCCACCATCGCCCGCGTGGCGTTGCCGCCCAGGTAGTCGTGCTGCTCCAGCAGCCTCACACCCGCGCCCTCGCGAGTTGCCGCCAAGGCCGCGGCGCAGCCCGCCATCCCACCGCCAACGACCAGCACGTCGCAGTCGCTCATGGCTCCAGTGTACCCCAGCCGCCGCCGCCCGGCGTGGCCAGGATCAGCCGCTGGCCGGGCTTGACCTCGATCCGGCACTTGCCCGGCAGGGCCCGTCGCGTGCCGTCCGGCAGTACCAGCACGTTCAGTCCCGGCGCCCCGTCTTCACCGCCGGCCAGCCCGTAGGGCCTGCGGATGCGGCGCTCGGTGAGCAGCGTCACCTCCGCCGGCTGGTCGAACACGTAGCTGCGCTCGATTCCATCGCCGCCGACGTGCAGGCCTGCTCCGCCAGTATCCCGTCGGATCCGATAGGCCTCGATGCGCAGCGGATAGGCATGCTCGACGGCCTCCACCGGCGTATTCAGCGTGTTGGTCATGTGCGTGTGGACCGCGCTGGCGCCGGATAGATGCGGACCGCCGCCGGCCCCGCCGCCGATTGTCTCGTAGTAGGCGTACGCGACGCCGCGCGTCTCTTCCCGCCCGCCGATCGAGACATTGTTCATCGTGCCACTGCTGGCCGCCGGGATGCGCGCGGGCAGCGCCTGGGCCAGGGCGCCAAGCAACACGTCGACGATCCGCTGGCTGGTCTCGACGTTGCCGGCCGCCACCGCCGCCGGACGCTGGGCATCGACCACCGTGCCGGGCCTGGTGACTACCGTCACGGGTCGCATCACGCCGCCGTTGCTGGGCATGTCAGCGGGCGCCAGGCAGCGGACTGCGTAGTTCACCGCCGAGACGGTGATCGCGCGCGTGGCGTTGACCGGGCCCCGCACCTGTGGGGCGGACGCGGAGAAGTCCGCGGTGGCATCGCTGCCGCTGATCGTCAGCCGGCAGCTGATTGATATGTCGCCGGCACCCAGCCCGTCGTCATCGAGGACGTCGCTGAACTCGTACCGCCCGTCCGGAACCCCTGCAATGATGCCCCGCACCAACCGCTCGGTGTAGTCGAGCAGCTCAATGCCGCGCTGGCTGACCAGCCGCGGACCGTGCTTGCCGCACAGCTCGGCCAGGCGTTGCCGACCAACCGCCAGCGCCGCGCGCTGCGCCAGCAGATCGCCGCGTCGCTCCGCCGGCGTACGACTGGCGGCGCAGATCCGCTGGATCGTGGCTTCATCGAGCCGCTGGGGCGGGATGCGCAGACCTTCCTCGTCGATGCTGCGGCTGAGCGGCATCGAGCCGGGGCTGATGCCGCCGATGTCGGAGTGGTGCGCACGGTTGGCCACCAGGAAGCGCGGCTGGTCCTCATCGGGCAGCAGGCAGGGGGCCACCACGGTGACGTCGGGCAGGTGCGTACCGCCGGTGAACGGATCGTTCAGCACGAACACATCGGCCGGGTCCATGGCGGCGGCCGGGAATCGCTCCAGCACGGCATGTACGGACAGCGGCATCGCGCCCAGGTGTACCGGAATGTGCGCGGCCTGGGCCAGCAGCTGTCCGGCTGTATCGAACACCGCGCAGCTGAAGTCGCGCCGCTCCTTGATGTTGGGCGAATACGCGCTGCGCATCAGGCGCACGCCCATCTCTTCCGCGACCGAGGCGAACAGATGCCGGAAGACCTCAAGCTCGACGGCGTTGGCTGGTAGCACCGGTCGGTTGACGGACGGGTCAGCCATGCTGCGCCTCCCGGCCGCCGGTTCTCGTCAGCAACAGCTGACCCAGTTCGTTGACCAGAGCCTGCCAGCCGACGGGAACCAACGTCGTCGCCGAGTACTCGCCGATGACCGCCGGGCCCGCGAGCAGGTCGCCGGGTCGCAGTGCCCGGCGTCCGTAGCGCGCCGCGGGCAGTGCTTCATCACCATACAGAAACACCGCGTCCGCGACGTCCGGCCCATCTGATCCAGTGCGGGCCGCCAGTGTCTGTCGCGGTAGCGGTTGGACCGGGCCGGCGGCGCGCAGTCTGGCGGTGACCACCTCGATGGGCTTGTCCCGCGCGGAGTATCCGTAGAGGCGCTCGTGCGTGCGCGTGAATGCCGCCGCGGGATCTTCCCCGCTCAGTGGAATGGTGAGTTCGTAGGACTGGCCCTCGTAGCGCAGATCCAGGCTGAAGTGATACTCGCGCTCCGGCTCCGCGATGCCTTCAGCGGCCAGCGCCTCCTCGCCCCTCGCGCGCAGCTGCGCGATTGCCTCAACCACCCCCGGCAGCTGAGTCAGTGGCAGTCCATGCAGCTGGTCTGGTGCAGCGCGCTCCATCACGCTGAGCGAGAAAGCATGGAGCGGTGCGGCGCCCAGCATCCCCAGCGCGCTCAGCAGCCCCGGCTCGGTGGGCACCAGCACCTCGCCGATGCCCAGGTAGTCCGCCAGCCGCGCCGCGTGCAGTCCGCCCGCCCCGCCGAAGGGCACCAGGGTGAACTCGCGCAGGTCGTGACCGCGCTCGACGCTGATCCGCTGCACGGCGCGCGCCATGGTGGCGTCGGCGACCCTGAGGATGCCCAGCGCCGTATCGGCGGGGGAGAGCCCCGCCCGCGCACCCAGCTGAGCGATTGCCTCATGCGCGGCGTCCGTGCTGAGATGCAACCCCTGTCCCAGCGGCTGATCCGCGGTCAGGTGGCCGAGGACCACGTGTGCGTCGGTGACGGTGGCCAGCAGCTCCCCGTGCTGACGTCCGTAGCAGGCCGGACCGGGGTCGGCGCCCGTCGACTGCGGGCCGACGCGCAGGGCGCCGCCGTCATCGAGCCAGGCCACCGAGCCGCCGCCGGCGCCGACGGTGTGGATATCGATCATCGGCAGCCGGACGGGCAGACCAGCCACTTCGCTCTCCGTGGTATGCGTCAGTGCGTCCTCGCAGAGCGAGACGTCCGTGCTGGTGCCCCCCATGTCGAAGGTGATGATCCGGCTGTGACCACCGCCGCAGGCGGCGTGGAACGCGCCGAGCACGCCGCCGGCCGGTCCACTGAGGATGGTGTGTACCGGCTGGCGCGTCACGCCCTCGGGCGGCAGGCTGCCGCCGGCGCTGGCCATCACCCGCAGGCTGCCAGGGCCCAGCTCGTCGGCCAGGCGACCGATGTAGTCGGTCATCGGCGGCGCCACGACGGCATTGGCCAGGCAGGTAGCGGCGCGCTCGTACTCGCGGAACTCCGGGAGCAGCTCGCTGGAAACGGTGACGTGCAGGCCCGGCAGCTCGCTGCGCAGGCGCTCGGCGAGCAGCCGCTCATGGGTGGGATTGGCGTAGCTGTGCAGCAGGCAGATGGCCACGGAGTCCACCGCAAGCCCGCCGACGGACTCGACCGCCGCGCCCGCATTGTCCTCGGTAAGCTGCCGCAGGACGGCGCCGTCGAACCGCAGGCGCTCGTCCACGCCCACGACTGCCGCGCGATCGAGGGGTGGCTCGGGCCTGACGGGCTCCAGCGCGTAGAGCTCCGGCCGGTTCTGACGCCCGATCCAGAGCACATCCTCGAAGCCCGCCGTGGTCACGAACGCCGCCCGCCCGCCCTTGCCCTCCAGCAGCGCGTTGGTCGCCACCGTCGAGCCGTGGATCACCTGCGGCCGGGCGGTGGGATCGCCGCGCCGCGCACTGGTCCATTCGCCCAGAATGGTCTGGATGCCGTCAAGCACGGCGCGCGCCGGATCGTC
>CAZSSB010000017.1:0-40877 GCA_964609245.1 uncultured Planctomycetales bacterium | reverse complement strand
TCCATTCGCCCAGAATGGTCTGGATGCCGTCAAGCACGGCGCGCGCCGGATCGTCAGGAGTGGAGAGGAGTTTGTGCGTCAGCGGCGGCAGGCCGGAGTGATCGGCCAGGACCACGTCAGTGAAGGTCCCGCCGGTGTCCACCCCGATGCGCAACCGCGCTGAGTGCATCCAGATATTGTTGCACAGCAGCGCCGGCGCTCCCTGCCGACCGGTAAGATGAGCAGCAGCCTCTATGCGAGGAGTCACTCTTGTCGCACACTACAATGCTGCTGTGCGAAAAAGAACAGGTAACCACTAGTGCCGGACAAACGCAAACCTGGGGGGACGCGCGGAGGCCGCGAGGACAGGAAGCCGCCCGCGCCGGACGCCGAGGGCTTCGGTGCGCTGGGCCTGCGCGGCGAACTGACCGCGGCCACCGAGCGGATGGGGTGGCTGGTGCCGACCGAGATTCAGCGGCGCGCGATCCCGCTGATCAATGCCGGCCACGACCTGGTCGGCGTGGCGCAGACGGGCACGGGCAAGACGGCCGCGTTCGTGTTGCCGATTCTCGAGAAGCTGGTGGACCTCGATCCCGCGCCGGCGCTCAACCCGTACTGCGTGGCGCTGGGGCCGACGCGCGAGCTTGCCCAGCAGACGGCCCAGCAGTTCCTGGACCTGGGTGAGGGGCTGGGGCTGCGGGTCATGACCGCCTATGGCGGCACCTCGGACCGGCCCCAGAGCACCATGCTGGCCAGTGGGGTCGAGATCGTGGTCGGGGCGCCCGGCCGCATCTTCGACTTGATGCGCCAGGGCTATCTGCAGTACGGTCAGTTGGTCTACGTGGTGGTCGATGAGGCGGACCGCATGTTCGACATGGGCTTCATCGACGACGTCAAAAGCATCCTCAACCGGATGCCCAGCCGGCGCCAGACGCTGATGTTCAGCGCGACGGTGCCGCCCCAGGTCAAGCGGCTGGCCCAGGACTACCTGATCTACCCGCAGGAAGTGCGCATCGGCCGCAGCGCGCCCCCCAAGGAACTGAGCCACGAGGTCTGGCCGCTGAGCGCCGACCAGAAGCTGCCCGCGCTGCGGGAACTGCTCAGCGGTGACCACGACAGCGCGGTCGTGTTTTGCCGCACCAAGAAGGGCACGGCGGAACTGGCGCGGCGGCTGAGCCGCGAGGGAGAGTCGGTTGCGGCGATCCACGCCGACCGGACCCAGAAGGAGCGCGAGCGCGCGCTGGGGCGCTTCAAGGCCGGCGAAGTGCGCGTGCTGGTGGCCACCGACGTCGCCAGCCGCGGCCTCGACGTGGAAGGGCTGGCGCTGGTGGTCAACTACGACGTGCCGCGCGACGCGGAGGACTACGTGCATCGGGTGGGCCGGACCGCCCGCGTGCATCGCCCCGGCCTGGCGGTGACGATGATGACGCCCGACGAAGGCCGCTTCCTGGCGCGGATCGAGCAGTTCATCGGCAGCAAGATCCAGCGCGGTGGCCCGGCGGCCCATGCGGCCCCGCAACGGGACAAGATGGATGACAAGCCGCCGGCTGACACGGAGAAAGGTGACAAGCCCAGGCGGCGGCGGGGCCGGCGCGGTGGCCGCAGCAGAAGCTCGCGACGCAAGTAAGCGAGCAGCGCTGGTGCGGTTAGTACCCGAGGTAGCACGCGCAAAGGCATCGCGAGACCGGATTGAGCAGCAGGGCCGCGGCGGGAGCCACGCTAACCAGTACAGCCAAGTAACCCAGTACGGCGGCCGCCGGGACCGATCCCCTGCGCCGCGGCAGCCTGAGGTGCTCAAGCCGCCGTCGGATGTCATCCGCGGCCAGATGGCTGGCCAGCATCGCCGGTTGCCAGCCCAGGGCGTGCTCCGTTGCCCTGGCGACCAGGCCGACGTACTCCTGCTCCGGCAGCTCGGTGCGGCAGCGATCGTCAACCGCCAGCTCACAGTCCAGTTCGTAGCTCGATGCCCAGCGACGAGCCCAGGGCAGCACTGCATAGAGGCCGCCGATGAACATCAGCGCCAGGCGCCGCAGGTTGTCACGTCGCCTCAGGTGGACGCGCTCGTGGTGCAGGGCCAGCGCCTGCTGCCGCGGGCTCAGTGACCGCCAGAAGCCGGGGTTGACCCACAGCTCGGCGCGCCAGGCGCCAACCAGGCTGAGCGTAGGGACACTGTCCGATTCATGAACCCGCACGCCGCCCGCCGGAGAATGGTCAGACGCCGTGCCAGCCGCGCGCGGCGGAAACCCGCGTCGCCAGCTGAGCCACGCCAGCACCAGGCTGAGCAGCAGCAGCGCCCCGCCGGCCACGGTGATCGACAGGCCCCAGGGGCCATACATCAGGGCGTGGAAGTAGTTGGTGGTCATCCGGATGCGGCCGCCGACGACGCCCAGCCAGATCAGGACCGCCAGGGCCGCAGTGAGCAGGAAGGTGCCGGTGATGATGCCGAAGCCCACGTCGGCCCGCAGTCCGACGGCAAGCCGCGGTCTGAGCAGGTGCCAGAGAATGGTGGCCAGCGACATCGAGACGAGCCCCAGCAGATAGCCCAGCGACAGCAGCTTTACGAGTGCCCACCACACCATAGTCAGTTACTACCTCATCAGGTCCGCTCGGAATCTGCCGTCGCTAGACGTGGCCGCGCTGCTTGAGTTCGTCGATCAACGCCTTAAGCTGCTCGGGGTCGCTGTCCTGCAGGGCGTCCACCAGCGAGCTGGCGACGGGCGCGGGCTCGCCGCCGAAGCGCCTGAGCAGCTCGCGCAGCCGCTCCCCCAGTAGGCCGGAGCGGCTCTGTCGCGCCGTGTAGTGATACGCCACCTTGGTGCGCCGCCGCCTCACCATCCGCTTTCTGTGCAGCGTGTCGAAGATGGTCTGAATCGTCGTGTAGGCGTACTGCCTGCCGCCCGCGCCGTTCAGCGCGTCCAGGCAGTCGCGGACGGTGCAGCCCGCATGCACCCAGATGTACTCAAGCACGCTGCGCTGCAGCGGACCGAGTTCCAGCTGCTGCTCGCTCTTCTTCCTCATTGCGTCTCCGGTGCGGTGCTACTACTGCATATCGCCCTGGACGGGCCAATATCTGAAAAACCTGAAATACTCCTAGAATAACTAGCAGCTACTACAGGGTATAGTAGCGGAAGCGGGAAGGCGATGCAAGTACTTAGGCTACTCAGCGCAGTGATCCTCGCAGTCGGGCTGATCGGCCTGGCTGTGGCGCGTGCCGAGGAAACCCGGGCGGTGGAGATCGGCCACAGCGGGCTTTCTCTGCCCAACAGCGCGCTGGGCCAGGACCGCCACTACCTGAAGCAGGACGAGGACCTGCTGGGCCGCATCGCCTGCCTGCTGCAGGACGTCGATGCACTGCTTGCCGAGCTGCACGCGCTGCCGCCGGAGTGGGCGGGCACCGAAGTTGCCACGGAGCCCGCCGCCGATGAGCTGGCCTGGCTGATCGACCTGGCGCTTACGCACAACCCCGAACTGCTCCCTTACCGCAGCGAGCTGGCTGTGCAGGCCGCCCGCACGCGGCAGGCGGGTGCCAAGTCGGACCCGATGCTGACGCTCAACCTCGCCAACTTCCCGCTTCCCCAATTCGACCCGGAAGACACCCCGATGACCCAGGTGATCCTGGGCTGGAGCCAGAAGTACGAGGGCTATGGCAAGCGGGGCCTGCGGCGCAGTATCGCCCAGCTGGAAGAAGACCTGACGGAACTGGACCGTGCGCAGGCCGAGCTGGAGCTGATCGAGCGGCTGAGCGGCCTGTACTTCGCGATGGTCGGCACCCGGGCCCGGCTGGACGTGACCGCCGAGAGCACTGCGCTGTTGGACCTGCTGATCGAGTTCGCCCGGGGCAAGTACGCGCTGGGCATCACACCCCAGGCGCAGCTGCTGCAGCTGGAGATCGAGCGCACGCGCCTTGAGCAGCAGCGGATTGAACTCAGCAGCCTGCTAGCTGAGCAGGGTGAGATGCTGACTGGACTGGTGGGCCACAACGCGGGCCTCGACCCAAATGACCTGGCGCTGGAGCTTGAGTATCCGCTGCCACAGCCCGCCGACTGGGACAGGGAGCAGCTGCTGGGAGCCGCCCTGGCTCGACGCCCGGACTATCAGCGGCTGGCGATCACCGAGGATCAGCAGCAGCTCGAAGTGGAGTTGGCGCATCGTGAATATCGCCCGGACTACACGGTGTCGGCTTCCTACGGCACGCGCTGGGGCAAGCGCGACTTCTTCTCGGTTGGGGTCAGCGTGCCGCTGTTTACACACAAAGCCGAGAGGCAGGACGCGAAGGTGCAGGAGGCCTACGCCGCACTGGACGTGACCGATGGGACGCGCGCCGCTCTGAGCAACGGTGTTTCAACCAGACTCGGCACGCTGCTGGTCGAACTCAATCGCGTCGCCGAGCTTAGCGCGCTCTACCGCGAGGGGCTGCTGCCCCAGGCGCGGCTGGCGCTCAGCAGCGCGATCAGCGGCTACGCCGCCAACCGCATCGACCTGGCGGACCTGCTGCGCGCCCAGCAGACGCTGCTGAGCTACGAACTGGAGCTGGAGCAGCAGTACATCGACTATCTGGCGGCGGTGAGCGAGACGTACATCATCACGGGTGGCGCCTTCGATCCCGGCCCGTGGCTGGCCGAGCGCCTGGTGCTCGATGGCGACAGCGTAGCCAGCACGCTGGCTGGCGCGGAGGAGCTGCTCATCGCCGGAGCACAGGTAGCGGCAGCAGGGCGGCCGCCCGTGACCTCTGCGCCGGCACCGGTGGTGCCACCGAGTGGCCGGGGCTTTGTGGAGGGTCTGCGGCTGCCGCAGTCGGCGGGGCAGGCCGAGGCGCCGGCAACGCGGCAGACACCTGAGCCGCCGGTGACTGATGGTCAACTCGGCGATGCAGCAGACGAACTGGAAGCGAGCGAAGGGGAGGGGACCGGGGATGACGGGGCTGGTTTCTACGAGCCCTTCGAGCCTCAGGACCAGGAGTCTGGCAATGACTGACGAGCGGCAAGTGCGCAACGAAGCAGCGGATGAGCCCGAGCTCTATGAGGAGCCACCGCGGATGACGGCCCGGGATGCCGCCGGCGTGATTCTGGCGCTGGTGGCGCTGACCGTGATCGGTGTGGCGGGCTACATCTGGCTGACGCCCGGCAAGGGCTTCGCCGACCTGCTGCCCACGCGGACGGCGCAGGAACCCATCATGCCGGCGGCCGTGCCGGCGGAGGAAGTGCCGGCAATGGATCAGCATCCGCCCGCCGAGGCGGCCGCTGCGGTGCACGAGCAAGGTAGGACGTCTGGAGACATGACGGATGAACCTGCGGCCCCGGCCGCATACGACCCGGACGTCAGGTGCCTCTACTGCGGGATGTTCGCGGCTCGCAGCGGGAGCCATGCGGTGGCGCAGTGGTCGGACGGTTCGACCACGCACCATGACTGCTGGGACTGCCTGCTCAGCCACGGCATGGAGGAAGATCTGACGCTGACCGGGGCGACGGTCGCGGAGCACGGATCAGCGCCAGAAGACCCGCGCTGGCTGGACGCGGAGCAGGCCTGGTTTCTCTACGACACCAAAGCAATCAAAGGCAGCATGCCGCCCTACGTGGCGGCGTTTGTCGATCGCGCCACGGCCGAGGGGGCGCAGGCGGAGCTGGGTGGGGAGGTTGTTGATTTCGACGGGTTGCGTGCCTACTGGGAGTGAGGTGGTTTCAGCCGGTCATGCGCCGGCGCTGAATATCACTTGATCTGACGGAGGATCGATATGCGTCTTGTACTGACTGCGATGGCAATGGCTCTGGCGATGGCCTCGTTGGCGATGGCCGAGGAGCAGGAGCGGCCGGTCTGTGAGAACTGCGGGATGTTCTGGGATGTCAGCCCCACGGCCGTCGAAGCTGCGATTGAGGTCGAAGACGAGACCGTCACGCACCGCTTCGAGTGTCTCGGCTGTCTCCACGACTACGTACATGAGTACTACGGCGAAGTGCAGCCGAAGACCCTCAGCATCGTGGACTACAGCACCTTCGGCACGGAAGACGTGCGGATGATCGACGCCTTCAAGGCTTACTACCTGTTCGACACCGAGCGGATCAAGGGCTCCATGGCGCCGTACACCGCGGCCTTCGCCGATGAGGACAACGCCGCTGCCGCGCAGGAGACGCTGGGTGGCGAGCTGGTGGATTTCATGGGCATGCAGGCCTTGATGATGAAGCACAAGGGCGATGGCGAAGAAGAGGCCGGCTTGGAGTCCGGCCACGAGCATCAGAGCCAGGGCAGCGATGCCCAGGATGAGGACGTCTATGTCTGTTCCTGCACCGGCGGGTGCTGCGACAACATCAGTTCCGACCAGCCGGGCACCTGCCCGCAATGCGGGATGGCGCTGGTGAAGAAGAGCGAGAAGTAACAGCGATGGTCGGCAGCGGCGACGGGGAGGCGTAATGCGTGTTTCAGCGGGACTGATGACGTTCCTTGTGGGGCTGGTGATCCTGGCGATCGCGGGCGTCGCCTACCAGCAGTATCTGGTCAGCAGTGGCGCTTACGAGACGACCATGAATGGTGGCGCCGCGGCGATGGCGAGCGTCAAGTACGTCTGTCCGATGCGCTGCGTGGAGGCTGATGAACCCGGCATGTGCCCGGTCTGTGGGATGGACATGACCCCGATCGAAATCGCCGCCGCCCCGCCGCCTGCTGCTGAGACCCTCTACACCTGTCCGATGCATCCGCATGTCGGGCAGGACCGCCCGGGAACCTGTCCGATCTGCGGGATGGAACTGGTGCCCGGTGAGACCGAGACGTCGGCCGTCGATCTGGCGACGCAGGAACTGGTGTCGACGGTCAAGCTCAGCCCGCTGCAGGCGTTGCTGGCCGATGTGCAGCCGGTGCACCCGACGGTCGAGCGGATGAAGGTCACGATTGCGGCGATCGGCGAGGTGCAGGTGCCCGCGGACCGGGAGAGCAAGCTGGTCAGCTGGCAGGCCGGACGGGTGGACAGCCTGCTGCTGCGAGAGACCGGCGCGCGGGTCGAGGAAGGACAGCACCTGCTGGACATCTACAGCGAAGAACTGGTGCAGGCCCAGGAGGAATACCTGCTGGCGCTCAGCGCCCGCGACGAGATCGGCGGCAGCAGCTATGCCAGTGTAGCGGCCAGCGCCGCGCGCCTGCTGGACGCCTCGCGCACCAAGCTGCTGCGCCTGGGAATGACCGCCGCTCAGGTCACCGAGCTGGAGAGCACGCGATCCGCGCTGGAGCACGTACCGGTCTACGCCAGCCATGGCGGCATCGTGATGGACAAGGCCGTGACTGAGGGCATGTACGTCAGCGAGGGCGACGTGCTGTTCACCGTCGCCGACCTCGACACCGTCTGGGTGGAAGCGGAGATCTTCGAACGCGATGTGGCGGGCCTGCAGGTCGGCAAACAAGTAACGTTGTACTGCCCGATTCACCCCGGGATGGTGTTCACTGGTCGCATCGAGCTGATCCTGCCCAGTCTCGATCCCGGCACGCGCACCCATCGCGCGCGAGTGGTGGTGGACAACCCGGAGTTCATCCTGCGCCCCGGCATGATCATGGACACCGAGCTGACCGTCGACCACGGCGAGATGCTGCTGCTGCCGCGCAACGCCGTGCTGCACACGGGTGACGGTGACCTGGTCTACGCGCTGGTCGGAGAGGGTCTCTGGGAGCCGCGGCGCGTAACCGTCGGCCAGGACTTCGGCGACAAGGTGCAGATCACAGGCGGCGTGACGCGCGACGAGGCCGTGGCCGGTACGGCAGTGTTCCTGCTGGACAGCGAGGCACAGCTGAAGGGCGTGCCGCGTCCGCTGGAGTTGCCCGACGGCGATGCAGCCGCACAGACGATGGAGGGAGGTGGCGATGAGCACTGGCATTAGCGAGCCCGTGCGGGTCGCCGCTTCGTCGGACCAGGAGCAGGCGCGCCTCGACCGCGTGCAGCGGGAGATTGCCGTCCCGCGCGGGTTCTTCACCGAGTTGATCGGCTACTGCGTGGACAACCCTTTCATCGTGCTGGTGCTGGTGGCGATGATCGGCCTGCTGGGCTATATCGCGCTCACCAGCCTCAAGCTCGACGCCATCCCGGACCTCTCCGACAACCAGGTGATCGTGCTGGCGGAGTGGCCCGGCCGCGGGCCGCAGGTGATGGACGACCAGGTGGCCTATCCGCTCAGCACCGCGCTGGCCGCAGTGCCTCACGTCAGGGACGTGCGCACCCAGGCCGCCTTCGGCTTCTGCATGGCCTACGTGATCTTTGACGACGGGGTGGACATTTACTGGGCGCGCACACGGGTGAGCGAGCGCCTCGCCGGGGCCGATTTGCCTGAAGGTGTCGTGCCGCGGCTGGGACCGGAAGGCACGGGCGTGGGCCACGTCTACTGGTATCTGCTCATGAACGATCAGGACGCGGCCACGCCGGAGTACGATCTGGCAGAGCTGCGCAGCCTGCAGGACTGGTACGTGCGCTACCAGCTGGCGACGGTGCCCGGCGTGGCCGAGGTGGCCAGCGGCGGCGGCTTCGTCAAGCAGTATCACGTCGATCTGAATCCCGACGACCTGCGGCGCTACGGGCTCACCCCTCAGCAGGTGCGCGCGGCGATCCGTCAGAGCAACGCCGACGTCGGCGGGCGGATCCTGGAGCAGAGTGACGTCGAGTTCTTCGTGCGCAGCGAGGGCTACCTCGGCAAGCGACCGGGCGAGGCGGAGCCGCAGACCGCTTCCGAGGCGCTGGCGCAGCAGCGGCTGACCACCAGGCGCGTGCTGGACGACCTGCGCAACGTGGTGATTGCCCACAGCGCGGACGGTGTGCCGGTCCGGGTGCGCAACGTCGCCACCGTGCAGCTGGGCAGCGCGGTGCGCCGCGGGATGATCGACCACAACGGCGAGGGCGAGGCAGTGACCGGCATCGTCGTGATGCAGTACGGTCAGAACGCCAAGAGCGTGATCGACGCGGTCAAGGCGAAGCTGGTCAGCGTGCGGCGCGGGCTGCCTCCCGGCATCGAGATCGTCACCGCCCACGACCGCAGCTGGCTGATCGAGCGCAGCGTCGAGACCCTGAGCCACGCGCTGCGTGAGGAGGCGATCGTTGTCGTCATCGTGATCCTGCTGTTCCTGCTCAGCCTGCGGCCCAGTGCGGTGGTGATCCTGACGCTGCCGCTCGCCGTGCTGATCGGTTTCATCGGGATGAAGCTGTTTGGCATCACTTCCAATATCATGAGCCTCGGTGGCATCGCGATCGCGATCGGGGTGATCGTTGACGATGGGATCGTGATGGTCGAGAATGCCCACCGGCACCTGGCGAACCTCTGGACGCGCTGCGGGCGGGAGGGGCGAAAGCCCGGCGGCGCCGAGATCAGCCTGACGGTCAAGCGTAGTGCCCAGCAGGTCGGCAAGCCGGTGTTCTTCACCACGCTGATCATCCTGGTGAGCTTCGCGCCGGTGTTCTTCCTCACCGGCCAGGAGGGCAAGCTGTTTACCCCGCTGGCCTGGACCAAGAGCTTCGTGATGCTGGCCAGCGCGCTGATGGCGGTCACGCTGGTGCCGGTGCTGATGAAGCTGCTGATGCGCACGCGGATGGCGCCCGAGGAGAAAAACCCGCTGGCGCGCTTCTTCAACTGGCTTTACCAGCCGCAGCTGAAGCTGGCGCTGCAGCTGAGGTGGCTGACGGTGCTTGTGGCGATCGCCGCGCTGCTGATCACCTGGCCGGCCTACCGGAGCCTGGGCCGTGAGTTCATGCCCAACCTCAACGAGGGCGAGCTGGTCTACATGCCGACCACGCTGCCCAACGTCACGGTGACCGAGGCCAAGCGGCTGGTGCAGCTGACCGACAAGCTCATGTACGACCACCCGCTGGTCAGCAACGTGGTGGGCAAGGTCGGGCGCGCCGACACCGCCACCGATCCCGCGCCGGTCAGCATGATCGAGACCTTTGTGCAGTTCCTCGAGCGACGCAGCGTCCGTAAGCTGCCCGCATGGAGCGAGGAGCATCTCGGCGAGGCGCTGTGGGTGAAGGGCGAGGGCAGGCTCTATTCCGGCAAGTACGGGCAGTGGCGCGAGATCGACCAGAAGTACCGCGACTACACCATCCGGGACATTCGCAACGACCTCGACGCCGCGATCAAGGTGCCCGGGCTGACCAACGGCTGGACGATGCCGATCATCAACCGCATCCAGATGCTGGCCACCGGCGTGCGCACCGACATCGGCATCAAGATCTACGGCGAGGACTTCGATACGCTGGGCCGGCTGGCTGTAGAGGCCAGCGCCGTTGCCGAGGGCGTAATGGGGATCAGGGACGTCTTCGCCGAGCGGCTGTCGGGCGGACGCTACCTGGACATCCGGGTCGACCGCGAAGCCTGCTCGCGCTATGGGCTAAACATCGGCGACGTGCAGGCTGCCATCGAGCTGGCGATCGGCGGGCTGCCCGCCACCACGACGGTCGAGGGCCGCGAGCGCTACCGCGTCCAGCTGCGCTACCTGGCCGACTACCGCGACACGCCGGCGGCGATTCAGAACGTGCTGATCGACACGCCGCACCAGGGGCCGATTCCGCTGGGGCAGGTCGCGAGCATGGAGTACGTCAGTGGCCCGCCGCTGGTCGCGGCCGAAAACGGCCTGCTGAGAAGCGTGGTGTTCGCCAACATCCGCGACCGCGACATCGGCTCTGCCGTCGAGGACCTGGAGGCCGCGTTGGCACAGGGCCTCAGGCTGCCGCCGGGCTACTACTTCACCATCGCCGGCCAGTGGGAGAACATCCAGCGCGCGCGGGCGCGGCTTATGCTGCTGATCCCGATTGCGCTGCTGATCATCTTCGTCTTCCTCTACCTGACCTTCAACGATATGACCGACGCGCTGCTGGTGCTGGCCAGCCTGCCGTTCGCCTTTATCGGGGGGGTCTGGTATCTGGCGGCACTGGATTTCAACATCAGCGTGGCGGTCTGGGTGGGGTTCATCGCGCTGTTCGGGATGGCGGTCAACACCGGCGTGCTGATGATCGTCTATCTACAGGAGGCTCTGGACCGGCGGCTCTTAAAGGGCTGGCTGAGGCCCGGCGACATCTACAGCGCCGTGCTGGAGGGGGCGGGCAAGCGCCTGAGGCCAAAGCTGATGACGGTTAGTACCAGCCTATTAGGGCTGATGCCGCTGATGTGGGCGACCGGGATCGGCAGCGACGTGATGAAACCGATCGCCGCGCCGCTGATCGGCGGCCTGGTCTCCAGCACGATAATGGTGCTGTTTGTGATCCCGGTGCTGTTCTTCTGGGTTCGCAGTTGGCAGCTGCGCCGGATGGTGCGCGTGCAGTGACAGGCGCGGACCAGGCACAGTAGTACACTGCTCGCATGTCGGCGGGCGACACAGCCGGGCGGATTACGTCGAGACCTGCGCGCGGCGAGGAGGACTTCTGGCTGGTTCGCCGCTTCCTGATCGAGACCTGGTCGCTGATGCCGCCGGCCTTCAACTGGGAAGTGCGCCGCTGGGACGGCAGCTACTTCCACAACGCGCAGGCGGGCTGGCCGGAGAAGTGGGGCGGAGCCCAGGGCGTCCGGCTGTGGGAGACGCAGGAGGGGCGGCTGGTCGGCGCGGTGCATCCCGAGGGCACGGGCGACGCCTGGCTGGAGGTCCATAGGGACTTCCGCCGGCTGGAGCCCGAGATGCTGGAGTGGGCGGAGGCGAACCTGGTGCGGCCGGGCAAGGACGGCTGGCGCAAGCTGGGGGTCTTTGCCTGGGATTATGACGAGCAGCGCCAGCAGCTGCTGGGCCAGCGCGGCTTTCAGCAGAGAGAGCAGGGCGACGTGTTCCGCCGCAAGCCGTGCAGCGAGGCAGTCAGCGAGCCCCCTCGGATGCCCGACGGCTACCGCCTGCACGAAGTGCGCCCGGGGCACGCCGAGGACTGTGAACGCTATGCCGCGCTGCTCAATGCCGCTTTTCGACGGGACTTCCACAAGGCAGAGGAGATAGCAACCTTCACCACCAAGTCTCCGTCATTCCGCTCGGAGCTGGAACTGGTCGCAGTGGCGCCCGACGGCAGCTTTGCAGCGCTGGCCGGCATGATTTACGACGAGGACAATCGCTTCGGCCTGTTCGAGCCGGTCTGCGCCACGCCCAGGCCGCGGCCGCTGGGGCTCACCGGCCTGCTGATGGGGGAGGGGCACCGGCGTGCCTGCGAACTTGGCGCCGAGTGCTGCCACGTGGCCACCGGCATCGGCATGGCCGCCAACCGCTTCTACAGCGCGCTGGGATTCGAGATCATCGCCGCCGGCCGGATGTGGGTCAAGGAGTTCTGACCAGCCTGAGCGCCTGGCACTAGTCCGGCTCCAGCTTGCCCAGCGCTTCCAGCGCGTACTGGGCCAGCTCGTCGATGGACATCGCCTCGGCCTGGGCTTTGAGCCGCGCGCGCTCATCTGGCGCCATGCCGGAATCGGGGTTCTCGATGGCGGCCAGATCTGCTTCCTGTGCTTGCCGCCGTGTGGGAGTCAGCACTACGCCGAGCTGGCCGGAATGGTAGCGGGCGCCGTACAGGCAGACAACTGCCGGCTCGCCACGGCCTGCGGCGAAGAGGATGCGGCTCGCGGTTCCCGCCGCCAGGCATAGGCCGTTGTGGTCACCGATCTCAGCCCGAATAGCCAGGGACTCCGCGATCAATCTGCAAGCCAGGTCCGTGTGGCCCTCTGCCGACTCCAGGCTCGCCAGGCTGGTGAGCAGTACCGCGACGCCGGCGCGGTCGGCGATATCGCGCCTGATGGCGAGCGCTTCCTCGAGGAGCGGACGTGCGGCACCGCGCCGCCCTTCGGCCACCTCCGCATTGCCCAGGCCATGGAGACAGTTGGCGATCTCGTTGCGGTCGCCCATCGTGCGGAAGAGCGCCAGCGATTCAGCGATGTGCTCGCGAGCGGCGGTCAGCATCCCCTGCAGGCACTCCACGTTCCCCAGATTGTGCAGCGTTCCCGCCGTTCCACTCCGGTCCCCGACGCTGCGCCTGATGGCCAGCGACTCGGTGTACAGCGCTCGCGCCTCATCGTAGTTGCCGAGCTCCTTCTCGACGATCCCGAGGTTATTGATCGAAGCGGCGATCTTCAAGCGGGATCCGAGTTCTCGCCGGATGGTCAGCGACTCGATGAAGCAATCACGCGCGGCTGCGAAGCGGCCCTGGATGCCCTCAAGAATCCCCAGCTGGTTGAGGCAGTCAGTAATGCCGGAACGATCTCCGAACTCGCGCCTGATTGCCAGGGACTCGTTGTAGAGCTCGCGTGCCTTGTCGTAATTGCACAGGTGCTGCTCCACGTTCCCCTGATTCAGTAGCACGTAGGAGATTCCCCAGCGGTCACCGATCTCGCGCATGATGGCGATTGATTCGGTCAGGAGTCTGCCCGCCAGATCGAAATCGCCTTGTCGCGCGTCGATCGTTGCCAGCGTGTTGAGGGACACCGAGACGGCGTTGCGATCGTCGACTTCACGGGCGATTGCGAGCGCCTCCGAGCAATATGCGCGCGCGACCTCGAAGTTGCCCTGCATCCATGCGACTCTTCCCGAGTGGTGCAGCACGGTCGCGAGTGTCGGTTGATCGTGCAGTCCCTGCGCAATCGTATTTGCCGACCTGGCCTCTTTGACTGCTTCTTGCTGTGCGCCCAGGTGCAGGTGGGCCTTACTGCATCCCAGGTGCGCCCAGACCAGCACGGTCTTGAGGTGAGTTGTAGGTCCGAGGGCGTTTCGTAGTTCCGCATAGCGCGCGGCGCACTCGCGAAACTCACTGCTCATGTTCAGGAACACCCATAGCCAGCGAGCGATGGGCAGGAGCAACCCCTCGATGTCATCGGGGGCATCGGCCTGCTGCAGGCGATTGAGGAGCGTGTCCAGCGCTTCGTATATGTTCTGAATCTCCAGGCGCAGCAACCTGAATGCATCGAGCTGGCCGTGGCCCTCCAGTCTGGGCCCCTCGCGCTCCATCAGTTCGGAGAAGAAGCGCACATGGGCCATCACGGCTTGCTCGTAGAGGCCGCCAGAGCTGTCTGTACGGGTCGCTGCCAGCTTCTCGAAGACATACTCACGACTGGCGGCATCGCGCAGGAAGAACCGTGTCAGACCGTCCACTTCACGTGTAATCAGCCAGCTTTTGTCAGCAAGCTCAGACAGCTTCTGGCGCAGGGCCATGCCCCTGGCGCCCAGGACAGCCGACGCCGCTTCCGCGAAGCACCCGCCGCGGAAAGCAGACAGCCGCATCAGCATCTGCCGCTGCTCGTCGCTCAGCAGGTTCCAGCTCCAGTCCAGACTTGCCCGCAGACTGCGGTGACGCTCGGGCACGTCGCTGAGGCGCGCGGTTAGTTCCAGTTGCTGGTCCAGTTCAGCCAGCAATTCCGCCAGCGTGAAGCTGTCCATCCAGGCCGCGGCGAGTTCGATGGCCAGCGGGATGCCGCTGAGCCGCGTGCAGATGTCGCGCACCAGCGGAAGCGACTGCTCGGAGAGGCTGAATCCCGGGCTGACCAGGCTGGCGCGATCGACGAACAACAGCACGGCGTCGGAGTGCTCGTGCTGCAGTCGTCCGACGGGCAGCGGCTGCAACGGGTACACCTGTTCGCCCCGGATGCGCAGCGGTTCGCGTGTTGTGACGGCAACCTTGACCTTTGAGGCCTCCCTGATAACAGCCCCGACGAAGGACGCTCCATCCAGCACGTGCTCGAAGTTGTCGAAGCAGAGCAACATCTCCTTCTCGCGCAGGTAGTCGATCAGCTGCTCCTGCTGGTCTCCGCTGCCGTGGAATTGGAACCCGGTGGCGTTCGCCAACGCGGTCTCAATGCCGGTGTGATCTCGCAGCGGTCCCAACTCCAGGAAGAACACACCGCGCTCGAAGCTCTCCAGTAAATCAGCACAGAGGTGTGTGGCCAGCCGGCTCTTGCCGTAGCCTCCCGGCGCGGTGATGGTTACCAGACGTGCGCCGTTGAGCAGCATGGCCTTCAGTTCATTGAGCTCGTGCCGGCGACCGATGAACGTATTGGGTTGCTCGACCAGATTGTTGGGCCGGTTTCCGAGCGTGGGCAGCGGCGGGAACTCGCGGCGCGCGAAGTCCTCATGATCAAGCTGGTACAGGTGTACGGGCTCCGCGAGGTCGCGCAGGTGATGCTCGCCGAGGTCGAGAAAACCAGCGCTGTCCGTGGGTTGGTCCACACAGGCGGCAACGGCATCGCTGACCAGCACCTGCCCCGGATGGCAAACCTGGCAAATGCGGCTGGCGCGGTTCAGCGCCGGACCGTAGAACTCGCTGCCGATAGTGCGCAATACGCCACCGTGGGCGACCACGCGCACCAGCAATGGGTCATCGTCTCCGAAGGGCGGGAAGGCGGAGAATTCCCGCTGCAGCATCACCGCGCAGGCCACGCACTCGGCTGCCCTGTCGAAGAACGCGATGTAGCCGTCGCCGGTGTTCTTGTACACCTGGCCTCTCCAACTGGCGACAGCCTTCTCGACGGCCGCGTTGTGCGTGGCCAGTACTGCTGGGTACTGACCTGGATACAGCTCGCTGAGGCGGCTGGACTGGTAGATGTCCGTGAGCAGGATGCAACGCGAGTCCAGCGCGTCGGTTGCTGTGCCTACCTCTCCCATAGTCGTTTCCCGGTCACAGGTAGTATACGACCAGCACCGCGGTCCCACGGCGGTGAATGAGGCAGGTAATCTCGGACAGCAGTGCCGGACTGGTCACTGCGAGTTGCCCGGCCGTGCAGTATCATCGTGGTGCGGGAGTGAAGTGATGCAGCGGGACGCCTCCGATGTCTGAGACGGTCGCCGACAAGCTTGAGCGCGCCCACCGCTGGTTCAACGAGCACTGCCCGGCGGTCTTCGAGAAGCTGCACGACTACGATCGTGAGGGCGGGCTCGAGGCGCTGGTGAAGGTTGCAGCCGAGCTGCAGGCCGCCGACGAACTGAGCGCGGAGTTGAAAGAGTACCTGGTTGTCAGGCTCCGCTATGTGCGCTGGCAGGCCGAGCGGCTGGACCGCGGCCCGGCCGAGATCGAACCGCTGCGCGCCGCACTGCTGACCGAACTGGCGGAACCGGTTCCCAACGAACTGGCGACCGGCGCGCGACGGAGCTACCTGATTCAGCTGCGCACCATGATGCTCAGGGACGGCAAGCAGGACTACCCGCCCGCGGAGTTCAAGGCCCACTTCGCGGCGATTCCGCCCGAGATGCATACCAGCGAGCTCGACTTGTACGTCGCCAGCTGGGGCTATCTGGCCCGCGACGTGGGGGTCCTGGAGCAGATCTTCGAGGACTACACGGTCAACCCCGGCGTATACCAGACCAGCTTCGTCTGGCAGGCAATCAACCTGATGTATCAGCTTGTCAAGGACAAAGCCTCGGCCCGGGACGTCACGGAGATGCTGAATGCCCTGCAGCATCTGCGCCACTGGCAGTTCGTTGAGAAACTGGTCTGGCGGGAGTGCACAGACCTGGGTCTGGTGGATGAGTATAACGAGCAGCGGCTGGCGGAGAAGCTGGAGGAACTGGGAGCCCCCGACCAGGCGTTCACGCAGATAGAGCGGCGCACCAAGCGGATGCGCAGCGAGTAGCGGAGATCGTCGTCCTGGAGGTGAGTGGTTGCGGGGGCAGGATTTGAACCTGCGACCTTCGGGTTATGAGCCCGACGAGCTACCAACCGCTCCACCCCGCATTGGCAGTGTAACGCCTGTATAGGTCGAAGTCAACTCGCCTGACAGCATGCCTTGGAACTATGCGGCCTCAGCAGTGGTCAGCACTTCCGCCTGCGCCGTGACCGGCACCGGCGACGTCGGCCAGCGCTCGCCGCACCTGCCAGCGCAGGATCAGCGGTGCCTGCGTCAGCAGCCAGCGGAAGTCATCTCTGCTGGCATACCCGCCTACTGCCTGCCAGCGCCGGCGCAGTCTGAGGTGGCTAAGGGCAGTGAACGGCAGGCTCACCAGCCCCAGGCCGCCGATGATGATACCCAGCCAGGCCAAGCCCCCGGCGGGGGAGAAGCTCAGGATCGTGAAGTTGAGGATGGACAGCGCGACGAGTGCCAGACCGGCGCTGCTCAGCCAGCGCGGCGCCAGATACGCTGCGGCGAGCAGCAGCAGGGCGTGGCCGATCGCCGCCGGCCAGGCCGCATTGAAGTGGCCGAATGCGGCCGGAATCACCAGGGCCAGCAACAGCAGCACGCCGCAGACGATCGGGAGCACGCGCTCGGCGGTCGAGATCCAGCGTAGAGTGCGTAGCCAGTCGACGTGTGTGCCCAGTGCCTCGCGGATGGCGTCGTTCACGGCCGCATCATACCCTGTGCGGATCGGGACGCGCTGCGCTCAGTCGGCTGGTGGGCCGCCGAGCCGCTGACCGGCTGCCAGGTCGTGACCGGCCAGGAAGCTGGCCATCGGCATCCGCGACTTGCCCGGCGGCTGAACCTCCATCACCCTCAGTGCGCCGTCACCGGTGGCCACCCACGCCGCCTTCTTGCTGACGGCCAGCACGGTGCCCGGTGCGGTCGACGGGGGGAGAACCAGGTCCTGCGGCGGTGGCTGAATCCGGGCCCGCCAGATCTTCAGGCGCTGCCCATCGGGCAGCAGTGTAAGCGCGCCGATGTCGGGGTCCCAGGCCCGGATGAAGCAGTAAAGCTCTGCGGCCGTTCGCCGCCAGTCGATCCAGGTGTGGGTGCGGCCGTACATCGTGCAATAGGTGGCCTGGGAGTGATCCTGCGGCTCATACTCAGCCGTCCCCGCGCTCACCTGATCCAGGGCCTCGATCGCCAACCGCGAGGCGACGGCGGCCATCGCCTCGCTGAGCTGCGCGAAGTTCCAGTGCGGATCAACCACCAGGCCCTCACGCAGCAGCACGTCGCCGTCGTCCATCCGCGGGGTCATCCGCATGATGCAGCACTGTGTCTCGGAGAGCCCCTGCAGCAAGGTAGATCTCAGCGGTGAGGCCCCGCGCAGCAGGGGCAGCGCTGAGGGATGAACGTTGAGTGGATGGGCGGTCAGCTCCAGCGTCTTGCTGCTGATGATCTGGCCGAAGCTGGCGACCATGAAAGCCTCCGGGCTGTGGCTGGCCAGTTCTTGCCTGAACGCACGGTTGTTCCTGATACGCTCCGGCTTCAGCAGTGGCAGGTGGGTGACCAGCGCCTCGCCGCAGACCGGGGTGGGACAGATCTCCATCCGGCGGCCCGCCGGCTGGTCGGGCTGCGTCACCACCGCTACCACCTGATGCTGGCTGGCGAGCAGGCTCTTCAGCACGGCGCAGCTGAACAGCGTAGTGCCGAAGAACGCGACTCGCATCGGCTAGTCGTCCTCCCGGTAGGCGCTGTAGCGGGAGAAGGGCGGTGGCTCTTCGCGCTCGGCCCTGGCCTGTCGGCCCCGCCGCGGTGGATAGTCGTGGTCAGGCTCGTCGTGGCGCATCTGGCCGGGCCGCATTCCACGCCCGGTGAAGAACAGGTCCATCGCGTCGCGGATGATCACCGGCACCGGTGTGAACACGTGCCTGGGATCGATGCTGAGCCGTTCGCAGTGCTCGTCCACTACATCTTCCGGTGCCATCTCAATCAGGGCCTGCATGATCACCAGCGCCACGATGATGTCGTCAACCAGCCCGATGCCGGTGAAGTCATGGGGCACGACGTCCAGCGGCGAGAAGAAGTAGACCAGGCCGGCGACGGCATAGATCTTGAGCGACCAGGGCACCCGGCGATCCAGCGCCAGGCGCCAGAACAAGCGGCCGGTTTTGTGCAGGTTGAGCAGCGCGAGCACGCTGTCCATCTTGCGCCGTGGCGACCGGGCATCCATCGTGGTTATTGTAACCCGTGCGGTCGGCGGGTGTCCGCGCCGCGCTTGTGCTAGAATCGCGAACCGCCCCGGCGCCCGCCGGCAGGCGGCCATCAAGGCTCGAACAGTGGCTCTGCCCGATAGCATGCGGCACAAGTGAGGTGAGGAATGAAGATCGTGGTGATCGTCAAGGAAGTAGCTGACACCGAGGCGGTGATCTCCCTGAAGGATGGCCTGCCGGACCTGTCCGAGACGGCGATGGTGGCAAACCCATACGATGAGTTCGCCGTTGAGGAAGCGCTTCGGAAGGCTGAGCAATTCGGCGACAGCACCGTAACCGCCGTGATGGTCGGACGCGAGAAGAGCAAGGAGAACCTCCGCAAGATCCTGGCAATGGGTGTGGATGACGCCGTGCTGGTCGACGATCCGGCGCTGGCCGGTGCCGATCCGCTGCAGATTGCGCGCGTGCTCAAGGCCGCGATCGAACCGCTGGCACCCGGAATGATCCTGGGCGGACGCCAGGGGGTGGACTACGACTGGGGTCTGACCGTGATCGCGCTGGCCGAGTTACTGGGCTGGCCGCACGTCGGACTGATCGCGAAGCTGGAACTGGAGGGCGATACCTTCCGGGCCGAGAGCGAAGGCGACGACGGCAAGCAGCACTTTGAGGGCGCGCTGCCGGCGATCTTCTCGGCGGACAAGTCACTCAACGAGCCCCGCTATCCATCGCTGAAGGGCATCATGAAGGCCAAGAAGAAGCCGATCGAAATCAGGACGCTGGCCGACCTGGGGCTCGATCCGGGCGAAGTCGGCGGAGCGGCGGCGGCGGTCAGTCTGCTGAGCGCCGGCTATCCGCCGCGCAAGGAGCCGGGCCGCATCATCGAAGGTGAGACCGTCGAGGAGAAGGTAGCTGCACTGGTTACTGCACTGCGCGAAGAAGCGAAGGTGATCTAGGAGACTGAGATGGGAAAGGTACTGATCATAGGCGAACATCGGCGAGATGAGCTCAAGGCCAACGCGGCGGAGCTGGTGGCGGCGGCGCGGGTTCTCGGTGACGAGATCGATGCGGCACTGCTCGGCCCCGGCGCGGAAGCTGCCGCGGCCGCGTTCGGCGCTTACGGTGTGGCGACGGTGCACGTGCTGGACGGCGATGTGCCGGTCTACTCCAGCGATGGCTTCACCGAGGCCCTGGCGCCCGTGATCGAGGCGGGCGGCTTCGAGTATGTGCTCCTGATGCAGAGTTTCCTGGGGCGCGACCTCGGGGCGCGGCTGGCGGCCCGACTGGGCGGCGGGTTCATCAGCGACGTGACGGCGCTGACGGTCGAGGATGGCCGGTTGGTCGCCACTAAGCCGCTCTACGCCGGCAAGGTGATCGGCAAGGTCGCGTTCACCGGTAGCGGGGCGCACGTTGTGACCATCCGGCCCAAGAACTTCACCCCCGCCGAGGCGGGAGACCCGGTGGCGGTGACCACTCAGACGTTGGCGGCGCCGGCCGGCTACAAGGCCAGGGTGACTCATGTGGACGAGAAGGAAGCGGGCATGATCGACGTCAAGGAAGCCGACATCATAGTGTCCGGCGGCCGCGGCGTGGGCGGTCCGGAGGGCTTCGAGCCGCTGCTCGACTTCGCGAAGTCGATCGGCGCGGCGCTGGGCGCCTCGCGCGCCGCGGTCGACGCCGGCTGGATCGAGCACAGCCACCAGGTGGGCCAGACCGGCAAGGTGGTCAATCCGCAGCTGTACATCGCTTGTGGAATCAGCGGCGCGATCCAGCACCTGGCGGGCATGCAGACCAGCAAGGTCATCGTGGCGGTCAACAACAACCCGGACGCGCCGATCTTCAAGCTGGCCGACTACGGGATCGTGGACAACCTGTTCGACGTGGTGCCGGTGCTCAAGGAGCGGATGGTCGAGGCGCTGAAGAGCTAGCCTTCGGCCTGCTCGCCTTCCCGGGGCTCCGTCTCTTCTTCGGCGGGCGGCGCATCCTCCTCCTCGGCCGGAGCCTCAAAGACCACTGTCAGGTCCGTGCTGCCGATCCTGAGCGTGTCTCCCGCAGCCAGCCCGACCGTCTGATCCGGCGCGACGCGCTCGCCGTTGGCGTGGGTGCCGTTGGTGCTGCCCAGATCGGTGACCTCCAGATGCTCCAGGCTGGCGACGACCCGGCAGTGCAGACCCGAGATGTAGCTGTCGCCGCGCACCACCATGTCGCATTTGTCGGGCTTGCGGCCGAGCTGCGTCTCGCCGAACGGCAGATAGAGCACCTCGTCCGTGCCGGTACGCGCCAGCGACCACGGCGAGCCAGCCGGCTTCATCTCCAGGTGTGCTTCGGCCAGCAGCTCCGGCTTGTCCTCGGCATCCGCCGTGTCCTCGTCCGCGGCTTCACCTGCAGCAGCCTCGGCGGCGGGCGCGGCTTCAGCGTCGCCCTCCTCGGCCGAAGCGGCCTCTGCGGCCTCGAGCACCAGTTCGGTCTGGCCCAGCTTGAAGGCGGTGCCTACCGCAAGCTCCGCGGGCTCGTTCGCCTCCAAACGCTCGCCGGCGACGAACGTGCCGTTGGCGCTGCCCAGATCCGTCACCGTTACGCCGGAGTCGGTAACGGTGAAGCGCGCGTGGCTGCGGCTGATGTAGCCGTCAGTGATGCGCAGGGCCACGTCGCCGCGGCCGGCGATCGTCTCACCGTCAGGCAGCGGATAGCGGGCCTCACCTGCGCCGACCAGCCAGAAGCGGGCCTCGGCGGCCGGCTCAGTGGCGGTGTCCTCGTCGCCCGCAGCCCAGGTGCCGCGCTGGTAGCCGCAGGACGGGCAGAACTGCTCGCCGGCCGGGATCGAGGTCTGGCAGTGGGGACAGGGCTCGGCGGCCGCCGCGGCGGCGGGATCGAGGGGGTAATCCTCCGTGCCTTCATCCAGGATGCGCGTGCTGTCGTCGCTCATGACGCTTCCTTTGACTGCCGCTGCCTTATCCGCGTTCCAGCGACCAGGCCCGCAGCCGCCTGAGGTCCTCGTGGTTGGTTCTATCGTAGCTCATGGGCGTGACGGTGATGTAGCCGTGGGCCAGCCCGTGGGTATCGGTGCCCGCGTGCTCGTCCTCCAGCAGCACCTTGTCACCGGCCACCCAGTACAGCTCACGGCCCCGCGGGTCGATGGCGGGCTGCACCACGTCGTGGTACTCGCGGCGTCCGGACCGGGTCCAGCGGATACCCTTGATCTCGTCGACGGTTCTCGCCGGCAGATTGACGTTCAGGCAGGGCAGTGTGGCGAGGCCCGCGGGATACCAGTCGGCCGGCACCGGATAAGTGGCGGCCTGCCGCGGATCGGCCGGCTGCGGGATTCGCCAGAGCGCATCGCCGTCCGGCTCGCCGTTGCGGCGCCAGGCCGCCGCCAGCTCGGCCAGATGCGGCGGCACGCTGTCATAGAGCAGGATGCTGAGCACCAGCTCGGCCGCCCGCGCCGCGTCCGCCGGGCTGATGGTCAGGTAGCCCTCGCTGCTCAACGCCACGGCGGGCACGCCGCAGCAGACTCCCTCGATCGCGCCGCCGACCGTACCGCTGTAGCTCAGATCCTGGGCCACGTTTTCCCCGTCGTTGATTCCGCTGAGCACCAGGTGCGGCTGATGGTCCTTCCAGAGATGCAGCGCGCCGAGCATCACGCAGTCCGCCGGAGTGCCGCTGCAGGCGTAGGCCGTCAGCCGCTCGGGATCGGCGCCGGCAACGTAACCGGGCATGGGATCGAGGCGCACGGGCTTGTGCAGCGTGACACTGTGGCTCTTGGCGCCCTGGGGTGAACCGGGGGCGACCACCAGCACCTCGCAACGCGGCGCCAGCTGGGCTGCCAGCGCCTGCAGCCCTTCGGCCTGAATGCCGTCGTCGTTGGTCAGCAGGACGCGTAGCATCGCGCTCTCTTCGGCCACGGCCGTCACCGTACGCCCGTTGGCTGGAACGAGATCTCGCCCAGCACCTTGCCTGTCTCCGTGTCGATGAGTGTGGTGTAGATCAGGGCGTCCTCCGGCATGATGAATGTGTCGATCTCGTAGCACAGCCGATTGACCAGCGCCAGCTCGTAACCCTGGTCCGTCCAGTGATCCAGCCGCTGCTGGTGGACCACCAGCCGTCGGTTCTCGGTGTCGATCCGGATCGGTGCTTCCTCCGGAATCGGGCGGTCCTCGAAGTTGCGGATGTTGTACGCGGCGCGGTCCATCGGAATCTCGCGGGGCTGACTCATCACCGGCTCCAGTTCGGAAAGGGTCATCTCCGCGATCATGCCGTCACTGGCCCGAATGCGCAGCGTGGCTTCGCGATTGTAGGCCCACTCCTCGTCGGCGCCCGATCCTATCCAGTAGCCGTCGCGGAAGATCACGACATAGGAGCCGCTGCGGGCGTCGTACAGCGGATTCGGCCCGGGCTGGTAGATGGAGCGAGTGCCTCCCTGCAGCCAGCCGACGCGATCCAGCGCCAGCTCGGCGAGG
This sequence comes from uncultured Planctomycetales bacterium, assembly GCA_964609245.1. GTDB lineage: Bacteria > 4484-113 > 4484-113 > 4484-113 > JAFGCY01 > JAFGCY01. Next base: position 17,714 of record CAZSSB010000017.1, on the reverse strand, counting down.
GATTCGACGCCGTAGTAGTCCAGGTCGCTGCCCTGCAGCTCCGCGTCGATCTCGAACGGATAACCGGAGGGAAACCACACCGAGGCTACCCGGCCCTCGTCCGCCATGTAGCGAACGAGCGCCGTCGCTTCGGGCCGCTCGGGGTTGCGCAGTTCGAAGGCGTACTCGTGGGCCCCGAGCCCTTGCCGTTCCTCCCAGTCGCTTTCCAGCGCCTCCGGGACTTCGAGCCCCAGCGCGCGGAAGAACGCGATGGCTTCCTGCAGGTGCCCGGCTGCGTATTCGTCGGTGATCCAGGCTGGATCAGCCGCCGGATCCTCGGGCAGATCGAGCTGGAACAGCACGCCGCTGTCGGAGTAGATCAGGTGCCTGGCGTCGTCGGAGACGAAGATGCTGCCGATCTCGCTCATCAGTTTCTTCAGCCGCGTGCGGCTGCCGGCTGCGAGATCGACCCGATAGAGATCCAGATCGTCGCGGTCCTGGCCGACGACGATGCTGCCATCGGTGGTCAGATTGGCGAAGCCGAGGTAGTCACCAAGCAGGCCGGTCACCTCGGGCGCGCCCCCGTCCAGCGGGACAACCTGCAGCTCCGTTCTGGTCAGTACCTCGCGGCTCTCCGTATCCACCGGATTGACGATCAGCTGCAGGTTTCGCTCGGTTGGGTCAAGCTCGATGGTGCTCAGTGATCCCTCGGCGGCCACCGCCTCCGTCACCTCACCGGTGACGAGGTCAACCGTGTAGATCGGCTGCGGCAGGATGGGGTCGGCCGCCGTGTCGGGCGCGACCAGCAGCACGGTCCGACTGCCGGTGGCCACGATGTAGTGGTAGAGGTAGTCACGGCCCTCGGCGAATTCGAGCGGCAGCAGCTGCGTCTCGCCGTTGTCCCAGATGAGCAGCGCAGCCTGCGGGTCACTGGTCTGGCGCTCAATCTCCGCCATCGCCCCCTGCTCAGCGTCCGTGATCATGCCCTCCGCTTCCGGCTCGATGCCGAGCTCCTCGAAACGCGGTGCGATGTAGCCGGATACCAGGTAGTCGCGCAGTCCGGTCAGCGTGTCGCTGTACTCCTGCTCCTCCATCTCCTCGCCGCGCTGCTTGAGGTCGGCTGCCACCGCGAGCCAGTCTGTTACCTGCCGGTTGAGCGACAGCCGGTCGATGTCGTAGGCCAGCACGTAGGCCCGGCTACCGTCCGGGCTGATGAACGGCATCTGCTGGTCGTCGCGGTAGGTGCGCCAGGGCTCGACGCTGAAGTCGAACAGCTCTTCGGTCTGGCCGCTGCTCACCTCCCGGCGGTAGAGGATCGACAGCCGCGCCGGGAACTGATAGAACGGGTCGTCGATGTAGCGGTCGATCTCGCGGAGCCGGCTGTAGATCAGCACCTCACCGTCGCGGCTGCTGACCAGCGAGGCCGGCACCAGGTCTGACAGCTCGGCCACCAGCGTGCGCTGCCTGGTCGCCAGGTCGCGGCAGTACACCCTGGTTACATCCTCGTTTGCCGCGCCGAAGAACACCTTGCCCGCCCCGCGGGCCCCGGCCAGGGCCACGGGACGGTCGGTGATGAAGTCCAGGGTGTGCGCGGGCAGACCGACGCTGGTCTTGGCGAAGTCGATGCCCGGCGCGGTGGAATCCGCCATCGGCACACTGCCGGTGCCACCGCCGGGTGACTGGGCGCCCCGCTGATCGCAGGCAGCGGTCTGGCTGAGGAGCACGAGGCCCGCCAGCCCCGCGGTGACTGCTCTGAGTATCTGCATGTGACTTAGACGCTAGCCCTGCGCCTGCTCCCGTGTGAAATTCAGTTTGCCGCCGGCCAGCAGGATCGCGCGATCGCGCTGGCTGAGCGTCGCGATCGCCTGGAACTCGTAGCCCTGCGTATCGTTGTGGACGGTGATTTCGTCCTGGGTCTTCACCTGCTCGCGCACGTTTCTGATTGCCAGCCGGTCGCCCTGCTTGATGCGGTCGTAGTCCGCGGCGTCCTTGAACAGCAGCGGCAGGATGCCGAAGTTGATCAGATTCGCCTTGTGAATCCGCGCGAAGTCCTTGACGATCTTGAAGCGCGTGCCAAGGAAGCGCGGCGCCAGTCCGGCGTGTTCGCGGCTGGAGCCCTGGCCGTAGTTGGATCCGCCGACCACCGCGCTGCCGCCCGCGGCCTTGAGGCCGAGCGCCCGGTCGTGGAAGCTTTCGTCGACGGTGGCGTAGACGAACTCGCTGATCTTGGGGATGTTGCTGCGGAAGGGCAGCACCTTCGCGCCCGCGGGCATGATGTGGTCGGTGCTGATGTTGTCCTCCGTCTTGAGGATCACCTCGCAACTCAGCTCGTCGGGCAGCGGCTCCAGCGGCTCCAGCGGGATGATGTTCGGTCCGCGCACCACCTCTACGTCGTCGGGGTTCTCGGCGGGCGGGATGATCATGCGGTCGTCGATCAGGTAGGTCTCAGGCATCGCCACGTGCGGATACTCGCCGAACTCGCGCGGGTCGGTGATCACGCCGCGGATCGCGCTGACGGCGGCCACCTCCGGGCTGCAGAGATAGACGTCGGCGTCCTTGGTGCCGCTGCGCCCCACGAAGTTGCGGTTGAAGGTTCGGAGGCTGACGCCCTTGCTCGGCGGCGCCTGGCCCATGCCGATGCACGGCCCGCAGGCGCTCTCCAGGATGCGCGCGCCGGCCGCGATGATGTCGGTCAGATACCCGTCGGCCGCGATCTGGTTGAAGACGTTCTTGCTGCCCGGCGTCAGCGTCATGCTTACGTTGGGCGCCACGATCTGGCCCCTGAGCACCGCTGCGCTGACCGCCAGGTCGTGATAGCTGGAGTTGGTGCAGCTGCCGATGCAAACCTGGTTCAGCTTCAGCCCCGCGACCTCGCTGACCGGCACCACCTTGTCCGGATTGTGCGGCTTGGCGATCAGTGGTTCCAGTTCGTCGAGGTTGATCTCGACGTGCTCGTCGTAGTGAGCGTCGGCGTCGGGCAGCAGCTCCGTCCAGGCCTTGCCGCGCCCCATCGCCTCCAGATAGGCCTTGGTATGGTGGTCGCTGGGGAACAGGCTGCAGGTGGCGCCCAGTTCGGCGCCCATGTTGCAGACCGTGGCGCGCGCCGGCACGTCCAGGCACTCGATGCCGGGACCGTAGTACTCAATGATCTTGCCGAAACCGCCTTTGGCGGTCAGGCGCCTGAGCATCTCGAGGATGATGTCCTTGCTGGCGACCCAGGGCTGGAGCTTGCCGGTTAGTTTCACCCCGACGATCCTGGGGCAGGGCGTGTAGAACGGCCCGCCGCCCATCGCCACCGCGACGTCGAGGCCGCCCGCGCCGATGCTGACCATGCCCAGCCCGCCGCCGGTCGGGGTGTGGCTGTCGCTGCCGAGGTGGGTCTTGCCCGGCGCGCCGAAGCGCTCCAGGTGCACCTGGTGGCAGATGCCGTTGCCGGGGCGACTGAAGTAGACGCCGTGCTTGGCAGCCACCGTCTGCAGGTAGAGGTGGTCGTCGGCGTTGCGGAAGTCGCTCTGCAGCATGTTGTGGTCGACATAGCTGACGCTCAACTCCGTCTTGACGCGCGGGATGCCCATCGCCTCGAACTGCAGGAACGCCAGCGTGCCGGTGGCGTCCTGGGTCAGCGTCTGGTCGATCCTGAGCGCGATCTCCTGGCCGGGCTTGAGCTCGCCCTCGACCAGATGCGCCTTCAGTATCTTGGCAGCAACACTGTCGCCCATGCTCTTCCTCCCCTGGGGTCGTAGTTAGCCGGATCAATCCGCCCGCGTTCGCGTGTCCGGCGCGGGCGAACGAGTATTTTAGCAGCGGTATCGGCCGCGCGCCTGCTAGGATGGGCGCGGCCTGATGGGGGACGTTTCATCCACCGGGTATCTGATCCTGACGCTGCGCGTCCTGCTGCTGGCCGCCAGCTTCCCGCTGATCAAGGCCCTCAACCGCAATCAGAGCAGCATCGCGTCCACGGCGCTGTTCGTGCTGATCGGCGGAGCCTTCATCCTGCCGCTGGCCGGCGTGCTGATCGCCGGCGATCCGAGCGTGCTCGCGGCGGTACCGCAGTGGATCGGGAGCTCGATGCTCAGCGCGCTGATCTTCACCTCCGGGATGATCCTGTTCATGTGGGCGCTGGGCCGCGGCGAAGTCAGCCTGCTGGCCCCGCTGACCTCGCTGACCTTCATCATTCTCTACGTCTTCGATCTGCTGGCGGGCAACGTCGGCTTCTGCTGGTGCGCACCGGCGGGCATCGCGCTGGTCACCGCCGGCGTGACGTTGCTGAACATGCAGCCCGGCGTCAACCTCTGGCAGGCGCTGAATCCGCTCGGCGTGCTCAGGCAGCCGGGGGCGCTGGGCGCGATCTACTACGCCTTCGCGATCGCGGGCACGCGGATGGTCGACAGCCGGGTCGCCGACGTGGCGCAGCCGCTGCTGTACGCCACCAGCAGCAACATCGTGGTCGGCCTGGTCTGCATCGGGCTGCTGCTGGCGCGCCGACGCACCGCGCGGCTGGCGCAGCTGTGGCGCGAGCGCCGATGGATCGCGATCGCCACTGGCCTGGTGGGCGTCTTCGGCTATGTGGCGCTGCTGAGCTGCTTCGACTACTTCGCGCCGAGCGTGATCGAGCCGTTCTCGCAGCTGGCGATCGTGATCACCACGCTGGCGGGCGCCTGGATCTACCGTGAGAAGCTGCACTGGCGCTGGCTGGCGGCGATCCTGGTCTGCGGCGGCGCGGCGCTGGTTATGCTGGCCCGGGGGTAGGTCTGCGGCTAGTGGACCGCGGCAGTTAGTCGCGCCCGCGTTTGGAGGGTGACGGGCCAAGGTCGCCAGCCCTGATAACCTCCGCGATCTCGCCGTTCTTCAGTTTGTAGAGCAGGCAGATGCCGTCCGCAGTACCATCAGGCTGAATCTCGCCAGTGTCGCAGCTGATGAGATCCAGCCCCATTGGTTTCCAGCGTGCCATAGGCTTCCCGGCGGAGCCGTCGCCCTCGTAGTGCTTTGCCAATCCATAGAACCACAGCCAGGCCTCTTGTGGGTCTGTGCCGAGCCATTCACCGCGCTGGTAGCCGAAGTAGGGCAGGCTCTCGACGGGCATGCTGCTTGGAACTGGAAGCGGATGGAACGTGTAGGCGACGTCTAGCTGGCTGGCCGTCGGCGTAGCACTGTCAACCGTGCTCCACTCGTAGGCTGCCAACGAGTAGAGCCGCGGATTGATGACTTCGCCCACCGGTGGCAGATCCTCTGCCTTCAAGGACAACCGCCGCTGTCGCTCGTTCCACTCATTGCGGCGGACTGCGTTGTACAGCGCGCCCCAATCAACCTGCTCACCATTCTCCAACTCAATCACGTACGTATTAGGCGTTGACACGGCACAGCGCCAGCGGACCTGCCATCGCCAGTTGGCGGGCCCACAACCGTAATCTGCAATCGCCAACGGGTAGTGACGAAGGTAACCTCCGTCCAGCAGCGGATCAGGCGACAGAGACATGAAACCCGAGACGCGTGCGCTCAGGGGGAAGGAGCCACCGCTCTCGTACCATAGCCAGTCAGCCGCTTGTCTGGGATTGTCGGTGAATCGATGCATGGGAGTGTCGAGGTCTCCGTGAAGCAGCGGTGGGTACTCACTGTGGTCCGCGTAGTAGCTGTCAATGGCGTCGAGCAGGACGGAAGCAACCTCCTCACGATCGAGGATGGTTCTTTCTGCTAGCCATAGCCGCACCGCATACGTAGCCAAGCTGCCAAGGATTGCGGCAAGGAGCAGCAGTAACCAGAACACTGGCTTTCTCCATATCATGACGCGCCTCTGTACCTTGAGACTAGGCGAACCGCGATTTCGTTGCCAGCTGGTTCGGGGTCGTGCTACCCGTACCCTTCCTGGTACGTCCCGTCGGCGATGGCGTCCAGCCAGGCTTGGTTGCCCAGGTACCAGTCGATCGTCATCGCGATGCCGTCCTCGAAGATTACCTCAGGCTCCCAGCCCAGTTCACGCTTCAGCTTCTGGTAGCTGATCGCGTAGCGGCGGTCGTGGCCGGGCCGGTCGGGGACGAACTCGATCAGGCTCTCGGGCTTGCCCAGCCTGCCCAGCAGCAGCTTGACCAGTTCCAGGTTGGGCATCTCGCGGCCCCCGCCGATGTTGTAGACCTCGCCGGGTGTTCCGCCGCGCAGCACGGCCAGGATGGCCCGGCAGTGATCGTCGACATACAGCCAGTCGCGGACGTGCAGCCCGTCGCCGAACACGGGCAGCCGCTCGTCCTTCAGCGCCTTGGCGATCATCAGCGGGATCAGCTTCTCCGGAAACTGGCGCGGGCCGTAGTTGTTTGAGCAGCGCGTGATCAGCACCGGCAGCTTGTGGGTCACGAAGTAGCTGCGGCAGAGCAGGTCGCCGCCCGCCTTGCTGGCGCTGTAGGGGTTGTTCGGCTGGTACGGCGAGTCCTCGGTGAACTCGCCCTGCGGTCCGAGGCTGCCGTAAACCTCGTCCGTGCTGACCTGCAGGTAGCGTGGCAGCTTGTGCTTCACGGCGGCGTCCAGCAGCACCTGTGTGCCGAAGACGTTGGCGTGGATGAACGGCGCGCTGGACCGGATGCTCCTGTCCACGAAGCTCTCCGCCGCGAAGTGCACGATCGCGTCGAAGCCGTGCTCGCCGAGCAGCCAGTCGACGTGCTCCACGTCCGCGACGTCGCCGACGATCAGCTGATAGCGCGGGTCATCCTCCATGTCCGCCAGGTTCAGTGGATTGCCGGCGTAGCTCAGCAGGTCGTAGTTGACGATTTCCGTATCGGACTCGGTCTCCAGCAGCAGCCGGATGAAGGCGCTGCCGATGAAGCCCAGCCCGCCAGTGACAAGTAGGCGCTCCATCGGCCAATTGTACGCGCTGCTGCGTATAATGACTGCGTGGAGAGCATCGAGCGCGTACTGAAGCTGATCCCCGACCTGCTGGCCGCGGGCCTGCTGGACGTCAGCGGCGGCAACCTGGCGCTGCGCGTCGAGGAGGGCGTGATGATCACGCCCACCCAGGCCGCCGAGCAGCTGCGCTGGCGGCTGGAGCCGGATGACTTCATCCTGTTTCCGGGCGGCGGCGAGGCCTCGATGGCCCGGGCCGGCCGGCGGCCCAGCCGCGACAACCGCGTGCATCGCGCGGTTCTGGCGGCCCAGCCCGACTGGGACTTCTCCTGGCACGGCCACCCCTGGGGCCTGCTTAGCTTCTGCGTGGCCAAACAGCCGCTGCCTGTGCCCCACAGCCACGCCGAACTGCTAAGGCCCGCCCGCCCGCACGAGATCCCGCTGGTGCCGCAGATTCCGGTCGGCACGGCGGAGCTGGGGGAGCAGGTGGCCGAGGCCATGCTGGCTACATTCAAGGGCTGTCAGCGCGGAGCGGTGCTGATCGGCGGTCACGGGCCGGTGGTGGCGGGGCAGGGGATCGAGGCGACGCTGTCGCTGGTGCAGACGCTGGAGAACCTCGCCCGCGCCCAGACCTGGCGGCTGCGGGCCGCGCCGCCGGATGACGAGAGCTGAGCCGGCGCTAGATGACCTCGACAGTCAGCCGGCAGATGTCCCAGGGCTCGAATGCATCGGTGCGGAACTTGGCCTCCAGCACGGCGATGCCGGCGGCCAGGCCGGTGATGTTGCCCAGCTGATCGAAGGCGGCGAAGCTGGTGCCGCTCTCCCACTTGAAGTTGGTGAATTGGGTGACGTCGTCCGTCAGGGTGTTGCCGAACTCGTTGGTCCAGGTACGCATCACCTTGACCTGCTCGCCGCCGCCGACGGTGATGCTCAGCACGCCCTGGGCGGTCGGGGCCGAGATCAGCGCGTTCGTCGCCGCGTTGCGGATCGTCAGTGAACTGGTGGGCAGCCCGCTGTTGCCGCACGACACCAGCAGCGCCGCCGCGACGATCAGTGTCAGACTAGCTAGCCGCATACACGCCTCCGCTTTTCGTGGTTGCCAGTGCAGTGATGAGCCAACTCTACACCACACCGGCCTGACGGTGCCAGCCCGCTGCCAGTTCAGCCGCTAAGCCGGGAGTCGTTACAGCACGGCGTAGTAGCGGTCCAGTTCCCACTGCGTGACGCGCATCCGGTAGTCGTCGAACTCGCGGTACTTGACCTGCACGAAGTTCTCGACCAGGTCATCGCCCAGCAGCTCGCGCACGAACCTGTTCTTCTTGGTGTGGTGCAGCGCCTCGCTCAGGTTGCCCGGCAGGCTCTTGACCCCCTGCTGGTGGCGCTCCAGCTCGGTCAGGTCGTAGAGGTTCTCCTCGTGCTGATCCTCCAGCTCCAGTTCGTCATCGATCCCCTTCAGCCCGGCGCCCAGCATGGTGGCGAAGGCCAGATAGGGATTCGCGGACGGGTCGGGGCATCTGAGCTCGCAGCGCACGCTCTTGTCGCGGCCCGGCACGATCGCCGGCACGCGCACCAGCGCGCTGCGGTTCTGCAGCGACCAGGCGATGTAGACCGGCGCCTCGTAGCCCGGCACCAGCCGCTTGTAGCTGTTGACCGTCGGCGCCCAGAAGCTGCAGCACGGCTCGGCGTACTTCAGCAGCCCGGCGATGTATTGGCGCGCCGTCTTGCTCAGCCCCTGGGGATCGCTGAGGTCGGCAAACACGTTCGTGTCCCCGCTGAACAGCGACTGATGGACGTGCATGCCGCTGCCGTTGACGCCGAAGATCGGTTTGGGCATGAAGGTGGCGTAGACGCCGTGGTTGTAGGCCACCTGCTTGACCACGTACTTGTAGGTGACGGCGGCGTCCGCAATCCGCAGCACCTCGTCGTAGCGCAGGTCGATCTCATGCTGGCTCTCCGCAACTTCATGGTGGTGGTACTCCGCGGTGATCCCCAGCGCCTGCAGCGCCGTGATGATCTCGGTGCGGATGCGGTTGCCGCGGTCGACCGGCGGGCCGGTGAAGTAGCCGCCGTAGTCCGTCGGCTCCGGGCTGTCCATGCTCTTGAAGATGAAGAACTCGATCTCCGGGCCCATGAAGCTCGCGAAGCCCTTCTCTTTGGCGGCCCCGATGACGCGCTTCAGCGTCTGGCGCGGATCCCGCAGATAGGGGTCGCCGTTGGTGTTGACGATGTCGCAGAAGAAACGCGCCGAGCGCGGCGAGTCACTGTTGTCCGGCAGCGGGGCGAAGGTCGCCAGGTCGGGCCGGGCCAGCAGATCGCTCTCCTCGATGGCGTTGAAGCCGCTGATGCTGGAACCGTCGAAGTGCATTCCGTCGTCGAGGCTGCGCTCCAGCTCGCTGGGCGTGATCGCGAAGCCCTTCAGCGAGCCCTCGATATCGACAAACCAGTGCCAGATGGCTTCGATGTTGTGCTGGTGAACGTAGTCCAGAATCGTCTCGCGCGTCCAGTCGACAGTGCCCGGTAGACCGGTGTCAGGCATGCCATCCTCCTCAAGGCGGCGCCGCGTGGGGGGCATCCACCGCGGCACGCGTATGATGACCGCTGATTTTACACCAGGGCTATCCGCCCGGCTATAATCGCGGGCGATGGCGAAACCCAAACAGCCCGCCGGCACGCCGGTGATCAGCAACCGCAAGGCCTATCGCAACTACTCGATCGACGAGGAGTTCGAGGCCGGCATCGTGCTCAGTGGCTGCGAGGTCAAGATGGTGCGCCAGGGCTCGTTCAGCCTGCGCGAGGCTTACTGCGAGATCCGCGACGGCGAGCTGTGGCTGGTCGGCAGCCACATACCGGAGTACCCCCAGGCCTCGAGCCACGTCGCGGTCGACCCGCTGCGCCGCCGCAAGCTGCTGCTCAATCGCCACGAGCTGCGGCGCCTCCGACGGCGGGTGATCGAGAAGGGCTTCACCGTGGTGCCGCTCAAGGCCTACTTCGTGCGCGGCCGGGTCAAGCTGAAGATCGGCTTGGCGCGCGGCAAGCGGCAGTACGACAAACGCGAGACGATCAAGCGCCGCGACATCGACCGCGATCAGGCCCGCCTGCGCAAGTAGGATCGATTCTCAGCATCGGTTAGACTGAGTCCCGTCGGGAACCACGATGGATGTTTTCCGCAGCATGGATGAACTGGGCACCGGCCTGGCCGGCCCGGTGGTGCTGACCGTCGGCTTCTTCGACGGGCTGCATCGCGGCCACCGGCTGCTGCTGGACCGGCTGGCCACGAGTGCCCGCCGGCTGGGCGCTCGCTCGCTGGCGATCACCTTCACCAACTCGCCGCGCGGCTTCCACTACCCCGACAAGCAGTACCCCTACCTGACGATGCCCGAGGAGAAGCTGTGGCTGCTGGCCAGCACGGACATCGACGCCGTGCTGATGGTGGAGTACGACGCCTCGATCGCGGCCCAGAGCGCGGCGCAGTTCCTGCGTGGGCTCGGCGAGCGGATCGAGCTGGCGGGCCTCTGCAGCGGCTATGACAGCAAACTGGGCAACGACCAGATCGCGGGGCGCGAGGGCTTTGAGCAGCTGGCGGCAGAACTGGGCATCGAGCTGATCTTCGTCGCGGCGCTGGCCGAGGACGGTCAGCCGGTCAAGTCGCGCCGCGCACGGGAGCTGGTGCGCCGCGGGCGCGTGGCCGAGGCGCGGGCGTTCCTGGATCACCCGTACTTCGTGCTCGGTCCGGTCGTGCACGGCAAGGGCAAGGGCGCGCGGGCCCTAAGCGTCGCGACGGCCAATCTGGAATTGCCGCCGCGCAAGCTGGCGCCGCCGACAGGCATATATGCCTGCCGCGGCGAGGTGGCCGGCCGCCGCTACCCCGCCGCCGTCTGCGTCATGACCGCGATCCTGCACCAGAGCACCGTGCTGGAGCGTGGCGAGTTGCCGGGCGACGAGGTAATGGGAGACCGCCGTACCGTCGTCGAGGCCCATCTGGTCGGCTTCGAGGGCAAGCTCTACGGCCAGGCGCTGCGGATCGACTTCATCGAGTATCTGCGAGCCTGGATCGACTTCGAGACGCCGGCGGCGCTGCACGACCAGATTCTGTGCGATATCGAGGCAACCCTGGACGTATTCGAGCGGGAACCGGAGCTGTTGGAGGCCGGTCATGGCTAATGTGGATGAGGCAATACTGACCAGGATGCTGCTGGCGGCGGCCGCGCTGGGCCTGCTGCTGGTGCTCGCAGGCTGCAGCAAGACGCGGTACAACTACCAGCAGGGGCTGCACCATCTGCAGGCCCAGGAGTACTCCGAGGGGCTGGAGAAGTTCGAGCTGGTGCTGGCCGTCGATCCCGAGAGCAAGCTGGCGCTGTTCGGCAAGGCGCGCTGCCTGTACGAACTCAAGCGCTACGACGAGGCGCTGCCGCTGTTCGAGCAGTTCCTGACACTGTCGGAGCGGGTCCGCGCCAGCTACCGCAACGAACGCTTTGACGCCGAGTTCTATCGCGACAAATGCAAGCAGGAACTGGGCATCGAGGTGCCTCAGGACCCCGACGCGATCCCGGAAGAGCGCATGCGGTACTGAGGGGCGAGTGGGCCGTAAGCCGGGTTCTGTCTATGCGGCCATCTGTCTGGCCCGCATGTTGCCATGCGGGTCTCGCGGCTCGCTCGCGGGGCGGCCGGGCCAGCCGTTGCTTGCGCTCCCCGCTTTCAGCCTTGCACCAGGCGGGTTTGCCTGAGCCGACGTGTTACCACGCCGCTGGTGGGCTCTTACCCCACCGTTTCACCGTTACCCGTGGACTCCCTTACCGGAATTTAGGCGGGCGGTGCGGGTACCCGAGGGTCCCTGCCGCCGCACATGCCTAGACCGGGCTGTTCTTTTCTGTAGCGCGTTCCATGGCTTCACAGCCTCCGGGAATTACCCGGCGCCCTGCCCTGTGGTGCCCGGACTTTCCTCGACGAACCCGAAGGCCCGCCGCGGCCGCTTGGCCCACTCGCCGGATAGATTCTACACCAATCAGCCCGGTGGGTGGGCCTCGTCGCCGGGCGCGTCCTCCATGAAGGTGATGAATGGGAATTCGCTCTCCAGCTGGCCGGTGGCGGCGATGTCGATGGCGAAGCGCTGATCGAGCTTGACCCGCCGCACGTCCCCCGATACCTCGCGCAGCACCATCCGCACCTCGCAGTCACCATGGGTGCGCTCCAGCGCGGCGGCGAACAGCTCCAGCTGGTGTTTGGTGGTCGCCCCCAGATCGACCTCGACGGTGACGGGCAGCGGCGCGAAAGCATCCGTCTCGCCGCCCTCGTAGGACGGGTTCACCTTCCCGCTGGCGGCCGCGGGCGGCTGGTCAGCGGCGGTGTAGGGTTCCAGCCGGTCAACGATCACCTCCAGGCTGTTCCAGACCTCGTCGCCTTCCTCGACCACGTCCGGAAACTCGACCTTGCCCCAGATCACCACCGGCGTGTTGTCCTTGATGTGCGCGGTGGCCTCGGCGTAGGTGTTCGGCCAGATCAGCAGCCGCACGGAGCGCTCCGGGTCCTCCAGCCGCGCGTGGGCGTAGAGCTTGTTGCCGCGTGAGAAGCGCGTCGATACGTCGGTCAGCAGGCCGGTCAGCCCGCCGGTCGGCAGCGAGCTGCCCTGCCAGCGGGCCGGGTCGTACTCGATCGACTCCTGGAGTTTGGCCAGCTGCACCCGCGAATCGTCGCTGAACATCGGGTGGTCCTCGAAGGGGTGGTTGGTCAGGAACACCCCGACGGCGCCCTTCTCCAGCAGGGCGACGTCCAGCGGCGTGACCTCGCGCGTCGGCGTCGCCCCGCCCTCGCCGCCGTCGTCGAACTCGCCAAACAGCGCCTCCTGCCGGGACGGTCCGCGCAGGAAGTTCTCGATGTCGTCGATGTTCCTGATCAGCTCGACGCGGTCGGCTTCCAGGCAGTCGAAGGCGCCGGCGACGGACAGCGACTGCAGCACCTTCTTGTTGACGCCTTTGCCGCGGGTGCGTTTGATGAACCCGGCCGTCGAGACGAACGGCCCGCCGCGCTTGCGCTCCTCGACGATGCCGCGCACCGCGCCCGCACCGATGCCCTTGATCCCGCCGAGGCCGAAGATGATGCGGCCGTCGCTGGTCGGGGTGAAGCAGAACTCGCCGGCGTTGACCGAGGGCGGCAGCACTTCGATCTTCATCTTGCGGCACTGCACCAGGATTTCGGCCAGCTTGTCGGCGTGGCCCATGTAGCTGTTGAGCATCGCGCACATGAAGTAGTGCGGCCAGTGGCATTTGAGCCAGGCGGTCTGGTAGCTGATCCAGGAGTAGCAGGCGGAGTGCGCCTTGTTGAAGCCGTAGCCGGCGAACTTCTCCATCATCGACCAGATTTCCTCGGCTTCCCGCTGGCCGACGTTGTGCTCCCGGGCGCCGCTGATGAACTGCTGGCGCTGGGCCTCCATCACGTCCAGCTTCTTCTTGCCCATCGCCTTGCGCAGCATGTCGGCCTCACCGAGGGTGAAGCCGCCCAGCTTGCGCGCGATCTCCAGCACCTGCTCCTGGAACAGCAGCACCCCGCCGGTCGATTCCAGGATCTCCGCGATCGCGGGGTAGGTCGAGACGCTCGCGGCGCGATTGCGGCGGCTGAGCAGGTAGCGCTCGGTGTTGCCCGACTGCAGCGGGCCGGGACGGTTGGCGGCGTTGATCGCGGCCAGATCGGCGACGGTCTCGGGCCGGCCGTCGTGCAGCATCCGCTTGACCTGCGGCGCCTCGAACTGGAAAACGCCGTAGGCGTCCCCGCGCTGCAGCATCGCGAAGGTCTCGGCGTCGTCGTCGGGGAGCGCCCGCGGATCGATCTCGAGGCCCTCGTACTCGCGGATGAACTCCACCGTGTCCTGGATCATCGTCAGGTTGCGCAGCCCGAGGAAGTCGAACTTGACCAGGCCGGTCTTGGGCACGGTGTCCATCGCGTACTGCGTCACCAGCCAGTCGCTGTCCTTCTGGGCCTGGACGGGCACGAAGCAGCACAGCTCGTCGGGGGCGATCACCAGGCCGGCGGCGTGGACGCTGTGGTGGGCGGCGATGCCCTCCAGCCGCTGCGCGTCGTCGATCAACTCCCTGATCTCCGGATCGCTGTCGTACATCTGACGCAGGGGCGCGCTGGCCTGCAGCGCCTCGCCGATCGTCGGGTTGAGCCCGTGGATCTCCTTGGTGACGCGGTCCGTGCGCTGGAATTCCAGCCCCTTGGTGCGCCCGACGGCCTTGATCACGGCCCGCGCCTTGAGCCGGCTGTAGGTGATGATCTGCGCGGTGCGGTCCTCGCCATAGAGCTGGCGGACGTGCTCGATCACCTCGTCGCGCCGCCGGTAGCAGAAGTCGATGTCAAAGTCGGGCAGCTCGATCCGCTCCGGGTTGAGGAAGCGCTCGAAGTACAGCCCGTACTTGATCGGGTCGAGGTCCGTGATCTCGAGGGAGTAGGCCACCACGCTGCCCGCCGCGCTGCCGCGCCCGGGGCCGACCGGGATGTTCTGGCCGCGGGCGAATCCGCAGAATTCGGCGCAGATCAGAAAGTAGGTGGTGAAGCCCTTGGAGATGATCACCGACAGCTCGTACTCGATGCGCTCCCGGAGCTCCGGCGTGACCTCGCCGTAGCGCCGCCGCGCGCCCTCGTAGCTCAGCCGGCGCAGCTGCGCCTCGAACGCGGCGGCCGTGTCGGTCATCGCGCTCGATTCCGCGGCATGGCCATTGCCCGCGGTGGGAGGGCTGCCCGCGCCGCCGGTGTCGACTGCCGGGGAGCCGTTGCCGGCGTCCTCCGGGTGCGCGGCGGCCCACGACTTCAGCTCGGACAGCTCGTCGTCGCTGATGGTGAAGCGCGGGAAGTGCACCGCCTCCAGGTCCAGCTCCAGGTTGCACAGCTCGGCGACGACGCGGGTGTTGCTCAGCGCCTCCGGGCAGCCGGGGAACAGCGCCGCCATCTCCTCGGCGCTGCGGATGTAGTAGTCCGGGCCGGAGTATTTCTTGCGGTCCGTGTCGGTCAGCAGCTTCTTGTCCCGCAGGCAGAGCGCGATGTCGTGGGGTCGGGCGTCTTCCTTGTGCACGTAGTGGCAGTCGTTGGTCGCCACCACGCGCAGGCCGTACTGGCGCGCGACGCTCATCGCCCAGGGGCGGAAGCGCTCCTCGATCTCCAGGCCGTGGTTCTGGATCTCAACGAACAGCCGCTCCTCGCCGAAGATTCGCAGATAGCGCTCCAGTTCGGCGCGCGCCGACTGCTCGCCCTCGCGGTGGAAGGCGCCGGCCAGCACGCCGCCGGGGCAGGCGGTCAGCGCGATCAGCCCCTCGTTGTGCTCCATGATCGCCGGCACGTCGATGCGCGGGTTGTAGTAGAAGCCCTTCGTCGCCGCCAGCGAGCAGAGCTTCATCAGGTTCTGGTAGCCGCGGTGGTTCATCGCCAGCAGCACCAGATGCCGGGCGCGGCGGTCCAGTTCGTGATCCTTATCGGCCATGGTGCGCGGTGCGACGTAAAGCTCGCAGCCGATGATCGGCTTGAGGTGGGCCTTGCGCATCGCGAGGTAGAACTCCATCGCGCCGTACATCACCCCGTGGTCCGTCAGCGCGTAGGCGTCGAAGCCCAGTTCCTTGCACCGCTCGGCGATGTCCCGGCAGCGCGCGATGGCGTCCAGCAGCGAGTATTCGCTGTGATTGTGCAGGTGCACGAAGTCAGGCACGGCTACGTTTATGCTCCCGTCTCATCCCGCGGTGCCCGCCGCTCGGCGGGGCGCCGCTGGCTACTCCCTCGACCCAGGCGCGCCGCGTGGCGCAATGATTACACGTCCGTACCCCGGCTCTCCCGCCAAAAAAAGCGGAGGTCGCCCGCTCGCTCCCGCCGCCGTGACCATTATAACTGCTATGGCCCCCGCGCAACTGCCGCCGTGGCCATTATCCACCGATTATCCACAAATGAGACAGCCTGCAATGCCAGCGCTGTGCTGCAGGATGCGCATTCACGCAATTGAGACAGGGGGATGGGCGGGGCCTTTCGACGCCTGCAATAATATGGTTATCGCAGAATTCACTGGTTAGGGAGGCGGGCGATGGCACTGCTGCTGACAAGAGAGAACGTCCACGAACTGCTGGACATGAAATCCACCATCGACATTCTGAGCAAGGCGTTCGCGGAGCTGGCGGCCGGCGCGGTCGACATGCCCCAGCGCACGCCGATCAAGGTGGAGCAGGCGCCGGGCGTGGCGCTGTTCATGCCGGCGTTCCTGCCGGCGCTGGGTGCGCTGGGGGCCAAGGTGGTCACGGTGTTCGGCAAGAACCCGGCCGAGCACGACCTGCCGGCAGTGCTGGGCACCATCATCCTGCTCGACAGCGCGACGGGCAACACGCTGTGCGTGATGGAGGGCGGCTATCTGACGGCGATGCGCACGGGCGGGGTCAGCGGGGTGGCGACCCGCTTCCTGGCGCGGCGCGACGCGAAGGTGCACACGCTGTTCGGCAGCGGGGTGCAGGCCAAGACCCAGGCCTGGGCGGTGGCCGAGGCGGCCGAGCTCACGAAGTGCCTGGTCTTCAGCCTCGATCCGCCCGACCAGCAGCAGGTCTTCTGCGACTGGGTTGCCGAGGTGACCGGTGTGCCGACGGAGGTGGCCGGCGATCCGGCCGAGGCGGTGGCGGCCTGTGACATCCTGACGCTGGCGACCAGCGCCAAGGACCCGATCATCAAGGGCGAGTGGGTCAAGGCCGGCACGCACATCAACGGCATCGGCAGCCACGCGCCGGCGATGCGCGAGCTCGACACGGATACGGTGAGCAAGAGCCGGGTGTTCTGCGACCTGACCAGCGCGTGCATGGCCGAGGCCGGCGACCTGATGATCCCGGCGGACAACGACCAGTGGAACTGGAAGGAAGTGCAGGGCGACCTGGGCCAGGTGATTCGCGGCGACGTGGCCGGTCGGCGCAGCGACGAGGAGATCACGCTGTTCAAGAGCGTCGGCCTGGCGATCCAGGACATGAGCACGGCGTACCACGTGTACAGCCAGGCCGTCGAGCGCGGGGTGGGGACCAAGTTCGAGTTTATCTGAGGCAGCCGTCAGCTGTCAGCGATCAGCTGTCAGTGGGGTAGGCGCGAAGCCTCTTCGCGCCTGCTGATCCGCCGCGAATAGGATTCGCGGCTACCGTTGATCTGGTAACGCGGGCATCCCGCCCGCGATTATCTGATGGCAGGCAGGCAGCCCTGCCTGCGATTCCGCGGACATGGCAAGTGCGCGCGGGCGCGTCAGTGAATCCGGTCCGGGCCGAAGTAGTGCTCGGGCACCGGATCGGCGAGCCAGGTGTCAAGGGGGATCAGATCCTCTGGCGTGATGTCGCCGTCGATGTCAGCTAGACGTTTCCAGGTTGCATACGAGTAGTTGTCCACCAGTTCATCATGTGGAGTGTGATTCTCCGTAGCAGCGTTCTTCTTCGGACGGAGCAGCCCCATGAAATCTAGTGTCAGCTTGTCCGCAGCTGCATCAGTCCATTTCACATCAGTATTGGGCAGCCCCTTGCCACCCCCAAGGAGCAGGCTAGTGGTGTAAACCGCAGTACCGATGTCCTCGTGACGGCAGTTGCCGATACGCTGTCCGTGCCAATACCACTGCATATACGTTCGTTGCCATTGCTCACGGCCGCGCATTGTTCTTCCAAGCTTCGCGTACCTACTGGCCAGTTCGTTATACGACGCTGGGCGGCGGGAGCTGCATAGCGCCCCGCACACGTAGCGGCGAAATTCCACCGTACCTGAGTACCGCTCGATGCGAACTTCATCAGCGGTGAGCTGCTGGCCAAGGGCAAGAGCGCTATACAGCAAGACACCAGCCGCCACAACCACAGCCAGCAGGGCCAGCAGCGGGAAGCGTCGGCGCGGTCTGGTCGCCATCTGCTGGGAGTATACCGGCGGGGGAA
>CAZSSB010000016.1:0-57660 GCA_964609245.1 uncultured Planctomycetales bacterium | reverse complement strand
CCAAGCTGCGCGTCACCGACGACCAGGGCGCCTGGGATGTGGACACGGTGGCGGTCAACGTGCTTGCTGCCGCGAACAATCCGCCGGCGGCGGCGCTGACCGTAGGCTCGGGCGAGGAGAGCGGTGACACGCCGCATACGGTCAGCTTCGACGCGAGCGGATCGAGCGATCCGAATGCTGGCGACAGCATCATCCGCTACTGGTGGGACTTCGACGGCGACGGGATGTATGACGGCACGACTGACAATGGGACGTATACATACACCTACGCTTCCCCCGGCATCTTCACTGCCAGGTTGAAGGTGGAAGACTCCCACGGGGCGACGGATACCGCGACAGTGCAGATCACCGTCAACGTGCCGGGCAACGACCCGCCGGCGGCCGACATCGATGCCAACCCGCAGGGCTGGGATGCGCCGTTTGAGGCAGAGCTCTATGCCTCAGGCTCAACCGACAGCGACGGCACAATCGTGCGCTATGACTGGGACCTTGATGACGACGACCTCTTCGAGATCTACGACGGCAGCGCAGACATCGAGCACTGGTTCAACAAGCCGGGCTACTACGACGTAACCGTACGCGTTACGGATGACGACGGCGCCCAGGACGTGGCGTCGCTCCAGGTAACCGCCCGGGGCTGGTGGCATCACACCTTCACCGATTCCGATCCGGACGACAGAATCTCGATGATCGTGGTGAACGGCAATCCGGCGATCGCCTGCGAGATTGATGAAAGCCCCAACGGTACGCAGTACTTCCGGGCTACCGATAACATGGGGTTTGGCTGGAATGATCCGATCAAGCCTGCGGCGAACTCCAGATACAACTGGGTTGTGATGAAAATCGTGAGCGGCAACCCGGCGCTGGTTTACAAAGGAGACAGCGCCAGCGTACCGGGTGAGACTACCTGGCATTTCGTCCGGGCAGCCGACGCCGATGGCAGCACCTGGGGTACGCCCGTGGAAATCTCCACCGACACTGACCTCTATTCACCAAGCATGGCCATCGTGGATGGCAATCCCGCAGTTGTATTTCAATGGGACGACTGGCCCGACTGCGAGCTGCAGTACTTCCGGGCGACGGACGCCAACGGTTCGGCGTGGGGCTCAGCCGTAGTTGTGGTTGCTTCCACTGATAGCCAGTCCATATATGACGGCAATGCTCTGATGGTCGCGGATGGCAACCCAGCTATCATCTATCGGGATGATACCAACGATGACGTGAGGTATGTCCGGGCCACGGATACTGCGGGAAGCACCTGGGGCGCGCCGCTGCCCATCATCACGGAAGACGACCCGAGCGACGATATTAGACGGTTGTTTCCGGGAATCGTGGCGGGGAATCCAGCCACTGTGTATGAGTACCGCGATGACAGCAGCACTGACGAAGTCAAGGAAGACATCTGCTACATCCGTGCCACTGATGCCGCCGGCAGCACCTGGGGCACACCGGTGACTGTCGCCGCCAACTGGGATATTAGTGACACCGGCAACCTGGCGATCATCAACGGCTACCCGGCGTTCTGCTTCGAAGCGGACGACTACGATGCCCCCGCCTATTGCCGAGCGCTGGACGCCACGGGCAGTTCCTGGGGGCCGATTGAACTGGTGGATGGCTGGTGGACGAATTACGATGACACCTGCCTGGCTGAAGTAGACGGCCATCCCGCGGTTGCCTACCAGCGGACGATCAACAACAACAGCCGTCACGGGTATCTCAAATACGCGATCAAGATCGAGTAGCGGTGTGACCGGCACCGAGGGTGTTTGACTCCCAGCTCGGCTGCGGCGGCGCAGACTGCGGCGGCCTGCTGGGGGCGGCGCGAATGGGCAGGACCGCACACGGTGACAAGCGGCGCTAGGGCAGCACCTGGATCTTGCCGTCGCCGCTCTCCACCAGGCCGCCGCCCTCGACCAGCGGACTCTGCGATCCGCCGTTGTCCACGGTCAACGTAACATCCGACGACGGCAGTGGCACATACCCCGTGTCAGGCTGGCTCAGTGGCCCCTTGAGTCCGTCATGCGTGCAGCAGACCACGTAGTAGTAGACCACGCCGGACACAACTTCAGCGTCGGTCACGGGAGCCGCGTCATACTCACCGAGGGCCGTGAACGGTCCATCCGGGCGCAGCCCGCGTTGCACCAGGTAGGTCAGGCCCGGCCCGGACTCGGTCCAGCTGACCGTGATCCGGTCGTCGTAGAGGCCGTCGCTGGCGGACACCCCCTCGGGGGCGGGGATGCCCGTATAACCACTGTCGGCCGAGCTGGGCGCGCTTGTGCCGGCGTCGCTGTCGGCCAGTACGCGGTACCAGTACTCCTGCCACAGCTCCGCGCCCTGGTCGAGCATCGTCTCCCCAACGACCGTGCCAATCTCGGTGTACGGGCCGGCGGCGGACAGCCCGCGCTGCACCGTATAGCTCGTCGCGCCGGCGACCGCATTCCAGCTGACACCCACGCCCTCGACCAAGGTACCGTCGGTGGCGCTGACGCCGGTTGGCGCGCCCGGTGGCACGGTGACGCTGCCGCTAACGCTATAGGCGCCGGTGGCGCCGGTCTGGTTAAACACGCCCACGAAGGCGGTGCCGCCGGCGCTCCAGACGCCGCTGATGATCAGCTGGCTGCCGGTATCCGTGGCCACGGCCAGGGCCGTGCCGTCACTGGCGTAGAGGGTGGCGGAAGGACTGAGTCCCGAACCGCCGTAGCCGATGGTGATCGTGGTGTTCGAGTTCTCAGCATAGGCGAAACTGAAGTAGTCGTGCAGGTCGTTGGCATCGAGGTGCGCGCTGTATTCACTGAAGGGGAACACGGGCAGGCTGCTGGCCTGCTGGCGCGTGTCGTTGGGCTCCTGCTCGTCGTACTCCACGATCTCGCCGCCGAGGAAGTACTCCACGGCGCCGCTATCCTCGCTGGCGGTCATGTAGTAGGCGCTGAAGCGCGACAGCGCGCTGAGGTCGGTCACCGCGTCGTAGCCGCACCACCAGTAGCCGCCAAGCCCCCAGCCGCCGCCCCAGGAGTTGCGGACGTCGAAGGCCTGCAGGTCGTCGTCGTAGCCCACGATGCACATCGCGTGGCCGCCGTTGACGCCGGGCGTCCCGCCGTAGTGGTAGACGCCGCCGCTGTAATAGAGGAAGCCGCTCTCCAGGCCGTACATCGCGATCGGCACCGGCCGGCCGTAGGTCGCCAGCTGCTCCTTGATCGAGTCAACCATGCCGTAGCTGGACAGCGCGGCCCAGGAATCGATCATCAGGTGGGCAGCCTCGGTGTAGGCGTCATCGGGGAAGGTGGTGCCGCAGTTCTCGGTGGCGTAGTACGGCACCGTCTCCTCGGTGGCGCTGCCCAGGTCGCGCAGCAGGTTGAAGGGCTGGCTCATGTAGCGGCCGACGCTGGCGCCGCACAGCGGATTCCAATTGCCGAACGGCGACATCCCGCTCTTGACGTAGCACCACATCGGGCTGGCGCGGTTGGCATCGTCGCTGACAATCCAGCCGTACTGCGCGTAGAGCTGGCTGAGCATGATGTTGTAGGCTGAATCGCCGATGCCGAAGGCGGTGCAGGATCCCATCGAGCCCTGGTTGGCAATCGGCGGGGCGAAGGGCCGCAGATCGACGGTGGCGGGCAGTGAGCTGACGCGGCGCGAGCTTGCAGCGCGGTCCTCCAGCACGAACTGCGCGGGATCCTCGTAGACCAGGCCGGTGCCTCGTACTTCACTGACGCCGCTCTTCAGCTGCCAGAAGTCGGCGGGCAGCCCGCCCTCCAGCGCGACGCAGACCAGCAGCGTGTCGCCGACGTCCGTGCCCCACAGGGCCGGATCGAAGGTCAGTACGCCGTCGTCGGGGCCGTAGTACCAGTGCCAGGCATCGAGCTGGCGGTCGCCGATACCGACGAAGTAGCCGTCGGGCTCGGACGGCAGGCTGTACCAGGCCAGACCGACTGTGTGGCAGGAATCGCCCGCGCTGAGTTCGAAGCAGGCGAAGGCGGTGCCCTCCGCCGGCTCGAAGGTCACGCCCTGGACGATCGAGGGTGCGACGTTGGCGCTGTGGTAGTACTCCATTCCGTCGCTGAGCGCCGAAGCGCCTTTGCCGCCGTCCTCAGGTGCCGTGAACGGAACATGGGCCAGCGAGGCGGCCGCCTTGCCGTCGCCCGGCGTCAACTCAGCCTGCGGGATCACCCCGACGGGCACCACCCCCTGGCCCGCCAACTCCCAGGGCACCACGCCCGAGTAGTAGCCCGCCACGGGCTGGTTGCCGCCGGCCTCGGCGGCAGTGTCCTGCGACGTGGTGAACAGCTCCTCGCTGTCCGATCCCACCAGGGTGCACGAACTGGCGAACACCAGCATTACCGCTCCCGCAATCAGGCCCCATCCGGTTTTGCCCATCGTCACTGCTGACCTTCCCGTGCTGCAAGTTGCAGCGGCGCGCATGCACGGCATGCGACCAGAAAAGTCTAAGGTGAATCGGGCCCGGGGGGGTTTAAACACCGTGAACCTCGCGTAAAGTTATAATGAATCGCTCGTGCCACTACTGGTGCGGGCTGAAATGCGGACGGGGAGGCGGTTTTGCGCAGGATTGCACTGCTGTTTCTGTTGCTCGGCATCGCGGGCTGTGGGGCCGGCGAGTGCCTGCCGGAGGGCCCACCCGGCGGCGGCCTGCCACCTCTGCCGCTGACGTCGAGCGCGCCGGGTCTGACGCCCGTGCGCACGGCGGCGATGGAGCTGACGCTGACGATTCCGGGCTCGAGCTATGTTGACGAGCTGAAATCCGACGAGGCCACCGTGGTGGAAACCAGCCTGCTGCTGACGGCGAGCGGCGACCAGCTGGCCTGGGCGGTCTACGAGATCCCGAGCCTGGCGGCCGACTTCCGACCCACGGAGATCGAGCTGGAGGTGCTGGAGCAGGACCGGCAGTACTTCCTGGCGCTGGCCGACTACGACGCACGGCGCTGGGAGATCCTGGCCGAGCCCTTTGAGGGGAACGACGCCCTGGAGCTGACCGCCGGCTGGCTGCGCTACCTGTCCCCCGCCGATAGCGTGTACTTCGCGGTGCTGGTCTTCGGGCCGCAGCTGACCTACCAGCGGGCGCGCGTCACGATTGACGACACCCGGCCGCTGCCCGCCCCGCGCGGCCTGACAGCCGAGCCGCTGTCCGGCGCCGCCGAGCTCAGCTGGGAGCTCTACACCGACTTCCGCGCCGACGAGCTCAGGATCTGGCAGGCGGACGACGAGGAAATGACTGGTGCGGTGCAGGTGGACGCCGCCGGCCCCGCCGTGACCACCAGGACGATCGACGGGCTGACCAACGGCCACACGTATTACTTCGCGCTGACCGCCTACATCGCGGTGGACGACCTGGAGAGCGCGCAGAGCAGCGTGGCATCCTGCACGCCGTCCGGCGGCGGCGGGGACCCGCTGACCGGCATCTGGCCGCGGCTGGGCAACCGCGAGGACGGCCGTGGCGTCGGCGAGCTGATCGGTCCGTCGAACTTCGACAACTGGGACTCGGACAACGTCGCCGACGGACGCGAGACGGTCAGCAACCGCACCTCGCCCGTGATCGACAGCGACGGCCGGGTCTACGCGCTGGCCGCCGACGGCGTGCTGGTCTGCTACAGCGCCGACCTGGAGACGCGCCACTGGGAGTTCGCCGCCAGCGAGCACGGCACGGCGGGCGCGAGGTACGTCTGCCCGCCGCACTCGCCCTGCATCGACGCTGCGGGCAACGTCTACTTCGTCGCGGCGCCGGTCTCGACCTCCTCGGGCACGCCGTACCTGTTCTGCGTAACCAGCAGCGGCGGGCGTGGCTGGCGCTTCGACATGGGCATCGTCAGTGACGACGTCTCGGTGGCCTATCCCACGCCCAACATCACGACTGATGGCACCGTGATCGCCGTGATCAAGGACAACCACGTCATCGTTGGAATCAAGGACGGGACGGAGGACTGGGTCTACGAGCTTGGCGAGGCGGAATGCCACGCGGATCTGGCGCTGAGCGGCGAGATGCTGGAGGTGCCGATCTGGGACAAGGGTATGGGGATTCCCGAGAATCGGCTGCACTGGCTGCGGATCGACGCCAGCAGCGGCGACTTCGCCGCCGACTACCGCGACATGGGCGCGCTGGAGAACACGCTCGGCGGCCTGCCGCTGCACGGCTCCTACCACGTCTACCCGGAGCGGGAGAACCTGACGCTGCTCGATGCAGCCACCGGCACGCGGATCGAGAGTGAGTCGCTGATGCTCGACCTGACCGCCAGCCCGGCCCGCAGCGCGGACTCCAGCTGGCTGTTCCAGCCCCATCCGCCCTTCGGCATCGCCGGCACCGCCTATCTGCACGTGGTCAGCGTCTCGACCAGTGAACCGCCGTCGGTGACCAACGAGTACTCGCTGCAGCTGGGACAGGGCTCGATCACGGGCAAGCCGTCCGTCGACGCCGAAGGCAAGATCTACCTCGCCGACGCGATGGGCAAGCTCTACATCATCGACTTCGACCAGGAGGCCCCGCCGGGTCCCGACAACCCCCGCATCATCGACGAGCAGGCGATCGGCCGCAGCGACACCTACTTCTACAACAGCGTCGCGATCGGCGACGGCGCGATCTACGTCGTCACCGAGCAGAACGTGCTGTATCGCGTCTTTGCGCGCGAGGAGAGCTAGAGCGGCGGATGGCCGCCGCCGCGGTGTGCACCCGATATTGGGGCCCTTTTCTGGTGGTGTGCCGTTGCGAAGTCGCCTTTGCCGCTGTACCATCAGTTTAGACTACCCGGTACATGGGTAGACCGGGGTGTGGGGGTGTCCTGATGGGAACTAACAGGATCGTACTGATAACAGCGATTGTCAGTCTGGCATCGCTCGTGCTTTGCGCCTGCGGCGGAAGCGGCAGCGGAACCGCAGTGCCTGATCCGCCGGGAGCACTGGAGAGTGGACAGTGGTTGTCTTTCCCGCCCGCGACCGGTGGCGGCACCTCGCCCTACCGCCTGGTGTCCGATGACACGCGCGTGGTGCAGGGCGACGCCTACACCGAGGCGCACGGCGCGGACAACTACCAGCTGCCCGCCACCGAGGACTACGTACTGGTCAGCGGTCTGGACGACAGGTACTCCTGGGCGGTGTACAACGTCGATGCGCTGAGCGCGGAGCGTCCGGTGGCGCTGGAGGTCGCGATCGACGCGGCTGCGGCCGAACCGGGCGGGGGGGAGCCTCTGCCGCTGAGCTGCTGGATCGGGGTCAGCGACTTCTCGACCTACGGCTGGGAGTGGCACGGGCCATTCACCGAAACGGATTCCCTCACGCTCAACAGCGAACTGATCCGCGACCGCTACGTCAGCGCGGACTGCGTGATGACCTTCGCCGTGCTGACGTTTACTTCGTCCAGGTTTGCCAGCGGCGGCAATCCGCAGGGGCGGACCGCCGTGCTGATCGACCTGGCGGAGATCGAGACCAGGACCGCCGCCGGCGCGGGCTACTACGCCACCCGGCCGCATTTCGCCGAGATCACCGAGGTGAGCTTCGGCGAGGAGGGCAAGGGCGCCAGCGAACTGGAGCCCTTCCAGTATGTCAACCTGCACTGGGAGCACGTCGACGATCCCGACGCCGAGGACTGCGAGGCGGATGAGTACTTCGTCTACCGGCGCGGTCCCGGCAGCGAGCCGCGCAGGCTGATCGGCTCCGTGACGGCGCCGGCGACGGGGTACTGCGATCCGCTGGACAATGACCCCGGCGTGGATGAAGCGCAGCCGGGCATGACCTACACGTACTACCTGCAGGCCGCCAACGATGCCGGCTCAAGCGGCCCGGACCGCGTGCCGGTCACCATTCCGGACGAAATGCCCGTGCAGGACACGATCGTCGTCGTGGACTACACGGTCCGCGTCGAGAACGCCTCAAACGGTGTGGGCTTCGATCCCGAGCTGTTCAGTCAGGCGCAGAATGACGGCACCATCGGCGCCAATACCGTGACGAACCTGAGCCTGGCGTGGATCGAGGGCACCTTCAACGGTCTGCCGTTCAGCGGCGCGGAGCCCGGGGCGTGGCCAGACGGCATGACCCAGGCGGACTACGACGCGGCGCTGGAGGCGGTGCATGACAGAATGCAGTGGTACGTCACCCACGGCGGCGCCGAGGAGTTCCGGCGGACCGCAGACTGGCTGACGCTGGATGACTACGGCTCGCCGCCCAGCGGTGACCCCGGAGCGGGCATCGTCTTCGCCGACGACGATCCGACCTCCGTCGGCGCCGAGGGCGAGGGCGGGCTGCTGATCTATCTGCCCGGCGAGTTCGAGGTTTCCTATCCGGAGACGGAGCAGCTGAGCGTGCGCGTCTTCGGGCCGATCACCTTCGTGATCGGGATGGACGTCGAAGCCGATCCGGCCGCGCCCGAGCTGCTGGCTTACGAGGACGCCGGCGGCGAGCCCTACGAGTACTTCCAGATGGAGGACGACGAGATCGAAGTGCACATGCCCTTTGCCTGGGGGGTCGGCGGCCAGCCGGCTGACCCTGGCGCGCTGGAGCTGGAGCTGCACGGCTTTGCCCAGCGCGGCGGCGAGAGCGCCGGTGCGGCTGTCACCTTCGCCTACACCGCGGGCACTCCGGACGTGGGCGAGTTCACGGTGGATACGTTCGGGGACGATCCGGTCGCGATCTGCCTGTTTGACGGCTGGTCGCTGAGCGAGCGCTACAGCGCCTTCCGCCTGCGCGCGGACGAGACCTGGAGTTCGATCAACAAGCCGGACCAGCTTGTGCAGACGGTCTATCCGCCGCAGCACACCGAACTCGTGACGATTCCCGAGCACTGCTGGCCGGAGATCGACCAGCTGCAGATCTACTACCATGACCCGGTCGTCAGGATGGATTTCAGTGGGGGTGACGCGCTGAAGGTCAACGGGATGGAATTCGCCGTCGAGGCCGTCGGGCCGGAGCAGTTTCCGCGGATCATCGTGCAGGAAACTGGCAATCCCTACGACATCGACTTCGACGATGAGAGCGAGCCCGGCGTGATGGTCGCCCAGCGCTGCCCGGGCCGGCTGGTGGTCGACATCGCGGCGCTGACCATCGGCGGCGGCCCCGGTGATCCCGTCCGGCAGTACGCCTACCGGTGCTTTAACTCCGACGGCTTCGTAATCGGCCACGGCTACTTCGACGTCTCACCGATCGGCGGCTTCGCGCCGCAGCCGGTGGGCGTTGACTGGGGCGTCAACGTCTGGGACCGCGAGGAGCGCGAGATCGGCGACCGTGACTTCAGCTACAAGGTCCTCGACGGCAGCACCATTGGCGGCGTCGAGCCGGATGTGCTGTGGTTCGAACTCAGCGGCGGCTGGCTGCACGACTGGGAGCAGGACGACAGTCAGGTGTACGCGGGCAATCCGTATCCCGAGACCGCCAACGTCACAGTCCGGATCGAGGACCAGGCGAACGGAAACAACATGTACCTGGAGTGCTCGCTGCGCATCGTCAGTATCGGACCTGCCGCGACCTGGATCATGGTGCACAAGCCGTTCCTGGGGGCCTTTCGCAATCCCGGGGTCACCGGCTGGCCGGGGGTCTTCGAGGTGGGCCACACCTACGACGTACAGCTCGATGATCCTCGCTTTGTCGGTGCGGAAGACACCTACGTCGGGGCGCTGACGGTGACAGGGACCAATCCGAACAGCTAGCAGCCGGCCGGTGGCCCCGCGGGGCGTATAATGAGTTTTTAGTGAGTCCCGCTGAAGACACTCTCCTGCTGCTCGCCGACGGCTACACCGCGCGTGGCAAGCACCTCGGCCGCGAGGGCACCACCGTCGGCAAGCTGGTGTTCAACACCTCGATGACCGGCTATCACGAGATCATGACCGACCCGTCCTACGGCGGCGAGATCATAACCTTCACCTTCCCGCTCCAGGGCATCTACGGCATCAGCCCGCCCGACGCCCAGAGCGAGCGGGTGCACGCGCGGGGCGTGATCGTCAGCGAGCGCAGCGAGCGCAGCTTCAACTGGCGCTCGGCACTGACCTTCAACGACCTGCTGCTCTCGATGGAGATCACCGGTCTGAGCGGGATCGACACGCGGCGGCTGACGAGGCACCTGCGCGACCGCGGCGAGATGCTGGGGATCATCACCAGCGAGCTGACGGAGGCGCAGGCCCGCGGCGAGCTGGAACGGCACCCCGACTTCGGCCAGCAGGACCTGGTGCCCGAGGTCAGTTGCAGGGAGCCCTACCAGGTGGGGCCCGGCGACTTCGATCCCGGGCGGCTGGGACAGCTGGGGGAGGCGACGAAGTACGCCAGGGACGATGGGCGGCCGCTGGTTGTGGCGGCCTACGACTTCGGCATCAAGCGCGGCATCCTGGAGTGCCTCGCGGCGCGGGGCTGCAGCGTGCACGTCTTTCCCGCCACCGCCGCCGCGGATGAACTGCTCGGCGTCGAGCCGGACGGAGTGTTTCTCTCGAACGGGCCGGGCGACCCGGAGCGGATGGACTACGCGCTGCCGCACATCCAGCGCCTGACGGCGGAGCTGCCCGTGTTCGGCATCTGCCTGGGCCACCAGCTGCTGGCGCGGGCGGCCGGTATCCCGACCTACCGGCTGAAATACGGCAACCGCGGCGCCAACCATCCCGTGCTGGACCTTGGCAGCGGCAAGGCGCACATCAGCAGCCAGAACCACAGCTACGCCGTGGCGCTCAGCGATGGCGCAGATGGCCGGCCCGCCGCCGCCGAGAACGGCCGCGAACGAAAGCCGCTGGGCCCGGATCGCCCGCGCGAGCCCTATCCGCATCCGCTCAACGCCGACGTGCTGGTGACGCATCTCAACATCAACGACGGCTCCAACGAGGGCCTGGCCTTCCGGGACAAGCCGGTGTTCTCGGTGCAGTACCACCCCGAGGGCTGCCCCGGCCCGCGCGACAACGTCTACCTCTTCGACCAGTTCTGCCGGCTGATGCTGGAGGGCTAGCCGCGTTTCCGCATGCCGGCGGAACGCCGGCGCTCGGGTTTGCCGGCCCCGACTACACCCGCTCCACGCTGAAGCGCAGGTCCATCCCGTCAATCTTCGTTTCCTCGGCCTCGCCGTCCATGCTGTCAACGCGCGCGAAGCCGGTCGCCAGCGTCTCGCCGGTGATGTAGTCCAGGTGCGCGTCGATCGCCGTCTGCAGCTCGTCCGGCGCGCTGTAGCTGACGCGGATGCGGTCGGTGTAGTCCAGGTCCAGCTGCTTGCGGCGGCTCTGGACGCGGTTGACCACCTCGCGGGCCAGGCCCTCGAGCTTCAGCTCGTCATCGACGTGGGTGTCGAGCACCACCAGCAGCTGGCCGTCGCGCTGCGCCACCGTCTCGGGCTTCTCCTTGAGGTTGACCTCCAGGCAGGCGGCGTCGATCCGCAGCTGCTCGCCCTCCAGCGTGAACTCGATCCACCAGTCGTCGTCCTCGCT
This sequence comes from uncultured Planctomycetales bacterium, assembly GCA_964609245.1. Taxonomy (GTDB): domain Bacteria; phylum 4484-113; class 4484-113; order 4484-113; family JAFGCY01; genus JAFGCY01. The sequence goes on along the minus strand of CAZSSB010000016.1, from coordinate 46,270 downwards.
GCGGCGCTCCTCCAGCTGGCGCGTGATCTCGTTGGCGTGGGCGCCGATCCAGTTGGCGACCGGCTTGGCCTGCTTGCCGAACCGCGGGCCGATCTCCTTGAACACCGGCTTGTACTCGTAGCTGACGAACTCGGTCTCGTCTTCGGCCCACTCGATCGCCTTGACGTTCAGCTCGTCGAGGATCACGTCCTCGTGGCGCGCGACCGCCGCCTGCACCCCGTCCTCGTGGCAGATCAGCGTCACCCGCGCCAGCGGCTGGCGGACGCGCACCCCGCTGTCCTTGCGCGCGGCGTGGCCCAGCCAGACCACGCGGCGCACCTGGTCCATCGCGAACTCCAGCTCGTCGTCGCGCACGGCCGGGTCGTACTCGGGGTAGCCATCCAGATGCACGCTCTCCGGCGCCCGGTCGTCGAAGGGCCGCACCAGGTTCTGGTAGATTTCCTCGCTGATGAAGGGGGTGAACGGCGCCAGCAGCCGGCAGAGCGTGGTCAGCGCCAGGTAGAGCGTCTGGTAGGCGCCCAGCTTCTGGTCGTCTTGCTCCTTCTGCCAGAACCGGCGGCGGCTGCGCCGCACGTACCAGTTGCTGAGGAACTCGATCGCGGCCTCGAACAGCTTGGCCGCCTCGTTCAGCTCCAGCTGCTCCAGATGGGTGGTGACCTCCTGAACCAATCGGTTGAGCTTGATCCGCGCGATGCGGTCCAGTTCGTTCAGCCTGTCCCAGGGCAGCGGCTCGGCCCGCGGGTCGAAGTCGTCGATGTTGGCGTAGATGGTGAAGAAGCTGTAGATGTTCCACAGCGGGATGATGAACCGCTGCAGGCTCTCGACCAGCCCGGCCTCGGTGAAGCGCGTGCTGGCGAACAGGCTGCCGCTGGAATAGAAGTGCCAGCGGAAAGCGTCGGCGCCGTGGTTGTTGATCACCTGCCAGGGATCGACCACGTTGCCCTTGCTCTTGCTCATCTTGTGGCCCTCGGCGTCGAGGGTGTGGCCCAGCACCAGGCAGCTCTTGTAGGCTGGGCTGTCCTTCGCCAGCGTCGCGATCACGTGCAGCGTGTAGAACCAGCCGCGGGTCTGGTCGACGGCCTCGCTGATGAAGTCGCCGGGGAACTGGCTGCGGCCCGCTTCCCCGTCCACCTGCTCGGCGTTCTCGAACGGGTAGTGCTGCTGAGCGAAGGGCATCGAGCCCGCGTCGAACCACGGGTCGATCACGTAGCGCTCGCGCACCATCCTGCCGCCGCACTTCGGGCACTCCCAGCTGTACTCGTCAATGTAGGGCCGGTGCGGATTGAACTGCGCCTGGTCGTAGAGGTCGCTGACCCCCTCGAAGCGCTCCGGGCACTTCTCCTGAAGCTCGGCGTAGCTGCCGATGCACTCCTCATGGTCGCAGCTCTCGCTCTCGCAGACCCAGACGGGCAGCGGCGTACCCCAGAAGCGGTCGCGGCTCAGCGACCAGTCGACGACGTTGCTCAGCCAATCGCCGAAGCGCCCGTCACGGATGTGCTCCGGCTGCCAGGTGATCTGCTGGTTGTTTTTCAGCAGCTGGTCCTTGATCGCGGTGACCTTGATGAACCAGCTGTCCAGCGGGTAGCTCATCAGCGGCGCGTCCGTGCGGTAGCAGTGTGGGTAGTTGTGTTCCACCTTCTGCGTGCGGAACAGCAGCCCGCGGTATTTGAGGTCCGTGATTACGTCGGGATCGACGTCCTTGAACCACTTGCCGGCCGCGATCTCGATCGTGTCGATCGCGCGTCCGTGGCGGTCCATCGCCAGCAGGAACGGCAGGTTCTCGGCCAGTCCGACGCGGTAGTCGTCCTCGCCGAAGGCCGGCGCGATGTGCACGATGCCGGTGCCGTCCTCCAGCGTCACGTACTCGTCGAGGATCACGCGCCAGCCGTCGACCTCGGCGCCGTCGCGGCGGATGTCCGGCACCTCGTAGTCGAACAGCCGGTCGTACCTGAGCCCCGCCAGCTCGCGGCCCTTGACCCGCGCGACGATGTTCTCGCTCTCCAGCCCGTTGGCCTTGAGCAGCCCCTCGGCCAGCACCAGGTACTCGCGGCGGTCGTCCTTCTTGTTGTGGAACTCGACCACCACGTAGTCGTAGTCGGGATGCACGCAGAGCGCCACGTTGCTGAGCAGCGTCCAGGGCGTCGTGGTCCAGACCAGGAAGTAGGTGTGGCTGTTGGCGGTGTGCTCGCCGATCCTGGTGCCCTGGGGCACGTGGCAGCGGACCCAGACGCTGGGGTCTTTGACCACCTGCCAGTTCTGCGCCACCTCGTGGCTGCTCAGGCCGCAGCCGACCAGCGTGGAATACCACTGGATGCGGTGGCCCTTGTACATCAGGCCGCGATCGTGGATCTGCTTCAGCAGCCACCAGACCGTCTCGATGTACTGGTTGGTGAAGGTGAAGTACGGGGAGTCGTAGTCCAGCCAGAAGCCGATCCGGTTTGAGAGCCGCACCCACTCCTGCTCGTAGCGCCGCACGCTCCGCATGCAGTGCGCGTTGAACTTGTCCAGCCCGTAGGCGCGGATCGCGTCCGGTCCGCTCTCCGTCATCTCGCCGGATGCCAGCAGCTCCTTCTCCACCGACAACTCGACGGGCAGGCCGTGGGTGTCCCAGCCCGCCTGGCGGCGCACGTAGTAGCCCTGCATGGTCTTGAACCGCGGCAGGCAGTCTTTGACGACGCGCGTCAGCACGTGGCCCGGGTGGGGCAGCGAGTTGGCCGTCGGCGGCCCCTCGTAGAACACCCAGTTGCCGCGCGGGGCGTCCTTGCTCAGCGACTGGCGGAACACGTCGCGATCCTCCCAGAAGTCCTGGATGCGCTGCTCCATCGCCGGGAAGTCGTAGCTGGTGTCCACCTTGGCAAAGCGTTGTTTTCTCTTGGTCGCCATCACATCTGTCCTTCGTGCATGAGCTCGGATCCTGGACCTGCTACATAAGGACAGGCCCCCGTCTGTCGGGGGCCTTGGTGTTCGCTAGGATCCAGCCGCGTCACCTCAGCCCCCGCGGGGGCAGGTAATAACGATGCTGAATACCATGTATCTCATCACTTCGGCCCGGCTTCGGGCCCTGTCACTGATATCGACTGTCAAGCCGGCGGCTTTGATCCCCCGGGTCGCCGGTTCCTGCCGGGAACCGGACTCGAACCGGTACGGGGGTCACCCCGGGAGATTTTAAGTCTCCTGCGTCTGCCAATTCCGCCATCCCGGCTGGACGGCTGAGATTATACCCGCTGGGCGGTCCTACCGCCCGCGGCGCTTCTTGGCCTTCTTCTTGTCGCCGCCCGCACGCTTGCGCTCGATACCCCGCTTGTTGTCCAGCAGGTTCTCCTCGCTCTGGCGCTTGTAGGCCTTGAGCATCACATCGAACTCGTCGGACGTCACCAGATTGTCGCGGAAATTGATGTTGGGTGGCTCACCCAGGTATTCCGTCGCCGGCAGGTGGCTGTGCTCCCGTTCCTGCTTCGGAGGCTTGGTGTAGTCGAGGCCTTCGGCTTGCTTCAGCGACAGCTCGATCCGGCCGTCGTCCTTGATGCTCAGGACCTTGACCTTCACGCGCTGGTTGGGCTTGATGCGGTTATGGATGTCCTTGACGTAGTCGTCGCTGATCTCGCTGATGTGGATCAGGCCCTTGCGGCCGTCCTCCAGCCAGACGAACGCGCCGAAGTCACGGACTTCCGCCACGCGGCCCTGTACAACGTCGTTTGCCACGATCTCCACGGTCTCACCTCCTCTGTCGCGGGATTTGCATCCGCCGCCTCCGGATGCAACGCAGCAGAGGATTGTAGCCGCAGGTCAGTGCAGTGTCAAATCGGGCGGTCGGGCACCGGCCGCGCTAGGTCAGCACCTTGTCGGGCTTGAGCTCTACCAGGCCGTGCTGATTGACGGTGCCGACGCTGAGGATCACGGCCAGTCCGTTGCCGGGGTCCATGCCGTAGACCACGTCGCCGCGCTTCTCGGCGGCGGGCGGCAGATGGTGGCGGAAGCGCCGGATGCTGCGGCCGTTGCGCACCATCGCCAGCTGGGTCGGGTCGAGGCGGATCCGCGCCTCCTCCGGCGCGATCGCGCTCAGCGGCAGCAGCAGTTGCTCGGGCGAACTGCCGTTGGACAGCCGCTCGGCCACGTCGCTGAGCGTCAGGCTGTCCTCCAGGTGGAAGGGGCCGACCCGGGTGCGCACCAGCTGTCCCAGCGCCCCGCGGGTGCCGAGGTCGGCGCCGATGTCGCGCGCCAGGGAGCGGACGTAGACCCCGCCGACGCAGCGGACCGTGACCCGCAGCCGGGCCAGCGGGCCCAGCTGGGCGAGCGCCGGGGCCAGCTTGCTGTCCGCCGCGACGGCCTCGGCAGGCTCGATGTTGGTCTGATAGTCCACCAGCTCGATCGCCAGGACGGTGACGCGCTTGGGCTTGACCTCCATATCGCGGCCCTCGAGCGCGTAGCGGTACAGCTCCTTGCCGCCGACCTTGGCCAGGCTGAAGGCGGGCGGAATCTGCTCGATCGAGCCCGTGTAGTCGCTCAGCGCCGCCTCGACGGCCGCGCGGTCCGGCGGCTCATTCTCGCCGGTGGCGGTCAGTTCGCCGCTGAGATCGTCGGTGGTGGTCGACAGACCCAGCCAGATGTCGGCGCTGTAGGCCTTCTCGAAGTGGGAAAACAGCTCGAACAGACGCGTGGCGCGGTTGGCGCCGACCACCAGCACGCCGGTGGCGGGCTTGTCCAGCACGCCGGAGTGGCCCAGCTTGCGAATCTTGAGTTGGCGTCTGAGTTCGCGGATCACGTCGAAGCTGGTGATGCCACCGGGCTTGTCGATGGGTAGATAGCCGCTGGGATTGGTGTTGTGCATCGTGGCCGCTCGCCGGAGCTACTCCTCGTATTTGCCTTCGCGCAGGTCCGCGATGTACTTGCGCATCTCGGCCTTGATTACGTCGGGCGCTTCGGTAATCGGTACGTGCAGCCTGAATCCGCTGGCCGCCGGGTGGCCGCCGCCCCCCAGCCGCCGCGCCAGCTTGCGCACGTCGAAGTGGCTGTTGCTGCGGGCGCTGACCTTGACGGTGCCCTCCGGCTCCTCCTTGAGGAAGAACGAGACCTGGTAGTCGCCGACGGTCTTGATCAGGTCGGTGATGCCCTCGGTGTCGGACAGCAGCGTGCGCGTGTCCTTCAGCATCTGCTGCGTGCAGGTGCAGTGGAAGTACCCGAGTTCCGGCTCGGTTGCGATGGTGTCCATCACCCGCGCCACCAGCCGCATCTGGCCGATGGTGCGCGTGTTGTAGACGCGGTTGGCCACGTCATAGGGATCGGCGCCGGCGCGGATCAGGTCGGTTGTGATGTAGAACGTGTCGGCGTCGGTGTTGCCGTAGCTGAAGCGGCCCGTGTCGGTCATGATCGCAGCGTAGAGGTTGACTGCCACGTCGTGGGTGATCGGCAGGCGCAGCTGACGGAAGGCGTAGAACAACAGCTCGCCGCAGGCGCCGCAGCTGGGATCGATCAGGTTGACTTGGCCGAACAGGTCGTTGCCGATGTGGTGGTCGAGGTTGATCAGCGTGCAGTTGGAGTTGGGCTGAGCGGCGTTGGGACCGACGCCCATCGCCGTCAGCTGCTCGGCGAAGCCGCGCCCCAACCGGTCGAAGGCCGCGTTGTCGTTGACCTGGATCACGTCGGGCAGCTCGCTGGGCAGTGTATCGGTGTGGACGATGTGCTGCACGTGCGGCAGGAAGCGGTACATGCGCGGGATCGGGTCATAGCTGAAGACCGTGACCTCCTTGCCCAGCGACTTCAGCACGGCGTAGACCGCCAGGTTGCAGCCCAGCGCGTCACCGTCGGGGCTCTCGTGGGTGAAGACCCAGAAGCTGCGCCCCACGGACCAGTAGCCGCCGATCTCGTCGATCAGCCGCGCCCGTTCCCGCTCGGTGACGAACGTGGTCTCTGATGACTTGTATTTGCCCAGTGCGTTAATCAGTGTCCTCCAGTGCAGGCGCGGGGGGCGAAGCCTCCGCGCCGGTCGCCCCGCCCTCGTCGGCCGGTGGCGGGATCTGCCTCAGCAGTGCCTCGATCTCACTCTCGTACTCAGGCCCGCGATCGACGCTGAACCGCAGTTCCGGTACCGCCCGCAGGTCGGTCTCGGCGCGCAGGCGGTTCCAGATCAGCGGCTTGGCCGCTTCCAGCGCCTTGACGCACTTCGCGGACTGCTCCGGACCGCCGACCGCCACCACCAGCACTTCCGCGGAGGTCAGGTCGCGCGCGAGCCGCAGATCGGTGAAGCAGACCAGCTCCAGGCGCGGGTCGTCCAGCTCGTCGCGCACGATATCGGACAGGGTGCGCAGCAACAGGCTCTTCACCCGGGCCATCCGCTTTTGCGATGCACGTCCCATGCAGGTTCCGCCTGCAGACTGACCGCGTCCAGGCTCGGATTCTCCGCTGGCGGCGGTGATCGGAGCCGGCCTCGATCAGCCAATCCTTTATTATAGCCGAGAGGAGGCGTGAATAACCTACGACGTGGCTGGCGCGGACCGGTGTCAGCGATCGGCGGAAGGCGGCGGCTGATATGACAGGCTGAACAGCTGGCCGCCGTCGGCATGATCGCTGCCCAGCTGCACCCAGTAGATCTCGGGATTGCCGCTCCGCCAATGCGCGGCCGCGGCGAGGCCCAGGATCGGGTAGAAGGCCGCATTGCCGCTGCCACCCGCCAGGCGAGCGCCGTAGTGCAGCCGCACGCTGCTCAGCTGCAGCCCGCGCCGCCGGGGGTCGGCGTCCGGCGAGCGATAGAGGAGGTGCACGTCGGCATCGGTCGCCAGCGCGATCAGCGGCCAGGCGGAACGCGTGCTCTCGACCGGCGCCAGGCGCGGCGCGTCGAGACCATAGGGCAGCTCGTCACTCGCGCCCCAGCTGACGGAGACGCGCTGGCCGCTGCTGACGTCAAGGTCGATCAGCTGCACGATCCCCCCGGCGTAGTCGCGCGCGGGATCGTTGTACCAGCACAGGGCGTGAAGCGGCGCCGGGCCGGACGGGAGGTGCAGCATCACGCCGCTGAGGTCCTCGGCGTGCAGCACCTGCCCACGCCAGCCGCGTTGCTGGTCGTACCAGCCGGAGTAGACACCCTCGCCGTCGGCCAGCAGCACCCAGGTCACATCCTGCCCGCCCAACTCCAGGGTGGCGGCCGCCAGACCGGTCAGCGGCTCAAACACGTCGAGCAGCGGCAGGTTGTCGACCTTGCGGCCGGCGCCGTCCACCGTTTCGACCGCCACCGCCGGTGAGAAGTCATCGTACTGGTGGACCACCGTGACCGTCCAGCGCTCCCAGTCCTCGCCGAGCGGCTCCGGCGGCTGGACCAGGCAGCTGAGCGGCGTGTTGGGGACATAGCGGTTGGATGCCGTCAGCAACCGCGGGTACTGCCGCGGCGCGGTCAGCCACACCATCAGCCGCCTGTCGCCGAGCCCGGCGGCGAGGTGATAGGGCCCGCTGTGCCACTGCACGGGCTGCCGCAGCGGTCCCAGGTGGGCCAGCGCCGTAAGTTGATCCTGTTGGACGCTGGCGCAGACGGCGTAGTACAGGTCGCCGTCTCGCAGGTTGAGGCCGAGCACGGTCGCGCCGTAGGCCATGTTGTAGTGGGCGGTCAGCGGGCCGGTCAGCGTTGTCCCGGTGGGCAGCCCGCCGCGGTCGCGCCAGCTGTACTCCTGCCGTGTCCAGTCCCGCAGCTCCGCCAGTCCGGCGGTCTGCTCCGAGGCAGCGGCGAGGACGAGCGGTCCCAGCAGCAGCGCGATGAGCAGGCCCGCGGCGCAACCTCTGAACCAGCCCGCAGCGGTCATGCCGGCGGCTCCGGCAACAGGGGTTTCTGCAGGAGCGACTCCAGCGCGTGCCCGAGCATTGGGGCGGCCCGCCCGCTGGCCGCCAGCACCTCGGCATGGGTCAGTCCCCCCGGTTTGAAGCACTCGTTGGTGATAACGCTCAGGGCGGCGACCGGCAGCCGGCAGAGATGGCTGACGATCACCTCGGGCACGGTGCTCATGCCGACCGCGTCGGCGCCCCAGCCGCGCATCATGCGCAGCTCGGCCTGGGTCTCGAAAACCGGCCCGCGCGTGGCCAGATAGACCCCGCGGTGGACGGTGAGGCCGACCGTCTGCAGCTCGACGCATAGCGTGTCGCCCACCCCGGGGTGATAGGCCGGCTCGGGGCTGACGAAGCGCTGGGCCGGATCGTCGATTCGCAGGTGCTGCAGCGGGTTTTCGCCCTGGTGGTTGAGATAGCCATCGTGCAGCATCACGTCGCCGACGTGGTACCCGGCGTTCAGGGCGCCCGCCGCGTTGGTCAGGACCAGCAGGCGCGCGCCGGCGGCGCTGGCGATCGCGGCGGGGAATCCCGCCTGGGCGGAGCTATGGCCCTCGTAAAGGTGGACGCGACCGGTCAGCACCAGCACGCCGAGCTCTCCCACCTTCGCCCACAGGGCGTCGCGGCCGTGTCCCGCCACGGCAGCCGGGGCCAGCCGGGGGATCTCGCTCAGCGGCGACTCAAGCGGGTCGGCCAGCAGCGGGGTCGCCAGACCTGAGAGCCCCGAGCCGCACTCGATCACCACATCGATCGGCGTCATCCCCCGTCCGTCAAGGAAAGCGGCGGCTGCGGCGGCCTGGGCGCGGTAGTCGTCGAGGTGCTGCATCCGCATCATTGTAGCCGGGCCGCCACGGCGCGTCACAGAGCCGTCGCCCGGGCGCGGCTATAATCCAGGCGGCATGTGCAGCGCCGACCACCCGCAGGGCGACCAGCACCTCAGCGAGGCCCAGATCATCGCGCGCGTCGCCCGCCGCTTCGCCGACGCGGACCCACGCGTGGAAGTCGGCATCGGTGATGATGCAGCCGTGCTCGGACCCGCCACCGGCGATGCGGATGCTCGCCAGCTCGTCACCACCGACCTGCTGGTCGAGGGCGTGCACTTCCAGCGCGGCTGGCTCAGCCTGGAGGACATCGGCTACAAGTCGCTGGCGGTCAACCTGAGCGACATCGCGGCGATGGGTGGTCGGGCCACGCTGGCCTTCGGTACGCTGGGTGTACCGCGCGCCGCGACCGCCGCCGACATCGACGCGCTGCTGGCCGGCATCGAGCAGGCCGCCCGCGAGGCCGGCGTGATTCTGGCCGGCGGCGATACGGTCGCCGCGCCGCAGTGGGTGATCGGCTTCACCGTGCTGGGCGAGTGCCCGGGCCCGCCGCTGCTGCGCGGCGGTGTACAGCCGGGCGACGTCATCTGGCACAGCGGCCAACTGGGCCTCAGCCAGGCAGGGCTCAGCCTGCTGGCCGCCGGCCTGTCGCCCGCCGGCGAGGAAGAAACGGTCGCAATCGCCGCTCATCGACGGCCGCGCGCGCGCCTGCAGCTTGGAGAGTGGCTGCAGCGCAGCGGCCTGGTCACCGCCTGCCTGGACCTCAGCGACAGCCTCGCCCAGTGTCTGCTGCAGCTCGCGGACGCGTCGGATATCGGGCTGAAGCTGGATTTCCGCGGCTATCCGTTCGCCGCCGCAGTGCAGGGGTTTGTCGAGCGGCGGGCCCGCCGCTCGGAGGACGGCTCCGGCGGGTTCGAGCTCGCCGGACGCTGCGACCCGGGCGGACAGGCGCGGCGCTGCCGCAGTCTGGCGGAATTCGTGCTGGGCAGCGCCGAGGACTACGAGCTGTTGCTGGCCGCGCCGGCCACGGCTACGCGAACGCTGCTGGACGGCTGCCCGCTGCCGCTGACGCGGCTTGGCACCGCCGCCAAGGCCGGTCGCGAGAGGTTCTACATCGACGAAGGCGGGGACCAGCACGAATTGCGGCCGCTGGGCTACACGCATCTGTCGTCCGACGCGGACTAGAATACGCCTGTGCTGATCGATACCCACTGCCACCTGTACCTGGAGGCCTTCGACGCCGACCGGCCGGCGGTGCTGGCGCGCATGGCTGAGGCCGGAGTGGCCGGGGCGGTGGTGATCGGCCTGGATCCCGAGACGAATGCCCAGGCCCGGGCGCTGGCCGCCACTCGCGACGGGCTGGTCTACAGCGCCGGGCTGCATCCCGTCAGCGAATTCCCGCCGGAACTGGAGGCCCGGGGCTTCGATGCGGAGGAGCACCTGGGCCACTGGTGGACGGACGAGCAGCCACCGGTCGCCGTCGGCGAATGCGGCATCGACCTGCACTGGGACACCAATACGCTTCAGCAGCAGCGCCTGGTATTCGACGCGCAGTTGCGGTTCGCCCGCGAGCGTGATCTGCCCGCGATCGTCCACAGCCGTGACGCCGCGGCCGAGACGCGCGCGGCCCTGGAGCAGGTACCCGGAGCGCGCGGCATCCTGCACTGCTTCGACGGCGACGCGGCGCTGCTGGACTTCGCGCTGGCGGACTTCACGAGCGGGGGGCGCTGGTACGTGAGCTTCGCCGGCAATCTGACGCATCGGCGGCGCGAGGACCTGCGCGAGGCCGCCCTCCGGGTGCCCCCGGAGCGCCTGCTCGTGGAAACGGACGCGCCTTATCAGACACCGAGGCCTCATCGCGGCCAGCGCAATGAGCCCGCCTACATGGTACACACCGCGGCGCTGCTGGCCGAGCTGCGCGGGATGCGCCTGGAAGAACTGCGGGCCCTGCTGCTCAGCAACAGCCGGCAGTGCTTCGGCGCCCACTGGTGAGCGTGCTCCGGCGGAACGGACAGCGGGCTAGAGGGGATCGGCGGAGATCTCTCCTTCTTTCTCCGAGAACGCGACGTTCTGCAATTCGTCCTGGGTCTTGTACTGCAGGCGGTTGCGGAAGCAGACGATCACCCCGGGGTAGATGATTTGGCTGACGCGGATCTTGGCCTCCTTGAACTCCACGCTCTTCTTCTGGATCTCGCTGATGCCGGCCACCAGCTCATCCAGCTGCGGCGCCAGCTGCTGCTCCGTGGCATCCAGCTTCCTGAGCATCTCCTCGGTCTTGGCGTCCGTGGGTCCGGACCCCAGCGCGGTGCGCTTGCGGAGTGTGTCGAGCGCCGTCCGGGTCTGCCGGAGGTTCTGCTCAATCTCATCGCGCTGTCGCTGCAGCTCGTTAATCTGATTGCTGATCAGCGGATTAGTGCCGACGGTCAGTTTGGTGAGGGTGGCCATCGCGTTGCCAACGAACGGCGCAGTGATCCCCTGGTAGGCATGGACCTCGCCCGCGACGATCTGGCCCTTCTGCCCGCTGAGTTCGATGCTGCCGCCGACGAGCACCAGACTGTGCCGGATGTAGTTGTTGACGGTCAGGTCGCCGTGAACCAGCACTTCCGCCAGGTCGATGGCCTTGATCGTCGCGTCACCGGTTGCCTCGATCAGAGTGTCCTGATAGCCGAATACGTTTCCGCGGATCTCGAGGTTGCCGCCACAGCTGATGGTGGCCTTCTCCACATTGCCGCCGATCTCGATGTTGCCCTTGGCGATGATGCTGAAGCCCGGCATCACGTCGCCGCGGATCAGCACGTTGCCGACGAAGTCGATGTTGCCGACGGCGAAGTCCAGGTTCTCGGCCACCTCGATGGTGTCCAGCACCGAGATGCGATCGCCGACCAGGCAGGCGTGACCGGCGATTTCGGCGACGACGCTCATGCCGTCGTCGCTGAGCTTGGCACCCTTGCCGACCTTGAGCGCTACGCTCTTGCCGTCCCGCGCCTTGAGTTCATCACCCTTCACGTTGAAGCCGCTCTGGCCCGCCGTCGCGGCACTCTTCTCCGCCAGCGTTTCGCCGGCCGGGTAGTTGTTGAATGTGTCGATATTGCGGTAGTCGAGGCCACCGCCATCGAGCTGCTTGACCTTCTCCTGATCGCCGACCGGGAAGTGATAGGTTACCGCCTCATCCGTACCGTCCTGGGCGCTCTGGCCCTGGGCCACAACCTGGGGCGTGTTGAAGGCGGGCTCGGCGGCAATCCCCGCCAGCCGCTCCTCGTCGATGCCGCGCTTGACCCCAGCGGTGGCCAATGCCTGCTTCAGACTGGCCTCCGTGATCTCGGCCGCGACTTCCTCGTTGAGCAGGGTGAGGACCGCTTCCATTCCCTCGCCCACGATGTCGATTTTGATGTCCTCAGCGCTGAGGCCCATCTCTTGAGTATCCTCCCGAGTCGGCGTTGAGCTATGGTAGCACTGCGCAGGCCCGTTGTGCGCCAAGCACCGGATCGGGTCAGCGTCAATCGATGATCGTCGTCATTGCGAACTGGTCGACCAGCTCATACAGCTCGCCGGCACCTGTACCCTTGCGCAGCGCATTGCTCAGGTTGTTGGCGCTCTTGAAGTCGTTGATCTGTGCCTTGATAATCGCCGGTGGCTGCTCGTCGGGTTCCAGCGACTTGACCAGCAGCATCAGCACTTCGTGCCGCCCCTCTATCACCGGCAGCCGGATGTAGTGCGTGACGCCCATGCCCTGCAGGAATTCCCCAAGCAGGCTGTGCTGCCTGAGCAGACGCATCAACTCCACGAGGACGAAGACGCCCAGGCGCCCGCCATCGGCCAGCAGCGACAGGGACTGATCGAGGTAGTTGGCCGCAAGATTGGCGTCCTGGGTGAACGTCAGATTGCCGATCACGAAGTCGAACCGGTCTGAAATAGCGTTGGCATCGTTGGGTGGATGGTTGAAGATTTCAGGTAGCTCCGACAGGTAGTCGCGGCTGACGATGTAGGTGTCCTCGTAGCCCGACAGCCGCGCGACGATGCGGGCCGCGCTGGCGAGGACCTCGTCGGCCTCGATGCCGGTGTACTTGTAGTTCAGGTAGTGCCTGATCAGGTCGACCTGGGTCACCATGAAGTTGTCGCGGGCACTCTCGGTCAGCGCGGTGTCCTGGGTTGAGAGACGGTAGCGCGCACCGTCGGGCTGGACGATCTCGATCCCGCTCTCGTCGTCGACCATCGTCCAGGCGGCCCCTTCCAGCCGGTCGAACAGGAAGTTGAGAAGTTCGACCGTCAGGCAGCCTTCGAAGCACGCCGGGTGGAGCATCGAGTCATTGATCGTCGGCCCCAGCACCTCGGCCAGGAAGCGGTAGTACTCCAGAGGGATCACCGCGCGGTCGCGCGTGTAGTTGATGTACTTGAGGCGCAGAACGTCCTGCATCTTGCGGGCGGAGAGCGGCGCGTTGACCACGCTGGCCAGGGGCGCGCCGACGCCCACCGTGTCCTGCGCCAACAGCTTGTCGATGAACACCTGGATCTCGTCGCGCTCCTTGGAGGCCAGGCTGCGCTCCCGGGTGGCGGGCTCCACCCGCTGGAAGCTCTGCACGCCGTATTCGTCCACGCCCGCGGCGGTCAGCACCTGCGAGAGCCGGGCCGCAAGGTCATCCTGCGATCCGCCGCTCTCGCGCTGCTCAAGCAGCTCCTGGGCCTGCTTCTTGAGCGCCTTCTTGAGCCGCGCCTTGCTGGGCGCCTCATCCTCGCGCGTGGGTTCGGCGCGGGTGGCCTGCGACTGAAGGAATGAACCCTCCAGGGCCAGGTCGATCTCGCCGGCCTTGAGGTCCGGCAACGTCAGCGTCTGCTCCGGCACCTGCTCCTTCTGTTTCTCGTGGAGTTCCTTCAGGAACAGCAGCTTGCGCTCCTGGACGAACCGCTTCTTCTTGTCGCCCTTGAGGTGCAGGATGGTGTTTTCCGGCTCCATGCCGAAACGTTCGCTGATGGCCTTGACCAGGTCCTTCTCATTGAGACCGCTGGGATGCTGGGCCAGCACCTCGGCGGCCTGATCGTTGGCAATCACCCAGTCCGCCAGCCCCCAGTGCGAACCGTGCAGTTTCAGGCCCGGTGCCTGCTCGAGGTCGAGGACCACCGTGTGGACCTTGACCCCCAGCTTCTTGGCGACCTTGCTGCGGACCTCGCGTTCGTAGAGCAACCGGTGCTCATCGCGAAACACCTCATGCAGCACCGCGTACTCCGGCATCAGGTCACGCGCCACGAACCACTTCGAGCCTTCCTGCCGGTAGTATGGCTGCGACTTGAGCACCGGCAGGACGTAGCGGTCGCGCGCCGCCGCGTCGTCCTTGACGGACGACATCTGGCGGCGAACCTCGGCGACGATCTCCTCGACTGTCACCGGCTGGTGCTCGAAGACGAACGCGCGGATCAGGTCCACGTTGCTAAGTACCGACTTCGTTGCCATAGGCTACCCCTGACTCTGGGCGAACAACCCCGCCCCGCCCGGCGGGAATACATCTATTATAGTACACTGCTCGCCCGCTCGTCGGGACGCGGCCCCGGCCGACGGGCGGGGTCAAGGCAGGTCGGGCAGGGGTCCGATGGTCACCGGTTATAATACTCCGCTATCCTGAAACCCGGGGGCGTAGCTCAGTTGGTAGAGCATCGGCTTTGCAAGCCGAGGGCCGGCGGTTCGAGTCCGCTCGCCTCCAGGTGAGTCTGGGGGTGCACATGCCGAGCAGTGACCTCAACGCCCGTATGTACTTTGACCAAGGGAGGCAGAGCTTCTCGGGGCGAGACTTCGAGTCGGCCTGCGACCAGTTCAAGCGCGCGGTTGACTGCGATCCGATGTACCACGAGGCTCATCGGTATCTGGCCGAGAGTTTCGAGAAACTCGGCTACCGGAATCGGGCGCGCAAAGCCTGGGAAGCGCTGCTGCGAATCACCCGTGATGACTCGCAGCTCTCGGATATCAGGCAGCGCCTGCAGTCGCTGCAGTAGCAGTACGGCTTTCGATGCCTGAGCCCTAAGAAGCCAGCGGGACGTTTACAAGCTGATGACACCGAGCCAACCGCCCAATTCGGACTCCAAGCCCCCTGAGGAGCGCGATCTCTGGCGCATTCTGCAGGATGAGTCCGAGGCCGACCGGATCGAGGAGTCGCCGCCGGACAAGCGGGATACTGCCGAAGGCCGTGGTGAGGTGCCACCGGCGGGCAGTGAGGGCATCACCCAGATTGAGCGGATTTTGTCTGACCCGGAGTCGATGGTTGACACCGTTGATTTCCGCCCGACCGTGGATGATGACGATGACTACGACGTGGCGATCCGGACCTTCTATCGGGATACCGGCACGACCGTCATGTGCAAGAACCATCCGGATGTGCCGTCGGTGGATCAGTGCCCGCTGTGCGAGGCGTATTACTGCCAGGACTGCCTGGTGGTGCGGCGCGGCAAGCTGATCTGCAAGACCTGTGCCGTGTCGGAGTACGTGCCGACGGAGGAGGAGATTCTCGAGGCGCAGGAGTTCGGCGCGGGCGGCACTCACGCGGAGATAACACCCGAGGAGAAACCCGAGTTCCAGGTAGGCAGTGCGCTGCTGGGGCTTGAGGGCCGTCCCACGCATCCGCTGAAGCGGCTGGGCGCGCTGGCCTTCGACCTCCTGATCACCCGCTTGCTGGTGTTGGTCCTGGCGGCGATTGCCGGCGGGCTGCTCAGTCACCAGCCGGGGGCGTTCTTCCACTTGTTCGACCAGGCACAGGGAGTATCGGTGGTGGCCAAGCTCTATCAGGCGTTCGTGCTGCTGCGGCCGGTGGTTCCGTGGCTGATCGTCTTCGCGGTGATCGATTTCCTCTATTTCTTCCTGACGATGTCGTTTTTCAATCGTACGCTGGGGATGAGCTGGCTCAGCTGCCGGATCGTGACCGAGTGGGGTGACTTCGCTGGCTTCGGTGCCGTGGCGCTCCGGACGTTAGTCTTCATGGTCTGCCTGGGCTGGCCGGCCGTCCTGCTGGCGTGGTTCTTCCCGGCCTTCCGTGGGCCGCACGATTATGCGGCTGGCACGATCGTGATTAACTACTCAGGCAACAAGCGTGTCGACTCGTACGACACAGTGCAGATCAGACTGGATTAAGATATAATCATCGCTTAGTTTAAGCATTCGGGGGCTGAGCAATGCCGTGTGATCTGGCCTTGTTCCAAGCGGGATCAATGCCTGGCCAACAGCTGTACATCATTCTCGGTGTGATCACCCTGGCGACGGTGATCGCCCTGGGGCTGCGCTTCTTCGTCAACATCTTTGAGGTGATCACCGCCCCCGCTGCCAGTCTGCGGCACCACGGACAGAACGACAACTTCTTCTTCTCGATCTTCGTGGTATTCCTCGGCGGGCTGATCGGGGCCTTCGGCTTGCTGGCCAAGCAAAACGTAATGACCCAGGCGTTCCATGAGTACGCGACCGTCGTCTGCAATGATGTCGCGCAGCTGAACAGCAACGCCAACTACCGCGATATCGCCGCCAGCTGGGGCGTTAACGCGCTGGACTCCAACTTCGACATCTTCGTGACAGGCAACCTGGTGTTCTTCCCGATTGTGATGGTGGTGATGTGGCTGATCGTCGGTTCGATCAGCTACGTCGGCTCCCGCATGCTGGGTGGCCAGTCATCCTACGGTGCGTTCCTGGGCAGCCTCGCCTACGGCTCGTTCTTCGCCAGCATTGGCCTTGGTTTCGTGACGCTCTACGGCATCCAGGTCTTGAGCGGCTACGTTGCCGGAACAACACCGACACCCGAGGCCCTGGCGATCGTCGGGATCGTGCTGTTGGTCTACGCGCTGGTGCTGTTCCTGATGGGGATCGCCCAAGGCGCCGATCTGGCGGGCGGTCAGGTGGTCGGCGTACTCGTGGTGCTCCTCATCGTACTGGGTGGCATCGGCATCGGTCTCTACTATTACGCGCAGCCGGGCTGGGAGAGCTTTGCGGCGGAGATTCAGAATTACGACCCGGTGCACGGCAGCTACTAGCCGCCGGCACCACGGGGGGACGTGACGGAATTGGTGGTGCCCCGGATGCAACACGGAGGCAACGGAATGCGTCCTCTCGTTGAGGAGGCATGGGCGATGAGAGACACATGTTGCGCAGCCGCGGTGCTCTGCGCGCTGTTGTGGGCCGCGTTGGCCGGTCCGGTGACGGCTGCCGAACCCGGTGAAGCCGTCGACCTGCTGGGCGCCCCGGCGGCTGACGCCGCCGTCGGTGGGGCGGATACGCCGGGCGATGGCGAGGACACCCACCCGGTCTACAAACTGAAGCCCGAGCCCTATAGCGAGGACGGGGCGATCAGTATCAGTCTGGAGGAGCTCTTGGAGTTGGCGGTGGCCAACAACCTGGGGCTGGGGCAGCAGCACATCTCCATCGAGAAAGGGCATTACTCCGTCGACCAGACCTATTACGCATTTGACCCCATGCTCAGCGGCTCGCTCTCCTACAGCTATCGCGACGCTGAGCCCGGCGGTGTCGGCAGCGCGGACTCCGAGAGCCTGGCAGCGGGAATCGACTACACCATTCCTCGCGAGTACGGTGACGCCTTTCGGCTGGGCTACGACCTGAGCCGGACGGGTCCAGACTCGCTGTTCGAGGACCCGGGGGCCGACGCGACCTACAGCTCGGCGATCGGGCTGTCCTATTCGCGGCCGCTGGCCCGCGGCGCCGGACGCTACATCAATCGCATCCCGCGCTTCATCGCCTCCAACAGCCTGCTGCTGTCCTACGATCGTCTCGACGACCAGGTGCGGCAGCTCAAGAAGAACGTGATGGACACCTACTTCGCCGCGGTCGCGGCCCGCGAGGGGATCGCCGTGCGCGAGACCAGTCTGGACGTCTCGCTTAAGCAGCTGGAGCGGTCGGTGGAGCGCTACAAGGTCGGCCTGGCGATCCGCGCGGAGCTGTTGCAGGCGGAGAACAGCGTGCTCAGCCAGCGCTCACAGCTGCTCGATGCCCATGCCAGCTACGACGGGTTGCTGGACTCACTGGTGGCGCTGATCGGCCTGCCCCAGGAGTACGTACTGACCGTCGATGCCGACGGCGCGCTGCTGGACCTCGGTGGCGAATTGCCCGAAGATCTGTGGCGGCTGGTGGAGCAGAACAGCTACGACCTCAAGAGCCTCAACACGCAGCTGGCCAACCTGCGGCTGCAGCGCGACCAGCAGCTCGACCAACTACAGCCCGCCGTGGACCTGTCGCTGAGCCTGGGCCGCAGCGCCGCGGACACCAGCGTCGGCGAGGCGCTGACCGACAACGACACCACCACCTACGGCGTATCACTTAACTGGTCGAAGACGCCCGGTGAGCGCAGCGCCAGGGCCAGCCTGGCCCAGGCGGATCTGGATCTCGCCAGTCTCGACCTGGCGATCCAGGACGCCGAATTGCAGTTGAAGACGGCGCTGCGCGGCCGGCAGCGTGAGCTGGCGACCCGCTATCAACAGATTTCGCTGGCGGAGAGCAACCTGGAAGTGGTGCGCGAGACTCACGCGATCCAGGTGGAGCGCAACGCGGTCGGGCTGGCCACGACGCTGGACGTCGTGGAGGCCCAGGAGAGCGTGCTTGGCGCGGAGCTGGCCCTGCTCAGCGCCCGGGTGTCCTACCAGCAGGCCTACCGCGAGATCCTGCTGCTGGCGGGACTGATCTGAACTAGGAGCAACCGAGGATTGCCGGACAGAAGCCATGGCGCACTTAATTGAATTTCAGCAGATCAGCAAGGTCTACAAGATGGGCGAGTACGAGGTCCACGCGCTGAGCGGTGTCGACTTCGCGATCGACACCGGCGAGATGGTGGCGATCATGGGCGCCAGCGGGTCGGGCAAGTCGACGGCGATGAACATCATGGGCTGCCTCGACCGGCCCACGAGCGGCAAGTACTTGCTCGACGACCGCGACGTCAGTCGCCTGCGCGACGGCGAACTGGCGCGCATTCGCAATCGCCAGATCGGCTTCGTCTTTCAGAACTTCAACCTGCTGCCACGCACCAGCGCGGTTGAGAACGTGGAGTTGCCGATGGTCTACAGCGGCTACATCCCCCGGCGTCGGCAACGGGCGGTCGACGCTCTGACCCGCGTGGGACTCGGCGACCGCACGCATCACAAGCCCAACGAACTGTCCGGTGGCCAGCAGCAACGCGTCGCCCTGGCGCGCGCGCTGGTCAACGAGCCGCAGATCATCCTCGCCGACGAGCCGACCGGCAACCTCGACACCAAGGCCGGCGAGGAGGTCATTCAGATCTTCCAGCAGCTCAACGAGACCGGCATCACCCTGGTGATCGTGACTCACGAGGAAGACATCGCCCAGTGCTGCAAGCGGATCCTGCGGTTCATCGATGGGCGCCTGGTCTCCGATGAACGGGTGGCCAGCCAGCGGATCGCCGACCCGTCCTCGATTGAGGCTACTGTCGTGGCCGGCGACTGAGGCCGTCGCCGCCACACGTCAGTCCAGCAGTAAGCGAGAGAGGCCCGCCGCTTGACGGGCCTCCAGATCATCCAATTCAGGCCGCCCGTCGGCGGGCGGCTCATCTGCGCTGCCTTCGGTGACTAAGCCTCGCCCTCTTCCTCGGGCTCCGGCTCCGTACCCTCGGGCTCGGCCATCTCTTCCTCATCCTCGGCGGGCTCTTCGGCCGCCGCGTCGTCATCTTCGGCAGCCTCGTCGTCCTCGGCCATCTCGTCGCCTTCAGCCGCCTCGTCGCCCTCAGCCGCCTCGTCGCCCTCGGCCATCTCATCGCCCTCGGCCATGCCCTCGTCGGTGGGCGCGACGGCCTCGTCAGCCACGGCCTCGTCGGCGGGCGCCTCTTCCTCGCTGAAGGACTCCGGACGCTTCATGCCCTCGTCGTCAATCATCGTTTGATCGCCCTCTTCCTCGACCGGCGCGGGACACGCCGTCATCGCGAAGGTGAGCAGACCAACCAGTAAGATCAGCCACAGACGCATCGTGTGCCTCCTCTCATGATACGCGGTTATCGCTCAATACCCCGAGTTAAACATTCTACCACTGATTGGCCGCGACGAGCGGTTCGCCCGGCCGGTGGGTGAAGCGACCCGGCCGGCCGCCCGCGGACGGCGAGTATGCAACAATCCCGCCGCCACCGGGTATTAGTCATGGACTGAGGGTCGCAGCTGCGGGAGCGCGCCGTTGACGGGTTGCGTCCGAGGTTGAGATAGTGCAATAATGAGACGCGGGCTCATATCATTTTCCGACATATGTAGTAGACGGGCTCGTGCTGGAGGAAGCAATGCGGAGCATCATGATGACGACAATCCTGCTGGCGCTGCTGGCCGTGACCGGCTGCGGCGGCGGGGGCAATGAACCGATTCCGGCGACCGGGGCGATCAGTGGTACGATCAGCGTCGGCGGGCCGATCAACGGTATGGCGGCGCTCAGCGTGGGCGTGTTCGGCGCGGGCGGCGCGACACCGCTGGCCTCTGTCGAGGTCGGCGAGGTGCAGACCAGCGCCGCGACCGGTACCATCAGCGGGCGGGAGATCACTTTCTCCTTCGACGATCTCGAGCTGGGAACATATGAGATCGCGACATATGTACAGGGTTCCGGTAATGAGATGACCGAATACTTCCGTAGCGACCCGATCACGCTGACTACGGGCAGTCCGAATCACGCCACGTTCAGCGAGACCATGAGCTTCAGCGGCCCCGAGCCCTGGGGCACGATCAGCGGCGTGATCGACCTGGCGGCCGGAGACTGGCCGACGGACAAGTACGTCTACCTTGGCTTCAAGCGCGGCGACGAGGGACGGCTGCAGTACCCGCTGACCGAGGGGTATGCCTACGACGGCTACGTGGAGCACAAGCCGGCCGAGGGCCAGATCATCTTCAACATGGACTTCCTGGTCTACGGCGAATGGACGGTCGGTTTCTACGGCTACGACTATACGACGCATCAGGTGTCCACCTACGGCGAGCGCGACGTTACCGTGCTGGTTCACGGCGGCGCGCCCAACATCACGGGCGTCAACTTCCCGGCGGACTTCGCCGGCGATCCGGGTACGGATCCGGTGCTGGGCACCATCAGCGGCACCATCTCCTTCAGCGGGGATCTGCCCGAGGTGGGGGGCTTCATCGCGGTGGGGGCCAACACCATTCCGCCGCAGGCCGGCGCGCCAATCTCGCACATGGAGATCACCCCCGAGATGCTGGACGAGAACGATGAGGTCCAGTATGTGATCGAGAATCTGCCGCAGGACGAGTACGGGGTGGCGATCTTCGCCTACGATTTCGCCACGCACACCGCCGTCTACTTCGGCGAGTATCCCGATCCGGTCGATGTGACGGAGGGCGCTCCGGATGTGACCGGCATCGATTTCAACGCCGACGTGTCGTTGCTCTAGCGCAGCGGGCGCGACCTATAATGGCGGCCCGGTCTGGAGCGGGAAGGCTGCTGGCCTCAGCGGCGCCCGCAGCCGGGGCTGAGAGGAAGGCGTATGCGCGCGTACATGGTGTTGCTGGCGGTCGGCCTGGTTACGGTCGGCGGCTGGCCGGGGGATGCCTGGGCGGCCGACGGCGAGCATGCCCCGGTCACGGCGCAGGTGCAGGCGGAAGAAGACGAGATTGAGCTGGACCTTGACGAGGTCGAGCTCGACGAGCTGGCCGCCGAGGACCTGGACGAGGACGCAGGCGACGAGGAGATCGATCTTGGCGAGGCCGAGGTTACGGGCGAAGCGGTTGAGCTGACCGCCGCGCCCGCCCCGGCCGTCGCCGACGTCATCACGGCGAAGGAGATCGAGCAATCCGGCGTGGAGTCACTGGGCGACCTGTTGGCGCGCGAAGCGGGCTTCACGGTCAACGACACTTTCGCGGGTCAGGAGGTCAGCTACCAGGGGCTGCCCTCCAAGTTCACCGTTGTATTGGTTGACGGCCAGCGGGTGCCCGGCCACATCCTGGAGCGCGTCGACTTCGCGCAGTTGCCGCTGGGCAATCTGGAGCGCGTCGAGTTGATCCGCGGTCCCCAGGCGGCGGCCTACGGCAGTGAGAGCGCCGGCGTGATCGTCAACCTCGTGACCCGGCAGCCGGAAGGGACGGGGGGCAGCCTGACGCTGGGCCTGGGCGAGCTGGGCTACAACCGCCAGAAGCTGGCGCTCTTCGGCGCCGGCAACGCCGATACGTGGTACTTCTCGCTGGATCGCAAGCTGCGCGAGAGCTACGACCTCGGCCCGCTGTTTCCCGATACCGACGGCGATTCCTATCGCCAGTACGACGTGTTCGGCAAGTACCGGGCCCGGCTGGGCCGCGACCAACTGAGGCTGCAGCTGGACTTCTACCGCGAGGACGCCCGCGGCCAGACCTACTCGCCGCCGGACCAGCATCGCTCCAACGAGTACTTCACGCGGCGCAGCCAGCTGGGCGGCGGCTACGAGTGGCAGCTGAGGGGCAATCGCAGCCTGGAGCTGACCCACAACTACGGCACCTACTTCCACAACCTCGATCGCTACTGGATCGACTTCCCGGACACCACCCTGATCACCACCGGTTTCCGTGAGGAGCTGCACGACACGCGGCTGAAGTTCACCCAGTACGGCGACGACTACGTGCTGAGCGCCGGCGGCGAGCGGCACTGGGACAGCCTGGAGAGCGACCGGATCGCCAGCCCCACCGGCCGGGCCGAGGCCGAGGTGCAGGCCGGGTTCGTGACCTACGAGTGGTTTCCCGATCGGGACTGGACGCTGGCGCTGGCGGCGCGCTACGACGAGCACGATCACTTCGGCGCCGAGTGGACCCCCAAGCTGTCGCTTTCGCGGCGGTTGGACGAGCGGCAGCGCCTAGAGGCGGCGATCGGCCGCGGCTACCGGCCGCCGAGTCTCAAGGAGCGCTACTACGAGTTCGCCTCGCCGTTCGGATACAGCGTGATCGGCAACGATCAGCTCCAGGCGGAGACCACCTGGTCCTACAACCTGGACTACGAGCTGGCCGAGCCGCGCGGGTATCTTCGGGTGGGGGCCTTCCGCCACGAGGTCAGCGACCTGATCATCTTCAGCGAGATCGAGCCCAGCCCCCAGGTGTTTCAGACCGAGAACGTGGCGGACGCCACTACGACCGGGCTGCAGTTGGCCGCCGAGCGGCGCTGGGCGATCTGCCCGGTGCACCGCGGCGCGCCGCCGCGTGTCTGGCTGCCCCACGAGCAGCGCTGGGAGGAGCCGCCGCTGGCCTGGATCGGACTGGGCTACGACGGCACTTGGCTGCTTGAGGCCGAGGACAGCGAGCTGGGCACCGACCTGCCGAACAGCCCGCGCTGGGACCACCGGTTGCGGGCGTTCTACGAGGACGGCGGACTGGACGGCGAAGTACTGCTGCGCGCCACCGGCAGCCGCTACTTGGACCGCGAGAACACCTCCCAGGCCCCGTCGTTCACCACGGTGGATCTGACGCTCAGGAGGCAGCTCGGTTTCGGACAGCTGAAGCTGGCGGCGCTGAATGTGTTTGACGAGAAGGACGGACGCTACGGGCCCGAGCCCGGCCGCGAATTGCGCGCCGAGCTGACGGTGGACTTCTGAGCCGCCCGCAGGCCGCGACAGAGCGGACGCAATAGGAGACATATGGACTGGATCGACAAGGGCGGGTTCTTCATCTGGCCGATACTGGCCTGCAGCGTGCTGGCGCTCTGGTTCCTGCTGGATCGCGCCGTGCACTTCTGGCTCAGGATGCCGCGGATCAACCGCAGCCTGAATGACATCTGCCGGAGCCGCGGACTGGATGTGGACGTGGCCCAGCCGGGCCATTTGCCGCCGCTACTGGTGCGGGCGGTGGCCGAGCGCCGTGCGGACAGCGATCTGCTGGAGCTGGCGATCGAGCAGGATCTGATCGACGCCGAGCGCCGGCTGACGGGGCTCAGCGTGATCGCCCAGGTGGCGCCGCTGCTGGGGCTGCTCGGGACGGTCACCGGCATGATCCAGGCCTTCCAGCAGATCCAGGATCTGCAGGGCCAGGTCAACCCGGCCGTGCTGGCCGGCGGGATCTGGGAGGCGCTGATTACCACGGCGGCGGGCCTGACCGTGGCCATCCCGGCCCTGGTCGGCTTCCTGTACTTCCGCAACCAGATCTCGCGCTGGGAGAACTACCTGCGCAGCTCCGTCGCCCACGCCGTGACCCAGATGCGGCGCGCCGGCGTGGAGGTGGAGTAAGTGCCAGCCGCGACGCGCAGCCGCAGCCGCCAGCCGCTGCCGCCGGCGGTCCCGATCGCGCCGCTGATCGACATCGTGTTCCTGCTGTTGATCTTCTTCATGCTGGTCACCAAGTTCCTCAATCCGTCGATTGACCTGACGCTGCCCGAGAGCACTACGGCCCAGGTCAACGATGAGAAGAGCGTGACGGTGGCGATCAGCGCCGACGGCCGCGTCGCCGTCGACGACGTGCCGGTCGGCTGGGAACAGCTGGTCGGCCGCCTGCGGAGCCGGGTCGGCGAGGTGGAGTTCGTGCGGGTCCGGGCCGATGAGGAAACCGCCCACCGCGAGGTGGTGCGCGCCTTCGACTGCATCCGGGCCGCGGGCCTGACCAGCATCGCGCTGGAAGCCGAGCGGCCGGACGCGGCGGTGCCGGGAGGCTAGCGGTGCGGCCCGAAGAGCCACTGCCCTGGCAGCGCAGTTGCCCGGTGATGCACGGGCCGCGCACTCACGAGTTCTGGCGCGGCTGGGGCTGGCTGTTCCTGGCGGTGTCCCTGCTGATCCACGCGCTGATTCTGTGGTCGCTGCCCATCCCGCTGCGCAGCGTGCTAAGCCCGCATGAGGACATCCTGATTGCCCTCAAGGACCCGCCGCCGCCCCCGCCGCCGCCACCGGAGCCTCCTGAACCCGAGCCGGAGGACCAGCCTGAGCCGCAGCCCCAGTCCATCGAGCCGCCCCCGCCCCAGGTTGAGCCACCGCCCAGTCCGGCTGAGCCCGGTCCGGTCATCGGGGTGGAGGGAGACGGCCCCGGGGCGATCCAGAGCGGCGACAGCCTGCCGGCGTTTCCCGAACCGCCGGCGCCACCCGAACCGGAGCCCGAGCCGCCGCCACCGCCGCCCGAGCCCGAGCCTGAGCCGGTCGTCGACGTCCAGGCTCTGCTGCTCAGCTACGCGGGCGAGGTCAAGGCCGCGATCCTGGCTGAGAAGTACTACCCGCCGGTCGCCGAGCGCCTGGGGCACACCGGCAGCGTCAAGGTGGGCTTCACCGTCGCGGCCGACGGCAGTCTGGCCGGGGTGCGCGTCAAATCCGGCAGTGGCTGGGATGAACTGGACGCGGCGGCGCTGGAGGCCGTCCGGCGGGCCGCCCCCTTCGATCAGCTGCCGCCCGAGTCCGGCCGCGATGAACTGGGGCTCTCGATCACCCTGAAATACAGCCTGAACTGAGGCGCGCGCTCGATCGGTGGCCCGGCTCTCACCCCAAACAACTGAACAAATGTGCTGCGATGATAGTCTGTAAAGCAGACGCCCGGGTCGATCGTCGGTGATACGGGGCTGTCAATCCCCGGCAGCATTCCGATTCATACGTTATAATTTCACTAACAGGCTGGTGCTCGTACTGGCTTTCAGGGGTGAACACCGGGGAAGGCGAGGCGCCGGCCTCTTGCAGGAGTGGCTTCGGGTCAGTTGACCCGCACCATTGTGACGATCTCGCGGCTTCAGGGGTTGACCGGCCGCGTCTTCATCGGCACGACCACGGCTGCACATGGCGCCGGTCCGCGCGCGCCCACGGATGCGCGGGCAGAGGGGAGCAGGAGATGGTGAACAGGAAAGGAAGCAAGATACTCAGGAGGATTCACGACGTCTTCGGCCTGTCGGCGGAGCAGAAGGACAAGCTGGCACAGGTCACAGAGGTCTTTCCCTTCCAGTGCACGGAGTACTACCTGTCGCTGATCGACTGGGACGATCCGGACGATCCGATTCGCCGCATCGTGATCCCCGACCCGCGCGAGATGGACGGGGAAGGTGAATTCGATCCCTGTAACGAAGCCTCGAACTTCGCCGCGCCGGGGGTGCAGCACAAGTATCCCCATACCGCGCTGATCATTCTCACCGACGTCTGTGCGGGCATGTGCCGCTACTGCTTCCGCAAGCGGATGTTCTGGGAGCAGGCGCACGAAGTGGCCCAGGATTTCGATATCGGGATGCCGGAGGTGGCCCGCGACGTGGAGCCGGCGCTGGAGTACGTCCGCAAGCACCGCGAGATCACCAACGTGCTGCTGACGGGCGGCGATCCGCTGACGCTCCCGACCGGCAAGCTGGCCTACGTCCTGGGCGAACTGCGCGAGATGGACCACATCGGCGTGATCCGGATCGGCACGCGCGTGCCGGTCTACAACCCCGGCCGGGTGGTGGACGATCCCGAGCTGCTCAGGGCGATGCGCAGCGTCTCAACCACCCAGCGGCGTGTCTACATCGTGACCCACTTCGATCACCCCCGTGAAATCACCGACGATGCGGTGGCCTGCATTACGGAGTTCGTCGGCAGCGGCATCCCGGTGCTGAACCAGCATCCCGTGTTGGCGGGCATCAACGATGACCCGGATACGCTGGTGGAGCTCTACCGCGACCTGACGCGCATCGGCGTCGCCACCTACTACATGTTCCTGATGCGCCCGACGGTGGGCAACGATATCTTCCAGGTGCCCATCACCCGGGCCTATGATGTGCTGGACGAGGCCAAGCGGCGGCTGAGCGGGATCGAGAAGCGGCTGCGCTTGGTGATGAGCCATGCCAGCGGCAAGATCAGCGTGGTGGCGATCGACGACGACTTCATCTACCTCAAGTATCACCGCGCCCGCAATCCGCGCCATGAGGGCCGGCTGGTGATCTTCCATCGCGACGACGAAGCGATGTGGCTGGATGACCTCGTGGCCGCGGATATCACGGCCAACCGCTGACGGCTGTTGATAAGTTGTGGATAAGTTATAGTCCTGTCAAGCGGCAGAGGCTGTCCCTTGACGTTCTGCCGCTTCATAATTGACGCAGCCCCGACTCCGCGTGTATGATGCTCCTGCGCCCCAGCCCTTCGGGCGTGTGTAGGAGGAGGAAGGTATGCGTTTCGTCTTGAGCGGGGCACTACTCGCGCTTGTATCCCTGTTGCTGCTGATCGCGCTCGGTGCCGCGCGGCCCTTTGACCGTCTGCCGGGCGACAACCCGGCCTACGATCATCTCGCGGTGATCGAAGGGGCGGGGCTGCTCAGCGAATACGAGCTGCCGCCCGGCGAGTTGTCGCGGCTGGAGGCGGCGGTGCTGGTGCAGCATGCGCTACAGGCTTACGGCAACGCGCGGTTGACCGGCGGCGACAGCGATGGCGCGGTCGAGGACGCGCTGAGCGCACTGCTGACCGAGTTCGCCGGCGAGCTGGAGCAGCTGGGCACCTCGGTGGCGCTGCCCGGGTCCGAGGCCGAGGTTGTGCAGCTCGAACGGCGCGTCTCCTACCTGGAGGAGGAGCTGGACGACGTCGCCTACGACGTCAACGAGACCTATCTCGACCAGTTGTACGGCGATCCCTGCGCGCCCTGCGAGGAGGACGCGGCGGAGTGCGACGAGGTGGAGGTCTCGCTCTACGGCGACGTCTATCTGCAGCTGCGCGGCGAGAGCGTTTCGTATGAATCGGACGACGACTACGAGTCGTCGGACCTGGACGTGTACTGGGGTGAGCTGGGAGTGGATGCGAGTGACGGCAAGTGGAGCGGTCACTTCAGTGTGATTCTCGACGACGAGACCGACGAGGTGCGGACTCACGAGTACTTCGCGCGCTACGACCACCCGTCGAGTGCGTTCTACACGGTCGCGGGCCGGGCGGTGCTGCCCTTCGGCAACAACGACTTCTACTTCCCGACCTGGCCGGCGGCCAACGACCTGGGCTACACCACGGCGGATACCGTGGGGCTGGGCTGGGCTGAGCCGCGCTGGGGTCTGAGCGGCTGGCTGTATAACCCGCGCATCGAGGTCGGCGATGAGGAGGACCACTTCACCGATTACGCCTTCGTGTGGGACATCAGCCGCCGCGAGGCGGATGCGTGCCGGGACGGCTGGCGGCTGACGGCGGGCTACAACAGCCACCTGGCCAACCACGACATCGCGCTGGCCAGCGCCGACTCGGTGGTCGACCGCAACGAGGCGGTCAACTTCTTCGGCCGCTACGATTTCAACCGCAACCGCTGCCACCTGCTGGCCGAGATCACGCACTCGATGGACGAATTCAACGTGGCGGATCTCGACGCCGATGGCGACGGTGTGGGCGACCAGCCCTGCGCGCTGAACAGCGAGTTCGTCTACGAGCCCTGCCCGGACCAGCTGTGGGGCGTGTCGTTCCAGCACTGCTGCCAGATGGCGGACTACGCCGAGAACCGCTTCGGCCTCCTCTGGGGCCGGCGGCTGAGCCAGCTGGCGATGCTCAAGCTGGAGTACACCCACGGCGAGTACGGCGACTTCGCCACCGCGGGCCAGGACAGCGATGACACCCTGGTAGCGGAAATCAATATCGCATTCTAGTGCGATGTGCTAAACTAGTTAACCCAAGGCGCATCACTCTCGCGCCTGCCAGTGGTCTGGCCCCCGGTCTGCCGGGGGCTCTTTTTTTGGACAAGCTCAGGCGGTCTCACGGTTGTGTGTGTTCTGGGCGGAAGGAACCACGCTACTCCTTCACCCCGAACGCGGAGTTGCCGAAGACGTGCAGTTTGCCTTTGTCGCCGAAGACATGCAGCTGATAGTTCATCAGCTGCTCGTCACGATAGAACTTCTCGTAGAACACCATCCCCACCGAGGTTGCCGGGTCGAAGTCGCGGCTTTCCGTGTCCTCGATCGGCTGGCCGTTGTAGGGATTGACAGGCCAGGTGGTGCCCGCCGGCAGGTAGCCCCCCGCATCGCGCAGCCGCTCCGGCCATTCGGCGGTGTCCTGGTGATAAGTGTTGATCGCCAGGCCGATCACCTTGGCCCGCTCGAACATCTCCAGATCATCGCCGGTTAGGTGCTTGCGGTGGCAGGCGGTCAGGCCGGCCAGCACGATGAGTATCAGCAGGGCGCCGATGCCCCAGCGCAGCGTATCCATATACAGTCCTCCCCTGGGCGCCGCCGCGTGTACCAAGGCGCACCGCCCGGCCGCCGGCACCCCCAGAGTATACCGGCGCGGTGGAGCACGTGCAGCCCGCTTCCGGCCCGACAGGCCATTCGCGGCGCGGCGCTGGTACAATACATGCTCCCTAAATCGCGGGAGCAACGCAGCAAACACGGATATCGGGGTAAGTGGTGACTGAGAGCGCAACGGTGGCCAGCGGGCTGGTGATCTACGACTACGCGATGATCGGCTACTTTGTGGCCTACGTGCTCTACGCGGCGCACGCCTTCTGGCTTCGGCAGCGCGCCGTCGGCATCGCCGCCGCCATCGTGCTGGCCCTGACCTGGGTCGTGCACACGTTGTTCTTCGTGCAGCGCGCGATCTTCTACTATCACCAGCACCAGGGCTTCGTGCTGCCGGCCACCAACATGTTCGAGGCGATCAGCTTCTTCGCCTGGCTGACGGTGCTGAGCTACCTGATCATCGAGCCGCTGCTGCTCAGGACGCGCTTCTTCGGCGTGTTCGGCCTGCTGATCCCCGTGGCGGCGATGGCCTACACCGCCAAGGGCGTCAGCCAGGACCCCCGCGAGCTGATGCCGGCGCTCAAGAGCTACTGGCTGGTGTTCCACGTCACCGCGATGTTCATCAGCTACGCCGTGCTGGCGCTGGCCTTCATGTTCGCGCTGCTCTATATCCTGCGCTCGCGCAAGCTGAGGTTGGAGGCGATCGACACGCGCTTCAACCTCAAGTGGCTGGACGAGGTCAGCTACAAGCTGGTGCTGTTCTCCTTCCCGGTGCTGACGCTGGGCATCTTCCTCGGCGCGGTCTGGGCCGACCAGGCCTGGGGCCGCTACTGGGGCTGGGACCCCAAGGAGGTCTGGGCGCTGATCACCTGGCTGCTCTACCTGGCCTATCTGCACTTCCGCATCCAGCGCGGCTGGATCGGCTACCGCAGCGCGCTCCTGAACATCATCGGCTTCGTCGCGGTGCTGATCACCTTCGTCGGCGTCAACCTGCTGGACCAGGTCTTCAAGCTGAACTCCATCCACGCCTACGCCGAGGGTGGCGGGGTGTTTTTCCTGGTGATCCTCGGGCTGTGCGTGCTGATCCCGCTGGTAATGTACTTCCTGCCGATGCCCGACGAGAAGGTGCTCAGTGACGAGCGCGTGCTGCTAAGCAACGGCGGGGCCCGGACGGGCGCCGCAGAGGAAGGGGACTAGACGATGGCTCAGCAGGAGCAGACCCAGGGCGCGCCGCTGCCCGATCCGTTCACGCTCATCTGGCGCTGGCTCAACAGCCTGCCGATCGCGATCGGCGTGATGCTGGCGCTGGCGATCTTAAGCGCGCTGGGCACGGTGATCCCCCAGGAGCACCTGGCGCAGCCGCCGGCCGGGATGAACTTCGATCAGATGCTGATCGAGCGCTTCGGCGATATGCGCGCCGGCCTGGTCAAGACGCTGGGGCTGCACCACATCTACTTCACCTGGTACTTCTTCGTGCTGCTGGTCTGGCTATCCATCAGCGCCGTGGTCTGCAACTACACGCGCTGGAAGCGTACGATGCGCCTGTGGCGGATGCCGGCCGACAATCAGCCGCGCCACTTCGCGGGCAAGCGGGCGCTGAGCAGTGAGAATGCCTCGGTGGAACAGGTCGACGCGCTGCTGGGCGAGCTCAAGGACCGCCGCTTCCGCGTGCGCAAGGTTCATGAAAACGGCGTGCTGCAGGTCTACGCCGACCAGGGCTTCTGGAAGCTGTGGGGCCTGATGCTGCTGCACGTCGCGGTGCTGGTGCTGATCTTCGGCGGCGTCTACGGCAAGATCGTCGGCGTCGAGGGCATGGTCGCGCTGGCCGACGGCGAGGAGAAGACCGTCGCGATGAGCCTCGCCGAGCACAAGCATCCGTTCGTTCAGCCTTTGCTGAGGAACGTGGCGCCGCTTGAGTACCGGCTCAGCCAGGACCACTTCCGCATCGACTACGACAAGAAGATCGCACTGCCCGAGATGATCACCGAGCACGTGCCGCCGGACCTGCAGGACTACTACCGCTACTTCGTCAAGGACTACGTCAGCGACCTGACCGTCGAATCGCTCAGGACCGGCCAGGTGCGGGAGCAGCAGGTCACCGTCAACCACCCGCTGATCGTCGACAAGCTCAACATCTACCAGAGCAGCTATCAGCAGCGCGGCTACCTGCTGGTCGAGATCGACGGCGAGGAACGCGAGTACGTGATTCCGCCGGGCGGCGCGCTGCTGGTGGCCGCCGACGGCTGCTTCGTCGAGTCGATGGGCGCCTGGTTCAGCCTCGCGCCGGACGATAACTTCGTCGCGGCGTCGCCGGCCAGCCCGGCCGAGGGCGTGATGGTGGTCTGCGAGCAGGTCAAGGCCGGCGACCTCTACGTCGGGGGCGAAAGCCAGGGCTTTCTGGGACCGCTGACGATCATCACCACCGCCTTCAGCGGCGGAATGGGGCCGCGCCAGATCATCACGCCGGACCAGTCCGCCGAACTGCTGCTGGGCGGCGGCACGGTGGCAAAGGTGCGGATGAGCCCGCGGGTCGACAACACCAGCATCTTCAGCTACAAGCGTGACCCGGGCATCCCGATCCTCTACCTCGGCTGGATCGCGATGATCATTGGCATCACGCTGGCGCTGTACATCCCCTACAGCCAGGTGCGGCTGCGGGTCGAGGACGGCCGGGCCGCGCTGCGGATAAGCGGTGCCGGGGGCAAGCCCGACGCGCCGCTGCGCAGGCGGCTGCATGATATTCTGTGCCCATCGTGAGCCATGACGGCATACAGATAACGGCACTGCTCGATGCAACCAGTGGGCGAATCGCGGAGCTGCTGGCCGGCAGCGAGCCGCCGGTGCGGATGTACCTGGCCGAAGTGGGCAAGAGCCGCGGCAAGATGCTGCGGCCGCGCCTGCTGATCACCGTCAGCGAGCTGTTCGGCGGCGCCAACACCGCCAGCGTCGCCAACTGCGCCGCCTGCAGCGAACTGCTGCACATCGCCACCCTGATTCACGACGACATCATTGACGAGGCCAACACCCGCCGTGGCAACGTCACGCTCAACAGCCGCTTCGGCAACGAGGTGGCGGTCATCGTCGGCGACTACCTGCTGGCGATCGTCTTTCGGGCGCTGCTGCGGGAGAAGGACGTCCAGCTGATGGACCTGGTGCTGAACACGACTCAGGAGCTGGGGCTGGGCGAACTGCACGAGGTGCTCAACCGCAACAACTTCGAGCTGACGACGGAGCACTACTACCGGGTCATCGACCTGAAGACCGCCGCGCTGTTCGCGCTGTGCAGCGGACTGGGCGCGTTTCTCGGCGGGGCGGACGAGGCGGCGGTCAAGCTGGCCGCGCGCTACGGGCGGACGCTGGGCTGCGGATTCCAGATCGTCGACGACCTGCTGGACATCACCGCCGACGAGGATGCGACCGGCAAGCCCAGCTTCAACGATCTCAGCGAGGGCCGGGTCACCCTGCCGGTGATCGACGCGCTCGGACTCAAGGGCCAGCGCACCCGGGAGCTGATCGAGGCAGCGCAGCGGGACGGCACGCGCGCCTCCCGCCGGGCGGTGCGCCGGCACTTGGCGGAGCTGGGTAGCCTGACGCGCACGCGCACCGCCGCCGTCGACTACCTGGCGCAGGCGAACGAGCTGGGACGGGAGCTGGCCGGGCTGGCCGCCGCGCCGCAGATCGCCGAGGAACTGGAGCTGATCGAGGAGAAGGTGATCAGCGCCCTGCCGCCGCTGACCGAGCAGGTCGTGGGCTGAGCGGCGCGCCTGCGGGCTACAAGTCCTCCGGTACCACGCGGTCCATCGCCCGTACCTGCCGCGGCCACCACTTCCCGTAGGTGCCGGCGATGATCCGGCGGCGGGCGCGGGCCAGCAGGTCGCGGTAGAAGCACAGATTGTGCAGGGTCAGCAGCCGCGCGTAGCTGTGCTCCTTGAGCAGGAACAGGTTGCGCACGTAGGCGCGCGAGTAGCCGCGGCAGACCGGGCAGCGGCAGCCGGGATCCAGCGGGCGGCGATCCGCGGTGAAGCGGGCGTGCTTGACGTGCAGCTTGCCGCGGCGCGTGAAGGCGGTGCCGTGCCGCGCCAGGCGCGTCGGCTGCACGCAGTCGAAGAGGTCGAAGCCCTGGGCGATCGCATAGAGCAGGTCCGCCGGCTCGCCGACCCCCATCAGGTAGCGCACCCGATCGGCGGGCAGTCGCGGTCCGCAGAACGCCGCCAGCCGCCGGAAGTCGTTGCGCGACTCGCCGACGCTCAGGCCACCGACCGCCAGCCCGTCGAAGGGTAGCGCCGCGAGGTGCTCGATGCTCCGCTCCCGCAGGTCCTCGTGCAGGCCGCCCTGGACAATCCCCAGTAGCCGCGGCGCCCCTGGGCCGGTCAGCGAGTGCTCGCGGAGCAGCTGCGGCCAGCGCTCGGCCTGCTCGGTGGCCCAGGCGTGGGTCAGCTCCAGATCGCGCTCGACGCGGGCGCGGGCGGCGGGCAGGCCCGTGCAGATGTCCAGGCACATCGCGAAGTCGACGCCGAAGGCCAGCTGCGCGCGCAGCACCAGCTCCGGCGAGAAGTGCCAGCGGCCGCCGTCGATGTGGTCGACGAAGCGCACCCCGTCCCGCTTGAGGCTGACGCGCGAGCCGAGGCTGTAGGCCTGATAGCCGCCGCTGTCGGTCAGCACGCTGCCGCGCCAGCCGGTGAACTCCCGGATGCCGCCCGCCAGCTCGATCACCGGCAGGCCCGGCCGGACCACCAGGTGATACGTATTCATCAGCACGTGGGCGTAGCCCAGGGAGCGCAGATCGCGCCAGTCCAGGGTGCGCAGCGTGCCGGCGGTCGCCACCGGCTGAAACAGCGGCGTCGGCAGCCGGGTGCCGTCACGGGCCCGCAGCCAGCCGGCGCGCGCGGCGGAGTCGCCGTCCTGCGCCTCCAGCTGCCAGCAGCCCTCGCTCACGCGCGATAGCCTAGCACGGGCAAGGCAAAGGGCAGCGCCACGCTGCCCTTGCGGTTCGCTTCAGATTGTGATGCC
Source organism: uncultured Planctomycetales bacterium (assembly GCA_964609245.1). Taxonomy (GTDB): domain Bacteria; phylum 4484-113; class 4484-113; order 4484-113; family JAFGCY01; genus JAFGCY01. The sequence goes on along the minus strand of CAZSSB010000016.1, from coordinate 12,586 downwards.
CTCACGGGGCGGCCGGGCTAGCCTCAACCGCCGCCGCTGCTGCCGGTGCCGCAGGAGGCGCCACCGACGGCCGCCAGGCCGCCGCCGCCCTTGGCCGCCGCCCGCGTGTCGCGCTGGACCTCGTCCTTCAGGTCCGCCAGCGCCTCGAACGGGTAGACCCGCAGCGTGCCATCCGGGAACGTGTAGGTATAGGACCAGCCGTCGGGAGCGTCCAGCTGGTGAGCCGTCGCCTCCGCGTTGCTCTCATACTCGACGGCCAGCAGCGCCTCGTACTTGTCGCCCTCCCGCACCTGGCGGGGGAAGACCATGTAGCGCGTCTTGTGGCCGTCGGCGGTGCTGCTGAACGTCAGCTGGGTGGCGTAGTCGGTGGCCGCCGTCTTGCCGCACTCCGGCCGCAGGCAGCCGCTCTCGTCGATCACGAACTCGCCCATCGGCTTGCCGGCCTTGTCGGCGAGATAAACAGCGTAGCCGCCCAGCGCCGAGCACTGGTCGCCGGCCTTGGTCTTGGCCGCGCAGATCCGCGGCTCGACGTCCACGGTGCAGAAGCCCAGCTTCAGCGAGGCGCCGTCCGGCTTGCGCGGATTGAGCATCTCCATCGTCTGCTTGCCGTCCGGCGCGCCGTCGAGGGCGAAACTCAGCTTCGCGTAGTCCTCGGCGGTGGCCGGCGCCACCGCGCCGGTGAAGTCGACGCCCAGCTCGATCGTGGTTGGGACCGAGGGTGGTTCCGGCGGCAGCGATGCCTGGATCACCTGTGCATCGGATGCCCCGCCGGAGATTTCCTCCGCCATTGTCGTGGCGCTGTCCTCAGTGTCAGTACAGCTTAAGCACAGCAGCACGGCAAACGCGACTCCCCAAACCCCGTACACCAGTCTCTTGAGCATGGCTGCACCTCCGTTGTAGACCAACGTACATTGTCCGCGCCAGTACTCGCCGCGTCAAGGTTTTCCGATAGATGAGATTGATACGCATCGGTACAGCCAATTGCCGATCTCGAGTCTTGCAGACGCCGCAACCGACCGATTTGCCGGGAGGGCGGGGTGGGTTCTTGACAACCACTATCCACGGGATATAATCCTCCGGTTAGCAGTCTCGACCAGAGAGTGCTAGCAGTCGAAATAGGCGGCTGCTAGCAGGGGTACGAAGCTGCTGGTGGGGCACCTCATCCATCGGGAACCGCCGGACGGCGGCTGCGCCGGTGCTCGTGGCCCATGCCGAGATGCAGTGCGAAATGACAGGAGGAACCAGATATGGCGAAAGCTAAGGCGAGTTTTGCGTTCCGGCCGGCGCCGGGGCGTCTGATCGTCGAGCCGTTGGAGCAGACGGAAAAGACCGACAGCGGTCTGTACCTGCCCGAGAGCGCCAAGGAGCGCCCCCAGCTGGGCAAGGTCGTGGCCTATGCGGTGTCGCGCGGGGATGACGGCAGCGACAACAAGCCGCTGTGCAAGGTCGGCGACGTGATCTTCCACTCCAAGTACGGCGGGACGGAAGTCAAGATCGACGGCGGCGACTTTTTGATTCTGCGCGAGGACGACATCCTGGCGGTGCGGGCCTAGGCGCCCGCGGTGGCATTCAACTAAGGAGAAACGAACATGGCAAAGCAGATTGTTTTTTCCGAGGAAGCCCGTAACAAGCTCCTCGCGGGCGTGGACAAGGTCGCCAACGCGGTCAAGGTAACGCTGGGCCCCCGCGGCCGTAACGTGGTGCTGGAGAAGAAGTGGGGCAGCCCGACCATCACCAACGACGGCGTGACGATCGCCAAGGAGATCGAGCTCGAGGACTCGCTGGAGAACATGGGCGCGCAGCTGGTCAAGGAGGTCGCCTCCAAGACCAACGACATCGCCGGTGACGGTACGACGACCGCGACGATCATCGCCCAGGCGCTGATCCGCGAGGGCGTGCGCAACGTCGCCGCCGGCGCTAACCCGATGGCGATCCGCCGCGGGATGATCAGCGCCTGCGACATGGTGGTCGAGTACCTCAAGAAGAACTCGATCAGCATCAAGACCGACAAGAAGGCGATCGCCAACGTCGCCGCGATCTCGGGCAACAACGACCCGGAGATCGGCGACAACATCGCCGCCGCGATGGACGCCGTCGGCAAGGATGGCGTGATCACCGTCGAGGAGAGCAAGACGGCGGAGACCAAGATCGAGCTGGTCGAGGGTATGCAGTTCGACCGCGGCTATATCAGCCCCTACTTCGTCACCGACCGCGAGGCGATGGAGTGCAGCCTCGAGGATCCCTACATCCTGCTGTGGGAGAAGAAGATCTCCAGCGCCCAGGACATGGTGCCGCTGCTGGAGAAGGTGCTCAAGAGCGGCCGCAGCATGGCCGTGATCGCGGAGGACATCGAGGGCGAGGCACTGGCGACACTGGTGGTCAACCACCTGCGCGGCGCGCTGAAAGTCGTGGCGATCAAGGCCCCGGGCTATGGAGACCGCCGCAAGGCGATGATGGAAGACATCGCGGTGCTGACCGGCGGCAAGTTCTTCACCGAGGATCTGGGCGTCAAGCTGGAGAGCATCGACCTCCGCGAGCTGGGCACCTGCAAGACCTTCAAGGTCGACAAGGAGAACACGACCGTCATCGAGGGCAAGGGCACCAAGCAGTCGATCCAGGGCCGGATCAAGCAGATCCGCGCCGAGATCGAGAAGGCCACCAGCGACTGGGACAAGGAGAAGCTTCAGGAGCGGCTGGCCAAGCTGCACGGCGGCGTCGCGGTGCTCAAGGTCGGCGCGGCCACCGAGACCGAGCTGAAGGAGAAGAAGCACCGCTACGAGGACGCGCTGAGTGCCACCCGCGCGGCGGTCGAGGAAGGCATCGTGCCGGGCGGCGGCGTGGCTTTGCTGCGCGCCAGCCAGGCGATCGACTTCAAGCAGTTCAAGGACGATCCGGAGGCCCAGATCGGCGCGGTGATCCTGCAGCGCTCGCTGGACGATCCCGCCAAGCAGATCGCCTACAACGCTGGCGAGGAAGGCAGCGTGGTGATCCGCGACATCATGGCCGAGAAGAAGAACTTCAACTGGGGCTACAACGCCGCCACGCACAAGTTCGAGGATCTGGTCAAGGCCGGCATCATCGACCCGGTCAAGGTCACCCGCAGCGCGGTGGAGCACGCCAGCTCGATCGCCAGCATGCTGCTGACGACCGAAGCGCTGGTCGCCGACATTCCGGAGGAGAAGCCCGAGGCTCCGGCCGGCGCCGGCGCCGGCATGGGCGGCATGGGCGGCGGCATGGACTTCTAGGCAGGCGGGGCTTTAGCCCCGCGATTGGAAGGTCGACGGGCTGAAGCCCGTCGCTACCCTGAATCCGGAGCGCGGGCACGACGCCCGCAACGAAGATGAACAAGGGGCGGGGTCCATCCCCGCCCCTTCTGCTACCCACCGCGTGCAGCGGCGCTAATCTCCACCCGGAATCACATTAGTTGAAGTGGCACGCCTAGATATCCAAAGCTATCTTGACAGATTCAATAGCCAATGTTATAATTGCCACAACAAGTACTACAAGGTGCATTATGCCCTGGCTGCATGGGATAATCGGTTTCGTCGTCTACGTGCTGCTGATCATGCTGGGAGCGCGGATCGCCAACATCGAGAAGGCGGGCTTCTGGCGCTCTGTTGCGGTGGCGCTGGTCAGCATCCTGCTGGTGGCGATCATCAGCCTGCTGGTCTGGCCGCTCAAGCTGATTCCGCTGATCGGCGGACTGATCGCGGTGGTGGTGTCCTTCATCGGCACGGCGATCGCCGCCCGGCTGGTCTTCGACAGCAGGTGGGAGCCGGCCTGGACCATCGCATTCGTGGTGGCCGTCGCCAGCGCGATCCTGAGCTGGCTGTTCCCGATCTTCAGGCACTAGACCACAGCGGGCCATATGCCCGCACTCCCAAGGGGGGAGACTCAGCGCCGCAGCCGCGGGACCAGCCTGCGGGTGGGGCCGGTCTGCGGTACACTTCTGGTAACGCATCCGGGGGGACGCGTCGTGTTATTCGGGTTCTTCAGAATTCTGCTCTGGATCGCTGAGATCGTGATCGGCATCGGGCTGATTATCGGCTGCGTGCGCGGGCTGGTAACCCAGGAGTGGGTCTACGACGAGCAGAGCGCGCGGATGATGAACGTCTCGCAGTGGTTCGGCCTCGGCGTCGGGTTGTTGTTGCTGGCCCACGCCTTCGGACTGATCCACATCCCGCTGCCGTTCTAGGGCATCAGCGTTGGGCCTCCCGGCGGTTGACAGCCTGTGCGGCCGGGTGCCGCGGTAGACGTGGCCTGGAAGGAGGTGGACAGTGTATTTCGGAATGGGACGCTGGAGCCTGCTGATCGGCATGCTGCTGGTGTTCTTCGGCCTCGGCCTGGCCGTCAACAGCCTGCGTGGTCTGATGGACGGCGAGGGCAAATACGACCGGGACAGCGCCCGGTCGACGAACGTCGCCAGCCTGGTGGGGCTGCTGGCCGGACTGGCGATGCTGATCGGCGGCGGCTGGCTGCTGTGGCAGATCGTGCCCGAGTACGTGATGTGGTGATGCGCTGGCAGCCCGTGTGTAACCTGCAGCAGCTGCCGTCCATCTAGTTAGACAGGGAGGCAGCGTGGACCTCTACGGATACCAGTTCGCGGCAGAGTGTGTTCTTGCCGCGATCATCGTGGCGGTGCTGGCGGCAATTCCGCTGGCGCTGACCAGCCGGCTGGCGGCGTGGTACTGCGGCCTGGCCCGGGACGAGAGCACCGTCTTCATGGTAGTCGGCGCCGCCGTCAGCGCCCTGCTGCTTCCCCTGCTGATCTTCGGCACTCTGCTGACGGTGCCCGACGGCGTCTTCCTCAGCGGGCCTGCCGATGACGCGCGCTGGCAGGCAGCGCTGATCGTCCTGCTAATACTGGCGATTCCGCTGCGCTACGCTCTGCTGCTGGTTGCGCGCCTCAAGCTCGGCCTCGACTGGCCCGCGGCGCGGCGGCTGAGCCTCAGCGCGATGCTCTTCAGCATGCTGGTCTACGGCCCGACCGTCCTCTGGCTGATGTATAGCATCCGCATCAAATACTGAATGCCGGCAGCCCGTGCGGCGCCGCGAGCGATAATCAGGCCGTGCAAAGCGCGGAGCAGCCAGCCCTGTTCAACAGCCTTGCCCGGCGCTACGACGACTGGTTCGACACGCCGCGGGGGGCGGCGATCTTCAAGCTGGAGCTTGACTGCCTGCGCCTGATCCAGCCCGGTTTCACCGGGCACTGGCTGGAGGTCGGCGTGGGCACCGGCCGCTTCGCCCAGGCGCTGGGTATTGGGTTCGGCGTCGATCCCAGCGCCGCCGTGCTGGAGTACGCCCGCCGCCGCGGCATCGAGGTGCAGGAGGGACGCGGTGAGCAGCTGCCGTATCCGGCGGACCACTTCAGCGGCGCACTGCTGGTGGTGACGATCTGCTTCCTTAGCGATCCGGCGGCGGCGCTGGCGGAGTGCGCGCGCGTGCTGCGGCCGGGCGGCGCGCTGGTCGCGGGCCTCGTGCCTGCCGACAGCCCCTGGGGTCGCCAGTACCAGCGTCAGGCCGCCGAGGGCCACCCCTTCTACTCCGCAGCGCGCTTCTACCGTATCGTTGAACTGACGGCGCTGGCCACCGATGCGGGATTCAGGCTGGAATGCGCGGCCAGCACGCTGCTGGTTCCGCCGACTGACCGGCCGCCGGAAGCTGAGCGACCACGCTCCGGGTTAAGCCCCGAGGCCGGGTTCGTCGCGCTGCGCTACGTGCTTGCCTGACAGCTGCAGCCGCAGCAGCGGCACCGGTCGGGACGTGCTCTCTCAGCTGCTGGCTGCGGCCTTCTGCTTCGGGGCTGTTACCAATGCTTCTCCGAATGGGTCTCTTATGCTGTGGGCATCATCGCGGCCGTACTGCTGGCGTTCGCTCCGCCCGCGCTGGCGGTCTACCTGCCGCTCGTCGATCGCGTTAAGTGCCGGTCCGTCTTCGCGCAGGTCGGTCGCGTGCTCAGCAGCGTCGTCGGTGTCTTCCTGACCTACGCGTGGCTGGTGGGAACGCTCGTCCTGATGGGGCACCTGGCGCCGCTGGTCCGGGATGTCACCTATCCGTTTCTCAAGGGGTTCTTGCTCTGCTACCCGCTGGCGCTGCTGCTGGCCGCGCTGTGGTGGCTGGCACTGGCGGTCGCCCTTCGCTTCCTGCTGCTGATCCGGATGGGCGAAGCGACCGACCTGGCGCTGACGTGCATCAAGTGGTGCCTGATCGTCACGCCGATCGGCCTGGTCCCGCTGCTGCCCAACTACATGCGGCTCTAGCTGCGGCCGGCGGGCGTCGCAGCCGGAACAATCTTGCCCGCCGCCGTGTCGATAGCACCATGGACGCGGCGCGGCGGATGCCGACTACGCTGATCTGGGGCCTGGCGCTGCTGGCGCTGGTGGTGCTCGCCGTCCAGCTGCTGGATCCGGTCGAGGAATCGTCGGCAGCCAACTCAGTACTCGTGCTGCTGCTGGTCGGCATGCTGCAGGTAGCCAGCGGGGCGCTGGGCGCCTGGCTGGCGGGTATCAGGCCGCTGAGCGCGGCGCTGCTGGTATCCTTCGCCGGCTGGATGGTGCTCTGGCTGGCGCTGATGACCGGCGTGCTGGTGCTGGCGATGCAGAGCTGGGGCGACCCGCGCTGGCTGTACGGGATGGACTACGCGCTCAGTCCGGCGCCGGCTGTCTACATCGTGCTGGCGGCCGGCTATCTGCTGGGCCAGCTGCTGCTCGCCGCCACCGTGCTGCGCGTCCGGCCGTCCGCACTGTGGCTGTTCGCGCTGGGCACGCTGCTGGCCCACGGTGTGGCGGCGCTGCCCGTGGCCTGCCTGGCGGCAGTGCTATAGCGGCGGCTCTTCCGGCTTCCAGCCGTACCGGCTCAGGTTGATCCGCCCGGTTGCGCTGAACTCCACCCCTTCCTGTTCCAGCAGCTCGCGCTGCAGATGGTCGTTGCCGCGCCGCGACTCGGAGTAGCTGATCCGCCCCTGGGCATTGACCACCCGCTGCCAGGGCACCGAATCCGCGATGGCTGCCGGCAGATTGAACATCGCGTAGCCCGCCAGCCGCGCCTGGCCCGGCAGGCCCGCCCACAGCGCCACCTGGCCGTAGGTCGCTACCTTGCCGCGGGGGATCAGGCGCACCACGTCGTAGATCAGCGCGTGCTTCTGGTGCGGGCCGGGATTAACCACCCGGCGATTATAGGCCGCGGCTGAGAATCTGCTACACTCGCCGCCGTGGCTTGGCGCGAGCGGCAGTATGCACCCTGGCTCCTGGACAGTGAGGAGCGGCTGGTGCGCCGCCGCGACCGCATCCGCAAGCTGACCATCGCGCTGGGGATCCTCGTCGCGGTGCTGGAAGCCCTGTGGCAGTGGGAGAACTACACGCCGGACATCCCGCCCTGGGTGCACATCGCGGTCGCCGCCGTGCTGCTGCCGGTGCTCTACGTGATGCTGCAGGGCGACTACTACCGCAAGCAGCAGGTCTTCACCCAGGAGATGAACGATCTGGGGCGGCGGTTGTTCTTCCTCGACCCCTACCTGGAGCCCGAGCAGTTCGAGGTGATGGAGCGCATGCACGGCGCGCTGCTGCTGCCCACCCAGCGCGCGCTGGACCAGGCGCTGAAGCCCGCGCTCGGCAAGTCGCTTCGGGCGCGCGTGGACTACTTCTACCGCGCGCTGCCCTCGCCGGCCTGCGAGGGCGACCGGATGGGCTGGCTCAGCATCCTGCATCCCAGGACGGCGCTGAGCTGGGGGGTGGCGATCGCGCTGGTGCTGATCCTGCGGCCCGGCTGGCTGGCGATCGGCACCAGCAACGGGCTGACCTGGCTGCCGCTGCTGCTGCCGGTCTACCTGCTGCAGGCGCACTTCAACGCGCGCTTTGCCTACGAGCTGTCGCTCTACAACTGGCTCAGGCTGGGCTAGCGCTGGGCCGCCGCGCGCGGGGTATAGTCATACTATGCGCTGGCTGATACCCGCCCTGCTGCTGATCCCGCTGGCCGGCTGCCCCTCGGGCGGCGAGGACGGCGGCACTGCGCCCGAGACCGCAACACCGGCCGCCGCGACACCGGCTGTGAGCAGCGCGCCGGCGGCCGGTGAGCCGCTGCTGATCTGGGCCGATCCGCTGCTGCACGTGGTGCTGGAAGGCCTCAGGGACGAGTTCGAGGCGCGCTACGCCCCGGGCTACAGCGCCCTTTACCTTGAGCGCGGCGAGCTGACGGCCCGGCTGGCGGAGGACGAGCCGCCGCCACTGCCCGACATCTTCGTCATCGCCGACCAGGAGGTGTTCGCGGCGCTGCGCGAGGGCGGTTTCATTGACGAGGCCACGGCGCGCACCTTCGCCGGCGACCGGCTGGCGCTGGTCCAGCAGGTCGGCGAGGGCTACGAGGCCGGCTCGCTGTTCGACGTCTACAAGCTCAGGTTCGACCAGTTCGCGCTCGGCGAGGAAGGCACTGCGGTTGGCTACTACGGCGAGCAGGCGTTGCTCACCGAGGGCTGCTTCGACCGCCTGGCCGATCGCCTGGTGCGCTACGGGCGCACCTCGGAGCTGATCGGGGCGCTCAGCGGGGTGCCGCGGCGGCTGGGGATCGTCTGCGCCTCGACGGTGGTCCAGCGCTCGGAGCTGGAGGTGGTGATGCTGATCTCCGAGGAGCGCCACCAGGACATCCGCTATCAGGCGATGGCCGCCAGGGGCCGCGGCACTGCGGAAGGGGTGGCGGACCTGCTGCGCTTCCTCAGTGAGGAGGAAGAGATCCAGACGCTGCTCGGCGGCTACGGCCTGCTCGACCGCGATGAGGCGCTGATCGAGAACAAGTAGCCCGGAGCGAGGTTGCGCGCTACTCGGGCTCGCCGCGATCGACGGGCTTGATCTCGGGCTCGGCCGGCTGCTCCGCGACGCCCCAGATCTTGCGCCGGAACTCATCGACGCGGCGCTTGGGCAGCTTGGTGTACTTGCCCAGTTTGCTTTCGGCGTCGAACCCGCCCCGCTCCAGCATCGCGCGCACGAGCTTCAGTTCGCCGCGACTGAGGCGCGCGCTTAAGAGCACGTACTCCTCGAAGGCCTCATGCGCCAGCGGAGCCACCGCTTTGGCGCAGCGCGCCAGCTCCTTCGCGTACTCGCGGATCTCGTACTGGGCGTGTTCGTCCAGCCGGAGCCTGAGGAAGTGGAACAGGTTGTGCAGGTCGATCTGCCAGTACCACTCGGTGTAGAGTGACAGCGGCAGGTTGATCCGCGCCAGCTCGCGGGCCACCTCGTCGTCGATCAGCCCCTGGTAGTCGCGGTAGGCGATCTGCTGGCCGCGCATCACAATCTCCAGCACCTGCGCCGCCAGCTGCGGCGGCACGCTCTGCCCGCTGCCCTGCCGGTTGTCCTCGCTCTGGCGCTGGACGCGCCCCGCGTCCGGCACGTAGAACTCGTCGGCCATCACGCTGTAGCGGCCGGAAAGCTCGTTGAGCCGCGCCGTGCGGTGGCGGATCCACTGGCGCGCCACGAAGATCGGCAGCTTGCAGTGGAAGGTCAGCACCACCTGCTCGAAGGGGCTGGTGTGCAGATTGCGCATGAGGTAGTGGATCAGGGCGCGGTCCTCGCGCACGCTTTTGGTGCCCTCGCCGTAGCTGACGCGCGCCGCCTGGACGATCCGCGCGTCGCCTCCGAGGTAGTCGACGAGGCGCACGAAACCGTGGTCGAGCACCTGAAGCTGCTGGTCCAGCAGCGCCTCGGCCTCGGGCACGATGATCCTGCTCACGGAGCGATTATAGTTGGCGGTGGTTTGTGGAGCGCGCGCGTCTCGCGCGCCACGTGCGGACGTGACGTCCGCGCTCCCTAGGACAGGTAGCGGCGGGTCCCCGACCCGCCGACCTTCAAAATGTCCAGGCGTCGGGGATCCCTGGCCACCCCGACCCACCGACCTTGAGATGCGGGGCTGAAGCCCCGCCTACCGGAAAGGTGCGGCTGCTACTCCTCGCTCTCGGCGTCGGTGGGCGTATCACCGCTATCGTCGCCCTCGAACAGCGGCTCGCCCCCCTCTTCCTCGGGGTGGATCACCTCGATCGCGCTGACCTGGTCGCCCTCGCGCAGGTTGATCAGCTTGACCCCCTGGGTGGCGCGGCCCTGGACCGAGATGTTGCTCACCTCGGTGCGGATGATCATCCCCTCGCGGGTGATGATCAGCAGTTCGTCGCCGTCGTTGACCTTGCCGGCGCTGACCAGCGGGCCGGTGCGGTCCGTGATCTTCAGGGCGATCACGCCCTTGGCGCCGCGGTTGGTCTTGCGGAACAGCTCCACCTTGCTGCGCTTGCCGAGGCCCTTCTGGCCGGTGACCAGCACTTCCTCGTCGTCGGCGGCGACGTCCATCCCCACCACCCAGTCGTCCTCGTCCTGCAGCTTGACCCCGCGCACGCCGGCGGCGCTGGTGCCCATCACCCGCACCTGCTCCTCGTCGAACTTGACCGCGCAGCCCTTGCGCGTGAAGATCAGCAGCTGGTCGTGGCCGGTGGTCGGCTCGACGAAGCGCAGGATGTCGTCGTCCTTCAGGATCACGGCGCGCTTGCCCGTGACGCGCAGGTTGGTGAACTCCTCCAGCGCCACGCGCTTGACCGTCCCGCGCCTGGTGCAGAGGAACAGGTAGGGGCGCTTGAAGTCGGCGACGCTGATCATCGCCGTCAGCTTCTCGCCGGGCAGCAGGTTGATCAGGTTGACTACCGGCAGGCCCTTGGCGGCGCGGTCGTAGGCCGGAATGCGGAAGACGCGCACGCTGTGCACAGTGCCGCGGTCGGTGAAGCACAGCAGCGTGTCCAGCGTGTTGGTCATGATCACGTGGCGCACGATGTCCTCGGCCTTGGTCTTGGCGCCGATCAGCCCGCGGCCGCCGCGGCCCTGGGCGCGGTAGGTGCTGGCCGGGGTGCGCTTGATATAGCCGCCGCGGGTCAGGGTGACCACCACGTCCTCCTTGCGCACCAGCTCTTCCTCGTCGAAGTCGCCGTCGCCGCCGCCGGGGCCGATCAGCGTTCGCCGCTCGTTGCCGAACTTCTCCGCGGCGGCGCCGAGTTCCTCCTTGATCACGCCGTCCAGCTTCTTCGCGTCGGCCAGGATCGCCTTCAGCTCCTTGATGCGCTTGCGGAGCGCCTTGAGCTCGTCGAGGATCTTGCCCACCTCGAGGCTGGTCAGCTGGCTGAGCTTCATGTCCAGGATCGCCTGAGCCTGGATGTCGGTCAGCTCGAACCGTTTGATCAGCTCGGCCTTGGCGGCGGCGGGGTCCTGGCTGGCGCGGATGACCTTGACCACCTCGTCGATGTTGTCCTGGGCGATCTTGAGGCCTTCCAGGATGTGGGCGCGCTCCTCGGCCTTGCGCTTGTCGAACTCGCTGCGGCGCCGGACCACCTCGCGCCGGTGGTCGACGAAGCAGGTCAGCAGCTCCTTGAGGTCCAGCAGCCGCGGCACGTTGTCGCGCAGCGCCAGCATGATCATCGAGTAGTTGACCTGCAGCTGGCTGTGCTTGTAGAGGTTGTTGAGGATCACCTGCGGCTGGGCCTGGGCGCCGAGCTCGATCACGACGCGGATGCCGGTGCGGTCGCTCTCGTCGCGGATGTCGCGGATGCCCTGGATCTTCTTGTCGTGGGCCAGCTGGGCGATCTTCTCGATCAGGGTGCTCTTGTTGACCTGGTAGGGGATCTCGGTGACGACGATCCGCATCCGCCCGCGGTCGTCCTCCTCGATCTCCGTGCGCGCCCTAAGCGTGATCGAGCCGCGGCCGGTCTGGTAGGCCTGGACGGCGCCCTCGTTGCCCAGCATCAGCGCGCCGGTGGGAAAGTCCGGCCCCGGCACGCAGGCGATCAGCTCGTCGATCTCGATGAACGGGTCGTCGATCAGCTTCAGGCAGGCCTGGCGCAGTTCAAAGAGGTTGTGCGGCGGGATGCGCGTCGCCATCCCGACCGCGATGCCCTCGCTGCCGTTCATCAGCAGCTGGGGCAGCCCGGCGGGCAGTACGGTGGGCTCCAGCCGGTTGGGGTCGAAGGTCGGCTCCCAGTCGACGGTCTCCTTCTTGACGTCCTCCAGCAGGTACTGGCCCAGCGGGCCCAGCTTGGCCTCGGTATAGCGCATCGCGCCGGCCTGGTCGCCGTCGATCGAGCCGAAGTTGCCCTGGGGGGTGATCAGCGGGTATCTCAGGCTCCAGTCCTGGCCCATGCGGACCAGCGAATCGTAGATCGCGTCGGAGCCGTGGGGATGGTAGTTGCCCATCACGTCGCCGACGATCTTGGCGCTCTTGGAGGTGCTCTTGTCCGCGGTGAAGCCGGAGTCGAACATGCTCCACAGGATGCGGCGGTGGATCGGCTTGAGGCCGTCGCGCGCGTCGGGGATCGCGCGGCTGACGATCACGCTCATCGCGTAGTCGAGGAAGCTTTCCTCCATCTCGGCGACGATGCGCCGCGGGACGATCTTCTCCTCGAACTCAATGCGGTCGTTGCGTTTTGCCACTTATCTGCTCACCTGACGGACTTGGCCCAGGGCAGGCTGAGGGGCGCTCAAAGCAAGCGGCGGCCATACTGCCACCCCCGCCCGGCCAGACTAGTATTATACCTTATAACATTGCCCGGCTAAAAACATATGTGTGGGAT
>CAZSSB010000015.1:0-63030 GCA_964609245.1 uncultured Planctomycetales bacterium | reverse complement strand
GACCAGGACATCTTCGTCGGCAACTACCGCCTGCAGGAGAACCTGCTGTGGCGGAATGGCGGTGACGGCAGCTTCACCAATGCGGCGCGGCTCGTCGGCGCGGCGGGCTGGTCCGTGGACGGCTGGTGGGGCCACACCATCGGTGCGGCCTGGGGCGACATCGACAACGACGGCGACCTGGACCTGGCCGTGGCCAACCTGGCCCACCCGCGCTACGCCTACATCTCCGACAAGTCCCAGCTGCTGATCAGCGAGCCCGGCCTGCTGGGCACCATGCTGACGGACCGGCGCGCGGACTGGGGTATCAAGTACGCCGAGACCACCGCCTGCCCAGTGTTCTTCGACGCGAACTGCGACGGCCACCTCGACCTGCTGCTGACCGCCACCTACGATAGCCGCGCCGGCTATCTGTATCTGAATGACGGCCAGGGCCGGCTGCACGATGTGACGTTCCTGGCCGGCGCACGCGTACTGGATGGCTGGGGCGCGGCCTGGGCCGACTACGACCGCGACGGCGACCTCGACCTGGCGATCAGCGCCGGCGGCCGCGTGAAGCTGCTGCGCAACGACAGCGAGCCGGCGGGCGGGCTGGCGGTGCGCTGCGTCGGTGCTGCGGGCACGGGCATCGAAAGCGACAGCGGCGCGCTGAGCAACGCCGCCGGCATCGGTTCGCGGGTGACGGTCAAGGCCGGAGACCTGACCATGCTGCGCGAGATCCAGAGCGGCTCGGGCAGCGGCTGCGGCAACGAGCTTATCGCTCACTTCGGCCTCGGCACCTACGCCGGCGAAGTAACTGTCCAGGTGCGTTTTCCTTCCGGCCGCGAGCTTACACTGCCACTTGACGGCGCAAACCGGATGCTGACGGTCTACGAATCGGCGGCACTGCCACCCGCCGCAGCATCGGAAGCCACGGAAGAGCTACCTGCCGACGACGAGGGTGACACCGCCGATGCGGAGGAAGAAGCTGCGGATGAGGATGCATCCGGCATCCTGGAGCGGCCGACGGATACACGCGGAGGTGGCTAGGCGCTAGTTCCAGCGGCGCCAGAAGCCCGGTACGAACAGCACGGTGATCGCCAGCACCTCCAGCCGGCCGACCAGCATCAGCAGGCACAGCACGGGCTTGGCGACCGGGTGGATCACGGCGTAGGTCTTGGTGGGGCCGATCAGCCCCAGCCCCGGACCGATGTTGGCCAGGCAGGCCACGGAAGCGCTGAAGCTGGTCTCCAGGTCGTGGCCGCAGAGCAGCAGCACCATGATGCCGGCGATAAACCAGGTGAAGAACAGCAGCACGAAGCTGACCACCTGATCCTCGATGCCCGGCTCCAGCGCGTGGTCGCCGACCTTGAGCGGCACGACCGCCCGCGGGCGGAAAGCGTGGACGATGTGTTTGAGCGCCCAGCGGACGGCGATCAGCACCCGGATGACCTTCATGCCGCCGCCGGTCGAGCCGGCGCTGCCGCCGATGAACATCAGCAGCACCAGCAGCCCCTGGGACAGGTACGGCCAGCTCTGGAAGTCCGCCGTGCCGTAGCCAGTCGTGGTCAGAATCGAGGTGCCAACGAAGGCGCTGTCGCGCAGCGCCAGGCCGAAGGGCTGCGACTCGGTGAGCACGATCCCCAGCAGCAGGATCATCACGGCGCTGACCAGGATGGTGACATAGCTGCGGAACTCGACGTCCCTCCAGAACAGCCAGCGGCCCTTGAACGCCTGGTAGTAGAGCGAGAAGTTGACGCCGCAGGCGAACATGAAGACAGTGATGATCACCTGGATCGCGGTGCTGTAGTGGCCGATGCTGGCCGCCTTGGTGCTGAAACCACCGGTGGCCATAGTACCGAAGGTGTGGCAGACGGCGTCGAAGGCCGGCATGCCCGCCGCCCACAGCAGGATGAACTCCACCAGCGAAATCGCGGTGTAGATCAGCCACAGGGTGCGGGCGGTGTCGGCAGCGCGCGGATGCAGCCCGCTCTTCTCCGGTCCGGTCGCCTCGAAGCGGAACAGGTGCTTGCCGCCGATGCCCAGCGCAGGCAGGATCGCGACGAACAGCACGACGATCCCCATGCCCCCCAGCCAGTGGGTCTCGCTGCGCCACAGCAGCATCGAGTGCGACAGTGACTCCACGTCGGTCAGGATCGAGGCGCCGGTGGTGGTGAAGCCGCTGATCGACTCGAAGACGGCGTCGATCAACGACGGAATCGTCCCCGAGACGTAGAACGGCAGACAGCCGATCAGCCCCGCCAGGATCCAGCCGGCGGCGACGATGAACAGCCCCTCCTTGCGGTAGAGGTTGGGCCGGGCGTCGCGCCCCGCCAGCCACAGCAGGCTGCCCAGCCCCAGGGCGACGACGATCGCCGTGACGAAGCCGAGGGTCTCGCCGGGGTTTGCGCGCCAGTGGGCAATGGCGAACAGCAGCGGGAAAACCATGCTGACGGCCAGCAGCCAGAGGATGAATCCCAGCGGCCGAGCTGTAGCGCGGTAGTTCATGCCATCCCCGCCTGCGCGTCGCCGGCGCCGGCGCGTTCGCCGCCCGCCACTTGGAGCCGCGGCTCAGGCTTGGCGCTCATTCTACCTAGTGAGCAGGCAGGTCGCCAACCTCTTCCGGCCGTCAGGCCTCAGCCGCGGGCCGATCGTCCGTCTCGCCGACCTTGACGGGCTGGCTGAGCTCACCGGCCTTGTTACGCTTCAGCAGGTGCTCGACGAAGGGCATCCGGCTCTGCAGCGTGAACAGCACCACCGAGTCGCCGTCGCGGATCTCGTCCGTGCCCTTGGGGATAATCGCCTTGCGGTCGCGAATCAGCGCGCCGATCAGCACCCCGCGCGGCAGCTCCAGGCTGGCCAGCGACCGGTCCAGCAGACCGAGGCTGCTGGTGGCCTGAAACTCGATGATCTCGGCCTCGCCCTCGGCCAGCAGCGAGACGCGATTGACG
Source organism: uncultured Planctomycetales bacterium (assembly GCA_964609245.1). Classification (GTDB taxonomy): domain Bacteria; phylum 4484-113; class 4484-113; order 4484-113; family JAFGCY01; genus JAFGCY01. Next base: position 60,103 of record CAZSSB010000015.1, on the reverse strand, counting down.
TTGCCGCCGCGCACGAAGGCCATCACCTGGTTGGCCGCCAGGATCCGCGGCGCCAGCGTGGCGGTGATCTGCATCTTCTTGCCAAGCGCGGTGAACTGCGGTTTGTCGACGATCGCCACCGTGCGCGCAACCCCGTTCTCGCGGGCCAGCAGCGCCGTCATCAGGTTCTTCTCGTCCGAGCCGGTCGCGGTTACGAAGGCCTCGGTGGTCTCCAGGTATTCCTCTGCCAGCACGTCGAGGTCGGCGCCATCGCTGTCGATCACCTTGACGTGATTCAGCTCGTTGGCGAGCTCCCAGGCGCGGCGGCGATTCTCCTCGAACAGCTTGACGCGATAGCGCGGCGTATCGAAGTAGCGCGCGATCGCGGCGCCGACGTCACCACCGCCGACGATAATCAGGCGCCGCACGGTGTCCTGCCGCTCCCCAACCCCCTTGCGCACGTACTGGACCGCCTCCGGCTTGCAGATCACGATCAGGCGGTCGCCGGCCTGGATCACGTCGTCGCCGTGGGGCACCAGCACCTCCTGCTCGCGCACCACGGCGGCGATCAGGGCGCCCGGCAGGTGCAGCTCGCTGATCGGTCGCGTGGTGAATGGGCTGTCGGCCGCCACGCTGAACGGCCGGCAGTGCACGCGGCCGAAACCGAACTCCGCGATGCCGGAGCCGCCGCCCTCCTGGATCACCCTGGTGGCCTCCGACGCCGCCAGCATCGCCGAGTTGATCACCAGGTCGATCCCCAGGTGCTGGCGATAGAAGGTGGGGTGCCCGATCATCGCGTCCTCGCTCTGCATGCGGGCGATCGTGCTGCGCGCTCCCAGCCGCTTGCCGAAGTAGGCCGACAGCATGTTGACCTCCTCGCGGTTGGTCATCGCCAGCAGCAGGTCGGCCTGGCCCGTCTCGGCCTCTTCGAGGGACGCCACGCAGGTGCCGGAACCCAGGTGCGCCTTGAGATCCAGGTGGTCGCTGATGCGCTCGATCTTCTCCGGATCGCTGTCGATCAGCGAGACGTCGTGTCTCTCGTCGATCAGGAACTGCGCCAGGTAGGTGCCCACCTCGCCAGCCCCGACGATTACGACGCGCATACCGCTATTCTACCGCTGGGCGCACGGCGGCCGAGGGCTGCCGCCCCGACCGATGGCTAGCCACCGGCCAGTTCGACCAGCTGCGCGAAGGCGGCCGGATCGCGCAGCGCCAGTTCGGCCAGCACCTTGCGGTTGAGCTCCACGCCCTGGCGCTTGAGCCCCGCGATGAAGCGGCTGTAGGGCATCCCGCTGTTGCGGCTGGCGGCGTTGATCCGCGCGATCCACAACCGGCGGAAATCGCGCTTGCGCAGCCGACGGTGGACGTAGGCGTACTGCCGCGCGTGCAGCACGGCCTCCTTGGCCGCGCGGTAGAGGCGGCGGCGCGTGCCGCGATAGCCGCTGGCGGCCTTCAGGATCCGGCGGTGCTTGCGCCGGCGGGCGACGGCGTTCTTGGCGCGTGGCATTAGAGTCCACCTCCCGGCCCGATCAGCTTGCGGAAGCGCTTGACGTCCGTGCCGTGCACTTCGACCAGCACCTTGTACCGGCGCTTGCGGCGACGGCTCTTCTTGGCCAGCAGGTGCGCGCTGCCAGCGCGCTTGTGCACGATCTTGCCACTGCCCGTGACCTTCAGGCGCTTGGCGGTGGCCTTGTGTGTTTTCATCTTCGGCATCTTAGACCTCTTGGGGCCGGCAGTAGAGACACCAAGCCGCTGATCCGGGACTGCCCGACTGCCTGAACTCCGGCGGGCTGCCCGCGTCGGACAGCCGGCCCGTCAGGTATATACCCGCGTTAATCCCGCTTTGGTGAAAGAATCGCCGAGAGGCGATTGCCCACCATCCCGCGGCTGCGCTGCTCGACTATCGCGACGTCCTCGAGCATCGCGCAGAGCCTGTTGAGCTGCGCCTTGCCGTTGGTCTCGACGTAGGCGCGCTCACGCCCCCGCAGGATCAGGTTGATCCTCAGCTTGTGCCCCTTTTCAAGGAACAGCCTGGCCTTCTTCATTTTGGTCTCGATATCATGCGGACCAATCTTCATCGAGAAGGATATCTCCTTCAGCGATGTCGCCGCCCGGGGCTGGGATTTCTTCTTCTTGGACTGATAGACCAGCTTCCCATAGTCCATGATCTTACAGACCGGCGGCTTCGCGTTCCGCGCCACCTCCACCAAGTCCAGACCCGCCTCCTCGGCAATCTGGAGCGCCTCCTGAATCGCGACCGGGCCGCGATTCTCGCCCTCGGCATCGATCAGCTGAACCTCTCGTGCCCGTATCTGCCTGTTCACCCGATGGTCGGTGGTGGTTTCGGTCTTCCGGTCGCTACGTCTGCCGCCGCCTCTTCTCATGGACCTCCCTGACGATTGGAATCGAGCTAAACAATATAGCAAAGCAGCGCGGCGGGTGTCAATCAGGCGGCAGATGCTACTGCGCGTCAGTGACAGCTCTGATCGGCCACTCGGTCCGGCCGGCCGGGCATCGTCCGGCTACTCCGCGGCGCCACCGTGGCGAATGATGTCGCCCTCGATCAGGAATACCACGTCCTCCGCGATGTTGGTGGCGTGGTCGGCGATGCGCTCCAGATGGCGTGCCGCCAGCAGCGTCTGCACGGCGTATTCCACCGAGCCGGTGTCCTCGCGGAGCAACCCCTTCATTTCGTCGCAGACCGCGCTGTTCTCAGCATCGACCTCGTCATCGTAGGCCAGAACTTCCCGGGCGGTCTCCGCGTCGAGCCGTACCAGCGCATTGAGGCTCTGATCAACCATGCCGCGCACCTGGCCGCCCATGTGGGCCAGATCGACGGGATGCCTGCCGGCGGGCAGATCCGCCAGCCGCAGCGCACCGCGGGCGATGTTGCAGGCCAGGTCCCCCATGCGCTCCAGCGTGCTGTTGACCTTGATCACCGCGATGATGAACCGCAGGTCGGTCGCCACCGGCTGGTGCAGCGCGAGGGTCTTCAGGCACTCTTCCTCCAGGTCCACTTCACGCCGGTCAATCTCCTCATCGATGTCCAGCACCTGTCTGGCCAGCTCCGGCCGGCGGCCCACCAGCGCGGTGATGGCAGTCGCGATGTTCTGCTCCACCAACCCGCCAATCTCCAAGATGCCGGACTCGATCTGCTCCAAATCACGTCTGAGGTGCTTGCTCATTGCCGTATCCGTACTAGCCAAAGCGGCCGGTCACGTACTCCTCCGTTTGCTTCCTGGTGGGACGCGTGAACACCTGGGGCGTATCGCCAAACTCCACAAGGTCTCCGGTCACGAAGAACCCGGTGTAGTCCGACACACGTGCCGCCTGCTGCATGTTGTGGGTAACGATCACGATTGTGTACTTGTGCTTGAGCTCGAAGATCAGGTCCTCGATTGCATCCGTTGACATCGGATCCAGCGCTGAGCAGGGCTCGTCCATCAGGATCACTTCCGGCTTCATGGCGATTGTCCGCGCGATGCACAGCCGCTGCTGCTGCCCGCCCGACATCCCCAATGCGTTCTCGTTGAGCCGGTCCTTGACCTCATCCCACAGGTTGGCCTGCTTCAGTGAACGCTCAACGAGCTCGGGCAACTCGCGTCTAGGTACCAGCCTGTTGAGGCGGGGCGCCCAGGCGATATTCTCGTAGATGCTCTTGGGGAACGGGTTGGGCTTCTGGAAGACCATCCCAATCCGGCGCCGCACCTCAACCGGATCAACACCCGGCCCATATAAGTCGACGTTGCGATAGAGAACCTGCCCTTCCATACTGACACCCTCAATGAACTCGTTCATCCTGTTGAGGTGCCTAAGGATCGTGCTCTTGCCGCAGCCGGACGGGCCGATCAGTGCCGTGACCTGGTGCTCGCGGATCGGCATGGTTGTGTTCTTGATCGCTGCGAAATCTCCGTAGCGGATGGTGAGATCTCGCGTCTCAAGGATCACCCTGGTGTCATGCGGCGCTACGCTGTCGCGGTGCTGAAACGTGTCGCTCGACAGCTTGATTCCGATCTCCGCTCGGTTATCCTGGTCCTGCGCCGACTCCGTACTCACTTGCGCTCCGTCTCCACTAGTGATCACCATCTTATATTCCTTTGCGCACGATGTCTAATGTAGATGGCAGCCGAGTTCATCAGCAGCAGCACGCCGAGCAGGATGAAGATGCCGCATGCCGCCAGTAGATGAAACTCCTGGTTGGGCATCGCCACCCAGTTGTAGATCTGAATCGGCAGGACGGTGAAGTCGTCCAACGGCCCCTGTGGCACGAAAGCAACGTAGCTCAACGCACCAATCATGATCATCGGCGCGGTCTCGCCGATCGCGCGCGACATCGCCAGGATCACACCGGTGAGCATGCCGGGCATCGCCACCGGCAGCACATGGTGGCGGACAACCTCCCAGCGTGTCCCGCCCAGAGCGAAGGCGCCCTGGCGGATGGAGTCCGGAACGGCCTTGATCGCCTCGCGGGCCGCGATGATGATCACCGGCAGGATCAGCAGCGTCATCGTCAGCGCACCCGCCAGCACCACGCGGCCGAGTTGCATTCCGCGCACGAACACCGCCAGCCCCAGGATTCCGTACACGATCGATGGCACGCCTGCAAGATTGGCGATGTTCACTTCGATGAAGCGGTTGAGCCGGTTCTTGGCCGCGTATTCCTCAAGGTAGACGGCAGCCGCGATTCCGATCGGGATGGCGATCAGCGCCGTGAGCAGCAACAACCAGAAGCTGCCGAAGATCGCGGACTTGATGCCCGCCTTGCTGGGATGGCGTGACGGGAAATTGGCGAAGACGTCGCCGATGATCCCCCCGGCAACCGCTAGTCGCTGACCGGTGGTGGGCTGCATTTCGAATCGCTCGAAGTAGGTCTCGTCGTTGGAGTACTTGCCGTGCAGGTAGTCCATCCGAATGTCGGCCAGCTGGGCGTCGGACAACGTCTCGTTGTTGCGCGCGGCGCGGCCCCGGCGAGCATCCAACTTGCGCTGCATGCCGGTGAGCAAGCCGGGATCGATTTCCGCGGCTCGCTCCGCGAATGCAGCATCGGTCTCCTGCAGCAGCGCGAACATCCGTGGATCGCGGTCAACCCGGCTCCAGATCCAGCCAGTTGAGTCCATCACCACGTCCAGGAGCAGCACGGCGAGCATGACCACACCGACGAACGTTGCTACGCCGCATACCACGGCGAAGACACGGCCCTGCAGATGCCGGCGCCGCAGCGCCGGGCTGGCCTGCATTCTGGGCTGCTGACCCGCGGTACTCGTCCTCACTCGTAGGCCTCCCGGAAGCGCCGCACCACTTTGTGGGCAATCACGTTCAGCACCAGCGTGATGCCAAACAGCACGGCGCCGACGGCGAAGATCGTCTGATACTCGATGCTGCCCGCCGGAGTGTCACCGAGGCTGATCTGTACGATGTAGGCCGTCATCGTCTCGACGCTGGTGAAGGGGTTGAGCGTCAGCTTCGGCGATCCACCCGCTGCCAGCGTGACGGCCATCGTCTCACCGATGGCGCGGCTGAGCGCCAGGATGAACGACGCCAGTACGCCGCTGAGCGCGGCTGGCAGCAGCACCTGAGTGGCCACCTCGTACTTGGTGGCCCCCATCGCGAAGCCGCCCTGCCTCAGCGCGTCCGGCACCGCGCGAAACGCGTCGTCGCAGAGCGATGTGACCATCGGCAGCGTCATGATGCCAACCACGATCGCGGCGCTGGCGGCATTGAAGACCTGTACGCCGGCGTGGGGCCCGAACAGACTGGTCAGCAGCGGGTTGAGCAGGGTCTGCAGCACGGGTGTGATGAACGTCAGGGCGAAGTAGCCGTAGACCACCGTGGGCACCCCCGCCAGGATCTCCAGCACCGGCTTGACGACCGCCCGCAGGCGCGACGACGCGTATTCGCTGAGGAAGATCGCGCTGGCGAGGCCGAACGGCAGTGAGATCAGCGCCGAGCCGACCATCACGAGCAGCGTGCCACAGACAAGCGGCAGGATGCCGAAACTCTGCGGCACCAGGATCGGCGCCCAGCGCGTACCGGTGAAGAACTCCACCACCGAGACGCGCGTACCGGTATCGCTGGGATCCAGCACCTGCTCCAGAGGCATGGTGAAGAAGACCACGGTCTCCTTCAACAGAATGAAGATGATCGCGCCCGTGGTCGCGATGGAGAGGAGGGCACAGGCGAAGAGGAACCACCTGATACCCCCCTCTAGCCAGCGCGGCTTGCCCCGGGTGAGGGTGCCGATCGTTGCGGTGATTGCGTCCACTACTCCGCACTCCTTGAACGCGAGTGGCAGCGAAGCACAATGAGGGATGGGGACGGCACCTGGGCTACTCTGACAGGCTGGACATCAGCTCTTCAAGGCTGACACCCACCGTTGCACCGGCACCATGGAACATCGAACCCGTTACGCCTTCCTCGAAGTGCTCGAGACCCAGTTCGTAGACGCTGTCGGGCAACGCCACGTAGCCGACCTCGGGCACTATCCAGGGGGCATTCTCAAGGTAGTAGTGCACGAATTCATCGACGTCCGGACGATCCATCGCCGCAGTGCTGACGTAGATGAAGATCGGACGACTCAGCGGCTGGTAGGTGCCGTTGTTGATCGTCGTCGGCGACGGCGTGACCGTCTTGCCTTCGTAGGTGACGGGTACGATCTTGAGCTTGTCGGTGTTCTCCGCGTAGTAGGCGAAGCCGAAGTAGCCGATCGCTCCGATGTCACCAGCGATACCCTGGACGAGAACGTTGTCGTCCTCGCTCATCGCGGCACAGTCCGAACGATGGGCGCGGGCTTCGCCGCAGATCGCCTCGGTGAAGTACTCGAACGTTCCGGAATCAGTGCCGGGCACGTAGGTCGTCAGCGGCACGTCGGGAAAGTCGTTGCGAACCTGGTTCCAGTTCGTAATCACACCATCAGCCTCGGGCCCGAAGATGGTCTTGAGTTCATCGACCGTCAGCTGGTTCACCCACTCGTTACTGGGGTTCACCATCACGGCGATGCCGTCAAAGGCCACCGGCAGCTCGATGATGTTGATCGGCGGGTTGAGCTGCGCCATGGCGTCGAGTTCTTTCTGCTTGACCGGACGAGAGGCGTCGTTGATATCCGTCTCGCCGACCACGAACTTCTTGAAGCCGCCGCCGGTACCCGAGATGCCTACCGTAACGCGGACGTTCGGATACTCGTTCATGAACTCCTCGGCCACAGCCTGCGTGATCGGGCCCACGGTGCTGGAGCCATCGATCTTGACGCTGCCCGTGAGACTGCTGTCGGCCGCCCAGGCGACGCCGTCGGCGCGCCAGATCGCCATGCCAGCCGTGGCCAACATCACGGTCAGCGCGGCCAGGGCTATCCAGATACTGTGATTCATGCCTTCACTCCAATGCAGTTGGTTATTCTTGGCACACTGGTGATATCCCGGTTTAGTGAAGATCGTGTGAAGGAATGGTGTGCGTTTCAGGAACGGAACGCATTCAGGCCTGGCGGGGGGCCAGCGGCAGGCTGATGGTGAAGGTGCTGCCCCGGCCCGGCCGGCTGGCTACGGCGATCTCACCCTGATGGGCCTGCACAATGTGCTTGACGATTGCCAGCCCCAGCCCGGTGCCGCCCAGTTGCCGCGAACGCGCCTTGTCCGCCCGGTAGAAACGCTCGAAGATGCGCTCCTGGTGCTCAGCGGCGATTCCGATGCCGGTGTCGCTGACCGCGACCAGCGCACGATCATCCTGCACGCCGACGCTGACCGTCACGCTGCCGCCCGCAGGCGTGTAGTTGAGAGCGTTGTCGATCAGATTGCCGACCGCCTCCCGCAGAGCTTCGGCGCTGCCGCTGACCGGCACCGGACTCTCGCTGGTCTTGCCGCTCAGCTCGATCTCGTTGGTCGCCGCTTTGGCCTCGAAAGTCGCCAGTGCCGCAGCAGCGACCTCCCGCAGGTCGAGTGGCACATGCTCCTCAGCCTCGTCCTGGCGCTCGGCCCGGGCCAGCGCCAACATGTCTCCAACGATGCCCGCCAGTCTGCCGGTTTCGTCCAGGATGCGGCTGATAAACGTGCTGCGGGTGTCGACGTCCATCGCCGGATCGTCCTGAATGGTCTCCGCCAGCCCGCGGATGGCGGTCACCGGTGACTTGAGTTCGTGCGAGGCGTTGGCGACGAAGTCCTGGCGCGTCCGCTCCAGCTGCCGAATACGCGTGCGGTTGTGGAGTACGGCCACCGCACCGACGACCGCCCCGCTGCCGTCGAGCCAGGGCGCCGCAAAGGCGGTCAGGACCAGGTCGTGGGGCGTGCGGGCCAGCACGATATCACCCTCCACGGCATCCGCCTGTCTGAGCGCCGCGCGCAGCACCTCGGTCAGGGCTGGAATGCGCAGGACCTCCCAGACACGCAGACCGATGCACTGCTCGGCCGGCACACCGGCCAGCTGCGCCGCCACCGCGTTGATGTGCACGATGCGCTCGTCAGCATCGACCGCCACCAGGCCCTCGACCATGCTGCCGAGAATCGCCGCCAGCTGGCTGCGCTCGCGGGTGATGGCCTCCATCCGCTCGCTGAGCCTGGCGCTCATCTCATTGAGCGTCTCGGCCAGGGTGCGGAGTTCGTCGTGGGTCTGCAGCAGTACCCGCTGCTGGTAGTCTCCCTGAGCCATCGCTTCCGCAGCGCGCGTCATGGCCGTCAGCGGGCTCGTGATCCTGCGGGCCAGCCACCAGCCGAGCGGTAACGCCACCAGCAGCGCCAGAAGCATACCCAGCGACACCGTGCCACGGATCAAAGCCAGGCGCGCATCAACCGCCGAGAGCGGTAGCGAAGTACGCACGCAACCGACCGGATCACCGTCCGCGGAAACCGGCAGTGCCAGATACATCATCTCCTGTTCAAGCGTGCGGCTGTAACGCGAGACGGTGCCTCGGCCGGAATCAAGTGCATCCCGAACCTCTGGGCGATTGGCGTGGTTCTCCATCCTGGCGGGATCTTCATCAGAGTCAGCGAGTACTACACCATCAGCATCGATCACGGTCAGGCGGATGCCGGTTTCCAGGCCCAGCTGCCGGAGGCGGGCCTGCAACCCGGGATCACCCGCATCGGCGAAGGCCGGGCGGGCCAGGTCTCGCAGCAGGCAGGCATGCTGAGCCAGCGTGACCTCCACTTCGACCCGTGACTCGCGCGCGATGGTAAGGTGCGCCAGCATCCCCACGATGGCGGCAGTGAGCAAGGTGAGCAGGACGATTCCCGCATACAGCTTCCAGACAATCCGGGTACGGCGCATCAGCTTTCGCCTTGCTCATTGAAGCGATAGCCCACTCCGCGGATCGTCTCGATCAGCCCGCGGTGAGCACCCAGCTTGCGGCGCACCATTTTTACGTGGGCGTCGATGTTGCGCTCCAGGATCAACGTCTCATCTCCGCCGATCACCTGCAGCAGTTCCTCGCGAGTGTAGACTCGTCCCGGCGAGGTGGCCAGATGCCTCAGCAGCCTGAATTCGGCAGGCGTGAGTTCAACCGGCTGCCCCTCGAGCAGCACCTCATGGCGCGCGGCGTCGATCACCAGGTGCTCAAACACCAGCCTCGCGCCGGCGGCGTCCCGATCCTGTCGCGGCCCTCGACGCAGCACGGCCCTGACGCGGGCGACCAGCTCACGCGGGCTGAAGGGCTTGGCGATGTAGTCGTCGGCACCGACGCCGAGACCCAGCACCACATCGGTCTCCTCGGACTTGGCGGTCACCATGATCACGAGGATATCGCTGAGCAGCTGATCGGATCGGAGCCGCTGGCAGACCTCGATGCCGTCCATGCCCGGCAGCATCAGATCCAGCAGCACCAGGTCCGGGCGCTCGCGACGGATCAGCTGCAGCCCCTGCTCGCCGTCGGTCGCGCGCAGGACTTTGTAGCCTTCCCGCGTGAGGTTGTATGCGATGACTTCGAGGATGTTCTCCTCATCCTCGACCACGACAATTTTGCGGCGTTTCATTCCTTCATCCCTCCGGTGGCACCTGCGCTCCACCGGTTCTCGGCCAGCCCAACTGATTCTATTACCCTAATTCCGGAGCGGATGCAACCCACGCCACGGCCCCGACACCTTGTAATACTGGGCAAATCCGCATACGAATCCCCCATCCACCACGAATCCCGTGCTAGTACGTCGGCGAGTGCGGGCGAGATGCTGGAGCACTACCCGCTTCCCAGCCACAGTTCCTCTGCGGCGTCCGGCTCATCGCGCGCAGCGGGATCATCGCTACACCGAGCCAGCACGCAGACAGATCCAAAGACCCAGTCTCCCAACGCGCGCTCAGCCACCGCGATGCAGCGTGGCGGCGGCACACCGCGTTTGCCGGGGCTGCGGGCAGTCGCTAAGATGGCCGGGCGAGAACCACAATCGGATGGTGGCTGCTTTGGACTCCAAACGACGAACAGGCCCTTACCGGTGCCCGCACCTGCTGACCGCGCTGCTGGCCCTGGCCGTGATCATGTGCGGCGCCGCGGCGCACGCGGATGAAGGGGCGATCCCCGGCTACCGGACCTATGACGAGTGGACCGCCGGCCTGGCCGAACTCGCGGCCAGCCCCCTGGTCGATCTGACCTCGCTGGTCCAGACCGCCGCCGGGAGCGACGTCTGGCTGGTCACCCTCGGTCCCGCCGAGGGCGCCGTCAAGCCGGCGCTGCTGGTGGCCGGCAGCGTCGACGCGCGCCAGCCCCTGGGCCGGGAACTGGCGGTGCGGATGGCCGAGCAGCTGGTGGCGGCGGCCGAGGCCGGCGAGACCGCGCTGCTGGATCAGGCCACCGTCTATATCATCCCCGACCCCAGCCCTGATGCCGGCGCTGCGTTCTTCACCGCTCCCGTCGCCGAGCAGCAGGGCAACACGCGCCCCACCGACGATGATCGCGACTTCGAGCTGGACGAGGACGGTCCCGAGGACCTGAGCGGCGACGGGCTGATCACCATGATGCGCATTGCGCAGCCCGGCGGGCCGTGGCGCACCCACCCCGAGGACCCGCGCGTGATGATCCGGGCCGACGCCGCCGCGAACGAAACCGGGCAGTACCTGCTGCTCAGCGAAGGCATCGACGACGACGAGGACGAGCAGTGGAACGAGGACGGCCCCGGCGGCGTGGTCTTCAACCGCAACTTCACCTACAACTACCCGTACTTCGAGTCCGGCGCCGGACCGCACCAGGTCAGCGAGCCCGAGACGCGCGCCGTCGCCGACTTCTGCTTCGACCATCCCGAGATCGCGCTCGTGCTGAGCTTCAGCCTAGAGGACAACCTGCTTACGCCGTGGCAGCACCGGCCGGGCAGCCAGCGCCGCCAGATCGTGGGCTCGGTCAATCCCGACGACGCCCCGCTCTACGCCTACCTCGGCGAGCAGTACCGCGAGCTGCGCGAGGAGGCGGGTCTGGGCTGCGATGCACCCCCGCCGGAGGCGGGCGCCGGCTCCTTCAGCGAGTGGGTCTACTACCACTACGGCCGCTGGAGCCTGGCCAGCCGCGGCTGGTGGCCGCAGCGCCCCGAGGAGCAGCCCGCGGCGGACGATGCGGCTGTCGCACCCGAGAATACTGAGACCGAGGCGTCAGAGCCGCCGGTGGATGCAGCAGAGCAAGCGGAGCCGGAGGACGTCGGCGACCGCGGTAAGTTCGAGCTGATCGCGCTCGACTGGCTGGACACTGCCGGCATCGACGGTTTCGTCGACTGGACGCCCGTAGAGCATCCGGACTTCCCCGATCAGCTGGTCGAGGTGGGCGGCTTCAGACCTTATGTGTTGCTCAATCCGCCGGCGTCTGAGCTGGACGTCCTGGCGGAACTGCACGTCGAATTCCTGGGGGAGCTGGCCGGGCTGCTGCCGCGCCTCGAGTTCGCCGACGCAGAGATCGAGAGCCTCGGCGGCGGGCTGTACCGGCTGGAGGTCACGCTGGTCAACCTCGGCTACCTGCCGACGGTCTCGGCGCACGGCGACACTTCGCGGGTCCCCTATCCGCTGCGGTACGATCTGGCTCTGCCAGCGGGCGCCGAAGTGATCGGCGGCTACCCGCGCGGGGAGCTGGAGCGGCTGAGCGGAAACGGCGGGCGACTGGAGCGCAGCTGGCTGATCCGGGCTGCGGGCGGCGGTGCAGCAGTGCTGACGGTCGGCAGCCCGTCTGTTGGTCAGATCACGACCGCGCTTGACCTCGCCAGCGACGCGGGAGGTGCTCAATGATGACCGCCAGAGCTGTATCAGTATATGTCGCCGCCGCGCTGCTTGTGGTCCTCAGTGCGCCCCTCGCCCAGGCCGCTCCGAGGGGCGCGGCTTATCAGCCGGCGGGCGCCACCGCCACCCCGCGGGTCGAGGCGCGCTGGAACTACTTCCGCGACTACGCTCAGGCCACCGAGCTGCTTGAGCAGCTGGCGGCGGAGTTCCCCGACCTGTGCCGGCTGGAGAGTATCGGCCGGTCCTGGGAAGGCCGCGAGATGTGGATCCTGACGATCACCAATGCGGCCAGTGGCGAAGATGCGGCCAAGCCCGGCTTCTGGATCGACGGCGGCATCCACGCCGGCGAGCTGCAGGGCACGGACGTTGTGCTCTACACGGCGTGGTACCTGCTGGAGATGTACGAGCACAACGACTTCATCCGCGGCCTGGTGGACAAGCGCGTGTTCTACCTGCTGCCGATGCTGAGCCCCGACTCGCGCGACGCCCACTTTCACGAGCCCAGCGATTCCGGTTCGCCGCGCAGCGGCCAGCGGCCGGTCGACGACGACCGCGACGGCCTTGTCAACGAGGACGGCCCTGACGATCTGGACGGCGACGGCCACATCGCGCGGATGCGCAAGCGCGACGAAAACGGCCGCTGGAAGGCCCATCCGGAGTATCCCGAGCTGATGGTGCGCTGCGAACTGGGCGAGCCCGGCGAGTTCACCATGCTCTGGGACGAGGGCCTCGACAACGACGGCGACGGGTGGATCAACGAGGACGGCGACGGTTACTACGATCCGAACCGCGACTGGGCCTGGCACTGGCAGCCGCGCTACGTGGAGTGGGGCTCCTTCCGCTATCCATTCAGCATCGCGGAGAACCGCCTGGCCGCCGACTTCATCATGGCGCACCCCAACATCATCGGCGGCCAGAGCTATCACAACACCGCCGGCATGCTGCTGCGCGGCCCCGGCGACCCGGACGATCGCTATGCCCATGGCGACGTCGCGATCTACGACGTGATCGGCGGGCGCGGCGAGGAACTGCTGCCCGGCTACTCCTACTGCGTCACCAGCGAGGCGCTCTACCCGGCCTACGGCCTGAGCAAGGACTGGATGTACGCGATGCAGGGCATCCTGAGCTTCACCACTGAATTGGGCACCAGCTTCAACTACTTCCGGCAGAAGAACACGGAAGGCTGGTTCGGCAGCCGCGAGGAAGCCCAGAAGTTCAACGACTACCTGCTGTTCGGCGGTGGCATGGTCGAGTGGCACGAGTACGACCATCCTACTTACGGGCCGATCGAGATCGGCGGCCGCAAGAAGACCTGGGGCCGCCAGCCGGCGTCGTTCCTGCTGGAGGAGGAGTGCCACCGCAACATGGCGTTCACCCTCTATCACGCCGACCAGCTGCCGCAGGTGCAGGTGCAGGCGATCGAGGCCCGCAAGCTGGACCGTGAGCTGCTGGAGGTCACGGCCACCATCGTGAATCAGCGCCTGGTCCCGACGCACCTGGCGATCGACCTGGAGCGCCGGCTGACACGGCCGGACCTGGTCAGCCTCGAGGGCGAGGGCTTCCGCGTGCTGGCCGCCAGCCATAGCGACAGCCAGTTCTTCGAGCGACCGATCGAGCAGCGCCGCGAACCTGCGGTGGTGCGGGTGCCCGCGATCGAGTCGATGGGCACCGTCTACGTGCGCTGGCTGGTGCAGGGCTATCTGCCCGAGGCCGTCAGCGTGGACTCCGTCAAGGGTGGGCGCGACCGGTTGGAACTGGGCGATCCCGGCTAGACGTTGCCGCCGCACCAGGCGGTCAGCAGGTCGCTGAGCCGCGCCAGATCGCTTAAGCTGCAGCGCTCGGCCTGGGAGTGACTGTACTGCACGCAGGCGCCCAGCGCCAGCACCCGCGCGCCGGAGTCGGCGAACACCGAGGCATCGTTGCCGCCCGGCATGTAGCCGTACTGGAGATCGAAACCCAGCGACTGCGCCTTGCTCAGCAGCTCAAGCCGCAGCTCGTCGGGGACCAGCGTGGTGGCGTCGTGGCAGCGCAGCACCGGTCCGCCACCGGGCCGCGGGCCGTCGAACTGCCGGTTGTCGCGCGGCCCCTGCCCTACCGTATAGCTGTCGACGGCGATCACCTCGCGGCACTGCCGGAAGCGCCCGGCCAGCACGCGCGCCCCGCGCAGGCCGACCTCCTCCTGCACTGACCAGGCCAGCACCGTCGGGATCGGCGGCTGCCGACTCGCCAGCCGGCCGGCAGCCTCGATCAGCGTCGCGCAGCCGAAGCGGTCGTCCAGGCTCCGCGCCTGCACCAGCCCACCGCCGAGCCGGTCGATCCGCTTGGGCCAGGTCACGGGGTCCAGCAGCTTCACCCCCAACTCGGCAACTTCCGGCGCCGAGCGCGCCCCGAGGTCGAGCAGCAGATCCGCGATCTTCAGCCGCTCGTGGGGGCCGTGCCCCTGACGCGTTGTGACGTGCAGGCTGACCGGCGCAATCGCACCTGGCACCACACCTGCTTCGGTGTACACCACCACGGGCGTCCCCTCCCACAACTGGGGGTCGATCCCGCCGACGTTGACCACCGCGCAGAGCCCGTCCTCGCGGATGCTGGTGATGCGCAGCCCCAGCTCGTCCATATGGGCCACCAGCAGGCGCTCGGGCTCGCCCGCCGGGCCGAGGTGAATCCAGGTGTTGCCGATATCGTCACGCTCGAGCTCATCGTTAACGCCCCGCGCCGCCAGCTCCGCCGCCACCACCGCGCGCACCGGCCCCTCCGCCCCGCTGACGCCGGGCGCCAGGATCAGGCTCTCCAGCAGGCCGTACAAGTCCTCGTAGTCAGGCATGGGAGTCATTGTAGGGGCTGGGAGCACGGCGGCAGCAGTTGCCCCATCGCAAGCGGGACGCTCGCGCCACCGGCGATGAACGATACCGGGCGTCTATTCGTCACAGCACGCAAGGTTGCCGGAGGCTTGCACTGCTGGGAAACCGCTCATAACAGCGGGCGCTGCGGCCGGCGCTGCAGCCATATGACGCGGGCCGCTGTATAATCGGTGCGCCGGCAACCATTGCCGATGGGAGAAGGGATTATGGGGCGAGGCATTGTACTTGTCGCCGTCGCGGCGCTGCTTACGATCGGCTGCGGGGGCGAACCCGGGACTACTCCGGTACCCGATGAGCTGGCCGGCCTTGAGCAGCAGATCGACAGCCTGCCGCTGCCCGCCGGCGCCGATCCAGTCGTCTGGCAGCAGCTCAAGGGCAGCCTGTCAGACGTGCTGCGCGACTATGACGCGGGCCGCGCAACTTCCGGGCCGCCGCTGTCCAGCCTCAGCCGCGTGACGGATCTCAGGTTCACCGAGATTGGCGGCGGCGCGCTCAGCTTCAGTTGAAGCTATCTCAACCTGGGCGACTACGACCAGAACAGCGAGGTCGGCGTCTCCGACCTGACACCGATCGGCGTCCACTACCAGGTGACCAGCGTCGATCCCAGCTGGCCGGCGGCCCGGGTGGCGGACGGTGACTCAAACGGCGAGGTCGGTCTCTCCGACATCACGCCGATCGGCGCCAACTTCCAGAGCGTCGTCACGGGCTACCAGCTGCAGGCCTCCGCCACCCCGACCGTCGAATCGAGCTGGATAATGGTCGGCGAGATCCCATTCAGCGCAGGCGCACTGCCGGCTGAGGGCGGGCCGCTTCAGTTCAGCTTCGAGCTGGCGGACCCGCAGACCAGCTTCGTCTACCGCGTCGCGCCGTACTACTCGGACGGCGGCGACGTCCAGGTTGGTATCGCCAGCAACCAGCGCACCTACGGCAGCTCGCCCGAGGTGGAGCAGCTGCTGGCCGACGCCCAGGAAGCGCTGCTGCTCGGCGACGGCATCACCGCCAGGGCCAAGTACGAGCAGGTGCAACAGCTGGCCCCCGACAACCCCACCGCCGGCTTCGGCCTGGCCTTCATCGCGATCATGCACGAGGCCAACGACGTCGTCGACTTCCTCTCGGAGTACAACGACCCGCTGTTCCGCAACGTGGCGCTGGTGCCCGTCGAGAATTTGCTGGCGCCGGTGACGCGCGGGCGGCTGTGGGACAGCCTGTCGCGGGTGACGCTGCCCCGCAGCGCCAGCGAAATTCAGCTGCGCGATCTGACCTACGCAGAGATCCGCGCTGAGATCATCGCCGTCATCGACGTACTGACGGAGATCACGGACCAGCTGGACCTCGCGCTGGAGTCGATGCCCGACGACTGGTCGCTGGAGGTGCCCGAGGACTGGAACAGCCCGCTGGCGGGCACTATCACCTTCACCAAGCCCGACGCGCTGACGCTGTCCGCGCTGCTGGACGCCGCTGTGGGCGTGCTGCACTTCTCGATCGCCTACTCCGGCGGCTCGCTGGGGATCAGCGAGACGACGGACCTCCGCTACATCGAAATCACCGGACTCGACGGCGAGTTTGTCGACCCCCATGATCTCAATGAGGACGGGCTGATCGACATGCAGGAGATCTTCGGCGGCCCGCCGCTGCCCGCGAGCGCCGGCGTGCTGAACTCCGATGGCCGGATGCGGCTGACCTCGTTCACCACGTACACGCACCGCGCGCTGACCAAGGCCGTCGACGCTACCGAACTCTATCTGGATCAGAGAGCGCTGATCGAGCACTGGGCCTACTCCATGAGCCCCGGCGAGCTTGACGAGTTCGAGCAGGACTGGGACGCCTATGGCCGGGACTACGCCGCCGACCTGCTGGCGCTGTGGTCGACGGGCACCACGCTCACGGTCCGCCCGGCGGCGCTGGCGGCCTGGCCCGACCTGGCCGACGACCCCGGCGAGGACTTCAGCATCGCGGTCAACTGCGCCGAGTTCTTCGCCGGCCTGCCCGCGGACCTGCGGGACTTCCCGATCCGCTTCGGCTACGAGGGCTCCGGCGGGGAGCTGGACTGCTTCCTGCCGGAGGCAGTGGATGACGCCTTCAGCGACCCGACGGTGCTGGGGCTGTTCCCCGACGGCCTGACCCAGGAGCAGTACGAGATCATCTTCGGCCGCATTGGCGAGGTCTCGCTCTGGCGGTGAGCCGCCTGCCGCCCAGCCCACCTCCCACCGGCGCCTGGCGGCTGGCCTCAGGGGCCGTGGTGGGCCTGGCCGCTCTGCTGGGCGCGATCTGGCCGGAGGCGGCGCCGGCCAGCCCGGTCGCGGAGGCGCTGGACGTGCCGCTGCTGGCCGAGCACTGGCGGCTCCCGCCCGGCGACCCGCGCCTGCTGCCACCCGCGGGCACGGGGGAGCTCCGGCTGGGCTACGACAGCTTCAACCTCTACCGCCACTCGCAGCCGAACGCGCTGACGGAGCTTGCGCGCATCCGCGGCCCGGCTCTGAGCCTCGCCTATAACAACTGGGACGGATTCTTCGCGCTAAAGGCGCGCGACTACGCCCTGGCCGCCAGCTGGGAGGACCGCGGCCTGGCAAATCGCCTGGACGGCTCGCAGAGCGCGCTGAGGCTCGACGTCGGCCGGCACTTCTCGCTCGGCGCCAAGCAGCGCCTGACGCTGGCGTGCCGGCTGGAGCGGGGCAACCTGGCGCTCGGCGGCGTGCTGCCCGCGGCGCTGGAGCGCGTGCCGGGCTTCGCGCCCGCGGACCGGGTCAGTTTCGGCTGGGACGATGAGAACTGGCTGGCCGCGCTGCGCTATCAGCACGGCGACGCGGCGCTGCACCTGGGCTATGGCAAACGCGACCTAACCGCGGCGCTGGGTGTGATCGGCGAGCAGGACGACCTGGCCTGCCGCCTGCCGATCGCGGGCCGCGAGTGGACGGCCGGGCTGGAGGTGCCGCTGGAGCAGCGCGCGGACGCTGAGCTGCTGGCCCGGGGCCTGCGCACGGACGGGCTGGACCGCATCTACCACTGCGGCGGCGACATCGGCTACCTTGAGGCCGACCACCGCGCCCAGCAGCTGGGACTGAGGATCCGCGATCCGCTGGCAGCCCGGCGCTGGGACTTCAGCGTGGTGGCGGGCAAGTACTCCGCGGCGCTGGCGGGCAGCGCGCGGCTGTCCGGCTTCAGCGGCTCGGTGTGGGGCATCACCGCCCCCCGCGGCCATCTGGACACCCGGCTCCGCTACCGCGCGGTCTCCGTCCTGCTGGACCGCGCCGGCGGCAGCTGCGGCGGCGGCGACTGGCGCTGGAACCTGGGGCTGACGCGCTTCGACCTCGACGGCCGCGTCGACACCTGGGGGACGGTGCTGTTCGGCTCCGCGCGCGTCGACGAGGCCAGCCGCGCGCTGCCGACGGAGGCGGGCTGGATCGGCCACATGGGCCTGAGCGCCAGCTGGCCGCTCGCTGGCGGCACCCTGACCGCCGTCGTGAGCCAGAGCGTGCCCTTCGGGGTCTACAAGAGCGCCCCGGACGACGACCTGCCGCCCGTCAGGGAATCAACCGACGGCGGCCGCGCCATCTCCGTCGCGTATACGGTGCGGTTCTAGCGGGCCGCGTACGGCCCGGAGTGCCAAGTCGCCGACGGCGACCGCTGCTAACGAATCGCAAGCGGGACGCTCGCGCCACCCGTGGCTATGCCAGCTCTGCCTGCAGGCGCTGCCAGAGCTGCGCGATCGCGTGGGACGCGGCTGAGTCCGGGGCGCAGTCGATGACGCTTTGCCCCGCGGCGGCGGCGTGGGCGAACGCCTCGTCATAGTCGATGCGGCCCAGCACGGGGATTCCGCGGTCGGCGCACCAGCGCTCGATCTCAGCGGCCGTCGCCGGATGCAGGTCGGCCTTGTTGATCACCGCCAGCGGGCGTACGCTAAAGCGCGCGCAGAGCTCGATGACGCGCCCCAGATCGTGCAGCGACGACAGGCTGGGCTCCGCCACGATCAGCGCCGCGTCGAGGCCGCCCATCGCCGCGATCACCGGGCAGCCGACCCCCGGCGGCCCGTCGACCAGCACCAGCCGCAGCCCGCGCTGCTCGGCCAGCGCCCGCGCCCGCGCCCGCACCAGCGCCACCAGCTTGCCGCTGTTGGGCTGGCCCGCACCGAGGCGCCCCCAGACCAGCGGCCCCTGCTCGCCGGCCGAACGCACCAGCTCGCCGACCTCGCGCTCCGGCTCGTCGATCGCCCCCGACGGGCAGTTGTCGATGCAGACTCCGCAGCCCTCGCAGGCCAGCGGATCCACCCGCGCCACCAGCGCGCCGTCGCGCCCGACCAGCTCGATCGCCTCGAAGCGGCACAGCGCCGCGCAGGCTCCGCAGCCCGCGCAGTCCGCCTCCCGCACGCGCGCGATGGTCCCGCCGCTGAACGGCTCGGCCGCCTCCTCATGCAGCTCGCGCCCCGCCAGCAGATAGAGATTGGCCGCGTCGACGTCGCAGTCGGCCAGCACCAGCGGCGCCGCCAGGCGCGCCAGCGCCGCCGTCAGCGAGGTCTTGCCCGTGCCTCCCTTGCCCGAGATCACCAGCAGCTGCTTCACCGCGCCACCTCCGCCGCCCCGGCCGTGACGCGTTCCAGCAGGTCGGTAAGCAGCTTCCGCAGCCCCGGCACGGCGTCGATCAGCGGCGCGCCCCGGGCGTAGGCCGCGGCGATCCGCCGGTCGAAGGGTATCTCGGTCAGCACCGGCAGACCCTCGGAGTCGCAGTAGCGCCTGAGCTCAGCACCGCCCAGACCGGCGCGATTGACCACCACCCCGCAGGCCAGCCCCAGCTGGCGCACCGCCGTCGCGGCGAGCCTCAGGTCGTTGAGTCCCAGCGGCGTCGGCTCGGTTACCAGCACCACGTAGTCCACCCCGCGCACCGCCGCCACCAACGGGCAACTGGTGCCCGGCGGAGCGTCGATGATCGTCAGTGCGTCCCGGCTGCCGCGGGCGCGCACCGCCTCGATCAAAGGCGGGCTCTTGGCCTCGCCGACGTCCAGCTGCCCGTCGACCAGCGTAATGCCGCCGGCCTGCGCCGTGCGCAGCGTGCCGATCTCGCGCGGCTCCTCGCTGATCGCGCCCTGGGGACAGGCCAGCGTGCAGCCGCCGCAGGAGTGGCACAGCTCGGCGAACAGCATCGGCCCCTGGGGCAGCAGCGCGATGGCGTTGAAGCGGCAAACCTCGCGGCACCTGCCGCAGTGGTCGCAGCGTGCGGCGTCGAACTGCGGCACGCGAACGGTGATGCGCTCCTGGCTGTCCCACGAGCGGCCCACGAACAGATGCGCGTTGGGCTCCTCGACGTCGCAGTCGAGCAGCGTCACTGGGCCGGCGGCCACCGCCGCCAGTCCCAGCGCGACGGTGGTCTTGCCCGTGCCCCCTTTGCCGGAGGCTACAGCGATGGTCTCAGCCACCGTGCCGCCCGCCCCCGCAGGCACTGCGGCCGTCCATCAGCCTCAGCCGGCCCGCCGCGTAGGCCGCCACCAACTCGCCGACGGTGTCGCCGCTGCCCGTGTAGACCTCGATGCCGGCCTGTTGGAAGCCCACCAGCGGGCGCATCCCGATGCCCCGCACGATCAGCGCCTTGACGCCGTGTGACGCCAGCAGCTCCACCGGCTGCAGGCAGTCCTGATGCGGCAGGTTCTCGATCAGAATCGTCTTGTCCGGCTGGCCGTCGGCCAGCTCGACCACGGTGAAGTGCTGACAGCGGCCGAAATGCGGATCGGCATTGGCCGCCAGTCCCCCGACGCCCGCGGAGGGCACCGCGACCCGCACGCTTCCCGCATCGCCTGGCGCGCTCACCTCCGTCCCCCGCCACGGCCGCCGCCACGCCCGCCGCCGCGCCCCGTGCCGCGGCCCATGCCCATACCACGACCCATGCCCATGCCGCGTCCCATCCCCATGCCGCCGCCGACGCCGCCCTGGCCATCGACCGGCATCAGCCGGCCGGCCTGGAAGGCCGCGACGGCATCGGTGACCGTGCCGCTGGCGCCGGTGTAGATCTCGATCCCGGCGGTGCTGAGCACCTGATAAGCCTTGGGGCCGACCTGGCCGGTCAGTACCGCGCCCACGCCGGCATCGCAAACCATCTGGGCCGTGCTGATCCCGACGCCGGACAGCCCGGCGCTGTTGTCACGATTGTCCAGTACTTCGATCACCGACCCGGTCTGCGAGTCGATGATCTGGATGTAGGGCGCGCGGCCGAAGCGTTCGTCCACAGCGTCCGTGGGCTGGCCACCGGCCGCGCTAACCGCGACTTTCATCGGCGTCCTCCTCTGATCCCCGGCCTCCGGCGGCAAAGCGATCGTGCAAATCCGCCACCGCCGCCGCCAGCTGGTTCAGCCGGTCCAGAATCCCGCTGATCGTTGCCGCCGCGCCGCCCGGCGGCACGTCGGGCTGCGGGTAGCGGGCCGGGGATACCGGCTCGTCCCAGTAGCCCCAGCCCCGGCCACCGCCCCAGGCGCGGCCACGTCCGCCGCCCCAGGGCCGGCCACCGCGACCGACTCCATAACCACCGACGGGCCCCAGCCCGCGGTAGTCGGCTCCACCACACAGACCACGGCGGCCACCCGTCAGCGGGCCCTCACCGCGCGGTCCTGTTCGATCCAATCCTGGCATTTCGTTGCCTCCTCTCAGTTCTTCAAGATGTTTACTCGCGCCAGCCCCCGCGCCCGCGGTGCCGGCCTCCCCGTCCATGTCCGCGTCCCCGTCCGTACCCGCCCCGCTCATCGCGCAGGCAGACCGTTCCACCCGCGATACTCAGCGCCGCGCCGGTCGCCAGCATCCGCGCCAGCTTGCCGCGCCCCCGCGCCAGCATGCGCGAGACCGTCGGCCGCGAAACCCCAAGCTCGGCGGCGGCGGCTTCCTGCTCCAGCCCCTCGCCGTCGACCAGGCGCAGCGCCTCGTATTCGTCAACGCTCAGTTCGATCCAGTCCAGCTCCCGCGCTGGCACACCCGCCGGCTTGAACACCGTCAGTGGCGGCGCCTGCGCGATAAATCTGGGCTTACACGGTCGGGCCATCACACTCTCTCAGTTATGCACACATGTTCATAATACCGCCGTTGAGACACAATGTCAACTGGCGCGTCGCACAAGCCTCACGCCGCGCGCCGGCTATTGCGCGGGTACCCGGGGTTTGTTATGCTCAACCAGTAACGGCGCGAAGCTCACAGCTGCGAGGTGCACGGATGTTGGCAACCGACAGGGGTGTCCCGGCTGCCCGAATGATGTTGCTACTGACAATTCTGCTGACAATCGGCGGCTGCCAAGGTGGCAGTGGCGGTCAGCCCGCCGGCGCGGATGTAGGGCCCCTGTCCGCCGACGCGGCAGCACCAGGTTTCGACACGCTGCTGCCCAGCCCCCAGGAACTCGCACAGCTGACGGAGCGGCGCGAGGTTTCCTACGAACCCTACCGGCTGATCAAGCACGGCAGTGACTACCACGGGACGCTGCCCAGCCAGAACGTTGCCGAGAGCGGTGACAGCGCCCAGTTCTCCCCCAGCTTCGGCCCCGAGCACGGCCGGACGCTGGCCAACATCGCCTATTGCTGCTACGCGTTCACCAGCATCGATAACTACTACCACGAGAATGAGGTCAACTACGGCTGGGATATCGCCCCGAGCGACATGGACACGGCCTGGCTGGCGGTCTCGGACTTCCGGACCAACGAGTGGCGCTGGCTGCAGTGCAACGCCAGCGGGCACAGCTTTGTCTCCAACCTGGACCTCCACTTCAACCAGACAACTGAACTGCTGTTCGTCGGCGTCTTCCTGGCCACCGACGAACCGGTACGCCTGCGCTATGTTCGGCTCGGCGCGCCGACGGTCGAGGCCAAGATCCACACGTCGCCGAATCGCGGATTCACGCCGCTGGAGTGCACCTTCGACGCCGGCGGGAGCACGGTGGGCGTGGGCTCGATCGCGCAATACGAGTGGGACTGGGGCGACGACGGCGACTTCGAGCAGAGCACGGGCGGCACGCCGACCGCGGACCATAGCTACGCAGCGATCGGCGCCCACACCGCAGCCGTGCGCGTGACCAGCAGCTACGGCGTGCAGGACACCGCCGCGATGGAGGTGCTGGTGGCGGATCGCTGGACGCACTCCTGGGGCACGGCCCTGGATGAGCGGATCGAGGCGACATGCACCGACAGCCAGCTCAACTGCTATGGCGCCGGCTGGATGGAGACCGCCGACGGCGACGACGACCTGCTGCTGCTCAAGTGGGACCTGGCGGGCGATCTGGTCTGGGCCAGGGCCTGGGGCGGAATCGAGGACGAGAAGGCGGTGGACATTCTTGCCAGCGGCGACAAGCTGTACGTGCTGGGCGAAACACAGAGCTTCGGCGCCGGCGGCGCCGACATTCTGCTGCAGTGCTGGGGCGACAGCGGGGAACTGGAATGGTCGCGGACGTGGGGCGGGGACGAGAGCGACCACGCCGAGGGATTCAGCTGGCACGAAGGTAATGTCTACGTCGCCGGCATGACGAGGAGCTTCGGACATCAGAACGGCGACGCGCTGGTGCTCAAGTGCGACCTTGACGGCGGCTTCCCGTGGGCGCGCACGGTCGGCGGCAATGCCACCGATCGGGCGCTCGATGCCCTGGCTTTCAAGCCGTTCTCCGTGCCGTATGCGGGCGTGCACGTGGCCGGCGATACAGCCACCTACAGCTCGGCCGGCAGCGCAGCCGACATCCTGTATCTGCGGTTCAGCCCGGACGGAACGCTGGTGGAAATGCTGACCTGGGCCGGGGGTGTCAACCAGTCCGCTACCGCCGTATCAGTCAGTGGGCTGTTCGGCGAGGAAGTGTACGTCGCGGGCCACAACCCCGCTGACGCCCTGCTGCTGGAGGTCGGCACGGGCGGCGGTCTGCTGGCCAAGGCGTGGGACAGCGGCGACACCGAGCGCGCCTGGCACATGCTGCGCAGCGGCGACAGCTTCCTGATCTGCGGCAAGCTGGGCGAAGGCGGCAGCGAGGAGGACGCGTTTCTGCTCAATCTGTCCCTGACGGGAGCGGTGCAGAGCTTGCAGCGCTGGGATCTGGCCAATGAGGACGAGCAGTGGCTGGGAATCGGCAGTCACGCCGCGGGCGTGGTGCTCGGCGGCAGCTGCCTGCGGGCGGACGGTGGCAGCTGGTCGGACCTGACGGGCACCGTTTCGGACATCGCGGGCACATGGACGGAGCAGACCGTGACCCCGGGGGAACCTGTGGGAACGGTCGGTGAGCCCAGTGCGGCAGCGCGGGATGTCACCGGCCTGGGCACGATCGACTCCGGCGGGGGCGGCACTCTCGACGCCCTGATGTCGGCGCACTAGCCGGTTCTCCCAGTCTCCGGCGGCTAGACCGTTCCGATCACTGCGAGCCGGTCGCAGTCGATCGTCAGCTCACCACCGTCGGGCGCCGAGACCAGCCGTACCTCTCTGAACCCGGCCCGCCGGAACAGCCGGGCGAACTCGTCGCTTGAGGGCAGCTGGTGGTCGATCTCGATCTCGCGAATGCCGCTGGGATCGATGAAGGTGTGGTGCAGGTGGTAGCGGCCGGTAGTGCAGTCCAGCCGCCGCTGATAGAGCACCAGCACCCCGTCCGAGCGCCTGACCCAGCTGCGCCGCCTGAGCTGGCGCGCCTCGCCGTCGCGATTGATGAACTCCAGCAGGAAGCGCCCGCCGGGCCTCAGCGCGCGCCTCACCCGCCGGAGCACCTCGAAGTTGGTATCCTCGTCGTAGTAGCCCCAGGCGCAGAAGTAGTTGTAGGCCGCGTCGAACTCGGCCTCGAAGCTG
This sequence comes from uncultured Planctomycetales bacterium, assembly GCA_964609245.1. Lineage (GTDB taxonomy): Bacteria > 4484-113 > 4484-113 > 4484-113 > JAFGCY01 > JAFGCY01. Next base: position 35,328 of record CAZSSB010000015.1, on the reverse strand, counting down.
ACCTCCCGCATGTCCAGCACGCCGAAGGTGGCGTTGGCGACATCCCGCTGCTCGGCTTCCGCCCGGGCGTCGTCGATGTAGGAGGCGGTGCGATCCACGCCCACCACCTCGGCGACATAGGGCGCGATCTGCAACGCGTGGCGCCCGAAGCCGCAGGCCAGATCCAGCACCCGCTCGTGGGGTCTGAGCGCCAGTTCGCTGAGGATGAAGCGCGCCTCGCGGGCGGTGAGCTCCTCCTCCTCCTTCATCAGCGCGAAATCGCGCGCGAAGAACTCGTTGTCAAAGAAACCCTCTACCCAATGCATACAGTAAGTCTAGAACATGCTGCGCCGTCAGCGCGCGCTGATCCCGCAATCTTCAATGGGTCTTCACGCGATCTTGACTGAAGGCAGCTAGGATTCGCCGCGGTTGGTCGGCCAGACCAGGTCATAGTGGAGGAGGAGTGCGATGTCCGCAAGATCATGGAGGCTTGCCGCGCAATGGTGCGCAATCCTAGTTAGCTTCATCTCACTGTGTTGCCTGGCTTCGTGCAGCACGCTCAACCGAAGCACCACCGCCGAACCGGACAAGACGAGCACCGCCCGCAACGTCGTGCTGATTATTCCGGACGGTATGCACGTCAACAACGAGATCCAGTACAGCATGTACCAGTATGGCGTGCGCAAGGGCGCCAGCTTCCACGGCTGGCCCTATCAGTGCTACATGACGACCTGGGATGTCACAACCTACGACAAATACGCCTGGCAGCGAGTGCAGGAGTCTGCCACTTCGCAGAGCACTGAGCAGTATAATCCCGCTGGTTTCGATCCCACCATTGGCTACGACCCTGCTATCGGCGGTACCCAGCCGCGCGAGGGGGCACCCGGCCCGGAGGACGACTATTTCATCAGGCAACTGCCCAAATGGGGCGAGACGGTAGAGGACGGCGCAAAGGAGCCTGCTACTGATTCCGCGTCTGCCGCAACTGCATTCGCTACCGGCCACAAGACAGATGATGGCAACGTTGCCTGGCTACCAGGCGATCCTCCGGGCGGGGCCCTGCTCACCATTGCGGAGAGATTCCGCCAGCAGATCGGTGGCGCCGTCGGATCCACCAGTACGGTGCAGTTCAGTCACGCGACACCGGCCTGCTTCATGACACACAACGTTAACCGTAACAACTACGAGGAGATCGCCGGAGAAGCGCTGACCGATAGGCTGTTTGATGTGATCATCGGAGCCGGTCATCCCGCGTACACGTTGAACGGGGATGGCTCGCCCCAGACCAGGTACTGCCCCCCGGAGTTCCTGGACACGATCAAGGCCAATCCCGAGTACGTGGTTGTCGAGAAGCAGTCCGGCAGCAATGGCGGAGAACTGCTCAGAGCAGCGGCTACCCAGGCCGCGAGTTCAGGCAGCAAGCTCTGCGGCGTGTTTGGCGATGCGGGCGGCAACCTCGAGCGCATCATGCCGCTGGACACGCCGGGCTCGCCCACCTGGGATGTTCCCGGCGGAGACCCGCATGCCGATGACATCGCGGTCGCGGCGCTGGAAGTGCTGGCGACCAATCCCAACGGATTCTTCCTGATGATTGAGCAGGGCGACCTCGACTGGTGCAACCACGCCAATGACTACGCCGGCTCCGTCGGCTGCATGCGCGATACCGACCTCTGCGCCCAGACCGTAGTGGACTGGGTCAACCAGCCAGGCGATGGCATCACCCTCGAGAACACCTCGATCATCGTGGTGCCCGACCACACCCACTACATCAGGCAGAACGAGTGGCTGGGCATCGGCGACCTGCCGCAGCAGGTCGGGATCGAGGGCGACCCCGAGCCATATGAAGGCAGCTTCCGCTATCCGGACGCCGAGCCTTACTACCACAGCAACAACCACACCAACGAGCTCGGCAACGTCTACATCATCGGTGGGGGAGTGGCCGAAGCCCTCGCAAATCACGAGGGTGCCTGGTACCCGAACACGCGGATCATTGATAACACCCACCTCTACCAGGCGATGGCTGAATGGCTGGGGGTGCACTGACCCGGCCACCATTCACACGACTGCTCTTCACCGGATTCTCGCAGCCAGCAGCCCCCGGCCCGGGGGCTGCTTCGTCTCCGAGTGACAACCTGGGCAGCTCGTCAGGACTCAGTCATCAAGCCTGGCCCGCTTCGCCCTCCGGCGTCACCATTCATCCGAGCTACCCAGGTTCGACCGCCACGCTCCTCCATTGCGGCGCTGCACCGGCGAGCAGGGTCATGCACGCTACTCCGGGATCCGGTAGTAGTAGTACAGCGTGAACGTATCATCGTCGCTGTAGACCATGGCAGGCTGATTCTGGACCTCGATCATGTCGTGGAACGAGGAGCGGTCCTCCAGGCGTTCGATCGTCCAGTCTCCGGCGTCATCAGGGTCCGTCGTTCCGGCCTCCGCCAGACTGACTTCCGGCCAGCCGCCGCCGCCGAAGTAGCCGATGGCGGGCATGCCCGCCAGATAACGCAGACGCACATCGATGATCTTCGTCTGCGTATCCACCGCGTAGAACGTCCAGTCGCCGGCGGCTGCCGGCGTGGTGCTGCTCGCTCTGGCCAGCTGCAGGCTGTTCTCCCCGCTGCGCTCCGCGTAGGCCAGCGCCGGCAACCCATTGATGACCCCGAACGAGATGGAGTCGGTGTTCTTCACGTCCACCTCGACGAAGTGCCAGACCCAGTCAGTGGAAAGCGACGGGTCAACCTTGGTCGCACGGGCGAACGCCAGCTGCGGGATGAAGTCGCGCTGACCGAACCCGATCATCGGGATGTTTCCCAGCGACCCCAGGCTGACGTCGCCGCCGACGTTGTCCGCCGTGCTGACGTCCATGATCTGCCAGTCGCTGTCCGAGGCCGGCGATGCGGTCGTGGCACGTGCATACCTCAGTGTAACGCCCTGCTGGAATGCGATGCAGGGCACACCGTTGATCTCCTGAATCGCGTTCTTGGCCGTGCTCTCTGAGGTGACCACGTGCTTGTCCCAGCTCGAACCGTTGTAGCGCGCGTACGTCAGGCCGTCGCCCGACTGGTATGAAACAACCGCCGCGTCACTGACATCACTGATCGACAGGGCGTTGTTGACAAACACACTGTCCTCGATGATCTTCTTGGTCCAGTCATCCGCTGAATCGGGCTGGGCCACCGTGCTGTGGTAGGCAAACAGCGTGTCGTTCTCACCTTCGCGCGCCAGCACGATTGGTTTGCCGTCGACCACGGCGGCTCGGGCCACAACATCCTGGTTGCTGTTGAAGTCCTCGAGTTCGTGGATCTGCCAGCCACTCTGCTCGCCACCGTTACCGATGATCAGCTGAGCCTGCTGCTCTGTGACGCCGCCTTCGTTGTCGGTCACCCGGCACTTGACGGTCAGAGTGTCATGCTCGGTGTAGGTGTGACTGACCTCGGCCTGCATCCCTGAGATCTCGTAAGTACCGTCGCCATCAAGGTCGAACTCGTACTTGACGATCTCGCCGTCCTGGTCGTAAGCACTCCCCACGTTGTAGACCTTGGTCTGCGGCGGTGGCCCCAGCGTGTCTCCCATCCACCACAACGTTGGCAGGATGTTGTCGGTTGAGAGAATGCCCACGCTGCGCCCCCTGGTGTCAGTCAGCCCGGAGTCGTCGGTCACACGCACCACGCAGCAGGTTCCACCAATCTCCGTATAGGTATGGTCATTCTGGGGCAAGGTGGTCGTCTCGTCATAGGTACCGTCGTCTTCCCAGTCCCACTCGTATTTCACAATCGCGCCGTCGGGATCGTAGCTGCCGGAGGCGTCGAAATTGACCGTATGAGGCGTGCGACCTGTCGTATCATCCGCCTCGAGGTCGGCGATCGGCGGATTGCCCGGATGAACGGTGAAAGCAATCTCCAGGCTGTCCGAGCCCCAGTCGCTGTCGACTTCCAGGGTCACTGTGTAGTCGCCGATATCTCCCAGCGTCACCTGCGGAACGTAGTCAGTGCTGGTGTTCGGGGATGCAGCATCACCGAAGTCCCAGCTGAACGTCATCGGACGGCTGCCGTACACCGCGGCGATGAAACTGACCTCCCGGCCTTCGCGACCCGAGGAGGGAATGACGTAGTGGATCTCCGGCGGCTGTGCCAGAAAGCCCAGATCCGGTGCACCAAACGCGCTTTCGCTGCTGGAGTCAACCGCCGTCACCCAGTACATGTGCGAACTGGTGTCGTGGATCGCCTGGTCGGACCAGGTGTCGACGTCACCCAGCTCGGCAACCAGGGTGTCGTGGCTGTCCCGATAGACCTGGTAGCCGGTCGCCCCCGATGACTTGCTCCATGACAAGTTGATCACTTCGTCGTCGGTTCCATCAGAGGCCGTCACGCTCGTGGGGGGCGGCAGAGACGACTGCTGGCCCGTGAACCGCAGTGCTGTCGACGAATCGTAGTCGCAAAACAACGTCCAGCATCTGACGTAAGCCCAACCATTGCTGAACGTAGGGTAGCCGATCCAGACATAGCCGTCATCACCCCAATCATCACTCCAGCTGTTGCGAACCAGGAACGCCTGCTTGCTGTCGTCGTAGCCGACAATCAGCATCGCGTGGCCGCCGTAGCTTGGTCCGGTGTAGTTCCACACCGTATCCGGCTTGTAGTACGTGAACCAGTAGTCGAGGTTGATGCGCATGATCAGCGGCTGCTCGTAGTAGGCCAGCGCCGCCTTGACATTCTGAATGCCCGCAGACCCGTTGCACGGGATCGGCAGCCAGTTGGCGATTGTCAGCAGTGCCGCGTCGTCCAGCGCAGCATCTGACCAGTCGTCATCGTAGACGAGATCGTAGGGGGCGTTCTCCTCGGTTGCCACCCCATGGTCCACCAAATCCTCCACGACCTGCCCGGTCCAGCGACCATACGCCGGGTCGTCTGGAAAGCCCTGCAGTTTGCCTGACTCGACGTACAGGAACTTGGGGCTGACCCGATTGAAGTCGTCGCCAAGGTCCCAGTCCAGATCTGCATACAGGCGGTTCAGTTCGTAGTTCAACGCGCCATCGCCTGTGGCGAAGCAGGTGCAGGAGCCCCAGGTGCCCTGATCGCTGATCTCGGCGCAATCGGTACTCAGGTCAACGCTGGCCGGCAGGTCTGCTGAAGCGCCCTTGGGAACATACAGCGGGGGATAGGTCGGCGGAGGAGTCTCGACCTCGACTGCCTCCTCACCCGTGGCTCGCAGCTCGGGCTCACCAACGCTGATCCGGTCCAACCGGCAGGCCTGCTGCCCCAGCAACACAACCGCAACGAGCAGGCGGCGATCCTCAGGTCGCGTGTAGTCGTCGACTGACACGAATGTCACAGTGCCGTCCGGCTGGAACTCGTACCAGCTCCAGGCTCCGGCTGACCAGTTGCTCAGCCCGATCCAGACATCCTCCGCGTCCTGCGGGGAGTACTCCTGCAGCCACGCAAGGCTGCAGGTCGGATCGCCCGCGAACTCAACAGGAATGCTGAACTCGTACATAGCACAGCTCAGTTCAACGCTGCCGGGTTCCTGTGCGGGGTTCCAGTTAGCGGTGAATTCCGCCAGATTACCCAGGGGCGTCACTGCTTGTTCATAGCCGCCCAGGAAGTCGCTGCCCTGGTGGACAATGAACCCCTCGGATACTGAGACTGCGTGAGGCACGGGAATCGCCTGCAAGACCTGCTGCGGAGATATGATGCTCGCCGCTTTGAACATGGGCTCCAGCGGGGCTTGCGGCTGCATCCCGACAGCCAGCACGAGTGGCCAACCTGTTGCCGCTGCAGGTGGCTGGCCCCCGCGAGGTAGCGGCAGCGTGGACATCGGGGTGCCGGAGGAGCAGGAGGAGTGCACGGCCAGCACGGCTGTGAGCAGGACGCAACTGACGCAGGAAATGGCTGATGGACGCCACATGGCTGCCTCCTAAGTAGCAGACGTCCCAGTATACCGTGCCTGAAGCTCCAGAGCCGCAGGGCAACGGTCGGCTCCCAGCAACCGGCAGGGAGAGCTGACCGCTGCCGCGTCACTACCGTGTACGATCACCGCACTTCTACGCTGACATACTGCTGCTGGCGCCGCCCAGGCTCAAGCCTCACCCCAGGTCAATTCTACCTGATCCAATCCGGCCACGATTCCGCGCGGCTCTCTGTCCGACCGAATGGGGTTGCCGACGGCACCGAACAGCACTTATGACAAGCGTGAGTGCTCATCCGGCGGTACAATGACTGAAGGGATTCTGCCGGGCATTAAGGGCATATGCTCGCTTGAACCTGCGACGGGGCCCGGCTGAGACGCGGCATGCAGAAGATAATCGAGTTGCTCGACACCGCGCTGGATACGATCGCCATGGGCTATCCCGATGATGCCGCACCGTTCGTCAGAGACGCGCAGCGGGAACTGGCCGCACGGATCCAGGACTGGGATCAGCCCGTGCAGGAAGTGAAGGTGCAGCAGGGGCCCGACGCGCGGTGGCGCAGTCCGGTTCGCGATCTGGCCACCGCGCAACTGCGCTCCGCCTGGAACTTCCTCGGCGCCGCGCTGGAAGCCTGCTGCTGTGAGCGCCCGGACACGGCGACCTTCAGGCTTGAAGAGGTGCGCAAGATGCTGGGCGAGGCGGCACGCAACCGCGCCGCCCTGCAAGCCCATCAGGAAGAGAGTGATTGATCAGTCGGCCGCCCGCGGGTCCACTCAGCGTAGCCGTCAATTCAGGTCAGCCAGACCCGGGTAGTCAGCTTCGTAGCGCGTGGCGCGGAAGACGGAGTTGCCCACCGCGGCGGAATCGGCGTGCGGATTCATGTACTCCCAGACGATCTGCCCCGCGGGCGTGACCTCGAAGAACCAGCCGTCGGCCCCGCAGCAGATCAGCGTGTTGCCGCTCTCAAGCCGTTGGACACCCGAGATGTGATGGCTGTAGAACGACTCCGGCGGGTCCGCCACGTACTCCCAGGCCGGCGCCATAGGACCGTAGCCGCCGGCTGTCAGCGCATAGCTGCCGTCCGCGCCAACGGGTGCAGCTATCTCCAGGATGCTGGAGTATTCGCCGTCGGGGCGACCCATACCGTTGTTGTAGATCAGCATGTTGCCGGCGCCGCTGAGGCCCGCGGAAATCCACTGGACGTCGTGCTGGCCGAACAGCTGCTGGTCGGACGCGTCGCCCGCGCGCCAGGCGCGCGGGTTGCCCCAGCGATAGAGCAGATCACCGCCCCGGCCCTGGTCGCCGCCGCCGTGGCCGGCTGCTTCAGCGGTGGTAGTGGAATGATCGATGATCCACAGCTCGCCGAAGTTGTGGATGCTCAGCGCGATCTGGTCAAGATCCGCGCTAAAGTCCACGGCGTTGCCATGCGTCCAGTCCTTGTGGCCGCCTTGGGCGAAGTTCAGATCGACCAGTTCGGGATGCGCCGCCACGTCGCCGTAGTTGGCGCGCAGCGGGTCGAGGTCCTGGATCAGGTGATCCCAGAGATGCCACTCCCAGACGATGCTGCCACCGCTGGGACGCCGGGGCTCGACCTCCAGAATGCAGGTCGCCCACAGCTCGCCGTCATCGATCAGTGCCGGGTCGCGTCCTGCCGCGACCGCCGCCGAGGCCAGGAAGCGCTCCCAGGCCAGGACCAGCACGTTGCCGCTCGGCAGTGGCTCGATGTCGTGGTGCTGGCAGAGGCGGTCATTGCTCAGGTCGAATTCCCAGGTCAGGTTGCCGTCCCAGTCATACTCCTCGATTCGGCCGCCGGTGCCGCCGCCGGCAAACAGCGGATTGCCGACGTTGCAGGTCCGCAGCAATCTGCCGTCCTCCATCAGGTAAACGGCATTACCGGGCGCGTAGGCGCTCGGCCAGCTGTGCACCTCGTCGCCCGCCAGGTCGATCAGATAGGTGGCGGTGTTCGACAGCGGTGCGTACAAGACGCAGGCCCCCACCGCGGTCGGTGACTCGGGTACTTCGGTGGCCGGCTCAGGCTGCTGCGCCCCCGGATCGGGCTCCTCGCCGCCGGGAGCGGGCTGGGTGACGGCCGCGGAGCCGCCGCAGCCAGATGCGGCGGCCACGCCCAGCGCCAAGACGGCTGGCAGGAGCAGCCTGAGGATTGCACTGCCGAAACACTCGTCATGTCGTCGCTCGGTCATCGGAGCACCTCCCTGGTTTCCCTGGGCTCCGTCGCCTCAACAATACCGGTTGACAGAACCGGTCTTGGAGACGGTTTGCGGGGCTGAAGTTTCAGCAGCGGGCCGATAGTGGCAGCGGCACAGCGGGCCGTGCCGCTACTTCCCGAGTCCGCAGGCGAAGGCCGCTTCGCTGCTCAGCGACGGGGCGATCGACAGCAGGTGATCGCGGGCGGCCTGGCTCAGGCCGTAGGCGTCCAGCTCGCTGGTCAGTTGCTCCGCGCTGCCGTAGTGGCCGGCATAGCCGTTCAGCCGCGCCGCCAGCGTGGAGTCGGTGAACTCCTTCGGGCGGCCGGCGTAGTAGCGCGCCAGCTCGCCGAGCAGCAGCCCGTTGTTGCGCAGGTAGTACTTCTGGTGGTAGTCCTCGGCGCGATAGAAGCGCGATGCCGGCAGAATCTCGGTCGTCACCTCGCTACCGCTCTCCGACGCAATCCGCGCCGCGGACTCGCGCGCCAGGCGCTCCTGCTCCGCACCGTGGAAGAAGACGGCTGACTTGTACTGGATGCTGAACGGTGCCGCGTGCGGGTTATGCCCGCGCCAGAAAACCTCCAGCAGCCCTTCATAGCTGACCCGGCGCGGATCGAAGTCGATCTCGATCGTTTCGGTGTGATCGCCGAGTTTGTAGTACGTCGGGTTCTCGAGCGTGCCCCCGCTGTAGCCCACCCGCGTGCGGATGACGCCGGGGATGCTCCCGAACTGGGAGTCGGGACCCCAGAATCAGCCGAGGGCGAAGGTCGCCGTCTCAAGCTCCACCGGCGCCGCGGCATCGATGGGCGGCGTACCGGCCGGGATCGGCGCGGCCTCGGTCGCGGCCCGTGCACTGGTATCTGCCTGATTGACTGACATGATCACCACCAGGATGCCGCCCAGCGTCAGCGCCGCGGCGATCAGGGCGAAGTATCGTGAGTACGCCTGCATCCTTCGAGGTAATACCTGGGCGCCCGGCCGCGTTATCGCAACCGTGTCAGGCTAGTCACAGAGGCCCTCGCTGAACCAGCGGGGAACGCGACGCCTGGTCCAGCGACAGAACGGCGCCTTCTCCGCCAGGTAGTAGCGGCGGTATGACGCCACCGCATCCGCCGACTTGTACTCTCCCGGCATCGCCAGTGCGAACGGGGTGCGCCGCCTTCGTCCGCCCGTGTCACGCTGCGCCCGGCAGATCAGATCCATCCCGCTGTCCGCGCAGTACTCGATCACGGGCGCGCTGCGATGGTGCCGGGCCTCGTAGCGGTATTGATACTCCGCTACCAGCGCCATGCCGAGCCGCGCCAGCCAGCGGTAGTTGCCCGGGCACTGCGCGGTCCACAGCGCGCAGGGGTGCCGCCGGTGAGTGGGCCGGTAGATCAGACCATTGCGCTCAAGCCGCCGCGCCGACGGCTCATCGACAGCCCACAGCGCGGTGCTGAGCAGCTGAGCCGTCTCCAGCACCATCCTGACCACGTGCTTGTCGCAGTGGTAGCGGGCCGCTCGCCCGGGATCGCGGTCCAACACGAAGATGTTCACGTTCAGGCCCCCAGACCACGGCTGTCGTCGCAGCACGGCTCCACCATATCGCCAATCGTCCGTGTGCTTTGCGGCATGCTACCTGCTACACGGCGAGCGGCGGCATTATCGCAGCGCGGAATCGCAGCCCGTCACCGCGGTCAGGTCAGGAACAGCCGCGCGGCCTCTTTGCGGGCCTCGTCCGGGCTGCCGTCGAAGCTGATGCGCCCCATGTTCATCGCCACCACTCGGTCCGCGATGCCCAGCGCCTGCTCCACCTTCTGCTCGACCACCACGATCGCGCAGCCCAGCCGTGCGCGAATGTCTGCGATGTGCTCCATCACGTCGCTGACCAGCCCCGGCGAGAGCCCCACCGACGGCTCGTCGAGCAGCAGCACGCGCGGCCTGAGGATCAGCGCGCGGGCGAATGCCAGCAGCTGGCGCTCCCCGCCGGACAGCGTGTGGGCCGGGCGATTGAGCGCGCCGCTCAGCGCCGGAAACAGCGGCAGCACCTCGTCGATCCGCCGCTGGGCCTCGGGGCGGGGCAGGATGTAGCCGCCCAGCTGCAGGTTCTCCCCGACGGTCAGCTCGGCGAAGGCGCGGTTGCCCTGGGGCAACAGGACCAGCCCGCGGGCCGCCTTGCGATGCGCCGCCAGCCGCGTGACATCCTCGCCCCCCAGCGATACGCGCCCGCTGAACACGCGGCAGAGGCCGAAGACCGCCTTGAGCAGGGTGGACTTGCCCGCGCCGTTGGGCCCGATCAGCGCCACGATCTCCCCGCCCGCCACCTCAAGCGACACGTCCGCCAGCACCCGCCGGTTGCGGTAGCCGGCGGCCAGCCCCGCTACCTCCAGCGCCGCTTGCTGTTTATCCGCTGACGCGCTCATTTCAGGTAGGCCTCCAGCACGCGCTCGTCGCTGAGCACCTGCTCCGGCGCGCCCTCCGCCACCTTGCGACCCTGGTCCATGAACACCAGCCGGCCGGCCACCCGTCGCACCGCCTCGACGTTGTGCTCGATCAGCACTGCCGTCCGCCCCTCCGCGGCCAGCTCGCGCACCAGCGCCAGGATGCGCTCGATGATCCGCGGATGCACCCCGGCCACCGGCTCGTCGAGCAGCAGCAGGCCGGCCCCGGTGGCCAGCGCGCAGGCCATCGTCAGCAGCTTCTGCTGGCCGTAGCTCAGCTGCCGCGCCAGGTCGCCGGCCTTGGCCTCGAGCCCCACTCGCCCGAGCAGCTGATGGGCCAACTCGCGGCCCTCGCGCTCCTGGGCGGCAATGGCGCGGGGCGCGGCCGCCAGCCGCCACAGGCTTTCGCCGCGCTGGTGCGGACATGCCAGCAGCACGTTGTCCAGGGCGCTTAAGCCCCCGATCAGGCGCAGGTCCTGGAAGGTGCGCGCCACCCCGTGCCGGAGCAGCTGGTGCGGGACGGTGCGCGTAAAGCGGCGGCCGCCGAGCTCGAAGCCGCCCGCGTCGGCCCTGAGGAAGCCGGTCAGCACGTTGAACAGGGTGGTCTTGCCCGCGCCGTTGGGCCCGATCAGCGCCACGATCTCCCCGCGCGCGACCTCCAGATCGAAGCTGTCGAGCGCCACCACCCCGTCGAAGCGCTTGCTCAGCCCGCGCGTGCGCAGCGCGGTTGTCGCGGTCAGCGGCGCTGCGCTCATGCCTCGGCCTCCGCGGCTTCGCCTTCCTGCTCGGCGGGAAACGCCTCACTCCGGCGCCCCAGGGCGTACTCGCCGATCAGCCCCTGCGGGCGCACAAACATCATCACCACCAGCAGCGCGCCGTAGACGATCTGGCGGATGTTGGCCACGTAGGTCTGGCTGATGCCGATGAAGCGCAGCAGCTCGGGCAGCACCACCAGAATCACCGCGCCGAGAGCCGCGCCCCAGAGGTTGCCCAGCCCCCCGATGATCACGATGCTGATCAAAAAGATCGACTCGGCGATGGTGAAGCTGGTGGGGTCGATGAAGGTGATGTAGTAGGCGTAGCAGGCGCCGGCGATCGCCGCCAGCGCCGCGCCGATGGCGAACACGCTCAGCTTGAAGTAGGTGACGCTCTTGCCCAGCGAGCTGGCGAAGATCTCGTCCTCGCGGATCGCCTTCAGCGCGCGGCCGTAGGGCGAATGCACCAGCCGCCAGCAGACCAGGAACGTGATCAGCGCCAGCAGCCAGACGAGCGCGATGAATTCCCAGTGCGCGTTGATCTTGCCGCCAAAGGCCTCGGGCTGGGGGATGCCGGGCAGGCCCAGCGGCCCGCGCGTCAGGCCCACCCAGTTGTTCATCACGGAGAAGATGATCACCTGGAAGCCGAAGCTGGCGACCACGAAGTAGTCATCGTGAACCCTAAGCCCCGGCCAGGCGACGACGATGCCCACCAGTGCGGCGGCCAGCATCCCCAGCGGAATGGTGACCCAGAACGGCCAGTGCACATTCAGGGCCAGCAGTGCCGCGCAGTAGGCGCCGATGCCGTAGAACGCGGCGTGGGCGATGCTGAGCAGGCCCGCGTAGCCCGCGATCAGGTTGAGCGACAGCGCCAGGATCACGTAGATGCCCAGGATCACCGCGATGTGTAGCAGATAGGTCACCGCCGGCCCCCCGTCATACGCGCACCTTCCTGAGGCGCGCGCCGAAGACGCCGGCGGGCCTGAAGACGAGGAAGACTAAAAGCACGGCGAAGGCGATGGCGTCCTGCCACTGGCTGGGGATCTTCCAGACCCCGAGGTGCTGGGCCAGGGCCAGCAGCAGCGCGCCGAGCGCCGCGCCGGGAAGCGAGCCGATCCCGCCCGCGATCGCCGCGACGACGCCCATCAGCAGGGCACTCAGCCCCATGGTGGGCGTCATGTCGATGTCGAGGGAGATGAGCACGCCGGCCGCCCCGCAGAGCGCGCTGCCCACGAGAAACGTATAGAGGACCACGCGGTCGGCATCCATGCCGACCACGCGGGCCAGCTCGGGGTTGGCCGCCAGCGCGCGCATCGCCACGCCGGCGCGGGTGTACTTGAGGATGAGGATGGTGGCGGCGAACAGCACCACGGCGCAGCCGATGATGATCAGCTGCACCGGCGTGATCCGCGCGCCCAGCACGCTCAGGCCCTCGCGCACGGGCCAGGTGCGGATGGTCTTGGTGTCATCGCCGAAGAAGGCCGAGATGACGTTCTGGATCACGATGTAGAGCCCCAGCGAGGCGATCAGAAGAACCAAAGGTGTCGCCTGCCGCCTCCTCAGCGGCCGGTAGATCGCAAGCTCCATCAGCCCGCCGAGGATAGTCGCCACCACCACCGCCACCAGCACCGCCACCACCGGCACCCAGAGCGGAACGGCTGCTGACGCAGCCTCTGCGCTGCGCCGAAACGCCTCAATCACCACGTAGGCACTGTACGCCCCAACCACGTACACCGCCCCGTGCGCGAAATGGAAGAACCGCGTCGTGGCATAGATCAGCGAAAACGACAGCGCGATCAGCGCGTAGACTGAGGCGGCGATTAGGGCGTTGGTGAGAAGTTGCTGTATCACTCTACCCTACGCGCACCGTTCTTGGCATGAGGAACCCCGGGAGGATCCTATACGTAAGGTTCCTAACATGATGTGGATCGACGCTGTCTTGGAAGTACTTGGAAAGCGCGCTTGGAAGATCTTCATTCCACTCGACCTCCAAGACAACGAACGCCTCCCACTCGCCGTAGAGCTTGCCGACATCGTACAGGCTGATCGTTTCGGGCACGCGTGTCTCCAGATTACGGACGAATCCTCTGTACTCGGCATAGGGGTCAAACTGAGGCCCGTGTCTCACCACGTCAACATCGCTCGTCACACGGAAACTCAGAAGCACAACAACACAACACTTCGGCTTCTCGCGTTCATTGCCCCTCTTGTCTTCCAGCGATGGACTCCCTGCGTCCGCATCCCCATTCTCAGGTACCCACCTATCCTCTTCGTCTTCTTCGCCGTGCGTGAAGAAGGACTGCGTCATGACAATCGACGGGAATTCCCTGATTAGCTCCATGACTGCCTTGAGGTGAGAGTCTTGAGTCGCAGCCCTAGTCCTCAGGACTATCTGTTTTGTGCCCATCAGACATCCAACGTAGTCAACCGAGAACCCCGCAAAGCGAAGCTCAGCCCCTCGTGCACCCCTTGAGTTACTTAGCTTCTCGAGTATCTCATCAGCAATGCTAGACTGCGCATCAAGTCTTGCAACATCGCACTCCACGAGAACCAGTGCGCGAACCGGTAGGCTTAGACCCAACCTGCGATCTGCAGTCATCGACACTTCATAGACTTGTATCTCCTCATACACTCCCCTCAAGCCAAACAGCGGGAAAGCGCATGTAGACAAGTAGATCCCAGATTCTGCAAGCTGGCTAGCGATCTTGTAGGAGTCTATGCCAGCCTTCTCGATTATCTGCGCATCAAGGAGGATCTGATCTGGCTGGCATGCGGAGTTGATCCTAGCCGCGATATTCATGGATGCACCAAGGAGATCACCGCGGTGCCTGCCCGGCGAACTCTCCGCACTAGACAGCCATTGGATCGTGTCCTTCGCGTCCAGTCTTGCGATCGATACGCGTGGTACTATCTGCCACAGTCTGCTTCTTTTCGCATCCTTCGCAATCCAGCGTGGCGCTCTCCTGGCAAGGCGTTTGTTGATAGGATCTAGAGATCTTCTGGCTCCTATGAGAGCGCGCACGATGTCAGTGATGTGTTTCTGCTTATAGCCGCCCCGTGGTATGCACCTGGCTATTATCGCATCACCGACTTCCTTGATCACCTCAACTTCTGAGACGGAGCTCAGTTGCTGCGCGTAGATATCCAGCATCGCTTGAACTAGTTGCCTAGCATCTCTCGGGGGCAGTTCCTGCCATACTTGGGTCGAACTGCATAGATCACAGAACACCACGATGCCGTCATTTGATAGCTGCTTCCATTTCCTGGTTTGATGCACTTTGCTCTCCATCATGGCTCGAAGGGCATGAATCGTCCATCATCAACTACGAATCTCTGGAATGACTTGCGCGTAGCATCCCCTCGTCCGTCGAACGTATTGTCACCTGATGCACCGACGTACTTCACTTCATACAGGGCATCTTTGATTGCATACGATGATGTCCCTGCTAACTCAATAGCGCGGAAGATGATCTGCATTGCATCGTACGCTTCAGCGGCAACGATGTCAGCGTCTACGCCGAACCTCGCGTTGTACTCGTCATTGAATCGCTCCCATACCTCTCCTTCAGGGTCAGACACATCCGATAGAAGCATTCCCTCGGCGGCCTCCCTCGCCACTTCAAGCACGACAGGGAAGTGCACTGTATCAGTGGCAATGACGGGCAGCGTCATTCCGAGCTCTCGCATCTGCTTCAGTGCAGGCCCTGCTTCGTCGGTGTACATCGGGAATAGCAGGAACTGAGCGTCGCTGGAGATGATCTTGGAGACCGCGGCTCGGAAGTCAGTTGTACCTTGTGTCACGCCCTCGGAGACCGCAACAGCTCCGCCCATATCCGCGAACTCCGCACAGAAACCCTCCTCCAGGCCCTTGCCGTAGTCATTGTTCACATACAGCACCGCGGCCTTGGAGTACCCTAGTTCCTGGGCCCATTGCGCAAGGACTACTCCCTGCAGTGCATCGGAAGGGGCAATCCTGAAGATGTAGTCCCCCGCATCGCTAATCCTCGCGTTCGACGATATGGCTGTGAGCAGTACGACGCCTGCCTCCTCACACACGGGAGCTACAGCGAGCGTAACGCCGCTGGCGACTGCACCCATGATTACTGGCACGCGGTCAATGTTGATCAGCTTCTGCGCCGCTGCGACACCTACGCCCGGCTGAGCCTTCGTGTCCTCGATGACCACCTCGACTCGTCGGCCATCGATTCCCCCCGCGGAATTTGCCTCGTCCAGGGCAATCTCCACCGCTCTGCCAACACGCTCACCGTAGTTGGCCAAGTCCTCGGTAAGTGGAGCTAGTACACCAATCTTGATCGGTTCTCCCGTCGCCGGTGTCGGCGCTGCGTCCGCCGGGGGCATCGCGCCGCCGTTATCCGCGGGCTGGCCGCCGTCGCCATTCGCCACGACAGGCTGACCGTCGGTGGGGACCTGCGGCGGGCGGGTGTTTGCGTAGACAATCACTCCGATGATGACGACGATCACCACGAGCGCGATGACAATCCAGGCGCCTTGTTTCACGACGCACCTCCTCCCAGTGCATAGCAATCCCAAGACCGGGCGGCCGGTCGCCGCCGGGCCGCAATGTACTGCATCCATGATAGCACTAAGGTCGCGTCTATGCCAATATTCCCGGTTCTGTGTCATATCAGGCGCAGTTACGCTGCGAATACGTATGCATAGTAGCATCTCCGGGCAGCCGGCCTGTGGGCTGCGCGCCGCCATGAGGTGGCATCGGCGAGGGGTCCGGCGGCAGGGCCGCCGCCGCTACGGGTGATCAGCGGCAAGCCGCAAGCTCAAGCGGCAAGTGCCGGGCCGGATCGGGATGCGGCCGCCGCCGGGTAGCCAGGGGTCCCCGACCCCTGGGCATTTCACAGGTCGGCGGGTCGGGGACCCGCCGCCACGAGTGATCCGGCGGCAGGGCCGCCGCCGCTACGCACCACGGACTCCGGACTTCGGACCCCGGGCTGAATCCTGATTCCTCTGTGCGCTCTGTGTTCTCTGTGGCCTCTGTGGTTGCCGATCGCAGGTGGACGGGCACGGAGTCCCGTCCCACCGGGGACGCAGGCGGGACGCCCGCGCTACTGGATGCAGCCGGGGTCAGCCGCGGCTTTCCGCCGCCGCGCGCTCGAGCCAGCCGCACCAGTCCTCCAGCCCCTCCCCGCTGCGGGCGCTGGTTACCAGCACCGGCGCGTCGGGGTTGAGCGCGGCAAGGCCGCGGCGCACGGCGTCGAGGTCGAAGTCGAGGTGCGGGATCAGGTCAGCCTTGGTCACCACGTTGACGTGGCTGATGCTGAACAGCCGCGGGTACTTCTCGATCTTGTCCGCGCCCTCCGTCGTCGACAGGCACGCCACCTTGCGGTGCTCGCCGAGGTCGTAGGCCGTCGGGCAGATCAGGTTGCCGATGTTTTCGACGATCAGCACGTCCAGCTTACCCAAGTCGAACTGCGGCAGCAGCGCGCCGAGCATGTGGGCCGTCATGTGGCAGCTGCCCTCGGTGTTGACCTGCACGGCCTTGACCCCGTGGCGCGCCAGCCGCTCGGCGTCGTTGGCGGTGAACACGTCGCCGACGATCACGCCGAAGCGCAGCGCGCCTCCCAGGCGCTCGATGGTGGCCTCCAGCAGCGCCGTCTTGCCGCTCCCTGGCGAGCTCATTACGTTGAGGCCCAGCACGTTGTGCTCGGTCAGCTGGTCGCGCACCTGCGCGGCATGCCGGTCGTTGTCCGCGCTGACAGCCTTCATTACCACAATGTCTACGGGCATCCGTACCTCCGGTTTGTCCGCCGACGACGATCTTGCTAGGATTATAGGTGAAGCGGCCGCGGACCGCGAGCGAGCAGCGAATGCATGAATTCTCACTGGCCCAGGACGTACTCGGCATCGTGCTCGACTCGGCGCGGCAGCACGGCCTGCGCGCCGTCACTGAGGTCCGCCTGGAGGTCGGACGCGCCTCGGGCGTCAGCATCGAGGCTTTCAGCTTCGCCTGGGAATACCTGCGCACCACGGAGACCGCCACGGCCGAGGCCACGCTGGAGCTCGATCGGCCGGCGGCCCACGGTGCGTGCGATGCCTGCGGTTTCAGCGGCGAGGTGGACGGCTACCTGCGCGTCTGCCCCCGCTGCCAGGCGCTGGGCCTGCGTCTGACCGGCGGCGCGCAGTTCCTGGTCACCGGCATCAGCGGCGAGTAGGGGAACGTAGCGGCGGACCTTGTGTCCGACCTGGGCCGAGACAAGCTCTGCCCCCAACTTGCGAGACATGACATCTACCGAATAACCGCAGTCCTGGCATAGTCAATCCGTTATACTGCTGACATCGGAAGGGAGGCGCGGCGATGCGGACATTGCTGGTTGCATTGGGCACACTGCTGATCGGCGGCATCGCCGCGGCACAGGCGGAGGAGGCAGAGCTGGCTGCGGCCGCGCCGAGCGCTGTATCGCTGGTCTACGGCCTTCAGGAGACAGAACTGTATCGCGCCGCGGGGAGGGACGAGCTTGAGAAAATCTTTGAACTCTATCGCGCGGGCGCTGAGTTGAACGGCATCCAGGGCGAGAAGGGCACGCCGCTGACACATGCAGCACGTTACGGCCAGCTGAACGCCGTGCACCTGCTGGCTTTACTAGGCGCGGATGTAGAGGAAGCGGATGGCAAAGGCTACACAGGGCTGCACTGGGCTGCCACAATGCGTCATCCCGCACTGATCAAGCTGTTGCTTGACTTGGGAGCCGATCCAAACAGGCAGGATAATTACGGCTGCACACCGCTTTTCCGTGCCTCACATACACGAATGCAACCGGAGCCTGAGGAAGGCGTGGAGGAAGCTGCGCTAGTGGCAGTCGACATGCTTATTGCCGCGGGCGCGGATCCGAATATCGCATCCAAGAGCGGTAAGACGCCGCTGTATAACATCGTGGAGTATGGCTCGCCGCGCGTTGCGCTACGGCTCCTTGAGCACGGCGCAGTGCCGCAGCAACCGCCGGACGAGGAACTGACCGAGTTGCACCTGGCCGCCGAAAAAGGACACGTGGAACTCATCCGGCTCTTGATCGACGCTGGCGCGCAGATCGACGCCCATCCCGATGAGGGTATGACACCGCTGATGCGCGCGCTGTGGAAGAAACAGCACGCGACGGCGCTGGCTCTGCTGGCTTGCAGCGCTGATGTAACCTACCAGTCACGCTGGGGTGGTACGTCGCTGTATTACGCCTGCATGGCGGGCTATCTCGACATCGCCTTGATCCTGCTGGAACGTGGCGCCGACGTGAATGCCCGCACACATGACGGCTGGTCGCCGCTGCACGGCATCGCCGGCGCACGGCAGCAGGTGGATGACGAAACGCGCTATCTACTGATGAAAGAGCTGCTCGATCGTGGGGCGAACCCCAATGTGCTGGCTGACAACGACTTGTGGCGTCCGGAGGACCATTGGAGCGTATTGACCAACGGCTACACGCCGCTGCACTATGCGATCAGTCTCAGCAGTGCGCCGCACGTGCAATTACTCATCGCGTATAGCGCTGATGTGAACCAACTCGACGCACGTGGTTTCGCGCCGATTGAGCTGGCGGCGCAGTACAGGCGAATGGAAGTCGTTGACATGCTGCTTGGCGCCGGTGCAGTCCACAATCTGGCTAGTGCGGTGTTCCTAGGCGACCTGGAACTACTGGTTCAGCTGCTGTCGGACGGACTCTACAATATCGACGCGGCATGGGGCGAGGGCTATACCGCGCTGCATCGCGCCGCGCGTAACGGCGAGTACGAGCTGGCCAGTGCGCTGCTCGAATACGGCGCCGATCCGAACAATCCAGGTGATCACGGGACCACTCCGATTTTCGACTGTCCCAGCGATGCCGGGCTGCGCATGGCGCATCTGTTATTGGATCACGGGGCTGAGCCGACATTCCGTGCCGACAACGGATACTCCGTCTTGCATAAGTACGCCTGGAGCGGCAATGACGCTATGCTGACGCTCATGTTGCAGTACTTCAGGTCGGCTGACCTGCGGGCGTATAAGAACAGGACACCACTGATGGAGGCAATCTCGCGCGGCAATGAGGTGGCCACGCTGATTCTGCTCGAACACGGCGCCGATCCCAACTGCCAGGATGAAGACGGCAAGACAGCCCTGCATAGCAGCTCTTACTGCTACGGCGTCGCCAGACTGCTGCTGATGTACGGAGCCGATCCGCTGCTGGAGGACAACAGCGGCTCGCCAGCCTTTCGACCGGGGGCGTGTTTCAACGCCTCGGACGAGCAACGAGCGGAGCTACTCGAGCTGGCGGGCATGGTGCCGGAATCGCCGGGGAGGTAGATAGTGTCCGCCCTGGGCCGAGACAGCTTCGGCCTCCACGCCCATTCGCTATCATATCCAGTATGTGCCTGGCCGTACCAGCGCTGGTGAAGGAGATCGACGCGCAGCTCGCGGTGGTGGACTTCGGGGGCGTCCGCCGGCGGGTGGGAGTCGCGCTGGTGCCCGGCGTCAAGCCGGGCGACTACGTGCTGGTCCACGCTGGCTTCGCGATCCAGATCGTCGACACCGAGGAGGCGGAGCGCACGCTGGCGCTGATCCGCGAGGTCTACGCCGAACTGGCCGACGAACAGCTCGGGGAGGAACCAGGCGATGTCGACTGAGCACCGCCTCCTCGACCGCTTCGGCGACCGCCGGCTGGTCAGGAGCCTCCTCAGTGAGCTCAGACGCGTCAGTGACCGCCCGCTGCGTCTGATGGAGGTCTGCGGCACGCACACGATGGCGCTGTTCGAGACCGGGCTGCGCTCGCAGCTCGCCGAACTGGACATCGAACTGGTCAGCGGTCCGGGCTGCCCGGTCTGCGTCACCGCCCAGGCGGACCTTGACCACCTGCTGGCCGTCGCCGCCCGGCCCGACGTCACGCTGTGCACCTTCGGCGATATGCTGCGCGTACCCGGCTCGGCGGGCAGCCTGGAGCAGCTGCGGGCCGGCGGAGCCGACATCCGCGTGATCTACTCCCCGCTGGACTCGCTTGGCATCGCCGCCGCGGAGACTGGGCGCCAGGTGGTGTTCCTGGCCGTCGGCTTCGAGACCACCGTGCCCGCGATCGCCTGCACCGCGCAGGCCGCCGCTGAGCGCGAACTGGACAACTACCACATCTTCGACCTGCATAAGACGATCCCCGCCGCGCTCGCCGCGCTGGCCGGAAGCGCCGAACTGCGGCTGGACGGCTTCATCTGCCCCGGGCACGTCAGCGTGATCATCGGCGCCCGGGCCTACCGGCCGATCGCCGAGCGGCACGGCAAGCCCTGCGCCATCACCGGCTTCGAGCCCGTGGACATCCTGCGCGGCGTATTGAGCCTGGCCCGCCAGGTGCGTGAAGGCCGGGCCGCCGTCGACAACGCCTACGCGCGGGTGGTCCGGGACGAGGGCAATCCGGTGGCCCGAGAGGCGGCGGCGGCGGTGTTCGAGCCCGCGGACGCCCTGTGGCGCGGCCTGGGCAGCATTCCGCTCAGCGGCCTGGCACTGCGCGAGGAGTACCGGCGGCTGGACGCCCGCCAACTGGTGCCGGACTTCGAGCCGCCGCCTCCCGACCCCCGACTGGCGGCCTGCCGCTGCGGCGACGTGCTGCTGGGCAAGATCCACCCGCCCGAGTGCGCCTGCTTCGGCACCGACTGCACGCCCGATCAGCCGCTGGGCGCCTGCATGGTCAGCCAGGAGGGGGCCTGCCGCGCCTACTTCCGCTATCATGGGGCGCGGTGAGCGATAGCCAGGATACGATCGGGCTGGGCATCGGCGGCGGGGGGCAGCAGCACCGTGAACTGGTCGACGCACTGCGCACGCGGCTGAGCAACCCGGCGCTGGACGCGCTCGAGGACGGCGCCGTGCTGCCCGCGGAGACCGCGGATGGCGAAGCCCTGGTGCTGACCACCGACAGCTACGTGGTCTCACCCTACCGCTTTCCGGGCGGCGACGTGGGCAAGCTGGCCGTCTGCGGAACCGTCAACGACCTGGCGGTGATGGGCGCCCGCCCGCGGCACCTGACCGCCGGCCTGATCATCGAGGAAGGCCTGCCGCGCGCGGAGCTGCTGGCCCTCGTGGACTCGATGGCCGCGACCGCGCGCAGCGCGGGTGTGCAGATCGTGGCCGGCGATACCAAGGTGGTCGAGCGCGGCAAGGGCGACGGCCTGTTCATCAACACCGCCGGGCTGGGCCTGCGCCCGCCGGACCGCGACTATGGCGCCCACCGGCTGGCGCCGGGGCAGGTACTGATCGTCAGCGGCACGCTCGGCGAGCACTCGGTGGCCGTGATGTGCAGCCGCGAGGGCATGGACTTCGAGACGGACATCTTAAGCGACTGCGCCCCGCTGAACGGACTGGTGGAGACGCTGGTCGAGGCCGCCGGCCCCGCAGCGGTCTACGCAATGCGCGACCTGACCCGCGGCGGACTGGCGGCGGTGCTCAACGAATACGCCGCGGCCGCCAATTGCGACGTGCTGGTCGACGAGGCCCAGGTTCCGGTCCGGCCGGAGGTGCGAGCGATCGCGCGCGTGCTGGGCTTCGAGCCGGTGGTGCTGGCCAACGAGGGCAAGCTGCTCGCCGCCGTGGACCGCAGCGCGGCCCCCGCGATCCTGGCGGCGATGCAGAAGCACGAGTACGGCGCGGATGCCGCGATCATCGGGGAAGTCGGCCCACGATTCGACCCTGCCAGCCCGGCAGCGGACCGGCCGCGGCGGCCGCTGGTGCTGTTCACCACCGCCAGCGGTGGCCGCAGGATCGTCGAAATGCCGCTGGGCGAACTGCTGCCCCGCATCTGCTGATCAGCCGCCGTCCGGGTCGTAGAACGCGCGACGGTTGCTGAAATCCTCATTGTCCGGCGGGTCCTCGGCCGGCGCTGCCGCGGCCAGCTCTGCGTGGAGTTCGCGGGCGAGTGGCGTGACGATAGCCGCCACTGCGGGCGTCAGTTCCTCGGCCATGATGCGGGCGTCGGTCGTTTCGATCGCTACGATTCTGACTTCGGCCGGCATCGAGATCCCGAGGCGCTCGGCGAAGGCGAACACCGCGGCCAGCCCCAGTTCGTGCTGATTGGTCAGCCGCGCGCTGCCCGCCACGTCGTCGGGCCCCAGCCGCCGCACGCGCCCCGCCGCGGCGTCGGGCAGCTCCAGCGCATCGACGATCACCGCCGCCGCGTAGCCCCGCAGCAGGTCCAGCAGCTCGAAACCTGCCCGCGTGCTGGCCAGCACGTCGACGCCGGGGATCGGCCTTTCGGCAAGCAGCTGCTTGAGTTCCGCCGCGACCCGCAGGCCGACGGCGTCGTCGCAGAGCACCGGATTGCCCAGGCCCAGCACCACCGTACGGCCCGGTGAGTCGGTCTTCATCGCCTCCGAGTCTACCTCAGGCGGCACGCAGGTCCTTGCGCGCCGCCGCCGGCTCGCCGCTGCCGTAGTACCCGTGAATGAAGATCGCCAGCGTCCGATAGACGACATGGGCCAGCTTGCTGAACGGCAGCGCCAGGATCAGCTGGAAGGCCAGCACGATGTGCGCCAGCAGCACGATGTTGCCGAACGCGGTTGCCGGCCACGTATAGACGAGGACTTCCAGTACGAAGCCGGTGATGCCGAGCAGGAACAGGTACAGTAGCAGCATCCAGTCGCTGAAGGTCGAGTTCTCGCCGTACTTGTTGACCGGGCGGATCCGCTGCCACAGTGCCATACCGGCGCCGTAGACGAGAAACAACCCGGCGATCGTACCGACTAGGCGCGGCGTGTAGTACAGCGGCACGAACGTGCCGTCCGGCAGCGCATCCAGCCAGTCCCAGACCGTGGCGAAGAACAGGCCGATAAAGCCCCAGAGCATCGACCAGTGCAGGAACCAGCGCGCACGGTACCACGGCTCCGGGGTGCTGTGCTCGGTGGCGCAGTCGCGATAGCGCTTCTGAGTGATGACCTCGCTGATCGCCGCCCACAGCCCCCGGCCGGTGCGGACCCCCGGGGAGGTCTGCTCGGCGCTTTCAGGCACGTGCTTGATCGCGATCGCGACGCGGCGCACCATGTTGACCACGCCCGCCAGGATCGCCAGGACGGTGACGACGATCACCGCGACGCCGACATTGTGGATCGTCTCGCCCGGAATGAACTCGAAGAATCGGCCGCCGATCGGGCCGGCGTGCTGCAGCAGGAGCAGCAGCAGAATCGCGGAGACGGCAATGAAGAGCGCCACGTTGGCCCACGGCGAGGAATAGAGCAGCTTGCCCAGCCCGAACGGATCGTTGCTGGCGATCGCATAGCGCCGCGCCGCGGCCATGAACTCGCCCGGCTCGGCTTCGCGCGGACAGGTGTCGGAACACTCGCCGCAGTAGTAACAGACCCACAGCTCCTTGCTGCCCGCCACGGCGTCGCTGAGCCCCACCTGGGCGTAGCGGATCAGCCGCCGCGGGAAGGTCACGGTACCCTCGGAGTGCGGGCAGACCGCCGTGCAGTTGCCGCAGTTGAAGCAGGCGCCGATATCCTGGGCGCCGTAGTCCTGCAATGTGCGCAGGAACGCCGGATCGACTCGATAGCTCATAGTCCTACTCCTCGCTCGCCAGTCTGTAGGCGAAATAGTCCCCGCGCCGCTCCCCCTCCACGACGGTGCCGTACTTCTTCATCGCCATCACGTGCCACAGCACCTCGTGTCGCGGCAGCCCGGTCTCGATGCTCAGGTCCGGGATCGTCCGCGCGCCGCCCCCCAGCGCCCCCTTGAGCTGCTTGCGGATCTCGGTGAAACGCTTGTAGTAGGCCTTCAGGCCGTCGGACATCCCCCCGCGCCGCTCGCGCAGCACCGCAATCGGACGTTTCTCCTTGACTGCCTCGCTTCTCGCCACATCGCTGGACATAGTCAACTCCCGGTTCGTCTTGGTCCCTACTCTCGTTATCCTGCCGCTACCAGCTCTCTGCGCGTGTCGGCGACACGCTTGAGGTACATCGAGGCTTCCATCGCCGCCGCGCCGGCCTCCACGATGGCGTCCGGGATGTCCTTCGGCCCGGCCGCCACTCCGGCGACGAAGACACCCTCCGCGGTGCTCCGCGCGGGGTGCACCTTGAGGTCGGGAATCTCGAAGAACCCGTCATCGCTCTCCCGCGTCGAAAGCACTTCGCCGGCATGCCAGCCGGGGATCACGCCCTGGCTGAGCACCACCAGGTCAAAGACCTCCTCGGCGACCCGGCAGCCCTCCTCCTGGTATTCGACCCGCACGATCGGGTTGTGCTGGTCATCCTCGGTGATGCGGGCCACCTTGCCCTTGACCACCTTGACGCCCTCTTCCATCGCCCGCCGGTAGAACTGCTCGTAGCCCTTGCCGAAGGCGCGGATATCCATGTGGAAAAGCGTGATCTCGACGCCGGGGATGTAGTGGGTCAGCAGCAGCGCCTGCTTGATCGCGTACATGCAGCAGACCCGCGAGCAGTACGGCACGCCGATGCTCTTGTCGCGGCTGCCCGCGCACTGCACGTAGGCGATGCGCCTCGGCACCTTGCCGTCCGAGGGCCGCAGTACCCGGCCGTAGGGACCGTTGCTGGACTGCGCGCGCTCCATCGCCAGCGGGTTCATCACGTTGAGCAGCCTGCCGCCGCCGTACTCCGCCTTGGCGTTCATCGGCGTGATCTGCAGACCCGAGGCCACGATGATCGTGCCGATCTGCACCGTCACATGCTCGGCTTCCTGGGTGTAATCGATGCAGTCCGTCGGGCAAGCCCCCGCGCACTTGCCGCAGAACGTGCAGCTGTCGACGTCGAGCACCGCGACCTGCGGAATGGCGTTGGCATGCGGGATGTAGATCGCCCGCCGCGCCCCGAGCCCATACTCGAACTCGTGCGGCACATCGATCGGACAGACGTGCTCGCACTTGCTGCAGCCGATGCAATCATCGGCCACCACGTAGCGCGCCTTGCGGTTCAGCCGCACGCTGAAGCCCAAACCCTCGCGCTGGACGTACTCGACCTCAGTGTAGGTCTGCAGGTCGATCAGCGGGTGGTGGGCGGCCTCGGCCATCCGCGGCGTGCAGATGCAGCTCGAGCAGTCCAGCGTCGGGAAGACCTTGTTCAGCCCAACCATCACGCCGCCGATCGACGGTTCCTTCTCGACCAGCAGCACGTCATGGCCCTGCTCGGCGAGATCCAGGGCGGCCTGCATTCCGGAAATGCCGCTGCCGATCACGAGAGCCTCGTATCTGTCTTTCAGCTTTGCCATCTCGCTAGTCCTTCCTTATGCCTGAGCGCGGGTAGCCTCAGACCTGTTGTCAGCGGCTGATCTCCCTGACCACCGCGCCGTCGGGGCGGCGAATCCGCACCGTCAGCGGCATCTCGCCCGGCAGGCTGTGGGTCGCGCAGCCGTAGCAGGGGTCGTAAGCGCGAAACGCCATCTCGACCATGTTGAGGATGCCCTCGGTGACCTCGACGCCGGGCTTGATCAGCGCCTGCGCCGCTTTCTTGATCGACATACAGATCGGGGCATGGTTGTTGGTGGTGCCGACGATCAAGTTGGCCTTCTGCACAATACCCTGCTCGTCGGTGACGTAGTGATGCGTCAGGGTGCCGCGCGGCGCCTCGACGATCCCCACCCCCTCGCGCGGGACGGTGTCGCAGACCGCGCGGTAGTTCTCGGGATGCGTGATCTCGGGGTGGCGGATCAGCTCCAGGGAGCGCTCGGCGGCGTTGAGCAGTTCGACCACCCTTGCCCAGTGGATCGCCAGCGTGTGGTGCACGGGCTTGGCCCCGCTGCCGTCGCCGGTCAGGGTTGTGTAGTACTCCTCGTAGGCCTCCTGCGCCAGCGGGGTGTTCATGCCGACCGCGGCGTTGAGCCGCGACTGCGGCGTCGCCCGGTAGACGCCCGAGTCCATGCCGTCGACGAAGCCCTTCCAGCCCACCTTCTTCAGATAGGGGAATTTCAGGTAGCTCCAGGGCTCGACGCGCTCCGCCACGTGGTTCATGTACTCGTGGGGAGCGTACTTGCAGAATTCGGCGCCCTGCGGGTCAACCACCCGCACCATACCGTCGTAGTAGTTGACCTGGTTGCTTCCGTCCACCAGCCCCATTGAGTAGGTCTCGTGGTAGTAGGGGCCGTTCAGGATGATGTCCACGTACTCCTGGTTGGCCAGCACCACGTCGTGCAGCAGCTTGAGGGTGAACTTGCCGAACTCCACCATGAACAGGCAGATCTCTTCCAGCCGGTCCCGCTCCTCGGCGTTGATGCCCTTGGACATGCCCCCCGGAATCGCGTTGACCGGGTTGACGGGTTTGCCGCCAAAGATCGCCGCGGCCTCGTGGCCCCACTGGCGGCACTTGATCACCTCGCCGCCGACCTCGACGCCGACCTTGCCGATCACGCCGATCAGGTTGCGCGTCGCCGGATCGCTCTGCGGACCCATCACGAAGTCCGGCGCGCCCAGGGCGTAGAAGTGCGTGGTGTGGTCCGTGACGTAGAAGATGTTGTACTGCAGCTCGCGCAGCAGCCGCGCCGTCAGCGGCAGCTGCACCCCGTAGACGGCGTCGCAGGCCTTGGCCGAAGCCATGTGGTGGGCCTCGGGACAGACGCCGCAGATCCGCGGGGTGATGCGCGGCAGCTCTTCCACCGGGCGGCCCTCGCAGAATTTCTCGAACCCCCGCAGCTCAGGCACCTGGAAGTAGCAGTCGGCCACGTTGCCGGCCTCGTCGACGAAGATGTCGATCTTGCCGTGGCCCTCGAGCCTGGTGACGGGATCGATGCTGAACCGCTTGTAGCCGTCTTTGGTCTTGACGTGTGGACTGGTCATATCAGCTCCAACCTCTCACTTCTTCGCTTTCATCATGCTGGACGCCATGCTGAACCGGTAGAACGTGCCCACCGGGTCCACGATCTGGTCCACCAGTTCCTGCGCACGCTCTTCATCGCTGGCCGCCAGGATCGCGCCGATCGCGCCGACCATCGCCGTGCCCTGGTCGACCACCTCGCCGGACGGCCCGTAGCAGCCGCGGCAGGGCAGTCCGCCCTTGATGCACAGCGCGCCGCAGCCGCTGCGCGTGGCCGGACCCATGCAGACCAGGCCCTGCTCCAGGTAGCACCAGTCGGGCTCGGGTCGCACCTGGTGGGGCCGCTTGAACTCCTGGATCTTCTCCAGGCGCTTCTCCCGCGGGCACTCGTCGCAGACGGATTTGTCGTAGCAGGCGACCTTGACGTTCTTGTTTCTGAGCGGCACCGCGCCACCGGCCACCGCCTGGATCGCCTCCCAGACGCGCTCGGCCTGGGGCGGGCAGCCGGGGATCTCGTAATCCACCTCCACAATGTCCTTGAGGCGCAGCACCTGGCGGTAGAACCTGGGGATCTCCAGTTCGCCGTACTCGCATTCGGTGATCGGCTGCGGCACGACGCCGTCCGGGTTATCCAGCGACGGGTTGTCGTGATAGGCGGCGTCGTAGATCGCCTCCGGCGAATTGAGATTGGCCAGCGCCGGGATGCCGCCGTCGATCGCGCACTCGCCGTAGGCAATCAGCGACTTGCTCTTCTTGCGCAACAGCCGGGCGATCTCCTCCTGTTCGCTTGTCCGAATCGCTCCGTTGTAGAAGCAGACGTCGATGTAGCCGTCCGGATAGTCCGCGACGTGCTGGTACTTGAAGTCGGCGGCGCAAGGCCAGAAGGCGACGTCCGCGACCTGGATCAGCTCCAGGATGTGCGGCCCGATCTCCAGCAGTGAGATGTCGCAGCCGCCGCAGCTCGCCGCCCAGTACATGCCGACCTTCAGCTTCGCCGCCGGCTGCTCGCCACCGTTACCGCTGCCATTAGTGTCCATCGTTACTCTCCCCAGGGCTTAAGGTCCATGCCATGACCGACGCCACGCTCGTGCATCAGCTGCGGCCAGTTCAGCGGCCCCAGCGCGCGAACCTGGGACGTCATCTCACGCACGATCTCGGCGAAGCGCTGGCCCTCAGCCGCGCTGACCCACTCGTGGCGG
Organism: uncultured Planctomycetales bacterium; assembly: GCA_964609245.1. GTDB lineage: Bacteria > 4484-113 > 4484-113 > 4484-113 > JAFGCY01 > JAFGCY01. Next base: position 7,143 of record CAZSSB010000015.1, on the reverse strand, counting down.
AAGCGTTCCTTCTCAATGCCCAGGTCATCGAGGATGCGCCGCATCAGGGGCATACGCGCCATCGTCTTGTGGTTGCCCTCGATGTAGTGGCAATCCCCGATGTGGCAGCCGCAGACCAGCACGCCGTCGGCGCCGTTCGAAAACGCCGTGGTGATCAGTTCCGGGTCGATCCGCCCGCTGCACATCAGCTTCACGATGTCGACGTTGGGCGGGTACTTGATTCGCGCCGTCCCCGCGCCGTCGGCACCGGTGTAGCTGCACCAGAAGCAGAGGAAACCGATGATCCGCGGCTCCCAGGTGGCGGGAACCGCCACGTCGTGCTCCTGCTGAACCGCTGCTTCGTCAGCCATAGTCATTCCTCCTTACTCCGCCGCCACCGGCTCCGCCGGCAATCCGAGCAGCATCCGCACTTCCGACAGCACCTCGTCATCGTTGAACCCGAGCTGCTGGATGGCGTTGCTGGGACAGGTCGCCACGCAGGTACCGCAGCCCGTGCAGAGCGCCTCACTGATCACCGCGATACCCTGCTGCTCATCGCGGCTGATCGCGTCGTAGGGACAGACGGTCAGGCACGTCTGGCAACCGGTGCACAGCTCCTCGTCCACGCGGGCGATGAACGGGTCCATCTCGATCTCGCCCTGCGAGATCAGCGCCGCCGCCTTGGAGGCCGCGGCCCCCGCCGCCGCGCACGACTCGGTGATATCCATCGGGCCCTGGCAGCTGCCGGCCAGGAACACGCCGCTGACCGCCAGTTCCACCGGCCGCAGCTTGGGATGCACCTCCAGCAGGAAGCTGTCGTAGCCCACCGCGCAGCGGAACAGCTCCACAAGTTCGCTGATGTCGTGCGGCACCACGCCGGTCGCCAGTACCACCATGTCGGCCGGGAACTCGATCTCCATGCCGTCCGTGAGCCGATCCCGGGCCTTGACGATCAGCGGGACCTCACCGCGGGGGTCCTTCTGCACTTCCGGCGGATCGTAGGGGTCATAGCGGAAGAACATCACGCCGTTCTCCGAGGCGCGCTCGTAATACTCCTCGTGCTTACGCCCGTAGGTGCGGATGTCCTGGTAGAAACTCGCGATCGTCGCGTCCGGAATCAGCTTGCCGATCTCCTCCGCGGCGTGCAGCGCCGCCGTGCAACAGGTACGTCCGCAGTAGTCCTTGACGCTGCCGTCAGGCTGCGCCTGGTTGACGCCCTTGACCTGGCGGGCGCCCACGCAGTGGATGAAGGCGATGCGCTTCGGCGCGCTGCCGTTGAGCTTCAGCCGCCCTCCGCTCGGTCCGTGCGGGTCGAGCAGCCGGTTCAGCTGCTGGAGCGTCACGACCTCCGGGAAGATGATGTAGCCATACTCCCCGTACAGCGGCTCGTAGGGGTCGTAGCCGGTCGCGAGGATGACCACGCCGCTCTGTATTTCGATCTCGCGCGCCTCCTCCTCCAGGTTAATCCCCTTACCGCCGACGGACGACAGGCATTTGCCGCACTTGGTGCAGGTGTGCCAGTCGATCGCCGGCATCGGCGGGTAGCAGCCGGGATAGGTCATGAAGATCGCCTTGCGCTCGCGCAGGCCGTAGTCGAAGTCGCAGATCGTCTCCTCGGGACAGACCGCGATCGCGTTGCCGGGGTAGGTCATCGCCGTGTCCACGCCCCGCGGTTCCAGCCGGATGCGCGTGCGGAAGTCACCCACCAGTCCCTCGGAGTGGACGACATGCGCGTTGGTCAGCACGGTGATATGGGGGTCGTCCACCACTTCCTGAATCAGCTTGCCCAGCAGCTCCCGCGCCTTTTCACCCGTTGGGAACACGGTATGGAGCTGCGCCATGCGCCCGCCGAGGAACGGCCGGTTCTCGATCAGCGTGACCCGCATGCCGCGCAGCGCCAGGTCGCGGGCCGCCACCATGCCTGCCACCCCGCCGCCGATCACCAGCGCCGCCGGGTGGATCGCGATCCGCCGTTTGTCCAGCGGCACCAGATGGCGGACCCGTCCGATTGCGGCGCTGACCAGCCGCTGCGCCTTCTGCGTCGCCAGCTCCTGATCCTCAACCACCCAGCTCACGTGCTCGCGGATGTTCACGTGCTCGAACAGGTATGGGTTCAGTCCCGCCCGCGCACAGGCCCGCCTGAAGGTGCGCTCGTGCAGGATCGGCGAGCAGGCGGCCACCACCACCCGGTTGAGCTTCTCGTCGTGGATCACCTTCTCGATCCGCACCTGTCCAGGGTCCGAGCAGAGGAACGTGCGCGTACTGCTGTGCACCACGCCCGGCAGCTTGCCCACCTCGCGCGCCACCCGCTCCACGTCCACAACGTCCGAGATATTGCCACCACAGTGGCAGATGAAGACGCCGATACGTGGCTGCTCGGGACCACCGTTACCCGCTGCTGCTCCGGCAGCATCACTTAAGGACGGCATTAGCACCTCCCTTCAGTCACACGCGCGAGCAACTACCGCCTGGCTACGTCCTGTGCGCGCCCAACACCGCAACGGGGTGATCGTGATCGCAATGGCGCAAAAGAGAATAGTACGAACGGACTACCAGCAGCGAGTGACTCACTATCATCCCACCATGTCGTAGGCCCCACTGTGGCGTCGGCTCTGCGTACACCGTTGCTTCCCTCACAAGAGCAGCAGTTTCTCGCGTCTCTGTTCACGAAAACGCTTGCCGTTTCCCACGAATCATACAAACACAACGTACGGTTGTCTGCACGCTGTGAGTAACTGAGACGAGTTACCTACATGCTACCATCATTACCGGGAATTGGCAACACTCCCGGTCCCGAATTCTGCGATCTTTGCCTGTTGCGTTAGAGCTGATTAATTCTGGCGGGAAGCGTGACAACCCCGACGGCACGGCTGGCGCGGCCCGGCGGGAGCCACGCGCACGGAGGCTTCGCGGACCGGTCTTCGGATTTGAACTGAGAGAAACTGCCAACCGGGACACCTCGGATGTTCACTTGCCATGTCGTTCCCGGATGCACGACTAGTTCGCCGCGGTCCGTCCCCTGGCCAAACCGGCCTGCGCTACGCGCAACACCCCGAGGGCCAGGCCGCCGTCGCCGGGGGGCAGATCGCGGTGCGTCCTGAGCTGCAGACCACGTGCTGTGCAGAGATCGGAAAGCAGTCGTCGGAGCAGGGAGTTCTGCAGACACCCGCCCGAGGCGAGGAGGTCCGCAGCGTCGCGGTGACCGGCCGGCGCGGGCGCGGCACGCCTGATGAACGCCCACGCCGCCCAGTGATGGAAGGCCGCTGGCCAGTGGTCGATCCCCTGGCCTGATTCAGTGATCGCGCGTACCAGCGGCACCCAATCGATCACGGCGCCGTCGCCGTCAGGCGGCAGGTCGACGGTGGGGCTGGAGTCAGAGGCGCGCGCCAGCGCTTCGAGCTCCATCGGCGCCTGGCCCTCATAGGTAGTCCGCAGCGTCACCTTCAGCAGCGCGGCCAGGCCGTCGAACAGGCGCCCCAGCGCCGTGGACTGCACCAGCGCGGTCCCGCTGCGGAGCATCCGCGTCACCAGCTCCACCTCTCGCGGATCAGGCGGCCGGTGCCGGGGGTCGGCGCTGTCAGGCAGCCAGCCCGCCATGCTCGACTGCGGTGGCGGGGGCTCGCCGCTCAGCAGCCTTGCGACGTAGTCGTCCAGCCGGTCAGGTGCCGCCTCGTGGAGCAGGGACAGCGCAATCCGCCAGGGCTCAGCCGTCGCCGCGTCACCCCCGGGCAGCAGCAGCGGGCGCAGGTGGGCCACGCGCTCACAGCCGCCGGCGTCCCCCCTGAGGACCTCCCCACCCCACAGCGTGCCGTCCAGGCCGTATCCGGTGCCATCCGCCACGATCGCCGTGCTCGGCCCGGTGATCCCCAGCTCGGTCTGGAGCGCGACCAGATGGGCGTGGTGGTGCTGGACCCTGATCAGCGGTACGCCGAGTTCCGTCGCCAGCTCCCGTGCCCAGCGCGCGGTGTGATAGCCGGGGTGCAGATCGCAGGCGATCGCCTCCGGCTGAAGCCCGAACAGGCTGCGGTAATGCTCCCAGGTCTCGCGGAAGAAGGCGTAGGTGGCCAGGTGCTCGCCGTCGCCGAGATGCGGGCTGAGGAACACGAACTGGCCGCGGCTGGCGGCGAAGGTGGTCTTGATGTCGCCCCCCAGCGCCAGCACGGCCGGCCCTTCCTCGGGCAGCGCCAGCGGATAGGGCGAGAAGCCGCGGCTGTGGCGAAACGTCGTGTAGCCGCCGTCCCCCTCGACACTGATCACGCTGTCATCACAGCGTGCGTGGATCGGGCGGTCGTGAAGCACCAGGCCGTCGACCAGCGGGCTCAGCCGCGCCCGGGCCTTGTCGTTGTCACTGACGATCGGCTCGTCGCTGAGGTTGCCGCTGGTCATCACGAGCGGCAGCTGCACCTCGCTTAGCAGCAGATGGTGCAGCGGAGTATAGGGCAGCATCAGCCCCAGTCTGTCGAGGCGCGGTGCCACGTACGCCGAGATGGCGCGGCCCGACACTCCGGCTCGCAGCGGCAGCAGCACCACCGGGCTGACCGGTGACTTAAGCCAATCCGCAGCAACCGCATCCACCTCGCACAGCTCGCGGGCCGCGCTGAGGTCCGCCACCATCACGGCCAGCGGCTTGAAGAAGCTGCGCTGCTTGCGCCGGCGCAGGGCCAGCACCGCCTCGTCCGAGTCCGCGCGGCAGGCCAGGTGGAAGCCGCCCAGCCCCTTGAGCGCCAGCGTTTCGCCGGCCACGAGGCGGCGCGCGCTCTCGGCGATCACGTCCACGTCGAGTTGCTCGCCCGCCGCCGTCTCGAAGGTCAGCCGCGGGCCGCAGGTGTCGCAGGCCACCGGCTGGGCGTGGTAGCGCCGGTCCTCGACGTCCTCGTATTCGGCGCGGCAGCGCTCGCAGAGCGGAAACCCGGTCATCGTGGTTCGCGGGCGATCGTAGGGCAGGCTTGTCACGATGGTGTAGCGCGGGCCGCAGTTGGTGCAGTTGGTGAACGGGTACCGATAGCGGCGGTCGCGCGGATCGGCAAGCTCGCGCCGGCAGTCCGCGCAGGTCGCCACGTCCGGGCAGAGCAGCGTCAGCTCACCTTCGGCGCGGCGGCTGGGCTGAATGGTGAAGTCGCTGAAGCCGGCCAGCGGAAGATGGCGCACCCGCGTGACCAGCACGCGTGACAGCGGCGGTCCATCCTGCCGGACGGCCTCAACGTAGTCGGCGATCGCCTGCCGCTCGCCTTCCAGTTCCATCAGCACGCCAGCGGACGTATTGAGCGCCCAGCCCGCCAGGCCGCGATCCAGCGCCAGCTTGTGCAGGAACGGCCGGAACCCGACGCCCTGGACGATGCCCTCGAACTCGATTCTGGCCCGAACCTTCATAGCGCCTGCCGGCCCAGGGCCCGCTGCTGCCGCGGTGAGCCGGCCCGCCGATGATAGCCGACCGTCCCGCTGTCGGCAATGGGAACCGGTCGGCGCGGTCGCGCGACGGGGGGAGGTGTGGTCGGGGGCAGGCCGCTGGTTCTCGTTGACGGCTGACCCTTGGTCGGCTATCCTTGCAGCCGATGGCCGATTACGGCTTCCTCTGCTGAACAGCGAGAGCCTGGTATCAAGGAGTCACCGGATGAGATACGCGAAGCTTGCTCCAGCCTTCATCACGCTCTCCATCTGTATCCTTGCCACAAGCTGGGCTGCCGACGGCGAGCAGCCATCGACATCCGAATGCAGGGGCGAGCCGTGGGCTGCCGGACAACGGGCCTTTGCAGAGGTGACTGATGCATGGGGTCTTACCGGCGTTACAGGAATCACTTTCGTAGTAGTGGACATCGACAACGATCAGTGGCCGGATCTGCTGGTGCGGAATTACGGTGCCCCCCACAAGGGTGCGAAGTCGGAGTGGATCCTCCGCAATACGGGAGCCGGCTCATTTGAGGATATCACCTCCGCCACAGGCTTGTCGGTTGCCATCCCCGAATCCGACGGAGATACAGATCATGGTCCGGGATCGCTCTTCGCCGCAGGCGATGTCAACAACGATGGCCATGTTGACCTGTACCTGGGCAATCGCAGATGTCTGCCTGAGGAAGCCGATTCGCCCATGTCGGATATCATGCTCAGCAATGGCGACGGGACCTTCAGCCCTGGTCCGCCCGACAACCCGGTTCGCTTCGCCGACAGGTCATTTACGCCGACCGGCGCGAGCTTTCTGGACTACGATCGAGACGGCAATCTTGATCTCTGGATCGGGCAGCACACGGATGAGAGCGGTTACTATCCGCCGGGACAGGATCGCCTCTTTCGCGGTGATGGCACCGGCATGTTCCGGGACGTAACCGAAGAGCTTGGTCTGACTACTGAGCCATGGCACGTCAGCATCGAGAACATGAACAACGGCCTCGCACACTCCTGGGCCTGGGGCGTGACCACCTGTGACCTGAACAATGACGGCATACCAGAACTCCTGACTGCATCCTACGGACGAGCCCCCAACCATCTGTGGCGTGGCGCAGTCAACGAAGAGGGGCAGGTGTATTACGTCAATGAGTCCGTGGCCTCCGGCTACGCCTACGACGACAACATGGACTGGACCCAGGATCTCAGCGCGCAGTGCTACTGCCAGCTTAATCCCGACGCGGAGGGCTGCGACAAGTGTCCGGAGCCCTGGGATCCGGAATTCTGCGAGAGGTATGAAGGGGGTTTCCGGTGGTACGACCACTTCGAGTGCCGGCAGCCTTTCACGCTGGGCGGGAATTCCGGAACAACCGTCTGCGCTGACATCAACAACGACGGCTTCATGGACCTGCTGACTACCGAGATCGTCCACGGGGATGTTGGCGCGGTGTCCGACCACAGCGAAATCCTGGTCAACACCGGCGATATGAACGTGCGCTTCGAGCGCCCCGGCATTGAGGAGACCGGCCTGACGCGGGAGCTGATCGGCCAGTACTGGAACCATGGCGACATGACGGCTGCGGTCTTCGACTTCGACAACGACGGCTGGCAGGACATCTTCATCGGTGCATCCGACTATGCCGGGAACTGGGGGCTGCTGTACCATCAGGCGGCTCCCCTGCAATTCGAGCTGCTGGGCACGGCGGACTACTTCCTGCACTACCGCGCCATGGGGCAGGCTGTGGCGGACTTCGACCGGGACGGAGACCTGGACCTGATCGTCGG
>CAZSSB010000014.1:0-65735 GCA_964609245.1 uncultured Planctomycetales bacterium | reverse complement strand
CCGCTACTCCACCCCGTACCGCTCGTACTCCGTGGGGTCGTACCAGGCGTCGGGCTCGTCCAGCAGCGTGGCGATGAACGCCTGCAGGTCGGCGGTGCCAGCCGTCAGCAGCAGCGGGGTGTAGTACGCCTGCTCGCCACTTCGGATGACCGGGCCGTCGTGGCCGACGGACTCCCAGGGCGTGCCGCCGGCGGCGTGGGCGACCGCCTCCGGATGCTCCGCCAGGTACGCGGTGAGCCACTGCTGGTCAAGGCAGGTGGCGATGAGCGCAGGCTCCAGCTGGTCGACGCGGTACAGCACGTGGGCATAGAGGCTGCCTGCGGGATAGAGCGGGAACTGGTCGTCCGGCTGGAGCGGGAAGACGTCCAGCACCAGCGTGCCGCCGAGCTGCACCAGATGCGCCGCCGTGAGGGTGCGCTCGCTCTCGAACCGGCTGTAGCGCTCCAGTGCGTAGGCACGCTCGCCCAGCCGGCTGAAGCGGAAGACGTGTTCCCGATCGGCGCCGTCCCCGATCTCGATCCACTCGCCCAGCAGCGCGGGCTCGAAAACGATGTCGGCCTCGGTGTAGAGCGGATTGACGCTGAGCACCAGACAGCCGCTCAGCAGCAGGCAGAGCGGCAGCAGTGCCGCAAGTACCAGAGTGCGCATGACAGCCTCCCCGGCCAGATTCCGGCGCGAGTATAGCACCGCGGCCGCGGGCGGTAGACTTAGGTGATGGACGAACGGCAGGCGGACCGGCGAGCAGGCGAGGCGCAGGCGGGAGCCGAGGAGCTGCGGCTGCCGCTGGCGGCGGAGCTCAGCCCGCTGCGCGTGGCCGTGGCGGGCTCCTCGGGGCTGATCGGCAGCGCGCTCTGCGACCGCCTGACGATGGCCGGGCACAGCGTGATCAGGTTGGTGCGCCGCACGCCGCAGGCCGGCACCAACGAGGTGCACTGGGATCCGCGGGCGGGACAGATCGACAGCGGGGGCCTGCTGGGCATCGACGCCGTGATCAACCTCGCCGGTGAGAACATCGCGGGCCGCTGGACGGCGGCCAGGAAACGCGCGATCCGCGACAGCCGGATCAAGGGCACCCGCCTGCTCAGCGCCGCCCTGGCCGGGCTGGACTCGCCGCCGGCGGTGTTGATCAACGCCTCGGCGACGGGCTTCTACGGCGACCGCGGGGCGGAGATGCTGGTGGAGCACGAGCCGGCCGGCACGGGCTTCCTGGCGGAGCTGTGCCGCGAGTGGGAGGCGGCTACCGAGCCGGCGCAGCGGGCGGGACTGCGCGTGGCGCACCCACGCCTGGGGGTGGTGCTCGACCCGCTGGGCGGCGCCCTCAGACAGCTGATCCCGCTGTTCGAGCGCGGGCTGGGCGGAGTACTCGGCTCAGGCGAGCAGTATCTGCCGTGGATCACACTGAGCGACGCCATCGAGGCCCTGCTGCACCTGCTGCGCCGCGACGAGTTGCGTGGAGCAGTGAATGTCACGGCGCCCGAGCCGGTCACCAACCGCCAGTTCACGCACGTGCTGGCCGAGGTGCTGGGCCGCCGGGTGGGCCTGACGGCGCCGGCGTTCGCGCTCAGGCTGCTGCTGGGCGAGATGGCCGATCAGACGCTGCTCAGCGGTCAGCGCGCCATTCCGGCCCGGCTGATCGACAGCGGTTTCGTCTTCCGCTGGCCCAAGCTGGAGCCGGCGCTGCTGGCGATGCTCAGCCCCGTCGATCTGTCGGGCGTGGTGCCGCCGGAGGACTAGTCTACGAAGAAGCCGAACTTAAGACCGCTGCCTGTCGTATCCCGCCAGGCGATCACCGGCACATCGCCAACGGCCGCCGCGGCGACCGAGCGGGTATCCGGCGTGAAATCCTGCTGCAGCGTGAAGATCTCGAAGTCCGTGGCATCCTCGAACTCAGCGGTGGTGGCGAGGGCGACCCGGATCGCCTCATCCTCTTCCTGGCAGTAAATAATGACGGGGCGGTTGTCAACCACCGCGAGGTCAGTGCCGCTGCTGCGGCCGTCCAGGTAGCAGCGCACCCAGTCCAGGGCATCGACGGGATAGTGAAGCAGGGGCCGGGCGACATAGACCGCGCCAGTCCAGTAGTCGTTGATGTAGCTGACAACCGGACGCACACTACCATCGATCTGCTGCTGCCCGATTGAACTCCAGCTCCCGGCGTTCAGCCAGTTGTGCACCGGCACGATGTTCCAGGCCGCGGGACCAATCGGCGAATCACTGTCTGCGTAACCGACGTGCAGTCCCTTGCCCCCGCTCACATTGGTGATGAGACAGGCAACCGGCCGGTCGTCGATCGCTGTCAGATTCACCCGGGTGGTATCTCCCGCCGCGTCCGTCAGGTCCGTGACCACCCAGTCCTCGTCCGCGGGCTGCGAAGTATCGGCGGCTGCCAGGTGACCGGGGGAATAGCCGCTGTCGAACGCCACCCGGGGCGTGCCAACGCACTCGGCGAGCCCGATGGTGTGGCCTGTGGCGCCCGCATCGTCATGGATGGTGGATAGCGTCCAGTCTGAGAGTTCCGTAGGCTCGGGGCTGTCGGGCCACGCATAGCAGATCTGCCATTCCTCGCGGTCGGTGAACGCGATCGCCGGCCTGCCGGCAATTGATGCGGCGGCCAGCGGAGTGCCCGGGTGCTGGTAGACATCTGTGCCGACGACAGTGAAGTGAACCCACTGCTCGGCCGTGGTCGGCAGTGTCTCGGTGGCGCGCGCGTAATGGATCGCATAGGCGAGCATGCCGGCGTGGGCCATCATCAGCACGCCATCCTGGACGAACAGGTCGACGCCGTTGCCCGCGTGCGCCGACCAGGGCAGATCGTAGATCGTCCAGCCCGGGCGGTCGACGGTCAGTTCCAGGCGATTGACCCGCACGTCGCTGGAACGACAGGCCAGCACGGCGACATAGAACCGGTCGCCGACAGCCAGGGCCCACTCCCCGAAAGGCAGTTCGTGCTCGTCACTGCTGAGCGGGCCGACGATTCGCCAGGTCCTCGCGTCGTAGTCCGAGATCGCAAGATACGCCGCGCCCTCGTAGACATCCAGCCGGACCAGCGTCGAGATGACTTCCAGCCCGTCCGTCGAGAGCTGATAGAGTCCCCAGGCGGTGCCCCCCGCCGGCGGCCGCAGATAGATGTCGAGTCCGAATTCATCGATGTTGCCGCCGCGGCTGAAGGTCTCGTTGCCTTCAATCGTTGTGGTGAACGGTGTCGATGCCAGCCGCGGCGCATCGCGGGGGGGCAGGGGCGGGAGCCGCTCAAGCACCTCTGTCGCCGGGGCCGCGCCGAGACTCGCCGGTGCCGGGCCGCCGCAGCCCACGAGCCAGATCAGCAGCAGGGGCAGCGCGAGCCGTGCGTAAGTTAAGAGACGGTACAGGGCCATTTGACTCTCCCGGCCGGTCAGTTGGGCTCTGCCGAGATGATACCAGAGTGGGCTGCGGTTAGCCCGCGAAGCGGCGTGATGAGCAGCGGCGGTCCTACAGCCCCTGCAGGCGCACCAGCCGGGCGTACTCGCCGTCCTTCATCGCCACCAGTTCGTCGTGGCTGCCGGCCTCGATGATGCGTCCGTGCTTGAGCACGATGATGCGGCCCGCCTTGCGCACCGTGCTGAGCCGGTGGGCGACCAGCAGGGTGGTGCGGCCGTACATCAGCTTGTTCAGCGCGTCCTGCACCACCGCCTCGCTGATGCTGTCCAGCGCGCTGGTGGCCTCGTCGAGCAGCAGGATCCGCGGGTCGCGCAGCAACGCCCGGGCGATCGCGATGCGCTGGCACTGGCCGCCGCTGAGCGTCACGCCGCGCTCGCCGACCAGCGTGTCGTAGCCGAGGGGGAACTCCATGATGAAGCTGTGGGCGTTGGCGCTGACCGCGGCGTCCAGGATGTCCTTCTCGTCGGCCTGGGGGCTGCCGTAGGCGATGTTCTCGCGCACCGTGCCGTGCACCAGAATCGTCTCCTGGCTGACGATGCCGATCTGACGCCTGAGGTCGGCGAGCCGCAGGTCGCGGATGTCGATCTCGTCCAGCAGCACGCGCCCGCTGGTGACGTCGTAGAAGCGCGGCACCAGGTTGATGATGCTGCTCTTGCCGCTGCCGCTCTCGCCGACGAAGGCCACCACCTCGCCGGGCATGATCTCGGCGTTGATGCCGCTGAGCACCAGCGGCTCCTCCGGGCCGTAGCGCAGCGAGACGTTGTCGAAGCGCAGATAGCCGTCGGTGTCTCCCAGCGGACGCGCGTCGGGGCGATCGGCGATCTCGGCCCGGGTGTCGAGGATGCCGTGGATGCGGTGGCTGGCCGCCTCGCCCTGGCTGAGGGTGATTACGATGCGGCTGAGCTTGCCCAGCGGGTTGGCCACCAGCCCGGCGTAGCCCGCGATGGCAAACAGCTGGCCGGTGTCGATGTCCACCAGCGCGCCGATCGCCTGGTAGCAGAGCGCGGCGATGATGATCAGCGGCGCGATGAAGCCGAGGAACTCGATGGCGGGCAGCAGGATCGCCGCCAGACGGGCGTGGCCCAGCAGCTTGCTCAGCGAGGTGCGGTTGGTCTGATGGAACTTGTTGAAGGCGCTGGACTCGATGCCGAAGCTCTGGGCGAGGCGGATGGTGTTGATGCCCTCCGACAGCTCGGCGGTCAGCTTGCCGATCCACTCCTGGGCCGCCGTGTTGACGCGCCGCAGCCGCCCGCCGCTGAAACGCAGCAGCAGGGCGATCAGCGGCATCGTCAGCAGGATCACCAGCGCCAGCTGCCAGTTGAGATAGAACACGCAGGCCACCGCGCCGAAGACCTTGAGCGGGGCCACGAAGAAGTCCTCACTCGAGTTGAGCAGGAAGAACTGCAGTTTCTCGACATCGTTGGTGGCGCTGCTCAGCAGATCTCCCTGGCGGGCGCGGTCGAAGAAGCTGTAGCTGAGCCGCTGGAGGTGCCCATACAGCGACTCCCGCAGCCCCGCCGAGATGCGGTAACTGAGCGCCTGGGCGTTGTACATCCGGAAGTAGCCGGCCACGGCGCGGATCAGCAGCAGCAGCGCCAGCGCGCCCAGCGCCCAGGTCAGCAGCACGGGATCGCGTCGCTGATTGACCACCACGTTGAGCAGGTACAGGATCGCCATCGGCAGCGACAGCTCGCTGAGCACCAGCACGGCGCTGCCCAGCAGCATGTTGCGGAAGTGGCGGCGCTGACTGAGGATCAGCCCCATCACGCGCTCCCACTCGCGGCGCGGACCCGTCAGAGCCAGCAGCAGCAGCAGGATCAGCGTGCCGCCCAGCGCCACGAAGATCGCCGCGGCGGCCAGCCCGCCCTGGGCCTGGGACAAGCTGTGGGGATCCTCAATGAAACGTGCCAGCACGGGCCGGATGAACCAGGCCGTCAGCGCCAGCAGCCAGCAGGCGACACCGATCGACATGATCGCCGTAGCCATGAAGCGTCGCACCGTCGGCCGGCGGCGGGGGGCGGTCGCAGGGATCGGTGACAGCGGCTGGTACTCAGTCATCGGCGGGCTGCCCCCCGTTCGTCCCCGTCATCTCGTCCACCTGGTCACTGATCTGGCGCCCCAGCCGCTCAATCATGACCGTCAGCGTGCCGACCGATTCCTCGGCGAGGGCTATCAGCGCTGCCTGCTTCTCGGGCGGCAGCTCGTCCCAGTCGACCTCCGCCTCCCACTTGGCCAGGGTGTCCTCGAGCGAGCGCAGGATCTCGCGCTTCTCCTCGATGTCGGCGAGCTTGCGGCGCACCCACTCCTGGTCGCGCTCCATGGGGCAAGTATAGCGGAAAACAGTGGGTATAATGCCGCCGTGAGCATCGCCGCGCGCCCGCAACTGATCGGTCTGGACCTCGACGGCACCGTCGTGGACGGTAACAACGAGGTGATGCCGGCCGTGCGCGAACAGCTGCAAGCCTGCCGCCGGGCGGGGATCGCGCTGGCGTTCCTGACCGGCCGGCGTCCCCACACCGCCGGCAAGCATCTCGACGCGATTGGATTGCCGGCGCTGGCCGCCACCAACAGCGGCTGCCTGCTCTGGGAGTACCCGGGCTGGAAGCAGCTGGAGCGCCGGATGTTTCCCTCGGAACTGGTGCAGCCGATCGCAGAGCTGCTGGCGCCGTACTCCGCCAACTTCTACGTCGATGCCAGCCGGACGGGTTTCGAGTTCTTCTGTCTCGACCGGCAGCCGACGCCCGCGCTGGATGAATACCTCGAGCGCTGGGCCGGACAGGCACGCCGCATCCAGGATCCGGCCGAGATGGCAGGCTATGAGATTACACAGGTGGCGATGCCCGCGCCGGACGCTGAGGTGCTGCGGCTGCGGGATGCGATTCGGGGCCGCTACGACGGGCAGGTGCTGGCGCTGGCGGTGCACTGGCCGCTGGTTCCATCGCGGACACTGGAGCTGTTCAGCCCGGAGGCCAACAAGGGCAGCGCGCTGGCCTTCTTCGCCGCGCGCCTGGGGATCGGGCAGCAGCGGGTACTGGCGGTCGGAGACGACGTCAACGACCAGGCGATGATCGAGTGGGCGGCCCATGGCGTGGCGATGCCCCAGAGCACCGGCGGGCTGGAGCAACACGCCGACGAAGTACTGAGTGGCAGCAAGGCAGAGACGCTGGCGGCGTTGCTGCGGCGGGTACGCGAGCTGCCGGCGTGAACCGCGGAATGGCAACGCGGCGATGTGATACTGGACAACCGGGAGGAAGAGGCATGATGTGCAAGAGCTTCGGCAGGCTGTTGTTGGTTTGCGCAGGCTGGCTGCTGGTCGCAGCTCCTGTCACGGCGCAGGATGAGACCGAGGATGTGCCGGATTCGATCGACACGGTCTACGTGGACAGCATCGACCCGTACTCGATAGCTCCGGGCGAGCTGCTGGCGTTCGACTACGAGGAGTACGGCCGCCAGGCGCGCCTGGCCTATCAGGCGGGTGACTACGAGAAGGCGGCCAGGTACTTCATTGCGCTGCTACGACGCAATATCGACGACAGCGGCGCGCTGTACGATCTGGCCTGCTGCTACGGCCTGCTGGAGTACCCGATGATGGCCGGCTTCGCGCTGGAGGCGGCCTTTGGCGCCGGCTACGACGACTATGACTGGGCATCCTGGGATCCGGACTTTGAGTCAGTGCGCGAGGATCCGGCGTTTCAGGAGTCGTGGGAGCGCATCGGCGAAGCGATCGAGGAGCGTCACGCGGGCGTGGGAGAGGAAATCCTCGTGGAATCACCGGTACTGCTCAGCTGCCGTGTGCAGCTGCCACCGGACTACGACCCGGAGGTGGAATACCCGCTGCTGATCGGCCTACACGGCTACGGCGACAACCCGGACAACTTCATCGGCTTGCTTGAGCGCCGTGATATCGACAGCTCGGGCTTCATCTACGCCGCACCCCAGGGCCCCTATCCGTACCTGCCCGGCAAGCAGATCGGCTACAGCTGGATCGAGGGCGCCGAAGATGATGAGGAATCGTGGCTAGCCGCCAGAGAGATGTCTGAGCAGTACATCCTCGAGGTGACCGGCGAGCTGCAGGAACACTACCGCATCAGTGATGTCTATCTGATGGGCTTCTCCCAGGGATGCGTGATGACCTACAACGTGGGCCTGTCCTATCCCTGGATGTTCGACGGCCTGATCTGTTTCGCGGGCTGGCTGGAGAATGACCATTTCACGGACGATTGGCTGTACAAGACCAACTACGTGCCGGTCTTCATCGCGCAGGGCCTCAGTGACACGCTGGTCGAGCCCGAGGAATCCTACAACGCCCGCGACACGCTGGTGGAGCATGGTTTCGCGGTGGAGCTCTTTGAGTTCGACGGCGGCCACGCCGTACCGGAGGAAGCTCTGCGCGCCGCGCTGGAGTGGATCGGGCTGTAGGCGTACGGAGCCGGCTGCGCGCTAAGATATGGCGCCGTGGGCGAGGCGATCATCAGCGTGGCGGGTCTGACCAAGGTCTATCGCAGCTTCGACCGCCGCGAGGGCATCGGCGGCGCGCTGATCGATCTGTTCAGCCGCCGCTATCGCGACATTCGGGCCGTCGACGGCGTGAGTTTCAGCATCGAGCGCGGCGAGATGGTGGGCTATATCGGTGCCAACGGCGCCGGCAAATCGACCACGATCAAGATGCTGACCGGCATCCTGACGCCGACGGCCGGCGCGATGGCAATCAATGGCCTGGTGCCGCAAAAGCACCGCTATGCCCACGCCCGGCAGATCGGCGTGGTCTTCGGCCAGCGCACCCAGCTGTGGTGGGACCTGGCGGTGATCGAGGCCTTCAACCTGCTGCAGAAGATCTACCAGGTGCCGCCGGATGTCTACCGCCGGCGGCTGGACGGCTTCATCGAGGTGCTCGATATCGGCGAGCAGCTGTACCTGCCGGTGCGCAAGCTGAGCCTCGGCCAGCGGATGAAGTGCGACCTCTGCGCCAGCCTGCTGCACCGCCCGCCGCTGCTGTTCCTCGACGAGCCGACGATCGGCCTCGACGTGGCGGTCAAGGAGCGCATCCGGCGCTTCATCCGCTATATCAACCGCGAGGAGCACACCACCATCATCCTGACGACCCACGACCTGACCGACATTGAGGAGCTCTGCCCGCGGATCATCATCATCGACCAGGGCCGGGTGATCTACGACGGCGCCACCGAGGCGATCAAGGAACGCTTCGGACGCCGCCGGCGCGTGATCGTCAGCTTCAAGCGCGACTACCTGCCGGACTACGCGGCCAGACCACTGCCGGGGGCGGAGGTGCCGATCGCCTTCGCCGGACTGGATCCGGTGAGGCTGGAGCTGCGCGGTGAGACCGGCGGCGAGGCGCCCGCCGTGGACGTGCCCGCCGCCGAGGCCCAGGACCGGCCCGCAGTCGTGGGCGACGGCGGCGCGGCGGAGGTGGAGGCGGTGGCGGATGAGGAGACCGCAGTCAACTCGCTCGACGAGCCCGGCGCGCGGCAATTCATGGCGGAACTGGCGTCGCTGATGGCTGATGACGGGTGGCTGAAGGTTCGACGGCTGAATCTGCGCCAGTATCAGTTGAGCTTCGACCGCACGCGCTATCGCGGCGGCGAGGTGATCGGCCGGCTGATGGAGCACTTCGAGGTGGACGACCTGCAGCTGCAGGAGCCGGAACTCAGCGACATCGTGCGCGCCATCTATGAGGGCCGGCATAGCGTCTAATCCGGTATAATCTTCCATACCGGCTGGCTGCTTCCACATTACTCGGGCTGACTTGCCAGCGACCGCGCGGCTGACAGCCGCGGGGAGTGAGTGTGGAGCAGGAGGGACAGAGCAGGAGGTCATGAGTCAGATGTGGAAACACTGGGGGACCATGCTGTGTGCAGCGTCGGTGCTGTTCATGCTGGCTGGCTGCGGAGGAGCGCACTCCGTCAACTTGAGCCCTGTTCAGCCGGCGGATGCTTCCGCGTACGATGCGGTTGGCGAGAGACGCGGCGTGCCGTTGCCGGCAGTCAGCAGGCTTGCTGCCGCCAGCGATGAGTTCTTGTCCGAACAGGTTGGAGCTGCATTCGCGGCCGACCTGCCCAACAACCTGGCGTTTGTCTCCACACCGCTGGGAATCCTGACGCCGGCCTGCGAAGACGGGCGGCTCGGTTCGCTGGATGAGGCCGCTTATTGCCTGTATCGTTTGAGGCTGGACGCATCGCAGGAAACTCCCACGCTGACGCTGGCCTGGGATGGGCTGGCGCCGGCGGCGGGAACCTGCTGGATCGCCCTGGCGGACTGGCAGGCCGGCAACTGGCAATGGCACCAGCTGGCAGGCAATGAACTGGTGCTGGCCGAGCCTGAACGTCACAGTGACGCCGAACAGCGCTGCTTCGCCGCCGTGATGCTGCTGGACGACGGAGCATTCTCGCTGGCCACAATCGGCTTCGGACCGGAGCCCGAGCCGCCCGTGCCCTACAACCTGTTCGCCCCGATGATGGGGACAACCACCTACCTCGTGGACAACGAAGGCAACGTAGCGCACAGCTGGCCTAGCGACTTCAAGCCGGCTGCCTCGGTCTATCTGCTGGAGGATGGCCACCTGCTGCGCAGTTCCGCGCTGGCGGGCTCTGTCCTGCAGCAGGGCCCCGGGGCGGGGGGGCTGATCCAGGAACTGGCCTGGGACGGCAGCGTTGTCTGGTCCTCCGAAGTATCCACCGACACGCTGCTGCAGCACCATGACATCGAGCCGCTGCCGGGCGGCAACATTCTGGTCACGGCCTGGGAGCGGATCGCCGAGGAGCATGCGCTGGCGGCCGGACGGTTACCGGACCTGCTGGAGGATGGCGAGGTCTACGCGGACTGCATTCTGGAGATCGGGCCGCTGGAAAGCAGCGGCCACGAGGTGGTCTGGGAGTGGCACTCCTGGGATCACATCGTGCAGGACGTCGATCCGCTGCTGCCCAACTACGGTGACGTGTCCGAGCATCTCGAACTCGTGGACGTCAACTACGCCGACCACGGCCATCGGGACTGGACGCACTGCAACGCGGTGGACTACAACGCGGACCTCGACCAGATCGCACTCAGCATCCACGGCTTCGATGAGCTGTGGATTATCGATCATAGCACTACCAGTGAGGAAGCCGCCGGGCACGGCGGTGGTCGGTGGGGACGCGGCGGGGATCTGCTCTATCGCTGGGGCAATCCACAGGCGTATGGCGTGGTCAGCGGCGGCAGCAAGCAGCTGGAAGGGCAGCACGACGTCCAGTGGATACCGGATGGCTACCCCGGCGCCGGCCATCTGCTGCTGTTCAACAACGGGAGCTTCGCCACGGGACGCTTCTCGACCGTCTATGAACTGATTCCGCCGACGGACGAGGAAGGGAACTACGTGCTGGCGGGCACGTTCTTCGGTCCCGAGGAGCCCTGCTGGACCTACATCCACAACCCGCCGACCGGCATGTTCTCTTCATCAATGTCCGGGGCGCAGCGCCTGCCCGACGGTAACACGTTGATCAGCCTGGGGGACTCCGGGTGGATGCTCGAAGTCACGCTGGAAGGCGAACTGGTCTGGGACTACACCAATCCGTATCCTGACGGCTTCAATCACAGCATCTTTCGGGCGACCCGGATCAGCGGAGACTATCCGGGACTGGCGGCACTGGCCCCGTAGTGGACGGCGTCGCCTGCCGTATGCAGACGACTGCCAGCTGCGCGGCCGGGGAGCTATTCGCTGCCGAGGTAGCCGTCATCCGGATCGCTTAAGTCGCTGTCGCCGTCGTAGTTGGTCGCCCGCAGCCAGTATGTATGGGTGCTGGCGTTTGGCACTGACTGATCGTCCCAGGTGGCGACATCGCCGACCTCTGTTAGCGGTGCACCGGATGTGCTATCGCGGTAGATCTTGTAGCCTTCGGCGCCGTCGGACTTGGTCCAGGTCAGCCGAATGAAGTCGGTATACGTGCCGTCACTGGCCGCCAGGTCCTCAGGCGGGTCGGGAGCAAACGATTCGCGATAGCCGGTGTCCGAGTCGCTCAGGTCGCTTTCGTCGTCAAGGTTGAAGGCGCGCAGCCAGTAAGTGTGCACGTTCGGCTCAGGCTGATCGGTGTCGTCGTAGGTGTCGACGTCACCGACCGTGTCGTAGATGATGGAGGTCAGGTCGCGGTAAATGTAGTAGCCGCTGGCGTTGGCCGACTTGGTCCAGGTCAGCACCACCTTGTCCGCGTAGGTGCCGTCACTGGCATCCAGATTGGTGGGAATGTCCGGCGTGGGCATGGTGCCGCGATAGCCGTCGTCCGGGTCGCAGTGCTCGCTGGTGCCGTTCTCATCGACCGCCTTCAGCCAGTAGGTGTGGCTGTTGGTGTCCGTGACCGACGTATCATCATAGGTATCCACGTCGCCGACGGTGTCCATCAGATAGCCCTGTAGGTCGCGGTAGATCTCGTAACCTGTCGCACCGGTGGACTTGGTCCAGGTCAACACGATCCTGTCATCATGTGTGCCATCGGTGGCGGCCAGATCAGTGGGGGGATCAGGTGGCGGAATCCAGCCGACGTAGCCGGTGTCCGAATCGCTGTAATCACCGGTACCGTAGGTGTTCCAAGGGCGGACCCAGTACTCGTGGACATCCGTATCAATCAGCGTCAAGTCATCAAAGGAATCCGCATCACCGATTGACCCGATCAGATTGGTCTGGAGGTCGCGATAGATGTCGTAGTGCGTCGCCTCAGCGGACTTGGTCCACGTGACGACAACCCTGTCCAGGTACGTGCCGTCCGTGGCCTGTACGTTGGTCGGCGGATCGGGCGGCGGCGGCGGTTCGTCACCCAGATAGCCGGTGTCGCTTCCACTGAACGGCCCAACGCCGTGCGCATTGGTGGCGGCGACCCAGTATTCGTGGGGGTTCGTATTCAGCACCCAGAAGTCGTCAAAGACATTGACATCGCCAAGCTCCGCGATCTTCGCCGACTGGGAGTCCCGATACACGTTATAGCCCGTGGCGCCCGCCGACTTGGTCCAGGTAACGCGTATCTTGTCCGGGTAAGTTCCGTCAGTGGCCTGCACGTTGGTTGGTGAGTCGGGTGGGCCTTCGGCGCGGAAGCCGGTGTCGCTCTCGCTCAGCTCGCTGACAGTCACCTCGTTGACCGCCCGCAGCATGTAAGTATGCACGTCCAGCTGCGCGACCTCGGTATCCCGCCAGCTGTCGACATCGCCGACGATTGTGACGGGCTCGTCCTCGGTATCGCGGTAGATCTCGTACTCCAGCGCCCCGACGGACCGGGTCCAGCTGACTTCCACCCAGCGGTAGTCGGTACCGTCGCCGGCCTGGACGTCTGTCGGCGGCTCGAGCGCATCAAGCGGGGTGCCGACTCGAATTCGCGAGAGCTGGAAGGGGATGGTGCCCGTCATCGCCACGGCGACCAGCAGACGGCCGCCGGGGTAGTAAAGGTGAGCGCCGCCGCTGAACGGCATTGTGTCCTCAGCGGGCAGCATGCACCAGTCCCAGCGATCGTCGCCGACGTTGCCCAGACCGATCCAGACCTGGTCCCGATCGCCGACCGCCGCCCAATCAAAGCTCAGGACGTAGTCACGATCGTAGTCGGTGATCAGAAACTCGAAGATCGCTACCGCCAAGCCGTCCAGCGAGGGCGATTCCTCGCTCCAAGCCGGCGAGAATATCGACCGCGTGCCCGTGATCTCGACGTTGTTGATCGGGTACTCCGCGATGTAGTCGCTGCCCAGTGCTATCAGGTCGGTCTCCAGATAGGCGGAGAGCCGCAGCTCGGACGGACTCGGCAGACCGAAACCGTCCAGCGGTGCCTCGCCAACCGCCGGTAGGTCGGTCGGATTCTCGGCCGTCACCTGCCGACTGCCGGCGCACCCGGCCAGCATGCATGCGACCAGAAGCGCAAGGGTGCAAATGGTAATCTTCCCCATGAATGTAGTCTAACACGGCGCGTGGCCGGGCGAAACCCAATTACGGGCGGATTTGCTGCCGGACGGCTAGCCCTTTGGGAGGCCCATCAGCTGCCTGAGCTGCTTGACGGGCAGGCTGCCGTGCCGGATCAGCTCGTTGTGGAACTGGCGCAGGTTGAAGGCGCCGGCGCGCATCTTGCGGTAGTCGTCGAGGACCGCCAGTACCTGCTCCTTACCCACCGCGTAGCTCATGGGCTGTGTGGGCGTCTGGCAGTAGCGCCGGACCTCCGCCGCGGCGTTCGGCGGCTCCAGCTTAGCCTTCTCCACCAGGAACTTGACGCCCTTGTCGAACGACCAGCCGCCGACGTGGAGATTGACGTCCAGGATCACGCGGCAGGCCCGCCACAACTGGTCCTTGAGCTGGAGCAGCCGCGCCCGCAGATCGTCGTAAAAGCCCTGCTCCCACATCAGCTGCTCGCAGTAGAGCGCCCAGCCTTCGTTGAAAACGCTGGTGCCCAGCAGCATCCGCAGCGGCCGGTGTCTCAGCAGGTTGCCGACCGTCAGCTGCAGATGGTGTCCCGGATAGGCCTCGTGCAGCGCCGTGACCACGATGCCATGCACGCTGTGACCCCGCAGCTGCTCCTCCATCTGCGCCGGCGTCTTGTCGCGGTCGACGGGCGTGACCCAGAAGATGCCGCGCTGCTCCTTCTCGAACGGCGCCGGCGACATGTACGCGGCGTAAGGGATGATCGGCCGGGCGAACTCCGGCGTCGGGACGACGTCGATCTTCTCGCCTTCGGGGATGTCGACCAGCCGGTGCTCGATCACGAAGCGCTTGGCCCGCTTCATCTCGTCGGCGTAGTACTGCACAAGCTCGCTGTTGGTCGGATGGTCGCGCTTCAGTATCTCGACCTGCTCTTCCCAGGTGTAGCGCTTGTTCAGGCGCGCGGCCGTCTGAGTCAACTCGTTGACCGTCTGGCGATAGACCCGCTTGCCGAACCGCAGCAGCTCATCGGCGTCGATGTCCAGCTGGTGCCTCTTCTTGAGCAGCAGCTCGAACAGGTCGCGGCCGTAGGCGAATTCCTCGCTGGCGGTGGGCAGCAACTCCTGCTCGATCCAGTGCAGGTACTCCTGCACCGCCTCCTCAGCCTGCTGCGCCGCATCCCGCATCGCCTGGCGCGTCCTGGCCTGCTTGACCCGCTTGGCGAACTTGGCGACGGTGTCCTTGAAGAAGCTGATCGCTCCCTGGCCGCTGAGTAGCGCCACTTCGCAGTTGATGCGCGTCGGCCTGACCACCAGCTTGCGGCCCTGGCTGAGCATCCGCGGGAAGGCCAGGAGCCGCTCGGTCATCTTCTGTGCGGCTTCCTCCGCATCGCCGCACTCCCGAACGGTGATCGCGTAGCAGGAGTAGACACCGTCATCGAGAAACAGCCCGGGATTGCGCTCCTCGGTGGGCCACTTCCGGTCGAGGGTGATGGCGGCCCGCAGCTGGTCGATCATCAACTTGCGCTCGACCTTGCTGTCGAGATCCAGTCCCCGGGCCGGTACGGCCTGGAATTCCTTCAGAAAGGCCTCGCGCCGCTCGCGTCGATCGGAGAGCGCCTTGGGTGCGTAGTTGGCCAGGCGGCTGTCATAGTCGTGAATACCCATGTGGGTGGCAGTGCCCGGATACTGGCGCATCAGCCAGTCGAAGAAACGCTTTGCCACCCGGTGGAAGGCCCGCTGGGCTTCCGGTTCGGGTGAGGTTCTCTCGCGCCGCAAACTGCCGCTCGATGTTGCCCCGGTACGCGTAAACATATCCCCGCCTTTATCCCTTGCTCGGTAATCACAGCACCCGTCGCCGTGCCTGGAATCCCATGGGATGTTTAGCGAAGTAATATTGTAGATGAACTGGGGCGAAAACGCAAGTTGATAAGGTCGCCAAGGGCGATATCAGCCGTGGTTCCGGCTGCTCGCGCGGCGTGAAACGCAGTCCGTCATTTTAAGGTGTCCATGTGACAGGGAGTGGTTTTCACGAAATCAACCGCTCTCAACAGCGACTATCAACAGCCGCTCGCGCCCGGATGCCCTGGAACGATGGTCTATGACCGGACGGGGCTTCATAAGCCCTCGAATTGCGAAACCTGCCTGATAGAATCCAAGTCAGACGTTGCAGCGCAGGAGGTCCAAGTGAAGAACCGCTCGTCGTCTGTCAATCGTACGCCGATCCGGCTCCTGGCGGCCGGAGTACTGCTGCTGCTGATTCTTGGACCAGGCCTGAGTCTGGCCGGGCCGCGCACCGGACGCGATCGCGCCCTGAACAGCGCCGTACAGATCATCGTGGATACGCAATGGGGCACCACGCGCCGCTGCACCGGGTACGTGTTCAACCACGACGGCCACGTGCTGACGACCTTCCACGCCGTCAGCGACGCAGCGTCGATCCACGTGTTTCACCCCAATTTCGGCGTGTTTGACGTCGAGCGAGTTCGCCGCATAGACCCGCGGGCCGATATCGCCGTGCTGATCATCGCCGGGGCGGATCTGGCGGACCTGGCCAGCGCAAGGCTCGCCGATTCGCGGACCCTGAGTCCGGATGACGCATTGCACATCGTGCATCACCCGATCTACACCGACGGCGCGCTGCATGACACCAGGCTGCTCGGCACGGGCTACGCCCGGCAGTTCGAATCCTGCTACACGACGGACCACTATGCCAACGAGCTGTTGATGCTGGAGGTGGCGGGGCCGTTCGACGCGGGCAGCGCGGGCGGGCTGGTCTGCGATGAGAACTTCGACGTGGTGGGAATCCTGATCGGCGGCGGAGCAGAGACCGACGGCGGGCGGCTGGCGTACGCGCTGAGCTCCAGCTACTTCTCCCCGCTGCTGATCAGCACGTATGACGTGGCCTGGGACAACCTGCGGACCGGGCACCACAGCGATGCCGACTACTTCGACCGCTTCTTCGGTCCGTCGCCGCAGCCCGTCGACTATTCCGCGCCGATGACCGAGAGCTACCTGGCCTGGTTCGCGCCGATCTACCACACCCAGTACGCTGACTTCGAGTTCACCTACGAGATCAACGACAAGATCGACAAGAACTGGTTCTACACCGCCGGGCTTGAAATCGACGGCCGGCCGATCAACGAATGGTCGGCCTGGCGGGTCTTCCCCTGGGAGGCCACGATCAACCCCTGGGACATGGAGGACGGGGTGGATCGCTATATGCACTTCGACGCCGATTCCCTGTTCAGCAAACGGATCTACGTCGACCGCGACACCGAGGAGCGGATCATGACCCGCCACATTCTGGTGATGCCGCTGAAGCCAGGTCCGCATACGATCAGATACGAGAACAAGGGCGCCAACTACAAGCTGACCGGAATGCGACGGCGGCGCATCGATGCGCGGCCCGCCGAGGTCGAGCTGATCGACATCGAGGGACTCAGCCTGGTGTCGATGCTGCTGCTGCCGAACGATGCGCCGGCCACCGGCGAGGGTGAGCCGGTGCGTTACGAACTGGAGCGTCGCCCGCTGGGGGGGATGGCCGTCAATGACTGCATCCGCCGGGTTCGCTACCCCGTGGAGTTCTAGCCGGCGCCGCCGAGTTCGCGAGGGTTAGTAGACGCTGTTGATGTAGCGCCAGTTCTGGTGATCCACTTGGTGGCAGAGCACAGCGCAGCTGGCGCCGTCGATGTGCTCGACCTGCGCCAGGTACTCTCCGCTCAGCAGGTAATCGCGCAGCATCCCGCGCCGGTTGCTGCCGTGGGGGTCGTGGCACTCGATGCACAGCACCTGGCCTCCGACCACGTGGGTGTCATGGTAATTCACGGTGTTGAGCGTCACGAAGCCCCGGTCCAGCGGGAGGAGCAGTTCCCCCGGAGTGTGGCAGGCGAAGCAGGCCTCATTGCTTGCCCACCAGTCGCCGTGGCCCAGCCAGTTCTGGCGAAACTCGTGCGGGAGCAGCCGCGGGGGCAGGGCCGCCGCCAGCGGCCGATGGGCGGGATGGCAATCGCGGCAGGTGACGCGGGGGTCGTGGCCATGGGACCACAGCATCGACAGCCTCAGTTCGACCGCGGGATGGCACTCATGGCAGCCCGAGGCGTTGTAGTCGCCCACAGGGCGCGGCGGGGGGCAAGTGCCGTCATGCGTGGCAACCACATGGCAGTCCATGCAGGCCAGGTGGTCAGCCACGGTGCGTACCGGATGAGTCCACTGCGTGCGCAGCGCCGACAGCTCGACGGGCTGATGGCAGTCGCGGCAGTCGGGCAGGGGTGTGCCCGGTACGTCGATGCGGAAGGTGGACAGCGTGGGCAATTGGGTGACCACGTCGGTGTGGCAGGCCAGGCAGTCGCTCCAGTCAACGCCCGCCGCGTCATCGCCCGTAGTGCCGGCCCGGGCATCCGCGTCATCGTCTGAGTCCTGAGCGGCGACGCTTCCCAGCGCCAGCGTCAGCACGGCCGCAACCAGCAGCAGCGGCCGCATGCTATCCTCCCGCCGCCGCGGCAACTCGGCCGGCCTCCGCCGTGCCCTCATCCGTGGCGGTTGCGGAGTCGGCGATGATCGACTCGCTGTCGAGTTCCAGCACACCGGGCGCCTCCGCGTCCGCTGACTCGACCAACTCAGCACCGAGCTCGTCGCTGCCAGCCGCCGAATCATCCGCCGGCGGACGTTGCAGCTCATCCTCGGGCCTGGTGTGGTGGGGGTGGGGCGGCGCGGCCTCGAGCACGGCGCGGGCCATCAGCGCGCCGGCCGGCGTATGGCGCGGGCGCTGCTCCGGAAAGGGCGGAATCGCGATGCCCATCTCCCAGTCATCGCCATCCGCGCTCTCGGCAGATCCCGCCTCCGGCTCGGCGGCGGCGGCGGCTCTGTCGGACCCGGCCGGTTCCTCAATTGCAGGCTCGACCGAATCCGGGGCTGGCGCCGCGGCCATCAGGGTGGGTTGCTCGGCAGGGACGGTGGCGGACGCCTGGTCCGGCTGCTGATCAGCAGCCGGCGGCTGTCCTGGATCGTCGCCCTCCTCGGGCGCGGAGTCCTGCTCAACCTCGGGGCACTCCGGCTTGGGCGGCGAGGGCTCATCGACAAACTGCACGCCGGCGTAGATGCCGCTGCCGCTGGAGTCGTCCTCGCTGTCGTTGACCGTGATGTAGCCGATGCTGGCGTACCAGTCCTCGGCAACACGATAACGCAGCCCGACGTCGAAGCGGCTGACGCGGCTGGTGTTGAACTCCGGCTCGCGGAAGTTATAGACGTCCAGCACGCCATTGGCCATCAACACGAGGGGGCGGCGACCGCCGATCAGGGTGTAATCGAGACCGGCCCCGACGCGGTTGACGGAGCCCGATTGGTTGTCACCGGTCAGGCGCGCGGTGCTGAAGACCGTGTGCGCCCGCATCTCGGGCGAGAGATCAGAGGTGTAGACCAGGTAGGCCCTGAGCAGCGAGTCGTCACTGGTCAGATCGCTCATGTCGCTCTGGTACTGGGTACCGCTGATGCCCAGCCCGAAAGACGAGCCGGCGGAGAATTCCACGCCGTTGTCGGGGTCGGCGGGCGTGGCGGGCACATTCAGCAGGTTGAGGTTGAGATCCAGCGTGTAGGACTCCGCGCTGTCGCGGTTATCGAACAGCGGCGTCGTCAGACCCAGCCCGCCGGTCAGATCGTGGGTGCCGTAGCGGAATCCGAGCGCCGTGCTGGAATTGAGGGTGTAGCGCAGCCGGAAGTAGTCGTGGGCGACGCGGTCGTCGCTCAGCGGTCCTTCCAGCTGGATCGACTCGTGGCTGTAGCCGAAGCTGAGAGCATGGGGCTGGTCCGGAAAGGCGTCGGGCACCTCGTCACCGAGGCGGTCGGGCGCCGCATAGGCCATCGACACGCAGCAAGCGGCGCTCAGCGCGCCACACAGAAGGATGCCCCACTTCCATGCAGTCATGAATCCGCCTTCCCCGCCGGCCGGCAGAGTGCCGGCGCCGGAGGCCGATTATACCATTGCCGGTGCATATCCTGTTGGCAGTGTTCCACAAGTTACGGGCAGACTGTGCCTAGACCAGGTCGTAGCGCACCGCGCTCACCAGCGCGAGGATCACCACCGTGTCGTAGAGGCCGTGAGCGATGATCAGCGGCAGCAGCCGGCCGCGCACCAGGTAGTGCCAGCCGAGGATCAGGCCGATCAGCGCCGTGCCGAAGACTCCCACCGGGCCCTGGTAGAGATGCCCG
The DNA here is from genome assembly GCA_964609245.1 of uncultured Planctomycetales bacterium. Classification (GTDB taxonomy): domain Bacteria; phylum 4484-113; class 4484-113; order 4484-113; family JAFGCY01; genus JAFGCY01. The sequence continues at coordinate 46,241 of CAZSSB010000014.1, read as the reverse complement.
AGACCGAACAGCAGCGAGGAGCCGATCAACACCAGCCACTTGCCGGCCGGCCCGGTCCAGACCTGCCACAGCCGACTGAGCATGAACGATCGCGACAGCTCCTCGAACAGGCCGGCCTGCAGCCAGACGGTCGGACCCAGCCACAGCGCCAGCAGCCACGGATCCTCGGACAGCTCGCGGGCGATGGCCAGGTTCGCCTCGGGGACCTCGCTTGAGCCCAGCTGGGCGGTCAGCATGCTGAAGGCCAGCTGGTAGGCCAGCAGCGCGCCGGCCAGCATCACCCCGCTGCGCATGTCCAGCAGCCAGCGACCGGGGCGCAGGTTGAGGCTGGCCAGGCGCTGGCCGCAGACCAGATAGAGCAGCGCCACCAGCAGTCCGCCGAAGCCGAAGACGAACACCAGCAGATGAGCCAGGGTCTCGCGAAGGTCCGGCGCGTCGAAGGTGGGCTGGCGCATGCCGACGAATCCGGAGTAAATCACCAGCGCGTAGAGCGGACCGATGCCGAGGATCACCGCGACCAGTTGCGTTACGGGATGCCGCTGCCAGTTGGGGGAGTCGTCCCGTATCATCGGACTACCAGTATAGCCTGCCCGCCGTTCGCTACAATGCTGGCCGTGACCATGCCCCGCTGGTACTACGTCGTGCGCAACCTCCCGGTGCGGGCGTTGACTCTCGCGCTGATCTGGCTCGTACGCGTGCTGCCCGAGCGCGCGGCATACGCGCTGGGAGCCGGCCTGGCCTGGCTGGCGTGGTGGCTGCTGCCTCGCTGGCGCAGGACGGCGGCGCGCAACCTGGAGCTGGTCTGCGGCGAGCGCTACGATGCGTCGGAGCGCCGCCGAATCGGCGGACGGGCGGCCCGGCACCTGGGATGGTACGTGGTCGAGTTCATCCGCATGGGAAGCATGCCGGTGGAACGCACGCTGGCGATGGTGACCGAGGTCGAGGGTGTCGAGCACCTGAGCGGCGCGCTGACAGAGGGGCGCGGCGCCATCGGCCTCTCGATGCACTACGGCAACTGGGATCTGTGCGGTGCGTACTTGACGCACAGGATCAGGACTCTGCATGCGGTGGGCAAACCGCAGCGCGACGAGTTCTTCTCCAACCTGGCGTTTCCCTGGCGAGCGCGCCTGGGCATCGTGAACATCATGTCGGGCAAACGGATGAACAGCGCCGTCCTGCGAGCACTGAAGGGCAACAACGTACTGGGGCTGGTGGCCGACCAGAACGGGGGAACGACCGGCGTGTTTGCGCCGTTCGCGGGCATCGAGGCCAGCACCGTGCCGGGGCCCGCCGCGCTGGCACTCAAGTTCGGCTGCCCACTCGTGGTGATCTACACGCGGCGGCTGGCACCGGGCAAGCACCGCTGGGTGGCGAAGGCACCGCTGGACGTGAGCGGGCTGCCCACGGATCACGACGAGGCGATGGTGGAGTTGCTGACGCGGATCAACGCGGCCTACGTGGAGGTAATCCGCGAGGATCCATCCCAGTGGCTGCTGGGTCATAAGCGGTTCAAGACACGTCCGGCGGGTGAACCATGGCTGTACTGAGCCGTCCCGCAGGTGAGAGGACATGGTAAAACGGAACGGATATAATGCCGGCATGCGCTGGCTGGGCACCGTCCTGTTGCTGCTGCTGACCGGCTGTGGCTGGCTGGGACAGGACGTGGCCGGGCGGGCTGTCGATTACTACAACTACATGGCGGGTCAGTCGCCGCAGACCGCCTACAGCTCGTTTCTGAGTCCGGCCTACCGCGGCCAGATGACGGCGGAAGACCTGCGGAAGTACGACGACACGATGCGCGGCTCGGCCGTCCCCAACACCCGGTATCCAGCGGCCACGACCTACGATGTCAAGGTGGTGGAGCAGGACGGCTTCGCGATCACGGCTGTGAATCCGGAGCTGGGCCCGATGTTCGCGGCCCAGAGTCCGGTGCGCTGGGTCAGGGCCGGACGTCAGTGGTACCTGTACCTCGGCGCCAGTGTCGAGATCGTGACCTACGGAGAGTTTCCGGCGGAACTGCAGGTGCCGGTCTGGACGGCCGAGGAACCCGAGCCTGAGCCGGAGGACGGCCAGTAGCATCCCGCGGTGCCGCGTGGCGGCTCACGCGCGGCGCGTCGTTGACCCCCGATCCGAGCCGCCGTTACAATCACATTGCGGCCGGGGCCCGTAGCTCAGTGGTTAGAGCAGGTGACTCATAATCACTTGGTCGCAGGTTCGAATCCTGCCGGGCCCACAATCAACCCTTACATGCTACCGGACCCGGGGCATGCCCCTCGCCAGTCCCGCGGCGTTGCGCATCGGCCGGGCATGTGGTAGCTATGAGCGCAGTGTGCTACGCCCGACGAGGGCAAGCTGTGGGGTTAGGACTGATGCAGGCTGGTATTTTGCGAAGGACAATCCTGGTGGCGGGGGCCATCTCCGTCGCGCTGCTGTGCTGCGCGTGCTCGGGCGGCGGCGCGGATCCCGATCTGCCGGGTCCGCCGGATCCACCGGTACAGCAGTGGCTAGCGGGGCTCAATACCCGATTGGTACAGATGACGGACGGTACGCAGCTGGCGACGGACGTCTACCTGCCGGGGGCAGTGGGGTCCTGGCCCGTGGTGCTGGTACGGACATGCTACGACAAGACCTGGGAGGCCGATCACGGCGCCGCGGTCAACGCTGACGGCCGGGTGCTGGTCGCCCAGGACACGCGCGGCCGGTTTGGCAGCGGCGGCAGCAACTTTCCCCAGAGCGGGAGCGACCTGGGGGAGCACCAGGATGGTCTGGACACCTGCGAGTGGATCATGCAGCAGCCGTGGTGCAATGGCAGCATCGCTACGACCGGTGGATCGATGCTGGGGATGACGCAGAACTACACGGCTACCCAGCGTCCCCCGGGGCTGCGAGGCCAGTTCGTCGGCATCGCCGCGGCCTCGATGTTCCATGAGTTCGTCTACGTCGGCGGCGCCTACCGCGAGGAGCAGATGACGCTGTGGCTGGACAAGAACAACTTCGACCCCGGCGTGCGGGAGCTCTATCATTCCCATCCCACCTACGACGACTTCTGGAAGCAGTTCAGCATTCGCGAGAACGCCGCGGAGATCACGGCGCCCGGCATGCATTTCGGGGGCTGGTTCGATACTTTCAGTCAGGGCACCATTGATGCGTTCACGCTGCGGCAGCACGATGGAGGCCCCGGCGCGCAGGGCAACCAGTGGCTGGTGATGGGGCCGTGGGTGCACGGAGGAGACGGCGAGACGGTCTGTGGCGAACTGGAATTCCCGGCAGCGGCCGCCCATCCGCCCTGGGCATGCTACGGCTGGTTCATGGACTACTGGCTCACGGGACTCGACGGCGGGTTGCTGGCAACGCCCGCCGTTACGTACTACGTCATCGGGGACGTTGACGACCCGCAGGCGCCGGGCAACGAGTGGCGCTATGCCGATGACTGGCCGATGCCGGCTACCGAGACCAGCTACTACCTGCACGGTGACGGCAGCCTGCGGCCTGAGCCGGCGGGTGACAGTGAGCCCAGCGGCTGGACGTTCGATCCCGCCGATCCGTCACCAACCCTCGGTGGGCGGAACCTGGAAATCGACGCCGGCATCTTTGACCAGCGCCCGGTCGAGGAGCGGGGCGATGTGCTGGTGTTTGAAACCGACCCACTTGCCATGCCGCTGGAGGTAACGGGGCGGGTGACCTGCCGACTGTGGGTCAGCTGTGACGCCGTCGACACAGACATCGCCGTTCGCCTCTGCGACGTCTACCCCGACGGCCGCTCGCTGCTGATGCTGGACGGGATCCTGCGCCTGCGCTATCGCGACAGCATGGAAACCACGGCACCGCTGGTGCCCGGAGAGGTCTACGAGGTGGAGATCGACCTTTGGTCGATCAGCGTGGTGTTCAACGCCGGCCACCGGATCCGTCTCAGCGTGACGGGCAGCAACTACCCGCGCTGGGACCTTAACCCCGGTACGGGTGAGATGTGGGAGGACGGCGCCGCCTACGTGAGCCAGACCACCAGCCTGTATCACGACGGTGGGCGGCCCTCGGCGCTTGTCATGCCGGTCGTCGAGTGACGGGGCCACCGCTGAAGGTGTTACAATCGCGAGCGCAGAACTTCCCGGGCTGGAGTAGCTGTTTGAGCGGCGTGCAGATCCACATCCGCGACTCGGAGCAGTGGCACGAATTCGGCGCCCTTTGCACCCGCGGGACGGCATTCCTGGGCGGCAGGCTGCTCAGTGGTGAGGCGCTCAGCCAGCACCTCGCGACCTGCGCCGACGGCATCCAGTTCAGGCGGACGCTTCGTGAACTAAACGGGCTCTTCTCCGCCGTCGGCACGCTGGCCAGCGGGGAGTCCGTGGCGGCCGTTGATCGCACACGCTCGCTGCCGTTGTTCTACGGGGAGCGCGATGACGGACTGCTGCTCAGCGACGACGCGCGCTGGGTGCGGCAGCAGATCGGCGACGAGGCGCGCGATCCGGTGAGTGAACTGGAGTTCGAGCTGGCGGGCTATATCACGGGCCCGGACACCATACACGCGCGCGTCAAACAGCTGCAGGCGGGTGAACTGCTGCTTGCCGCCGATGGCGCACCGATCGTGAAGACGGAGCGGTACTTCCGCTACGAGCACGAGGAAGGCCCCGTGCGTAGCGAAGAGGAACTGCGCGAGGAACTGGACGCGATCCTGGAGCGGGCGTTCGAGCGCTTCATCGCGCTGGCGGGCGGGCGCTGCATCGTGATTCCACTCAGCGGCGGCTTTGACTCGCGGCTGATCGCCGTGATGCTGAAGCGGCTCGGCTACGACAACGTGATCGCCTACTCCTACGGGCGGCGCGGCAACGCCGAAGCGGAGGCCAGCAGGCAGGTGGCCGCCAGCCTGGGGATTCGCTGGGAGTTCTGCGAATACACCGAGGAGCGCTGGCGGCGCTGGTGGAATACGCCTCAGCGCGAGGAGTACGGCCGGTTCGCCGACGGGCTGTGCTCGCTGCCGGTGTATCAAGAGTGGCCCGCGGTCTGGGAGCTGAGGCGGCGTGGACTGGTGCCCGAGGATGCGATCTTCGCACCGGGACACAGCGCCGACGCCTTTCCGGCGAGCCGCAGGACCGCAGCGGCCGCCCGCGTGTACCGGGACACGGGCGTGGTAGGGGAGACCGTGCTGGCCGCGATCATCCGCTACACCTACTCGCTCTGGGACTGGAGCGATCGGCGCGACGAACTGGCTCCTTTGGTGGCGCGGCGAATTGAAGCCGCGCTGGGTGACTTCAGCCGGTTCCACAGCTCGGCCTGCGCGGTGGAGGCCTGGGGCATCCAAGAGCGGCAGGCAAAATTCATCGTCAACGCCATGCGCGCCTACGAGTACTGGGGCTACGATTGGTGGCTGCCGTTCTGGGACGCGGAATTCGCGCAGTTCTGGATGCGGTGCCCGGTCGAGTTGCGGATCGGCCGGCGGTTCTCCCGCAGCCACATCCGCGGATTGTATGAGCGTATCAGTGGAAGCCGGCACCGACAGGCGCACACCTCCTGGCCGCTGATCGGGCTGAGCGCGATGGCCGGCTGGGGACGGGCGCTGGGCGGCAGCGTGCCGGTGGTCGGCCGGCTCTACGAGCGGCTGCGGGCGCCGCTGAAGTATGGCTCGCATCCGCTGGCCTGGTATGGCATCGTGCCGCGGCGCTTCTTCCTGCGCAGCTTCCGCGGGTCGGTGAACATCAACTCCTTCCTGGCTCTGGAGTGGCTGGGCAGACTGAAGCTGGGCGGCGGGAACGAACGGCAGTGGGATCGATGAAGATCAGCATCCACCTGGTTGACGGCATACGCTGGACGGCCCTCGCGGGCCTGTGGTTCAGGGGAGCGGCCGTCCACAAGGGCCGGCTGGCGCGAGAGGCTGAGCTGGCGAGACTGCTGCCGGGAGCAGCGGATGTGCAGACCGCCGCCCAGTTGTTGTCCTCGCTGAGCGGCTTCTTCGCCTGTATCGGTCAGGTTGGCGAGTGGACCATCGCCGCAGCGGACCACGTCCGGTCGATTCCGGTGTTCTACGGCGAAGTCGAAGGACGGTTGTTTATCAGCGACAGTGCGCGCTGGGTTCGCGAGCGAGTCGGTGACAGCGAGCGCGACCCCGTCGCCGAGTTAGAGATCGAATACGCGGGGTACGTGACCGGCCCGGATACGCTCTATCCGCGCGTCAAGCAGCTGCAGGCTGGTGAGTTGCTGGCCGCACGAGTGGTCGATGGCGAGCTGCAGACGCACACCACCACCTACTTCCCGCAGCGTCGGTGGCCGCTGCTCGACCGCAGTGAGGAGGAGTTGCTGGCGGCGCTGGACGAGGCAACCGCCAGCGCGATGCGCCACCTGATCGAGTATGCGGGCGGCCGGCCGATCGCGCTGGCCCTGAGCGCCGGCATCGACTCCGGACGGATCGCAATCTGGCTCAAGCGCCTGGGCTACGACGACGTGTTTGCCTACTCCTACGGCCGCGCGGGCAATCAGGACGCGCTGGGCAGCCGGCGGCTGGCCCGCAGACTGGGGCTGCGCTGGGAGTTCGTACCCTATACCGAGCAGCTCTGGGCGCAGTGGTGGCGGACCACCGAGCGACGGGAGTATTACGACTTCGCCGACGGGTTGTGCGCCCTGCCGATCCTGCAGGAATGGCCGGCAATCATGCAGCTGCGCGAGCGGGGACTGCTGCCCGCTGAAACGCTGATCGTGCCGGGCTACGCGGCGGAGGCGTTCGTGCGGCCCAGGCGGACCCCGCCGAACTGGCCACCGCTGCGAGACGACGTGCTGGAGCCCGAAGCGGTCGCGCGCGCAACGGCGCGGCTGCACTACAGCCTGTGGCCGTGGGGGGATCGCCGGCGCGAACTTGAGGAGCTGTTCAGCCGCCGGGTGCTGGCCGCGACGGGTGATACCGCGGGCTACGTCAGCTCGGCGGCGCTGTACGAGGCCTGGGCGATCCGCGAGCGGCAGGCCAAGTTCATCACTAACGCCGTGCGTACGTACGAGTACTGGGGCTACGACTGGTGGCTGCCGCTCTGGGATGACGCGGTACTGCGGTTCTGGAGCCAGACGCCGTGCCGCTATCGGTTGGGCAGGCAACTAGCACGGCGGTACTTCGGCCAGCTGACGGCTTCGTTGCCGCACCCAGCACGAGGGCTGAGTGCCGGGACGATGGCGCGACGCCTGTTCCACTCGACGGCGGCAGCCGTCAAGGCGGTCGGCGAGCGGGTGCCAGCGGTGGCAGCGGCCTACTTGCAGCTGCAGCGCCAGCTCAAGTACGGCACCCACCCGCTGGCGTGGTATGGAATCGTGCCGCGGCAGCTGTTCAGGCGGCTGTATGTCGGGGGGGTGAACATCAACTCGTTCCTGGCGCTCGAGTGGCTCGGCCGGATCAGCTTCGAATCTGAGCTGTGACGGGCTGCGCCGCGCGGTCGACCATCCTTTCCATCAGCTCTACGTAGACCTTGGCCATCTTACGCCGGTTGTACTTCAGTGCGATCCCGCGGTAGTTGTTCTCCCCCATTTCGCGTGCCTCGTCGGGGCGATCGGCCAGCCGGGCAATGTGCCGGACCATCTCCTCCACCCCTTGGGCTGTGTCGGCGTACAGACCACCGCGGGCCCGTTCCTGGACCTCGTGGACGGCGCAGCCCGGGTCGTTGAACACAACCGGCAGGCGTGCGGCGGCGTAGTCGAACATCGCATTGCGGAAGGCGCCGCGCGTGCGGTCGTTCCAGCCGGTCAGTGCCCTCGCGTTGACCACCGAGCAGGCGATGTCGGCGGCGCTGAGGTAGGACGGCACCTCGCTGGCCGGCACCGGGCCGAGGAAGCGGATGTTGGTCAGACCGCGGCGCTGCACGTCGGCGATCAGCTTCTGACGCTCCCAGCCGTCGCCGATACTGATGAACTGGATGTCAGCGCGGTCGCGCAGCCGCTCGGCGGTGTCGATCAGCGTCGTGAGGTTGTAGATCGGGCCGTGGGATCCGGCGTAGATCACCAGCCGCTGATCGTCGGTGACTCCCAATCGGGCCCGAATCTCTCCCCGCGCGGCGGGCGGGACCTGCTCGTAGGCGTCCAGCATCACGCCATGGGGGATCACGTCGATCTGGTCGGCGGCCTTAAGGCGCCGCCCGGCGATGTTCTCCTTCTGGCCGTCAAAGATGGTGACGATGTGGTCGACGTTGCGATAGGCCCAGCGCTCGAGCATACTGATGCCCAGCACGGCCGGGTGATAGGCCGGGGCGATACCCATATTCACGATCGCCTCGGGCCAGAGATCGCGCACCTCGAGAATCGCCGGAATGTGCCAGCGTCGGCGGGCGGCGACCAGCGGCCAGGCGATCCAGAGCGGCACCGAGACGCCCATCACCAGATCGGGCTTGTCGAGGTCCGGGTAGACCCGTCGCAGGTTCTGTGCCCAGCCGATCTGACTCATCGCGCGGCCTGCGTAGCCGCGGTGAAACGTGTTGGGTCCCGGCACGCGCAGCACCTCTACCGGCCCGTCATCCTCGCGGACGACCTGGTGGCCGTTCAGATCGGGATAGACGCGGCCCGTGTTGTAGTGCACCTGGCCGGTAAGGACGGTGACGCGCATCCCGTGCTCGGTGGCCCACAGCTGGCAGAATTCGTTGAAGCGCTTGATCCCCGGGTCGTCGGGGCGCAGGTAGTACATGAAGAGCAGCAGTAAGTGCATCTCCAGCCCAGTCCTCAGTACAACCTCAGTATTATAGCCACGGGGCTGCAACCACAACAGCCCCAGCGTGCAGGATACCAGTCACGCGATGCTAAGATGGGCGCCGCGGTGCTTGCGGCGGCGCCTGTTCCGCAACCGCCATGGTCCAAGCCGTGGGTAGTCGTGCAGCACAGCCGGGAGGTAATGCCAGATGCTGAGGCGGATGCTGCTCGCAACCTGCCTGCCGCTGGTCAAGCTGATCTGCCGTTTGGCCTTCGACCGCCGCTTTCTGCGGGGCCGGCACTTTGAGCAAAGCAACGCGGGCTGGTACTGGGCCTGGCGCGGACTGTGGTGGCAGAAGCTGCTGGGCTTCAACCGCCACGTGCCGTGGCCGGTCACGCCGCTGGCGCGCGTGCTGGAGCCGGACGGTATCGAGTTCGACCCCGACGACATCAACAACTTCCAGTCCCACGGCTGCTACTTTTCCAACGCCCGTGGCGGCCGCATCGTCATCGGCAAGGGCACCTACATCGCCCCCAACGTCGGCATTATCACCACCAACCACGATCCGCGCGACCCCGACCGGCATCTACCCCCGCGGGACGTTGTGATCGGCGAGCAGTGCTGGATCGGGATGAACGCAGTGATCCTGCCCGGCGTGGTGCTGGGTGACCGGACGGTGGTGGCGGCGGGCTCCGTGGTCGGGCGCAGCTTCCGCCGCGGCAACGTGGTGCTGGTCGGCGTGCCGGCGCGGGTCAGCATGAGCATCCCCGAAACGGAAGCCGCCGAGCCGACGCCGTCGGGAGAGCGGGATGCCTAACGAAGCGGGCCGGCGATGCTGAGAATCCTCTACGTGACGGCCGCGTGGTCGGGGCTGGCCGACGTGCTGTACCAGGGGAGCGCTCCGCGGGGGATGCCCGCGTTCATGCGGCCGCTCAAAGGTCTGATCGAGGCGGGCCATCGGGTTGACCTGCTGGTGGGCGGGCCCGAGGGGAGGCAGCTGAGACTAGGCGTGGACTGGCTCAGCCCGCAGCAGATCCACTCCGCCCCCTGGGAACCGGAGGGCTCGCGCTGGGACGTGCGCCGTCTGCTGCGCTTCGCGCTGGCGGCGCGGCGTCGGATTCTAGAGCAGCAGTATGACTTCGTCTACGCCCAGGGCTCGCTGGGGACGCTGGGCGCGATCGAGGCGCGGCGTGCGGCGATTCCCTGCGGCCAGCGGCTCTACGGTGTGAACTACCTGATCAATGAATTCCCGGCCGAGGGGCTCGGCCCCTGGGGCCGGGCCGGCGTCTGGCTTAGGCATCCGCTGCACTATCAGGCCTTCAGCAGCCGCAAGGCCTTTCTGCTGGTCACCAACGACGGGACGCGGGCGGATCACATCTACCGCGAGATCGGTGACCGCGGCACGCCGCTGCTGTTCTGGCTCAATGGCGTCGATCGCCCTTCCGATCAGCCGCCCGTCGAGCTGCCCGCCGGCATCAGGGAGCCGTTTCTGCTGTATCCCGGCCGCATCAACAGTTTCAAGCGGCAGCACCTGGCGATCGAGCTGCTGAGGCTGCTGCGTGAGCGTGGCGCGACCGAACTGCAGCTGCTGTTCGCCGGACACGACGGCGAGGCGGACTACCGCAGTCAGCTGGACCGCCTGGTAGAGCAACTCGAGCTCGGGGACGTCGTGCGGTTCCTCGGCCCCATCGACCACCGGGCGCTGCTGGCGTTGATGCCGGCCGCGACGGCGGTGCTTTCCTTCTACGAAGTCAGTAACCTGGGCAACGTGGCGCTGGAGGCGCTGGGCACCGGCAGTGTGCTGCTCAGCCTGGCTGACGGTAGTCTGGACGCGGTGGCGCGGAGCGAGGAGTCGGCGCTGTTGGTCGATGGCGTGGAGCAGGCCGCGGACGCGGTGCAGTGGCTGCTGAGAGACGGCGAGCTCAGGCAGCGGCTGCAGCGCGGCGCACGGGCGGCGGCCAAAGAGTATCTGCTCAGCTGGGAGGAGCGGGTGGCGCGCGAGATCGCCGTGATCGAAGACGCGGCTGCCGGCCGCAGGGTGGAGGGCTGAACGATGACGCCCAAGGCCGTGCACGTTACGACCGTGCATCACGCGCTCGACAGCCGGATTCTGTTCAAGGAGTGCATCGCGCTGCGCAAGGCGGGCTATCAGGTGGTGCTGGTCGCGCCACACCCGGCCGACGAGGTGATCGAGGGCGTCCAGATCCGGAGCCTGCCGCCGGCCCGCAACCGGCTGGATCGGATGTGGCGGCTGACGGGTCTCGCGCTGGACCTGTGCCGGCGGGAAGGCGGGGACGTCTATCACCTCCACGACGCGGAGCTGCTGCCGCGGGCGTCGGCGCTGAAGCGCCTCGGTGGGCGGGTGATCTACGACATGCACGAGTGCATGCCCAAGGCCCTGGCGGCCTCCAAGCCCTATCTGCCGAGATGGATCGCCCCGCTGGTCGCCCGTATCTACACCTGGTTCGAACGTTACTGGCTGCGCGACGTCGCGGTCGTTTTCGCCGAGCTGTCCTACAAGGACGGCTATCGCTGGGTTAGGCGCCGCGTCGACGTGCTCAACCTGCCGGACGTGGGGCAGCTCGAGGAGATCGACGAACCGAAAAACGCGATCCCCACGGTCTGCTACTTCGGCCTGATCGCCGGCCTGCGCAGCAGCTGGGAGATGCTGAGGGCGGTCAGACTGCTGCGGGACGAAGGGCTGCGCGTGGACTTCGAGTGCATCGGACCGACCGACGAGAACCACGGCCTGGAACTCCGCGAATACGTGGAGCAGCACGGCCTCGACGGGGTGCGGCTGCGCGGATTCAGGCCGGCCGGCGTGGGGCACCGCATCCTGGCGCGCTGCCACATCGGGCTGGCGGTGCTCTATCCGACGCCCAACATGCGCAGCAGCTACCCGACCAAGATGTTTGAGTACATGGCGCTGGGTTTGCCCGTGATCGTCTCGGACTTCCCGCTCTACCGCGGCATCGTGGATGCGGCCGGCTGCGGGCTGTGCGTCGAGCCCGGTGACGCCGGGGCGCTGGCGGCGGCGATCCGGTGGCTGATTGAGAACCCAGCGGAGGCCAGGGCAATGGGCGAGCGCGGACGGCGAGCGGCACGGGAGCGCTACAACTGGGCCACGGAAAAGCGCAAGCTGCTGAGCTTCTACGAGGAGCTGCTGGCTGAGTAGCTACGGTACATCATCACGAGCCGGCGGCCGGCGCGAACCAGCGGTCGGTATACTGGTGGGGCCGATGCACCCACGCGTCCACAGCAACTGGCACCGTCTGCGCCCCTGGGCGGCTGGCGATGGCTACGCGGTGTGCGGCTCGGCGTTCGACGGCGATACGCTGCTGACGGCGGACGACATCGGCCGCCGGCTGGCCGCCATCGACGATCTGGGGGCGGCCCGGCAGCTTGCCGAGAACCTCAATGGCTTCTTCGGCGCCGTGGCCAGGCTGCGGGACGGCACACTGGTGGCGATCGCCGACCGCGTCCGTTCGGTGCCCGTTCACTACGCGCTGCACGGCGCAGAGCTGTTGGTCAGCGACGATGCTCAGTGGATCGAGTCGCAGATCGGCGCGGCGCCGCCCGGCCGGTTGGTGGAGGCCGAGTACCGCCTGGCCGCGTTCGTCGGCGGCCAGGATACGCTCAATCCCGGGATCAAGCAGCTCACCGCCGGTGAAATCGCCGGCTTCGACCTGGCCGGCGAAGAAATAACGGCGCGCACCACGCGCTACTACCGCTACACCCATAGCTACAACGAGGAGCTCACGGAGGCCGAGTTTGCCGAGCAGCACGACAGCATGCTGCTGAGTATCTTCCGGCGGCTGATCACCGTGGCCGACGGCCGCACGATCGTGATCCCGCTGTCGGGCGGCTACGACTCGCGGCTGGCGGCGATCATGCTGAAGCGCCTGGGCTACGACGCGGTGCTGTGCTTCACCTACGGGCAGCCGGGCAACCCTGAAGCGGTGCTCAGTCGCGAGGTGGCGGGGCGGCTGGGGCTCGACTGGGCGATGGTGCCCTACAGCAACAAGCAGTGGCGGCGCTGGTGGTCCGTGCCGGCGCTGCAGGAATATCTGCGCTTCGCCGGCAACCTCAGCCAGGTGCCGCACATTCAGGACTGGCCGGCCGTCTACGAGCTGACCCGTGACGGGCGCCTGCCGCGGGACAGCATCTTCGTGCCGGGGATGTCGCCGGACCTGGCGGCCGGCGCCTGGACCACCCACATTCCGGAAATCTACGCCGGTCGACAGCTCAGCGACGTCGGCTTCGCCCGACTCATCCTGCAGGAGCACTTCATCAACTGGGACTGGACGCGGGAGCGCGTAGAACTGGAGGCGGGACTCTGCGAGCGCATACTGTCCCGCATGGGCCCGCTGGGGCAGTGGCCGGACTCCGCCAGCGCCTTCGAGTCGCAGTTCACCGACGGCAAGTGCAGCAAGTACCTGGTCAACGCGGTGCGCTGCTACGAGTCCTTCGGCTACGACTGGTGGCTGCCGTTCTGGGACGTGGAGCTGCTCGACTTCTGGGCGACGACTCCGGTGAGGTTCCGCCTGGGCAAGAAACACTACAACGACTACGTCGCCAGGCAGTACATGAAACTGACCGGCGTCAGTGAGAGCCGCGCGCACCGGACGGAGCAGCAGTGGCTACCCTACCGGGTCAAGGGCTGCCTGCTGGGCTGGGCGTCGAGGCTGCAGTGGGCCCAGCGGCTTTACTTCTGCCTGAAGCGCCGGTGGATCTACGCCAACCACCCGCTGGCGTTCTACGGGATGGTGCCGCGCGAGCTGTTCAACAGGCTGTATACGGGCCGGGAGACCATCGTGTCGTTCCTGGCGCTGCACATGCTGGGCCACATTGAGCTGCCAGTGGACCGCCCGCGGGGTGTGTCCGGGCAGGGGTGAGCAACAGGGCCCGCATGCGGGTGTCGTCACCATACACTCCGCGCCTTTCGGCTGAGCCGGTGAATCAACGGGTATGAGTTGGCTGGAGACAATCGGTATCGCGATCGGCGTGGCGCTGGACGCTTTCGCCGTGGCGATCGCCGCCAGCGTGATCCTGGGCGGCGTCACGGCGCGGCAGGTGTTCCGGCTGTCGTTCCACTTCGGCCTCTTCCAGGCGTTGATGCCGCTCATTGGCTGGCTGGCCGGGCTGCACCTGCAGCAGTACATCGCTGCCTATGACCATTGGGCGGCGTTCGCGCTGCTGGCCTTTATCGGCGGCCGCGCGCTGTGGGAGTACAAGGTCAACGGCGACACCCCCGCTGAGAAGCGCGGCGACCCCACGCGCGGCGGACAGCTGATTGTGCTGGCGGTGGCGACCAGCATCGACGCGCTGGCGGTCGGGCTCAGCTTCGCGATGCTGAGCGTCAGCATCTGGTACCCGCTGCTGGTGATTGGCCTGACCACGGCGGCGCTGACGATGGTGGGCATGCTGCTGGGTGGCCGGCTGGGGCTGCGCTTCGGCCGCCGCGCCGAGCTGGTCGGCGGCCTGGTGCTGATCGGCATCGGCGTCAAGATCCTGCTTCAGCACCTGCTGGCGGGGTAGACACGGGCAGGGGTCCGGTTCCTACGGGCCGATGGCATAGAGGTAGCCATCGTCGCTGCCAACGTAGACGGTGCCGTCGGCCCCGATTGCGGGGGTGGAGTTCACTGGCGCGCCGGTCTGGAACTGCCACTTCAGCGAGCGATCTTGGTCGAGCGCGTAGACCTTGCCGTCATCGCAGCCGAAATAGAGACTACCGGCGGCGTCAACGGTCACGGCGGTGCCGATGTGGTCGGCGGCGGTGTAATACCACTGCGGCTCACCGGCGGCATTCAGCGCGTAGAGCAGGTCGTCCTGAGTGAAGTAGACGTGCCCGAACGGACCCAGTGACGGACACTGGCCGATCTCGACGGAGTCGGACGGCTGGTACTCCCACAGCGGCCGGCCGTCGGTGGTCAGCGCATATAGCCGGTAATTGGACATCTCCTCCCCGTTCCAGTCCCCGCCTCCGCAGTACAGCCTGCCGTTTGGCCCGACGGTTGGGTTGGAGGTTACCACTGCGCTGAGGAGTTCCCGCAGATAAAGGACCTGGAGTGTGTCACCATTCGTGTCGAGTGTCCTGATGGTATTCCCGGACCCGGCGATGATCTCGCCATCCCAGCCCAATGCCGGGTGGCCGTCAGCGCCGCGGGTCCAGACTTCGAGGCCAAGATTGTCAACGGCGTGGAGCACTCTCTGAGGTGATGGTCCTTTCCTGACGAACAACGCCTGCCCAAGGCCGTCCACGACGGGACTGGAGTAGGAGCTGTCACTGCCATGCCACCACCACTGGCGTGTTCCGGTGGCATCGACCGCGTGCACCAGCTCTTCGGCGCAGATGTAGACCATGCCGTCGTCGGTAACGGTCGGGCCGCCTTCGGCGCTGCCGTCGATCTCGTACTTCCACCGCAGGCTGCCGTCCGCGTTGAGGGCGTAGAGGTCGTTACCGCCTACATATACAACGCCGGCGGCATCGACCGCCGGACTTGATGGTACCGGCCCTCCGCCGCCATGCGTCCACAACACCTCGCCCTGAGCATCGAGGGCAAGCAGCTCGTCCTCGTAGTGAGGAGGCAAACCGTACACAACGACGGAACAGGAACCGGATGGACCGATCGCGGGTGGGAAACTGGCTGCGTATGTCGAGGGAAGCACCCACTGCAATTCGGGATCAGGGTCGCAGACGTAAAGGCCGTCGTTGCTGAAGAAGCAGCATCTTCCTTCCTCGTCGAGCACCGCGCGATTGTTCAGGATCTTGGCGTCGAACTCATACGAGCGATCCAGCTCGCCTTGCTGGTTCAGTACGTACAGGAAGTAGTCGCTGCCCCAGGAGTGATAGACCGAGAACGGCATATAGAGCAGGCCGTCCGTGGCGATCACCGGTTGACCGCTGCCGCCGAGTTCGTGAGCCCAGTTGAGGCTGCCATTGGGTTTCAGCGAATAGAGTGTACTACTGCTACAGAAGCAGACCGAGCCACTGTCGAGGAGGATGGGTGGGTCCATGATCGCTCTTGCAGTCGGATAGCGCCACTTCTCCGTTCCATCCGGATTGATCGCGTAGAAGGCGTACTCACCAAGAGAGGTCCCGAAGTAGACGGTCCCATCCCCGCCGACAGCCGGCGCAGCACGGATTCTGCCGGTGGCGGAGAAGCGCCACTTGAGACTGCCGTCCGCGTTGACTGCGTACAGATTACTGTCTTGACACCCGAAGTAGATGATCCCGTCCCCATCTACCACCGGACGCGAAAAGACAGGCTCCGGCGTCCAATAGGTCCACAGATAAGTACCGTCAAGCAGGAACGCGTGGAGACCCCCGTCCTTTCCTCCGATGGGGTAAACAGTGGCAGCGCCGACGTAGAGCCTGCCGTTTGTCGTCAGCGTCGGCTCGGTTGACGGATCGATGCCTGCCAGCGCTGTCCACAGGATTGTGCCGTCCGGCGCGAGTGCATCCAGACTGTGGCCGATGCCCAGATAGGTCGTGCCGTCCTCGCCGACGACCGGCGCGGCCATGTCAAAGCCGAGCCCGGTGGTACGGAACTTCCACCTGAGCATATTGCTCTGCGCGCCGACGAACTCGCTGCGCCCGCTGCGCTGCGGATCGTGCATGTACATCGGCCAGGGCGCGACGCCGACGGCGATCCGCGCGTGGCACTGGCCGGTGAAGCCGTCGTCGTCGGTTACCCGCACCGATACCTGATGCCGGCCGGAGTCCTCGAAGGTCACGGTGGCGGGCGTTGGGCTTGCGCCAAGCAGCTCGAAGCCGCTATCGCCATCGAGATCCCAGTCGAAGCTGGAGACATCACCGTCGGGGTCATAGCTCCCCGCGGCGTTCAGCTGCACCGTCAGCGGAGCATCGCCGCCCGCCGGGTGAGCGTACAGCATGGCAACCGGCGCCAGGCCGGCCTGGACCTCGGCGTAGGCGACATCCTGCAGGTCCTCGTCATCGGTGACCAGCACACCCGGCCTGTGGAGGCCGGCAGCATCGTAGGTCACAGTCTGCGTCGCAGTACCAGCGGTTACCTCGAACACGCCATCGCCGTCCAGATCCCAGTCGAACCGCGTGATCTGCCCGTTCGGATCGTAGCTTGCGCTTGCGTCGCAGGTGACTTCGAGCGGCGCCAGCCCCTCCGTCGGTGCGGCAATCAGACTCGCGACCGGGTGATTCTCGGAGCGGCCGATTGCGATCGTCTCCAGCTCCCATTCATGGCTGCCGGTCAGCATCACGACTGCGAGGAGCAAGCCATCCGCTCTGATGTGATTCTCGAATGCGGTCCTGACAATGCCGAGCTCCGGAATGGGCTGCCAAACCCAGCGATCATCGTTCCGATCCGCCAGCCCCAACCACGCATCCGAGCTGGCGTGGGCCAGGGCCCAGCCCAGGCGCACCGATTCGTCGAGGTCGTACCCACTCAGGTCAAACCCATACATGGCGTAGGCCAGATCCTGAACGGCAGGTGCGGCGGGGTCCCAGACCGGTGCGTAGCGCGCGGCGCTGCCTGCCGCGGTAACCCGCTGGAATGGCAGGTCGGCGAGAAACTCGCTGCCAGCTTGCTCCAGGCCTTCAAGGCTATAGGCCACGACGTGGAACTGTGCTGGTGCTGGTATGCCCGTCAGCGCAGGTGCATCATGCCGGGTCGCAGGCGAGGGCGAGCCAAGCGGCTCTGAAGTTGCTGGCAGTTCCGGCGGATCGGGGAGGTTCGCACTCTGATTACAGCTTACAAGCAGCAGGCAGCCAGCGGCGCAAACTAGTAGGCACCTCGTCAGCGTTGGCACGGACTTATCCTCCAAACGCTCGATCCACCTGAAGTATACCGCGTTGGCAGCCCCGCTGCCCGTGGGTGGCGATGCACCGGCTGTGCGGGCGAGTCAGGACTCGCGCTGTCCGCGATCCCGACTACCGACCAGCGCGGCGGCAGGTTCATTCGGCTGAGACTGGGCCGGCTCTCCCGCGCCAAGGCCACCCCCCGTCAGCATCAGCAGGCCGAGGCAGGCGAACAGCCAGCGGTTGTCGTTGAGGTCCCCCGAGACCTGGGCGTTGAGGAATGCGCCCAGAAACAACCCGAGCGCCAGCAGGGCGTAGGGCCGGCCGCGCAGTAGCGAGAGTGGGAAGCTGCCGCGCAGCGCCACCCAGAGCATCGCGACGAACAGCAGCAGGCCCGGCAGGCCCAGCTCGAACAGAATCTCCAGGAAGATGTTGTGCGGATAGCCGCGGAAGTCGCCGTAGCCCAGCACCACCGGCCAGCTGCCCACGCCATAGCCCGCCGGCGTGCCGGCATCGAGGCCGTTCCACGTATTGCGGAAATGCTCGATCCGGCTGTTGCGGGTCAGCCCCATCTCGGACAGCAGTGCCAGGCGGCGCAGGGTGGCGGGCATCTCGCTGATCCCGAGCTGGGGGGCGCGCGCCGCCGCGGCGAGCAGCACTCCCGCAACGAGCAGCACGAGCAGATACTGCACCAGCAGGCGTGGGGCGCTGTGGCCCAGACTAAAGCGCAGACCCAGCATGATTACGGCCAGGGCGGCGAGGAGGGCGGCGATGAACGGACCGCGACCGCCGATACTGAGCAGCAGCAGCAGAAAGAGCGCCGCGAGCCCGAGCAGCGGCAGCCGCAGCCACAGGCGGCGCTCGATGTAGAGCCCGAAAGTCAGCAATACGATCAGCCCTGGACCGATCGCGCGGCCCAGCGACAGATACGTGCCGCTCAGAGCATTGACGAAGAACGTCAGATGGCCGGCGGCGGCGTTGGCGGCGAAAGCCACCGCGGTCTCGGCGGCGACCCAGACCGAGAGCAGCAGGAGCAGCAGGAAGAACCGCCGGTAGCGCGCGGGCTCGGGCGCGATGATCAACGCGCAACCCGCCAGCGGCCACAGCAGCAGCGTGGCGGTGTACAGCGCCTTGCTGTAGGCGTAGATGTGCCCGGGCGTCCACAGCAGGCTGAGCAGCGCCCAGCCCGCGAAGGCGGCGGCCAGCCAGACCAGCGCCAGCGCGGCCTGACGGGCGCGGAGGCCGCGGCGAAGGGCCACGTGGATCCCCGCGATCACGCTCAGCCCGAAAAACAGCGCCGTGGGGTCGACCGGCAGCCAGGCGAAGCGCGGATCGGCCTTATAGATGCCCGCGAACAGCATCAGCAGCAGAGCGCACTCGAATGAGAAGACGAGACCCGCGGCGCGCAGCACCCAGGCCCAGGGGGACGGCCAGCTGGCAGTGCTCGCCGGAGCGGGAGCGGGGAGGGCGGCGGTGTCGGCGGGCATCAGGCCCGTCCCGTTTTCACGACCGGCACCTGGGCCAGTTCGACGGCGGCGAGCGGATCGCGCCGGGCGTCAAAGCGCGTCACCACTATGCCGCGGACCTCAAGCCCCAGCCGCCTGAGCCGGCTTAGCGCCGCCGCGATGTCGCCGCGGCTGGCCCGGCTCTGGGAGACGGTCAGCACACACTGGGCGAGCAGCGGCCTGAGCCGGTCCACGCCGGCCCAGTGGCTGGGTGATGGCAGGCAGGCGATCACCCGTCCGTGCTCTGTGGTCAGCTGCTCAAGCAGGTGCGAAACCTGGTCCGCGGAGGACTGGCCAGTGCCATAGCGCAGGAGCCAGCGGTGCTCGTCGAGTCGAATCGCAGCGTCGGCGGCGGTCTTCGCGCCGCGGGCGACATCATTGAGTCCCGGACCCGGCTCGTGGCCGAGGGCACGCGTCAGGCGCGCCTGGAGGGGGTCGAGGTCCAGCAGCACCGCTGCCTTCTCAAGGCCCGCTTCGGGACCGCTCAGGGCCCAGCACAGGTCGAAGCAGGGGCGCGCCGTCTCGAGGTGGACGACCGCCACGGGCTGGTGCTCGTCGAGCACGCTCCACAGCTGCGGAATCGCCTCGTCGAGGCCAGCGGGGCGCCATGGCGCGCGAGTGGGCCGGCCCGGCAGCACGGCCAGCACCGGCAGGTCGAGGACGGTGCGCAGCTCCCGCAGCGTCCGGAAGTCGCGCCGGTAGGATTCAATCACGAGCATCGCCAGCACGGCGGCCAGCAGGCCCAGGAAGACCCCCAGCGCGCCGTCGCGCATGATCCGCGGGCTGTCGCGGCGGGCCGGCATCGTCGGGTAGTCCAGCACGCGGACGTCCGTACTGGTGCTGGCGCGCTGCAGCTTGGTCTGGGCCTCCTGTTCCTTGAGCAGCGCCAGGATCTGCTGGTCGGCCTCGATCTGGCCGCGCAGCAGAGTGATGCCCCCGGTGGCCGCCGGCAGGTCCGCCAGCTCGGATTTCAACCCGGCGATGTCGGCGGCCACGCCCTGGCGGGTGAGCTCGTAGCCCTGCCGTGCCGACTGCAGGCTGTCCTCGATCTGCCCCAGGACGGTGGCGATCTGATCCTGCAGCCGCAGCACCTCCGGGTGCGCCTCCGTGCGGGTCTGGCGGGCGTCCTCCAGGCCGCGGACCGCCTCTGCCAGCTGGCTGACCAGCTCGCCCTCGATTGGCAGGACGGTCGCCGGCGCCTGAATGGTGGCGCTGACCTCCGCCGGCGTGCGGGACTCGATCATCGCCAGCACGTTGTCGATCTGCAGCAGCTGGATGCGGGCCTCGGTCTGCTGGCGGCTGAGCTGCGCCAGGGACTGGATGGCGGTGGCGCCCTGGGCGGTCTCGGCGTAGACGCGGTGCTCCTCCTGGTACTCGGCCAGCCGCGCCAGACCGTCATCGAGGCTCTGCTGCGCCGCGGCGTTCTCCTCGGCGATGAAATCCAGCAGCACGTCGTAGTTGCCGTAGGTGATGTCGTACGTGTAGTCCAGGTACTTCTCAAGCACCAGGTCCACCACCTGACGGGCGATCAGCGGGTTGGGGTGGGAGAACCTGACGGACAGCATGCTGGTCTCGGGTCCGGCCCGGGTGACGCTCAGCGAGCTGATGTAGCTGGCCCAGGCCTCGTGATCGGGCTTGATGGTCAGCAGATAGCGGTCGCCGGCGGCGTGGGCCGCGCCGAACTGGGGGAGGAAGCCGTAGCTGGTTGACTCCAGGCGCTCGCCGGGGCCTCCTTCGCGTTGGTCCGAGCGCCAGGCGCCGTCAGCGTCGGCGGTGATCCAGCGCCGTTTGGCGCCGAGCATGTCCGGGTTGACTTCCACGTCCCGGATCACGAGGCGCGAGTAGTGCTCCTCGCGCGAGCCCTCAACGCCGCCCAATCCCAGCTTGCCCAGCACTCGCCGCCAGGGAGCATCGGTGCACTTCGGATCGTAGACGTCGACCTGCAGCCCCAGTTCGTCGATCACCTGCCAGCCGATTTCGCGGCTGACGATGATCTGGCGCTCGTCGGGCAGCGGCACCCCGCCGCCAAGTCCGGCCAAAGAGCCCATGAAGCCGGAAGCTGTACCGCTCTTCGTGATATGCAGGATGCCGCGGGTGCTGTAAACGGGTGGGGCGAGCAGCGACGCGAGCCCGAATACGAATCCACCGAGGATCAGGCCACCGAGCAGCAGCCACCCATACCGCTTCAGCAGGTATGGAATCAAGGCCCGGCCGTACTCCGCATCGGCCTCCGGTTTCCAGTCAGCGTTGACCGCCTGGTTCATGCCCCACTCTCCGCCTTGCCGTCCGCACCTAACAGCCCCGCCGGTGCCTGGGCGCGACAATTCTAGCACAGCAGTATCGGCCCGGGCCCCGGCATACGCTATCCTAGATAGACCCCAAATGGTGGGTTAATCGAGCAGCAAAGGACAGTAGAATATGGGAGTTCCGCTACTTGACCTCAAGGCGCAGTGGGCGCAGGTCGGTGACGAGATCAAGGCTGCGCTTGAAGAGGTCTACGACACGCAGCGCTTCATCATGGGGCCGCTGGTCGGCGCATTCGAGAATGAAATCGCGGAATACTGCGGCGCGAAGCATGCGGTCGGCTGCGCCAGCGGAAGCGACGCGATCGTGTTGGCGCTGATGGCGCTGGACATCGGCCCGGGTGATGAGGTGATCATCCCGACCTTCACCTTCTTCGCTACGGTGGGTTCGGTGGTGCGCGTCGGTGCGAAACCGGTGTTCGCCGACAGTGATCCGGTGACCTTCAACATGCTGCCCGGCGAGATCGAGCGGCTGGCGACGGAACGGACCAAAGCAGTGATGCCGGTGCATCTCTTCGGCCAGGTAGCCGAGATGGAGGCGATTACGGCGGCCTGCCGCGCTCGGGGCATCGCGATCGTCGAGGACGCCGCCCAGAGCATCGGAGCCAAGTACAAGGGCAAGCGGGTCGGGCAGACCGGCGGACACATCGCTACCTTCAGCTTCTTTCCCAGCAAGAACCTGGGCTGCCTGGGCGACGGCGGGATGTGTGTCACCGATGACGAGACCCTGGCGCAGCGGATGGCGATCCTGCGCAACCACGGTGCCGAGCCGAAGTACTACCACCAGTTGGTGGGCCTCAACTCACGGCTGGACGCCCTGCAGGCGGCGGCGCTGCGCGTGAAGCTGAAGTACCTGGAGGAGTGGCACGCGGGCCGGCGAACCAACGCCGCCGACTACGACGCCAGGCTGGACGGCGTCCACGGGGTCACCACCCCGCGGATTCACCCCGACTGCTGGAGCATCTACAACCAGTACACACTCAGGATCGCGGGCGGACGGCGCAACGAGGTGATGGACGGACTGAAAGCGCGCGGTATCGGCTGCGAGATCTACTACCCGGTGCCGCTGCACCTGCAGCAGTGCTTCAAGGAGCTGGGCGGGCGGGAAGGAGACTGCCCGAACGCCGAGGCGATGGCCGGCGACGCGGTGAGCATCCCGATCTACCCCGAACTTACGCAGGCGCAGCGCGACGAGGTGGTCGCGGCGATCAGGGAACTGGCTGGCGCGGCGGCGGGTGGCGGCTAGGTGCCCATGGTGCTAGAATTCCGACCGGAGCGGCAGCTCAGATGAACGACTACTACGTGCACCCCACGGCGGTGATCGACGAGGACGTGCGGATCGGCGCCGGCAGCAAGGTCTGGCATTTCACCCACGTGGGCAAGGGCGCGCGCATCGGCCGCCGCTGCGTGCTGGGCCAGAATTGCTACATCGACCGGCAGGTTGACATCGGTGACAACGTCAAGATCCAGAACAACGTCTCGGTTTACACCGGCGTGCACGTCGAGGATCACGCCTTCCTGGGCCCGAGCTGCGTCTTCACCAACGTGATCACGCCGCGCAGCGCCTTTCCCCGCAACGACCCGGCCACCGACTACGTGGAGACCTGGGTGCGCCGCGGTGCCTCGGTGGGCGCCAACGCGACGATTCGTTGCGGCATCGAGCTGGGGGAATGGTGCCTGATCGGCAGCGGGGCGGTGGTGACCCGCAACGTGCCGCCGCATGCGATGATGCTGGGGGTGCCGGCGCGGCAGGCGGGCTGGGCCTGCCTCTGCGCGGGCGTGCTTGAGCAGCGCGAGGCTGACGGGCGCTGGGTCTGTCCGGAGGGCAACTGCGGCCGGGAGTACGAGATCGCCGCCGGCGAGATCAAGCTGGCGCACACGCCGCCGCAGGCGCGGCCGATGGTGGAGCTTGACTAGCCGGGCCGGGGTATAACGAGCACTGGGGATTCGAAAGATGGCAACAGGAACGAAAATCGGGCTGGTGGGCAGCGGTCGCTGGGGCAAGAACTACATCCGCAACCTGGCCGGCCTCGGCGTGCTGCACGCGGCCTGCGACTGCGATCCGCAGGCCCTGGACTGGGTGCAGCAGCAGTATCCGGGGGTGCGCACCTGCAGCGACGCCAAGGCGCTGGCGGCGATGGCCGACCTGGACGGCGTGGTCGTGGCCACCCCGACGCCGGATCACTATCCGGTGGCCAAGCTGCTGCTGGAAGCGGGCAAGCACTGCCACGTGGAGAAGCCGCTGACCGAGTCGCCGGAGACCGCGCGGGAGCTGTGCGAGCTGGCCCAGGAGCGTAAGCTGGTGCTGATGGTCGGCCATATCCTGCTGTATCACCCGGCGGTGGAGTACATCAAGGAGATGATCGACTCGGGCGAGCTGGGCGAGGTCTACTACATCAGCGCGGTACGCGCCAACCTGGGGCAGATCCGCACCCATGAGAACGCGATGTGGTCGCTGGCGCCCCACGACATCAGCGTGGTGCAGTACCTGCTGGGCGGGGATCCCGGCAGCGTCAGTGCCACCGGCCGCGCATTCGTCCAGACCGACGAGCAGATCCACGACGTGACTTATCTGACGCTGCACTACAACGGCACCCAGTTCGCCAGCATCACCTCCAGCTGGCTGGACCCCGAGAAGGTGCGGCTGATCAAGGTGGTCGGCAGCGAGAAGATGGTGGTGTTCAACGACATGGAGCCACGCTACAAGCTGCAGGTGCACGAGAAGGGCGTCGACTGGGAGCAGTTCCACGAGCCGGCGGCCTCCAGCTCGCTGAAGGTGCGCAGCGGAGACGTGGAGATTCCGTTCGTCAGGCCGATCGAGCCGCTCAGGGCCGAGTGCGAGGACTTCATCCACTGCATCGCGACGGGCGCCACCCCGCGGTCCAACGGCACCCAGGGCTACGCCAACGTGAAGATCCTGGCCTGCGCCGACGAAAGCTTGCGCCACGACGGCCGCCCGGTGGCGACTGGCCTGTAGCAGCTGGGGATGCGGACGAGACGTCCGCGCTCCCCATCCCCCGGCGCCACCGAATCCTGAATCCTGACGCCTGACCCCTGATTCCTCTGTGCGCTCTGTGATCTCTGTGGTTGGTTCCGGCGGGGCGGGCGAAGCATGGCTTCGCCCCTACTGCAAATCGCAGGCGAGCCGCCCGCGGTACGGGGGGCAAGTTCCCCAGCCCCGGTGGCTTGACCGTGCTGCCCTGGCGTGTTAGCATCGCGCGAAGCCTACTCAGCCCGCGGGGATGCGGGCTGCCCGGGCTACTCAGGCACATAATGAACGCCGCAGTTCGCATCTTCGAGAGGCTGGCGCCCGCGGGCAGCTTCGTGCGCAACGTCTTCGTGATGCTCAGCGGCAGCGCCTTCAGCCCGGTGCTGATGGTGCTGGTGATGCCGGTCCTCAGCCGGCTCTATACGCCCGAGGACTTCGGCGTGCTGGCGGTCTTCAACGCCTTCCTGACGGTGCTGGTCGCCGCGGCGGCCCTGCGCTACGAGGGCGCGGTGCCGCTGCCCGCCGATGAGGAGGAAGGCGCCAATCTGCTGATGCTGGGGCTGGGGCTCAGTGCGCTGGGCAGCGTCCTGACCGCCCTGGTGCTGTGGGTGGCGGGCGGGCCGCTGCTGCGACTGACCAACGCTCAGGCGCTGGCGCCCTATCTGTGGCTGCTGCCGCTGGCGCTGCTGGCCTTCAGCGTGTTCAAGGTCGTCAACCACTGGGCGACGCGGCGCAAGCACTTCGGCGACATCGCGCGAGCAATGATCAGCCAGCCGCTGGGCAACGTAGTGACCGCAGTCAGCGCGGGTCTGGCGAAACTGGGTCCGGTCGGCCTGCTGCTGGGCGTCACGCTCGGGCGCAGCCTCGAGGCGGCGCTGCTGCTGGTGCTGGCGGTCAGGCGCGACGGCGCGGCGCTGACGGCGGGCGTCAGCTGGCCGCGGATGCTCGAGCTGGCGGTGCGCTACCGCAAGTTCCCGCTGTTCCAACTGCCGTCCTCGGTGCTCAACGCGCTCTCGATGCAGATCTCGCTGATCGTGATGGCGATGCTCTACGACCTGACGGTGGTCGGCCACTACGGTGTGGCGCGGCGGCTGTTCTCGACGCCGATGTTCATCATCGTGGCGGCGGTGGCGCAGGTGTTCCTGCAGAAGGCCGCCGAGGAGCACAACCGCGGCGGCGACCTGAAGGCCCTCGTGCTGCGGCTCTACGGCAAGCTGTTTCTGATCGGCATCGGACCGGCGGTGCTGGTGGTCCTGCTGGCGCCCTGGGCCTGCCGGGTGGCCCTGGGGACGGAGTGGGTAACGGCCGGGGAATACAGCCGGCTGCTGATCCCGTGGCTGCTGCTGGTCTTCGTCAGCTCGCCGACGACCTGTGTGTTCGCGGTGCTCAACCGGCAGGACATCACGCTGGTGTACGGGATCGCGATGGTTGTCGCGCGGGTGGCGGCGATTGCCGCCGGCTGGTACTACTTCGAAAGCGCCTACTGGTCGCTGGCGCTGTACGCGCTGGTCGGGGCGCTGGGCACAACCTGGATCATGCTCAAGCTGCTGGAGCTGGCCGGACGCCAGCGGGGAGGCGGGGCCGCAGGCGAGCCGCAACTGCCCGCTGAGCCGCCGGTGGTTGACTAGCGGCGGGGCGGCGGTATACTCATGTGCCTCGGGCGGAAGTGGCGGAATTGGCAGACGCGCTAGGTTGAGGGCCTAGTGGGGAATTTCCCTGTGCGGGTTCGAGTCCCGCCTTCCGCACTGCTTTTCTATCATAGCGAACCTATTTGCCAGCTCGTCCAGGCGCGCGCTGAGCCGCAGATTGATCTCGGTACAAGTGCATCGGGACCGGCAAGCGGGTGAACCCCGCCCGCTGATGGGGCCTGCGGTCGTACATCGTGATTGTGCTATGATTGCGACAGGCATCGTCGCGGCGACCGGAATAAGAGGTGAGCGTTCGCGACCAGATCTTCACACAGGGCAGAGAGAGCAGCGCTCTGGGAGGTGGATTGCCGTGAATCCGCGTGGTGCAATCGTATTGCTGGTCTTCATGGCATACTTGGTTGCGGCGAGTGCGCGGGCGGAAGGCGAGGGTGAGCGCTGCATAGCTGAACCATCCGGCAGCGTCGTCCTGGTCGCCGACCAGACGGCCGAGATCCTGGCGGCCCTCGACACCGAGGAGTTCCGCTTGCCGGCCGATGTCGGCGAGCTGATCGACGAGGCTCGCAGATCAGCTGACCCCGCCGACACCTGGGATTTGGCACTGATGCTGGAGCTGGCCGAGGCCGCCGCGGGCAGGGTGTCTGACGCGGTCTCCTCGGCACAGCTGCTTGAGGAGGCCACACAGAAGGCGCGTCGCGCCGGCGACGCCTGTGCCCTGCTGATGGCAGCGGCCGCCAGCCGGCGTTCCGATGATGAAGCCAGCTACCTTGCACTGCTGGATGAGTATCGGGCGGCGGTGACCGCCGAGACCATCGTCGGGAAGGGCAGCAGCAGCTTCGATCTGGTCATCGAGAACCGCACTTCCGAGTTCGTGACGTGGTATCTGGACGGCGACTTCATGGGCAGCATCGCGCCCGGCGAAACGGCGGGTCTTTACGATGCACCGCTGGCCGGTGAGTGCTACCTGTACGCCATCGGGGCATCCTCGGGCTGCTACTGGGAGTACTGGCTTGACACGCTACCCGGTTTCGCCGTCTGGGAGCTGCAGCCTTGAACAAATCGCGACGGTTTGCAGACTTAGAACGGTGTGGGTTTACTTGTGATATTTCGAGTCTCCTGCACCTGAAGCCGGCACAAGGCGCCTGTGCACGCTGAGATGGAACGAAGTCGACTTGCTTGATGAAGTACACTGGGAGGAGGACTGCTATGTACGTTCGTGTAGTTCTGGCATTGCTGCTTGTTGTGGGATGCCTGTCAGCCGTTTCCGCTGAGGAAGCAGCCGAAGAAGGCCGGGCTGTTCGCAGAACCGTCGAGTCATCCGGTACGGTTGAGCTTGTCGTCGAGCAGGCTGCTGACATCATTGCTGCCCTGAACTCCGCGGAATTCAGCCTGCCGGCCAACATCGGCGAGCTGATCGACGCGGCCCGCACCTCGGCGGATTCCGCCGATACCTGGGACGTGGCACTGATGCTGGGGATGGCGGAGTCCGCCTCGGGCAACGTGTCTGACATCGTCTCATCGGCGCAGCTGATCGAAGAGGGTACGGAGAAGGCGCGGCGCGCGGGCGATTCCGGTGGGCTGCTGATGGCGGCGATGGCCAACCAGTATGCCGGCAACGAAGCGGCCTACGACGCACTGCTGGCGGAGTACGAGGCCGCGGTGACGGATGAGGGTGCAACCACGAAGCGCAGCTACTACACCTTCGATCTCACCGTGCGCAACCGGTCCGCCCATGACATGAAGGTCTATGTCGATGGGAACTACCGGGGCTACATCCACCCGGGCTGGGAGCTCTACGTCAGGGATGTAGGGATTGGCTGGACCACCGTCGAAGGGCTCTGTCCGCAGTGTGGTGAATACTGGTATGACGAATTCTACGGCGACTCCTGGGACAACTGGACGACGACATTCTGGTAAACCTCGTGACACCCGGACCCTGACACTGGACTCACACTGGATCTACCAGAACCACTGACTGGCTGGGCGAAGTCCACAGTGGCAGCCGTCCTGGGCCGAGAGATGGCTGGCGGCTGCCACGGCTCAGCCAGGTGTCGGTTGGCGACGCCTGCAGGCTCGGGTTGCCGACCGCCAGGCGAGGCAGCACCGGCCGCATCCGCTCCAGCCCATTGCCGGGGCTGAGTCTGGGGCTGGGCAGGCGCTCCGGCGGTGCCTCAGGCCTGTGGGGCTGCCTGCCCTCGCCGGTGAGCCGGTCGGTTTGACACCAGGATTCTGCACCGGATGTGCTCAGGCACGAGGAGAGATGCTATGCGCATAGGCGGGTTCGCAGCCGCCCTGCTGCTGGCTGCTGTACTTACGGCGGCGCTGGCCGCGCCGGCGCAGGCCGTCCCGCTGGCGGAGTGGGAGGCGGACGAGGCGAAGCTGCTGGGCGAAGAGCCCGTCACCCGCGCCGACCTGCCGGACGAGTGGCAGCAGCTCAGCGATGACGAGCTCCGGCAGCTGATGGACGAGATCTACGCGGAGGCTGATGAACTCCGCGATGCTGGTGAAGACCAGCAGGCGCTGCCCGGATTGCAGCGACATGTCTACCTTGCGTGGGTTCTCGATGACTTGAAAGAGGTTGGCACCGGTCTCAATGCCATCGGCCTTGTCTGCGACAACCTGGGTCAGTATGAGCGGGCGCTCACGTACTACGAGCAGTCCTTGGCCATCGGGCGCGAAATCGGGGACCGACGGCGCGAGGGAGTAGCGCTGCAGAACATCGGCGTGGTCTTCAATAACTACTACGAGGACTACGAGCAGGCGATTGAGTACTACGAGCAGGCCCTGGCCATCTACGCCGAAGTCGGAGAGGACGTCAATTATGGAATGACACTGAATAACATCGGTCGGGCACACCGGCTGATGGGGAACTACGACGAGGCCCTGCTCTTCTACGGGCGAGCCCTGGATAAGAGAAGGGAGATCGAGGATACCCGGGGTGTCATCCAATCGCTCAGGGACATCGGCGCTCTCTACTGGCATCAGCTGGAGGACTACGAGCAAGCGGCGCCATACTACGAGCAGGTGCTTGACCTGTACCGTGACCTGGGTGACAGACAAGGCGAGGCAGACACACTGAACTACATCGGCGTGCTTCGGGAGAGGCTGGGGTCCGACCAGAGCGCAATCGACGCGTATGTGGAAGCTCTGGCGGTGTCACGAGAAGCGGGTGATCCGAGCACGGAATCTCTCGTCCTCCTCAACATCGGCAAGACCTACAAGCGATTGGAGGAGTACGACGAAGCACTTGAGTATCTGGAGCAGGCACTGGATGCCTGTGAAAAAGCAGACAATGCGCAGCGGCACGGATACGTGCTGGGGAATATGGCCGAAATCGCCAGGGAACTGGGAAGAACAGAAGACGCATTGGCATACTACGGGCTTGCCAACGAGAAGTTCAACGAGACTGGCGATGCGCAGGGGCAGGTCATTGCTTTGCACAACCTCGGGTCCTTGAACGATGATCTGCGCAACAACGAATTGGCGATAGAGTACCTGGAGCGCTCGCTTGAGCTCGCACGTGAGACTGAGGACGCACGAGGTACGCTCCTTGCTTTGCACGTATTGGGAATTGTCTACGGTAGACTCGGCAAGTACAGACGTGCTGCGGAGTATCTGGAAGAAGCGCTGAGCATACGCGACTTAGCCGACATTGCGCCTGACAGCCCACCCACGGAGCTCGCCTTGCTGAGTGACTTCGGATGCTGCTGCACGCATCAGGGACTCAACGAGAAGGCACTGGCCCTGCATGAACGAGTTCTGGCTATCTATCGCACGCGCGGTGATGCTGCTGGTGTCGCCGGTGCAATGGCGAACCTCGGAATCGTATACAGCAGTCTTGAGCAACAAGAAACGGGATTAGCCTATCTGCGAAACGCCCTGACAGCGTTTGAGGAACAGGGCTTGGTCCACGAGGAGAACCAGGCACTCAACAACATCGGCATTGTCTACGACGGCCTGGGGCAACACGAGGAGGCGCTCAAGTACTACGAGCAGTCTCTGGGATTGTCGCGAGAGGTTGGAGACCAGGACCTTGAAGCCAGAACACTGCACAACATGGCCAGTGCCTATCATGGTCTGGAGATGTCGGAAGAGGCGTTAAAGCAATACGAGCAATCCACTGCGATTGCGAGGGAGATCGGAGACCAGTTTATCGAGACCAACGGGCTCCAATGTATGGGCTCAATCTACAGACAACTCGAGCAGCGAGCGAAAGCAGTAGACTGCTACGAGCAGTGCCTGGCGCTGAATCAGGAAGTGGGGAATCTGGATGCTGAGTTGGGGGCATTGCAGGGCATAGGCATAGTGCACGAGTCCGAAGACCAGTATGCGGAAGCCGCCAAGTACTACGGAAGAGCGGCTGAAACAGCGTCATCCAGAGCCACGGAATTCACTTGGGAATCAGGGCTGAAGAGCGGCTTGGTGCGGGATCTGAGTTGGACAGCATCGCGTCTCACCCTCGTCCTCTTCGAGCTGGGACTACTCGACGACGCTTTCACAACGGTGCAATCAGGCAAGGGCGTACCGCTGCTCCAGTTACTGATGCAGGCCGAGGTGCAGGTGGACGATCCCGCGGTGCAGCAGGCGCTAGACAGCTACCGCGACGCCCAGGCTGCACTCCAGAAATGCCGCGAGGATCTCTGCAAGCTGGAGGATGACGACGAGGAGCACCGCGCAGACATCGAAGCGCGGCTGGAGGAGTACACAGCTCAGGCGAACGATGCCTGGGACTACATCCGTGAGCATGAGCCGCGCCTCACCGAGATCATCGAGGTCCAGGGGCTGAGCGCAGAGCAGGTGCAGGCGGAGATCCTGCAGCCGGGCCAGGTGGTGCTGGAATACATGCAGGTGGATGGTCTGACGGATGATGATCCGGGGAGCCTGCTGATCTTCTGCCTGCCCTGGGAGGGCGAGCTGACGGCAGTGCGCACAGCCCTGCCGGAGCCCGAGGCGGAGGCGGGCAGCAGCTGGCGCGTCACACCGAGTAGTGAGCAGGAGGATGAAGACCTGAGCTTCGATCAGTGGGTCACTGATCAGCTGGTCGAGTTGTACGGAAAGCAACGGGCCGCCAGCCGGCAGGCGGGGCGCGCGCTCTACGAGCTGCTGGTGGCGCCGGTGGCGGACAGTATTCCGGCGGAGGCGGAGCTGATCATCTGCCCGGACCGCAGCCTGTTCCTGGTGCCGTTCGAGGCGCTGGTGGGCCCCGATGATGAGTACCTGCTGGAGCGCCACCCGCTCACATACTCCACCAGCGCCACCATGCTGCGCTACGTAAAGGATGCCGGCGGCGCCGCGGGTGCACTGGTGGCGGGGGTGAGCTTCAGCGGCAATGAAGGCGGCGGCACGCGCAGTGCCCGCGATCCGCTGCGGGCCGGGCTGTACGGCCACCGGGACTTCGGCCCGCTGCCGGCGGTGCCGATGGAGGCCCGCAACGTGGCGGCGCTGCTTGGCGCGGAGGAGCCGCTGCTGCTGGTGGAGAGCCAGGCCACGGAGCCGGCGCTCCGAGAGAGCATGCCGGGCTGCCGGGTGATCCACCTGGCGACCCACGGTTTCCTGTCCGGAGTGCCGCTGCTCAACGGGGTGGTGCTGTATCAGCAGGAGGAGCAGGAAGAGGAGCAGGAGGAAGAGGACGCGGCCCTCGACTGGGGCCGGGACATCTCGGGCAGTGACGGCTTTCTCAGGATGAGCGAGGTGATGGGGATCTCGCTGGACGGCTGCGAGCTGGTGGCGCTGTCCTGCTGCCACACGGCGGAAGGCGAAGCCAATCCCGGCGCGGGCGTGATGGGGATGACGCAGGGCTTTCTGTATGCCGGGGCGCGCAGCGTGCTGGCCTCGCTGCGGGGGGTGCACGACGATGAGACGCGGGCGCTGATGGAGCAGTTCTACCGCAACTGGCAACAGGAAGGACTGAGCAAGCGCGAGGCGCTGCGCCAGGCCAAGCTGTGGATGCTAGGCGAGAAAGGTGTGGGCGCGGCCAAATGGGCACCGTTCGTGCTCTACGGCCTGGAGTAACTGGGAGGAAGACATGTACAGCAGGTACGTAAGGTTTGCGATGACGCTGGCTTTCATCGTCGTCTCGTGGTGCACCTGGGCATCTGCCGTGCCACTGGCGGAGTGGCAGGCGGACGAGGCGAAGCTGCTGGGCGAGGAGCCCGTCACCCGCGCCGATCTGCCCGACGAGTGGCAGCAGCTCAGCGACGACGAGCTGGCTGGGCTTGCTGTACACGACGGGGGCTGCTACGGCTCGGACAACTCCGAGCTGCTTGAGGAGGTCAGCGAGGGAATTGTCCAAGACCTGACGAATGCATACATCTGGCGGGTGACAGGGGAGGAGTATGGACTCACGCAGGCCTTGCGCTGCATCGGGTTCGCCTATGAGAGGCTTGGCCAGGACGCCAAGGCGCTCGCGTACTACGAGCGGGCCCTGATTGTGTGCCGGCAGAACGAAGCCGACGAGCTGGAGGAGTATGTGCTTCAGGATATCGGCATGGTCCTCTTCGAGATGGGGCAGCACGAGCAGGCGCTGGGCTACTACCAGCAGTCCCTGGCTGTTGGCCATGAGACTGACAGCATGTGGGTGTGGGCCACGCTGAGGAGCATCGGTGACGTCTATTCCGCGATGGGGCAACATCGGCAGGCGCTGGAGTACTACGAGCAGTCCCTGGCCGTCAGCCGTGAGATCGGGTGGGGCGTGGACAGGGACGTGCTGAGCAGCATCGGCGACGCCCATCAAGTTATGGGGCAGTATGAGGAGGCGCTTGAGCCCTATGCACAAGCGTTCGAGCTGGCACACGCGTCAGCCATGCAGGTCCCGTGGGAGGAGGATCGGAGGAGCGATCCCGTAGCGGATCTTGCCGTGGCTGCCTCGCGACTGGCCGGTGTGCAGTTCGAACTGGGACTACTCGAGGGCGCCTTCAACACCATCCAGTCCGCCAAAGGCGTGCCTTTGCTCCAGCTACTGGGGCAAGCGCAAGCACAGGTAGATGATCCCGCCGTGCAGGAAGCGCTAAACAGCTACCGCGACGCCCAGGCAGCCATGCAGAAGTATCGCGACGACCAGTACAGGCTGGACGACGATGACGAGGAGCAGCGGGCATACATCAACGCCCGGCTCGAGGAGTATCAGGCGCAGGCGAACGATGCCTGGGACTATATCCGCGAGCATGCACCGCGACTCACCGAGATCATCGAGGTTCGGGGCCTTAGCGCAGAGCAGGTGCAGGCAGAGATCCTTCAGCCGGGCCAGGTGGTGCTGGAGTACCTGGTCACAGACGAGGAGATCATCCTGTTCTGCCTGCCATGGGAGGGGGAGCTGACGGCAGTGCGCATGGCCCTGCCGGAGCCCGAGGCGGGCGGCGGCTGGCGCGTCACACCGAATAGTGAACCGGAGGACGAGGACCGGAGCTTCGACGATTGGATTGAGGGCCAGCTGGTGGATCTCTATGGCCATCCGATGTCGGACAGCCGGCAGGCCGGGCGCGCTCTTTACGAGCTGCTGGTGGAGCCGGTCGCGGATAGCATTCCGGCGGGAGCGGAGCTGATCATCTGCCCGGACCGCAGCCTGTTCCTGGTGCCGTTCGAGGCCCTGGTGGGCCCCGAAGAGGAGTACCTGCTGGAGCGGCACGCGCTGAGTTATTCCACCAGCGCCACCATGCTTGGCTACATCAGGCCCGGGGGCGACGTAACCGGAGCACTGGTTGTGGCGGTGAGCTTCGGCGGCGGTGAAACCACCAGCACGCGCGGCGCCCACGATCCGCTGCCGGGCGGGCAATACACCCACAGCGACTTTGCTCCGCTGGCGGCGGTGGTGCCGGAGGCCAGAGCAGTGGCGGCGCTGCTTGGCACGGCGCTGCTGCTGCTGGAGAGCCAGGCCACGGAGATGGCAGTGCGAGAGAACATGCCGGGCAAGCGCGTGATTCACCTGGCGACGCACAGCTTTCTGTCCGAGGTACCGCTGCTCAGCGGGATCGTGCTGTATCAGGAAGAGGAGCAGGACGCGGACGCGCCCGATCGGGCTGCGGGCTTGTCGGGCAGTGACGGCTTTCTGAGGATGAGCGAGGTGATGGGGATTCGGCTGGACGGCTGCGAACTGGTGGTGCTGTCCTGCTCACACAGCGCCCTGGGGGAGATCAGACCCGGGGCCGGGACGATGGGCCTGACCCAGGGCTTCCTGGTGGCCGGGGCACGCAGCGTGCTGGCCTCGCTGCGTGGGGTGCACGACGATGAGACGCGGGCGCTGATGGAGCGTTTCTACCGCAACTGGCGGCAGGAAGGGATGAGCAAGCGCGAGGCCCTGCGCCAGGCCAAGCTGTGGCTGCTCGATGAGAAGGGTGTGGGCGCGGCCGAATGGGCACCGTTTGTGCTCTACGGCCTGGAGTGAGAGGAGAATGTTGACGATGCGCAAAGGCGGGTTCGCGGCCACCATGCTGCTGGCCGTGCTGCTGACGGCGGCACTGGCCGCGCCGGCGTATGCCGTTCCACTGGCGGAGTGGGAAGCCGACGAGGCGAAGCTGCTGGGCTATGAGCCCGTCACCCGCGCCGACCTGCCGGACGAGTGGCAGCAGCTCAGCGATGACGAGCTCCGGCAGCTGATGGACGAGATCTACGCGGAGGCGGATGAGCACTACTTCGCAGACGAGTACCGGCAGGCGTTGCCCGGATTCCAGCACCTCATCTACCTAGCCCGGACTCTTGGTGACACGAAGCACACTGGCAATTGTCTCAATAACATCGGCCTTGTATACAGTGGCCTGGGGGAGTATGTGGAGTCGCTCACGTACTACGAGCAGTCCCTGGCCATTTGCCGCGAAATCGGAGATGTATCGAACGAGGGCACAACGCTGGACAACATCGGCAATGTCCACAGGAACCTGGGGCAGTATAAGCAGGCACTCGACTACTATGAGCAGTTCCTGGCGATGAAGCGCGAGATCGGGGATGTCGCGGGCGAGGGCATAGCGCTGAACAACATTGGCAGTGTCTACGATAGCCTGGGGCAGTATGAGGTGGCGCTTGACTATCACGAGCGATCCCTGGCCATCAGACGCGTAATCGGAGATGTAGCGGAGGAAGCCGTAACGCTGAACAACATCGGCTGTGTCTACAAGAACCTGGGGGAGTATGTGGAGGCGCTCAGTTACTACGAGCAGTCCCTGGCCATCAAACGAGAGGTCGGGGATGTCGCGGGCGAGGGCATAGCGCTGAACAACATAGGCAGTGTCTACGATAGCCTGGGGCAGTATGAGGTGGCGCTTACGTACTACGAGCAGTCCCTGGACATCTTCCGCGCGCTGGGGCACATCCGAGGCGAGGGCACAACGCTGAACAACATCGGCCTTGTCTACACGAGCCTGGGGCAGTATGAGGAGGCACTGGAATACTACGAGCAGTCCCTGGCCATCAGGCGCGAGATCGGGGATGTCGCGAGCGAGGGCTCGACGCTGAACAACATCGGCCTTGTCCACAATGACTTGGGGCAGTATGAGGAGGCGCTGGAGTACTTCGAGCAATCCCTGGCCATTATGCGCGAGATCGGGGATGTAGCGGCCGAGGGCACAGCGTTGAACAACATTGGCCTTGTCTGCGACAGCCTGGGGCAGTATGAGGAGGCGCTGGAGTACTACGAGCAGTCCCTGGCCATTAAGCGCGAGATCGGGGATGTCGCGGGCGAGGGCGCAACGCTGAACAACATTGGCAGTGTCTACGGTTGCCTGGGGCTGTATGAGAACGCGCTGGTATTCCTCGAGCAGTCCCTGGCCACTATGCGCGAGATCGGGGATGTCGCGGTCGAGCGCAATTCGCTGTACAGCATCGGCAGTGTCTACCGGCAGTCCGGATGGCCTGAGCAGGCGATTGAGCATTACCGGGGTGCCTTCGACATTGACATGTCGCAAGCCACGCAGTTCACCTGGGAATCGGGCATGAAGGGCGGGCTGGTTGATAATCTGGCGGATACCGCCAGTCTTTTGGCTAGCACGCAGCTTCTGCTGCACCTGGATGAGGATGCGTTTGCCACAGTCCAATCCGCCAAGGGCGTGCCTCTGCTCCAGCTGCTGGAACAAGCTCAGGTGCAGTCGGATGATCCAGCGGTGCAGGAGGCGCTGAACAGCTACCGGGACGCCCAGGCGGCGCTGCAGAAGTACCGCGACGACCTGTACAGGCTGGATGAGGATGACTACGAGCAGCGCGCATACATCACCGCGCGCATCGAGGAGTATCAGGCCCAGGCCAACGACGCCTGGGACTACATCCGCGAGCACGAGCCGCGCCTCACCGAGATCATCGAGGTCCAGGGGCTCAGCGTAGAGCAGGTGCAGGATGAGATCATGCAGCCGGGCCAGGTGGTGTTGGAGTACCTAGTCACCGATGAGGAGGTCATCCTCTTTTGCCTGCCCTGGGAAGGGGAACTGACGGTGGCGCGGATCCTCCTGCCCGAGCCCGAGGCAAGGACGAGCCTCGGTGCCGGGCTTGTGAGTGCGCAGGATGAAGACCGGAGCTTCGATCAGTGGGTGTCGGACCAGTTGCGTGACCTGTACGGGGCCGGGAAGGAGGACAGCCGGCAGGCGGGGCGCGAGCTCTACGAGCTGCTGGTGGCGCCGGTGGCGGACAGTATTCCGGCGGAGGCGGAGCTGATCATCTGCCCGGACCGCAGCCTGTTCCTGGTGCCGTTCGAGGCGCTGGTGGGCCCCGATGATGAGTACCTGCTGGAGCGCCACCCGCTCACATACTCCACCAGCGCCACCATGCTGCGCTACGTAAAGGATGCCGGCGGCGCCGCGGGTGCACTGGTGGCGGGGGTGAGCTTCAGCGGCAATGAAGGCGGCGGCACGCGCAGTGCCCGCGATCCGCTGCGGGCCGGGCTGTACGGCCACCGGGACTTCGGCCCGCTGCCGGCGGTGCCGATGGAGGCCCGCAACGTGGCGGCGCTGCTTGGCGCGGAGGAGCCGCTGCTGCTGGTGGAGAGCCAGGCCACGGAGCCGGCGCTCCGAGAGAGCATGCCGGGCTGCCGGGTGATCCACCTGGCGACCCACGGTTTCCTGTCCGGAGTGCCGCTGCTCAACGGGGTGGTGCTGTATCAGCAGGAGGAGCAGGAAGAGGAGCAGGAGGAAGAGGACGCGGCCCTCGACTGGGGCCGGGACATCTCGGGCAGTGACGGCTTTCTCAGGATGAGCGAGGTGATGGGGATCTCGCTGGACGGCTGCGAGCTGGTGGCGCTGTCCTGCTGCCACACGGCGGAAGGCGAAGCCAATCCCGGCGCGGGCGTGATGGGGATGACGCAGGGCTTTCTGTATGCCGGGGCGCGCAGCGTGCTGGCCTCGCTGCGGGGGGTGCACGACGATGAGACCCGGGCACTGATGGAGCAGTTCTACCGCAACTGGCAGCAGGAAGGGATGAGCAAGCGCGAGGCGCTGCGCCAGGCCAAGCTGTGGCTGCTCGATGAGAAAGGTGTGGGCGCGGCCAAATGGGCACCGTTTGTGCTCTACGGCCTGGAGTGAAGCTGGTCGGGAGTTGATCGCTTATGAGCCAGAGCGTAGTCAGAGTGGTGACGGTCCTGCTGGGTGTGGGACTTGCAGCCATTTGTACGGCCGCCCGCGGCGAGCAGCCCCGGGAGTTGCTGGATCAGCCGCAGGAGGCGCTTGGCAGGCTCCTGCTGGTGCGGGGCGGCGAGGCCCCCGTCAGGCTGTTCGAGACGGCAGCGGCCCCGGCGGAGGAATCACCGGTGCTGCAGGAAGTCGAGATCGCAGCCATGCTGCTGCCATACCTCTTCGCCGGTGATGAGCTGGTGATTCCGCCGGCGGCCTCGGTGCTGCTGCTCAGCTATCGCGACGCGACCCGGCAACAGCACTACGGTGCGTGCCGGCTGCGGATCGAGGAAGCCGGGATCACGGTCGTCGAGCCCGGCGACACCCCGCCGGTCATCGAGCAGGTCGAGGCGTTTGAGCAGGTGCTCATCGTTGGGGACCGGGAGGATGCCCAGATGGCCGGCCCGGTGATCAGAGGCGATCCGATGATTGCACCCGTTGCGCTGCATCCGGTCGACACGGCGGTGCCCCCTGGTCGCACGGCGCTGGCCTGGTCCTATCTGGGGCCGAGTGCAACACTGACCGTCGCGCTGGAGTCCGCCGGACGGCAGGAGCTTCAGCATGTGCTGAAGTCGAACTGCAGCGGCTGCCTGGTGTGGGTACGGCCGGGCGAGCAGTACACCTGGACGGTGGCCGGCGAGGACGGCCCGGAACCGGAGCGCTGCCAGTTTTCGGTACTGAGCATTGCGGACTGGCGGGATGTACGGACCGCACTCTACGGCTGTGGCATCTATCAGCGCGATGTGGCGGCAGCGCTCGGCGAGCACGGCAGCGCCGCCGATCTGGCCTACCTGATCAGCGTCTGCCAGTATTACGGCATGGACTGGGAAGCGATGGCCGCGACCGAGCAGTTGCGGCGGCTTAACTCCGCGGAGGGCCAATGAGTGGCAGCAGGTTGAGAACGCTCGTGCTCCTCCTCATCTGGCTGGTGCTGCTGGTGCTGGCTGCAGCGACCGCGTGGCTGCGCCATTCCGTGGCGGGGGAGTGGCTGGATGCACGTCTCGAATGCACGTTTTTCGAGCTGCGCGGGCCGCGGGCTGTCAGCGACGCATTCGTGGTCGTCGGCATGGATGACGCCACCCACAGCGCGCTGCCACTGGCTACGTTCTACTGGGGCTGGTACCACGCCGAGGTGATCAGGAAGCTCGCGCAGGGGGGGGCCAGGGGCATTGCTCTGGACATGTTCGCTCCGGAGATCGATGGCGAGGGATTCCTTCAGACCGAGCAGGAACGGCTGGCCCGACGCCTGGAATACGAGAGCTTCGCCGCGATGGGCACCGCGATCGCCGAGGCGCGGTATGAGTACGACTGTCCGGTGTTTCTCGCCTGCTACGTTCGCGGGGGCGAGCTGCAGCTGCCACGCGATGAACTCCGCGAGCCCGCGGGCGGGGATGAGGTCCTTGGATTCGTCAACCTGTTCGCCGAGGAGTCGGGTGACAAGGCGGTGCGGGAGTTCGGCACTCTGCTTCCGGCGCAGGGCGGATCGCCGGCGGCCCTGCCGTCGCTGCCCGGTCTGGCAGCAACCCACGCCAGCCGCGGCACACTGGAGCTGGCCGAAGCGGACAGCACCGGGCCGGAGTCGGTGTTCATCAACTACACCGGCCCGCCGAACACCTATCCGCACCTGAGCTACCTGGATGTCCTCAGTGCCGAGGGCGAGGAGCTTGAGAAGCTCAGCAGCCAGTGGCGGGGCAGGACCGTCTTCATCGGGAAGTGGCAACAGCCGGACGACATCTTTGTCACGCCCTATGCCGGCCGCGATCGCCGGCAGCGGATGAGTGGCGTGGAGCTGCTGGCCAACGTCGCGGACACGGTGTATACGGGCCGGGAGCTGAAGTCGATTTCGGGCTGGACGCTGGTCCTGCTGGCCGCGCTGCTCCTGCTGTTGTCGGCGATCGCGGTGCTGCGCCTGGCGCCGCCGCTGAGCGTCGCGACGGATCTGGTGCTGGCGGCAGGCATCCTCGCCGGTTCCTACGCGGCGTTCCTGGCGGATCTCAGACTGGCGCCCGGCGCGTTGCTGCTGGTGCTGGTCATCGGCTCAGGCCTGGTGCGCGTGGTGCGGTTCACGCTGATCGACCGCGAGCGCCGGCGCGTCGCCGACTACTTCCGGCGCTATGTCAGCCGGCGGGCGCTGCAGCGCATCGTCGAGGAGCGCGGCGAGAGCCTGCTGGCGGGTGAACGCTGCCGGGCGGTGGTGATGTTTGCCGACATCCGTGGCTTCACGACGTTCACTCAGGGACTGCCTCCCGCCGAGGTGGTGGCGTTTCTGACCCGCTATCACGACGCGATGACGGAGATCGTCACGCGCCATGGCGGCTGGGTGGACAAGTTCATCGGCGACGGCGCGCTGGTGGTGTTCGGCTATCCGGAGGAGCTGCCGCATCCGGCGGCGGCCGGCCTGGCCTGCGCGCGCGAGATGGTGCGGGCCGCGAGCGCGCTGCCGCGGCCGGACACGGGGCAGGCCAGCCTGAGCATCGGCGTCGGCCTGCACTACGGCGAGATCGTCGGCGGCAACGTCGGCTCCCGGGCCAAGCTGGACTTCACGGTGATCGGGGACTCAGTAAACCTCGCTTCGCGGCTGCAGGACGTCTGTAAGCAGCGCGGCGTGGCGATCGTTGCGACCGCGGAACTGGTGGCGCTGCTGGATGCCGAGACTGCGACTGCGGCGCGTGAACTGGGCGAGGTGCCGATTCGAGGACACGCGCAGGCTAGGCTTTTCGCGTTTGACTGAGGCCGGGGCGCTGAGCGCTGCGCCCTCGGGATCATGGCTGCCCCGTGCGAGCGTTGCACGGATCGCAGCATGGGAGGAAGACAGTGGTTGCTGAAGACCGAATCGCAGTCAGAAGCTGGGTTGTTTTCCTGGTGGTCGTCGCTCTGCTGGGCGCCGCCGGGCTCGCTGTTGCCGCTGCCAGTACAGGTGCTGGCAGAGGAGTTGTCCTGTAACAGGTGATCAGTTGTTCGGTACAATGCCTGAACACGAGGGGATTGCGCAGCAATTGGTCAAGGATTGCTCGCTGGAGTGGCATCCATAAGAGGTGACGATATGGGTAGGTTCAGGGGTATGAGTGTCGGACATGCGTTGGCTGCAGGCGCTGCCGCGGTCCTGAAGCTGCGAGACTGGTGCGGAGTCGCGAGTACATGTGCAGCTGTCCATCGGTTGCGTAGGTTGGCCGTCTCGCTCTGCCTGCTCCTGGCTCTGTTCCTGTGCCTGGCCGCGTGCCACAAGCCAGACCAGGGGGAGCAGAAGCCTGCTGCTCAGCGCTCGTCAACCGTTGCAGAGACGTCCGAATCGGGGGATGCCGTCCAGTACACAGTCAAGCCGCAGCCCGACAACGCCGCCATTGTCATAGGCATCAACTACCGCGACTCCGAAGGAATACGTGATCTCGAGAAGGCGGAAGGCGACGCCGAGGCGGTGAAGAACGCGCTGGTGGAAGACTGCGGGTTCAATCCCGACGTGGTTGTTTCATTGCTGGGGCCAGACGCAATATATAGGCGGATCCACAATGCGCTGCACGGTCTCTGTGACCTGAACACCGGAACCGTTGTGTTCTTCTTCTCGGGCCACGGTCAGGTGTTCAACGGCCGTGACTACCTCATCCCTTACGACGGCGAACTGGATCCGGACTACGCGGACCGCAACATCTGTCTCGACGATGTGTACCGCCTGCTGGCTGCCAGCGGATTCGAACGTCAGGTTATGCTCATCGACGCTTGCCGGGGAAACATCGCCTCCACGGCAAGAGGCTCGGGCGGGGAGCAGGAAACAGGTTTCGTTGAGCCTGATTGGGGCTCGATCGAAACGGATGGCGATGGTCATGGAATGGGGGTCATCTTCGGTACGAAGTTCAATGAGCTGTCTCATGAACCTCCTGAGCTGGATCACGGCCTGTTCACACAAGCCCTGCTCAGTGCGATGGCCGGCAAGGCTGTCGACCCTAAGGGCAGGATCACCTACGACAGCCTTTACGAAGCTGTCCTGACGAGCATGAAGCAGCTGTCCTTCCAGGTGGGATACTCGCAGACACCTGAGAGGGTGATTCCGACTGGCTTGTCAGGGACCATCGTTCTGGGGGAGAGAGAAGTCACACATCCGCCAAAGCGAGATTTGCCGAGTGGAGGTTCTGTTAACGATGCGTCGGGGGTGGCCACCGAGGTTACGGTGGATCCCTCAGTGTGCATTCAACCAGCTAATTCGGCGCTTGTTGTTGGGATTAACGACTACCAGTCAGAGTACGCCCCGGATTTGCGCTACGCTGAGAGCGATGCGCACGCTGTCCGTGATGCTCTGGTGCGTGACTGTGGGCTTCTCGCTCATCGCGTGAGCCTGTTGACTGGCAGCGAAGCGACACACTTGAATATCCGCAATGCACTGCAAGGCCTGAAGAAATCAGGCAACGGCACTGTGCTGTTCTTCTTCTCCGGTCACGCGCTGAGCCTGGACGGCGAAGATTGCCTGGTTCCCTATGATGGCGAGTTTGACCCGCGGGTGGAGTCCCGCGCACTCAGTCTGGGACAGATCATAGATGATGTGCGCGATTCCGCATGCGGCAACCTGGTGCTGTTACTAGACTGCGACTGCTCGAGTGCCTCAGCTACCCACACGATTGGTGATGACCGCTCCGGCCATGAAAAGCGCATCGGGATTATCCTGGGCTCGGCCCCAGGCAGCCCCGGCTTCGAGGTCCCCCCCCAGGAGGACGGGGTTTTCACGTTGGAGCACGGGGTTTTCACGTATGCCCTTCTTGAAACCCTGAAGGACAGCGCCTTCGGCGCGGATGGCACGATGACGTTCGGCTCGCTGCATCAGGCCCTCGTTGCTGAGATGACTACGCTGGGTTCAACTACCGGTGTCGACCAGTTGCCCGCCGCGCCGACGGTTGAGGGGGCTATGTCGGCTGCGCCCATCGTCCTGGCAGTCAGGAAACAAGCAGCAGTGCTGCGGCCCTACCGTCAGGAGCTTACGGAGTTTCAGCAACAGCTTGACGAGTGTCGCGATACTGGCGACCTTGCCACTGAAGGTGAACTGCTCCACAGCATCGGTCAAACGCATGTGTCGCTGGGGGAACCGGACCAGGCACTTGACTATTTCGAGCAGGCGCTGACGGTAAGTCGTGAGCTTGCCGATGCCGAGCGAGAGTCTCGCATACTCGCTGATATGAGCTCGCTTTGCGACCTGCTCGGAGAGGATGAGAAAGCGACGGCGTACCAAGAAATGTCTGCGGCAGCGCTGCCTGAAGGCGGCTTCTTCCTGGACACACACACTCGTTACTACGATGAGTCCGAGTTGGAGTCCTTTACGGCAGACCAGCTAGCCCTGGCAGTCAACGAAGTACTGGCGCGTCATGGACGTGGATTCGCTTTTGAGAAGTGGCGCCGGCACTTCCAGGAGCAATCCTGGTACGAGGAAGACCCGCTGTATCCTGTAACGAGCAACGGCGCATACGATGACAGCCGGGCATACCTGGAGCTGCTGAATGACTTCGAGCGGGCCAACTACGATCTGCTAGTGAGGCTCAGGGAGGAGAGAAGGTGAGTTCCTCAGGCGCGGTGTTGGGGTTGGGACTGCTTCTGGTGCTCGGTACCTGCTCCGGGTGCGTTCGGAAGGCAGCCAGTGAGCAAGACGACCAGCCTGTTCAGGCATCGACGGTGCCACGCGTTCAGCAGGTGCAGCTGGAACCAGACGAGGTCAGTGCAGCAGGTTCGTCCACTGGGAGGAGTGCAGACCAGGCGACACCAGGCACTGCAGGCGGGGAGGAGGAAGCACAGCTGCAGCCTGAGGGAGTGACGGGCATCCTGCCGATCTCGCCGATGCCCGACAATCCGGCTGAGAGCATGTATCCCGTGGTTGTCATTGACCCGGGACATGGCACACGTGACGTGAACCTCAGGATCACGGGTCATGGTTCAGCAGCTCAGTTGGATGGGAGGACGGTGCATGAACACGAAGTGACCCTTGACTACAGCATGTGGATCATGGCTGCACTG
This sequence comes from uncultured Planctomycetales bacterium, assembly GCA_964609245.1. Lineage (GTDB taxonomy): Bacteria > 4484-113 > 4484-113 > 4484-113 > JAFGCY01 > JAFGCY01. Next base: position 2,805 of record CAZSSB010000014.1, on the reverse strand, counting down.
CGTCGCCGCGGTGTGCCGACCTACAGCACTCGTGACTACGAGCATCCGTGGTTTGACGTCGATTACGCGGGGCATGATCAGGAAGCGAACAACAGAATGCGTGCGGATTTCGCAGCACAGCACGGTGCGGAGCTGTTTGTGAGGGTTCATTTCGACGGCAGCAGTGACCCGGAGTTGAGAGGCTTTTCCACCTGGTACAACGACCAGAGCAGGGTCGACGAAGATGGCGCTCTTCGGCGATCCAGCCTGGCTGCGGCCGAGGCGATTCATCAGCAGCTCGGCGAGGTCATGGAGACGCCCGACCTGGGCATCCGTCGCTTCGACAGGCCAATCTACGGGTTCGTATATGCGGTGCAGCCAGCTGTACTGCTGGAGCTGGCATTCCTGAGTTCAGCTCGGGATTCCGAGTATGTGATGCGCGAAGAGGTCTTGCGTGAGATCAGTGAGGCGGTTGCAGACGGCATCGTGCTGTACCTGGAGCAGGGACTCCTGCCCGAGCCGCAGGAGGGCGCGGCCGAGGATGTACAGTGGCCGCTTCGCTATACACAGGCTCTTGAGTAAGCATGCGGGGATCGCTCGTATCAGCTGTGAAGTGTGGACTTCGGCGCCCGGGCTACCGGCCCTGTAAACGCGCGGCATCAGGATCCTCTCCGGTCAGACTCATCCTCAGGGCTGCAATGACTGCGCTGATCCTGCTCGGATGCTCTGCGCTGGTGGCATGTTCCGGGCCGGTGCCCCGTGATCAGTGGCAACCGCAGGATGCTGTGTTGCTGAATCGCAGGCCGATGACCCGCGCGGACCTGCCCCTGGAATGGCAGGAGTTCAGCGACACGCAGCTTGGGGAGCTCCTTGACCAGCTGGTCGCAGAAGCCGACAGCCTGGCCAGAGGCGACGCCAAGTCAGGGACTGTGGACTTCGGAGCGGCCTTTGACGCGTATGCTCTTGCCCGCTGCACCAGCCTGCTCCTTGGAGATGCAGAACGTGCAGCTTACTGCTTCTTCCAGTTGTGCGACAACCTGGATGAGTCGGGAGAGACCGTCAGGGCGATCACGTACCTTGACGCATTCACCGAAGAGATGCAGTCTCACGGACTGGGGGAGTGGTTGGGCAGAGGCTATGACCTGCTGGGTTTCTGTCAGATGAAGCTGGGACTCGAGTCCGGTTACGAGGAAGCCGTGCCAACGGACGAGAAGCCTCTGGTCTTCCCACGCGAACTCGATGAACTGCGCAGGGGCGGGGACACGCTGAAGGGATTCGGGCGCCATCAGCCTGAGCTCGGCAGTCTCTCAATCGCCAGGGGAAGCGACCTGGCTCTGGGTTCCCGCGCTACTTCCCAAACCGGAGATGTGACCTCACCAGGCAACGCCAGGCAGGTTCTCGAGTACCTCGATCGATACGTGGCGGTGCTGGACGGCTCTGCTGGTTCCCTGCCGGGTGAGGGATACGCTCGTTACTGGGCTGGCGGGGTCTATCGGCAGCTTGACCGGCCCGCCGTTGCACGGGTGCACCTCGATACGGCGCTCAGGCTCTTCCGTGACCCGGGCGACCGCTTCGGCGAAGCATACGCGCTGAAGAGGATCGGTGACGTCTGTGCTGACATGGGCTGGTTCGCCGAAGCGATGAAGCACTACAGGCAGTCCCTGACCATCATGGAGGAGTTGCAGTATGTGTCCGGAGAGGGGGACCTGGCATACAGCATTGCCGGTGTCCACTGGTATCTGGGCGAGTACGCTGAGGGACTGGAGTGCCTGGAGCGATGCCGGCGAGTCATGGCAGCAGCGGGCGATCAGGGGGGCCAGGCCGGCGCGCTGGGCGGCATGGGTGTGATCTACGCTGAGCTCGGCCTGTACGACGCGGCGATAGACTACTTCGAACAGGCTCTGCAGCTGGCCCGTGAGCAGGGTCAGCAGGATGCCAGCGCCTATCTGCTCAACAACATCGGGGTTGTGTACGACGAGCAGGGCCTGCATGAGATCGCTCTTGAGAAGCTCCAAGAGGCGCTGGTAGCCGTTCAGCGTGGGCTGGGTGAGCGAGGCATTGGCGAAGTGCGCCACGGCATTGGGATCGTCTACGCACACGAGCGGCGCTTTGAGGATGCTCTCGACTGCTACGAACAGGCCCTGAAAATCGCACGCCAGGCTGCTGATCGGCGGGGGGAAGCACAGGTGCTTCACAGTATGGGTGACTCGTATTGGGCACTGGGCCAGACCGAGGCAGCACTTGAGTGCTACGACGAGGCAGTCGAGATTGCAGCAGAGATCGGGGCGGTCAATGAGGAAGCTGAGTGGCTGGTTGGCCGTTCCAGGATGTATATCGAGCGAGAGCAATGGTCTGCAGCCGAAGCTGATCTCCTTGGAGCGTTTGATCACTACCGATCACAGATCAGGCAATTCCCCTGGGAATCCGGCCTGCAGGGCAGGCTGGCCAGAGACCTGTATGCGTGCGGCGCGCTCAGAGCCACGCTGGCGGCAGAACTGGGCCAGTACCGGGACGCTTTCACCACGGTCCAGTCCTCCAAGAGCGTACCCCTGCTGCAGCTGCTGAGGCAGGCCCAGGTGCAGTCCGATAATCCCGCGGTGCAGAAGGCGCTGAGCACCTACCGTGATGCCCAGGGGGCGCTCCAGAAATGCAGGGAAGACATTAGTCAGCGGCAGAACAGAACCGCCGAGCAGCGCGCATACATTAGCGCCCGGATTGAGGAGTACACGGCGCAGGTCAACGATGCCTGGGACTATATTCGCGCGCACGAACCGCGCCTCACCGAGATCATCGAGGTCCAGGGGCTGAGCGCAGAGCAGGTGCAGG
>CAZSSB010000013.1:61778-68841 GCA_964609245.1 uncultured Planctomycetales bacterium | reverse complement strand
TGAATGAACCCCGCGTCAACCTGCGGTACGTAGTGCAGGTCCACCTCTTCCTGAATCGGGTCCGGTGAACCCAGGTCAAGCAACGGTACGTAGTTGGTGGCTCCGCCACCGCCGCACCCCGCGACCAGAACTGCCACTACTGCTGCAATCACCAGATTACGCATAGCCTCCTCCCCGCGCGCCGCCCGTTCGATTCCGCCACAGAGCATAGCGCCCAACCACTTGTCCTTATACATTACCATTCGCAGCCCTATAACTGCTCCAAATCGTCGATGCTCGGCGCCGGCAATACCACCGTGAACGCCTTCTTGTTCGATTCTTGAAAGTCCTGATAGACCCAGACACCGTCCGGATCGCCGCTGAACGCGTTGCTGGGCACGGTGCAGACGATCTTGACGTTGGTCCAGCTCGTGATCGAGGCTGTCACATAGCCTCCCGACCCGTCATTGAAGCGTACCTCGCCGCTGCCCTGGCTGGCCAGGAAACCGTTGCCGTTCAGCGTCACGCTGTCAGATACTTCGGCCCGCTCGGGACTGACACTCGTCAGCGACAGCGGCTTGGCCGTGCCCGTGATCTCGAAATCATCCAGCGCCATTCCGACGTTGTAACCGCGGCCGCCGACGAACATGAACCGGATGTAGACATCGCTGTTTTCGTAGTCATCGAGAACGATGCTCTTGGCCGCCCAGTAGTTGGTCTCGGTTTCCGGATCGTCCCGCCACCAACCGGAGTAGTGCGGATCGTCCGAGGACTGCACGTACCAGGTCAGGTGGTCGAGCTCATCCCAGGTGACCCCGTCATCGTCGCTGATCTGGGTAATCAGGATGGCCTCACCCCAGCCGCTGACCCGAAAGCAGGTCTCGTAGTTGAGTTCCAGGTCCGTATAGCCGTAGAGCCCGATCCGCGGCGTCATCAGCCACTCGTCGTCCTCGCCCTGGTAGACCCCGGCGTTGGGATCGTCGGTATTCTGGCTGGCGGGCAGATCGGGGAAGCTGCTCTGGGCGAAGGCAATGGCCTTGCCACTACTCCCCTTGTGGGGGTCGCTGACGATGCGGATGTCCAGGCCCATCGCATCCTCGTGCAGGTTCCAGAGCCCCAGCAGGTCGCTGTCGGTATCTCCGGAATAGGAGTCGAAGCTATCGCTCCAGACCGGGCTCTGGCCTGAAACGGCGCCGTTATCGACGGTCACGCCGCGCTCACTCACGCGCACCGGATCATTGCCGCTGCTGTTGTGGGCGATCGCGCGCAGCGTCACCTCGCCGTCGAGCGCGGTGACCGTATCCCAGTTGAAGCCGCTGTACGGCCCGGGTCCGGTCTCGATGTGCTTCAGGCAGCCGTCGACGTAGTATTCGACCTTGCTGGCTGCGTTGCTCGTCACATCGACCGTCACGTCGCCGCTGACGGTGGCTCCGGAGGCGGGCGAGTCCCAGCTCAGCGTCGGCAGGCCGCTGGACGCCTCGTTGGTCACCTCGACGGTCATCGAGGCACCGCCGGGCGAGTTGGTCGGGTCGATCTTCACGTACGTGTTGTTGGCGTCGTAGTCCTTGGCGTTCGGCGTCGTGGAGTCATCAAAATAGTCGTAGCTGTCGGCGCCGTTGTAGCCTGACCGCCAGGGGTTGTCGCCATCGGTGGGATCACCGACCACGTCGGCGCACTCCAGCCAGACCCGCTGCGGATCGAAGGCGTTGTCGTGGTTGTTGCCTGTGGTACGGTCCTCGTTGACGTGCCAGATCAGCACCCCTCCACCGCCGGGCAGGTTTTGATCGAGGTTGTCGCTGTCATCGTCGGTGTCGCGGTACTCCAGCAGGAAGAACTCCTTGCCGACGGCACCGTTGCGCCAGACGCGGAACAGCGTGTTGGTGTCCGCGCTGCTGGTGGCGCGATTGATCGTCAGCGTCTGCGCACTGCCGGTGGTCAGCACGTCGACGACCGGGGCGAACCGCAGGTGCATCCGCGCCCAGCCGCAGGGCAGCGGCGGGATCTTGCCCTGGCTGGCGGTCCAGCTGGCCATCACGCCCCAGTAGCCGGTGCCGGGCATGTCGTCGCCGCTGCTTGAGCCGCCCACGTCATACAGGTCGGGCAGCCCCAGCTCGTGTCCGAACTCGTGGCACCAGGTACGCCGGTAGGCCTCCTCGGACGACCAGATGCCCGAATACACGCGGACGCCGTCACTGGTGTAGTTGACGTAGCCGTACCAGCGGTAGTGCCACATGCTGCTGGTGTAGTCATCCGGACCGGCGTAAATGGTCACCAGGCCGTCGACATAGCCATCGTCGTTGGCGTCGTAGTCGCTGAAATCCACGTAGTCGTCAATCTGGCTGACGGCATCCTCGATGACGTCCCACCAGTTGGCCGTGTCACCCGTGCCGTCGCCGTCGATTTCCTCACGCGTGTAGCTACTGGTGAGCCAGCCGTCATCATCGCAGATGCTGCTGTCGAAGTCCGTGTCGTTGTAGACGTCGCCGATCAGCTCCAGCTTGCCGTAGCTGGCGCGCTTGTAGTAATAGCCGACGCTGGTGTCCTCCAGGTCCGCGGGCGTGGTCAGGTCGAACCAGCGGTCCTCCGCCCAGTCAGTGTCGTGGTTAACGTCATTGTCGTTTCCATCGTTCTTCTTATCCGTTGGCTCATCGAAGTCACTGAACTTGACAAGCAGCACCAGCACGTTGGGCTGGAAATCGTCGCCGCTGCCCCCCCAGGGCACCGTTGTCGATACTGAGCGGCCGGGATCGTAAAACCCCAGCGGCAGGATGTCGCGCTCGTCGATCACGTCGTTCATGTCGAGATTGACGCGCAGCGAACCGGCTACGGCGCCGGCATGCGACTTGGAGGTGGGCAGGCCGTAGTCCCGTCCGATTGCAGTGACAATCTCGCTTTCGCTCAGCTGCCGGCCCTGGGACTCTGCGTTGAGTCTCAGCATGTTGGCCTGGATCTCGTCGACGCGGCCCGCGGCGCGAATCCTGGCCCACTCCTCCTCGTTGGGGGTCTCAAGCGCCCAGGATCGGCCAGCACTCATGCCGATCAGCAACACGATGAGCGCAGCCATCACCGCGCAGCGCGCACTCACTGCGCAGCCTCCACGCTGACCGGCAGCGCCGCGCCCCGCGCGTCCGCCGCCAGCAGGTACTCCGGGTCACGCAGGAGATCGAAGGCGGGCTGCTCGGAACTGCCCAAGAGCTCGAACTCGCAGGTGGCGATCGTGCCGCTGGCCGCCGGAATGGTCTCGCCCGGGTGATAGGTAAACGCCACGGGCACGTAGCCGTCCGGCCAGTCGCTGGTGAAGAACACCGCGCGCTGGTCCACCAGGCTGCCCGGGGTGGCTGCCAGCGCCCTCACGGCCACTGGATCGTAGATCAGACGGCAGCTCAGCTGGTATAGTTCCGCCGCATCATTCGCCTGAATGAGCACGCGCACCGTGGAATCTTTCAGCGACTCAGCATGCAACGAGAGTCTGATGGCGTTGCTTGCACTCGGAGCCGCGGGCCCCGACGCAGTCGATCCGCCACCGCAAGCGAGCAACGCCAGGGACAACACCGCCACCGCGATGCCGGGAACTGCGCGCCTGAAACCTGCGGACCGTGCCATCAATGCTGCTTCCCCGCCGGCAACCGCTCACCACGATAGCCGGCATGCATACCTATTAGTATACCAATGCTGTATCTTTCTCGCCACAGCAATGGACCGACTGCACTGTTTTTCAGGTACCGGTCGACCCAGTCGCTGAGTCCTGGTCCAGTTCCTTGAGCAGGATTTCGACCGCCTTGTCCAGCTGGGCATCGCGCCCGCTGCGGAGTTCCGCTGGATCGACGTCCACGTAGATGTCCGGCGGGGTGCCGCTCTGCTCCAGATTGCGGCCGTCGAGCTCCCACCAGCCCTCAATCGGCAGGCGCACCCAGGTGCCGTCCACCAGCGTGAATCCGCCGGTGCCGATTACCGCCCCCGCTGTGTCAACGCCGATAATCGGGCCAAGTCCCAGAGTGCGCCAGCCGGAGGGGAAGATTTCCGCATCCGAGCCGCTGCGACCGTTGATCAGCAGCGCCTTGGGCTTGGCGAACGCCCGGGGCGGCTGCATGGTTCGCGGTGAGTCCCGATGCCCGGCGAAGGCAAAGGGATTGCGGTCCAGCAGACTGAAGAGGTCCTCATGAATCCAGCCGCCGGGATTGAATCGCACGTCGACGATCAGCGCGTCCTTGTCGAAAAACTCACTGAAAAACTCGCGCTCGAATTTGCGCAACTCGCGCCGACTCATCCCGCGGATGTGGATATAGCCTATGCGCCCGCCACTCAGTTCGTCCACCCGCTGCTCGTTGGCGATTTCCCACTCGCGATAGAGCAGCCGTTGGTAATCTGCGTGCGTGATCGGCTTGATCGCCACGTTGCGATCAGCCTGGCCATCCGCGCCCCGGACCCTGAGCACCACTGGCCGGCCCGCCTTGTCGTCCAGCAGGCTCGGCCAGCGCATGGTCGCATCTACCGGCTGGCCGTCGATCGCCAGTACAACGTCACCTTCCCCCACCTCGACGCCGGGTTGGTCCGCCGGCCCCCGGTAGGTCAGATGACTGACCTTCAGTCCCGGTCCGGTGAACTGAGGATCGAATTCCAGCCCGAGGTGCGCGGCAACCGCTCCGTCCCCCTCGAAGCTGGACTCCTGCATGTAGATCGCCAGATGGCTGGCGTTAAGCTCACCCAGGAGCTCCTGAAAGACCAGGTTGAACTCTTCCGGCGTAGCCAGCGCCTCGATGTAAGGCAGGTACTTGCGGTAGTCGGCGGCCCAATCCGTACCGTGCATGGCGGGATCGTAGAAACGCTCACCCAGCGTGCGCCACCCCTCACGGTACATCTGCTGCCAGCGCGCGCGGCGGTCGAGCCAGAACTCGCCCCGCGTGTTGATCGTCTCCCGGCCCTTGCTCGCTCCCTTGCTGAACTTCAGGTACCGCACCGTACCGCCGTCGCGGTAGTACAGCCGCCTGCCGCGGGCGGCGAACCGCGGGTCGCGCCAGTCGCCGTCAATCAGCCTGACAGCCCCGCCACCCTCGGCCTTGACCGCCCAGATCTCGCGACCCTCACCGGCAGGATCACAGCTGTAGACCACCCACTGGCCATCGTCGCTGAGCAGCGCGTGCCTCGCTCCCGCCTGGCTCGACACCTGGCGGGCACGCAGATGGATGTCCTCGAAGTCCATGGTGACACTCACATCCTGCCTGGGTTCCTGCTCGTCCTCGTCATCCTCGTCTTCGTCACCGTTGTCGTCTTTGCCGTTCTCGTCATCATTCTCGTGATCGCCGGCGCCCGCGCTGTCCTCATCCTCATTGCCGCCATCCGCCGATTCATCGCCAACGGAACCGGTGTCCGCCAGATCGTCCTCGAACAGGAAGGTCACGTCGTAGGTCTCAGGCTCCGGGTCCAGGTCGACGACGTAGATCGCGGACTCACTTTCGCGCGACCCGCGGTCAAGGCCGCGGTACACCAGGCGCCGGCCATCGGCGGACCAGCGCGGATCGTCCTCCCAGCCGGGGTGGCGCGTGATGTTCACCGGCTCGTCCAGCCCCGCGCAATCCACGACGTAGATCTCCGCCGACCAGTCGCCGAGCTCGTCGACATAGGACACCCAGGCGCCGTCGGGGCTGACGCTGAAGCCGTAGTAGTCGAAGTCGCCGCGGAACCGCCCCTCCGCGACTGTATTGGTCTCGCCGGTGGCAAGGAAGTGCCGCACAATGCGGCTGTTGCCGCTGTAGAAGAACAACGTATCGCTGTCCGTGGGATCGAATACCGGGTGCAGGTCGTCGACATCGTTGTCGGTCACCTGGCGCACACTCATATCGGCGAGGTCCATCACGTAAACCTCGTAGTCGCCGTCTGCGTCGCTGACATACGCCAGGTGCCGGTTATCCGGCGCGAAAGCCGGTTGCCGTTCCCGCGCCCCATCGCTGGCCGTCAGGCGCCAGGCCTCAGCCAGGTCCTGGTCGGGCTTGTCATCCTCGTCAAACGCCTGCGGGTCCTTGACCGCCCACAGATCGCCCGCATGCTCTACCACGACGTACTTGCCGTGCGGCGAGACGGCGTACTCGCCCGCCTCATTGCTGAAACTCCGCCGAACGACGAAGTTGTCCTTGCCCTCGGCGGCCAGCGCAACCGTCAGCTTCTCGGGCTCACCGGCACCGACCACCAGGCGGTACAGCCAGCCGTCCTGCTCGAAGATTATGGTGTCGCTGCCCGGCGCGATGGACGGCCACTGCACGCCGTCCACAGTGAAGCGTGTCAGCTGCTCGCGCGCACCGGAGTCGAGGTCAAGCCGCCAGATGTTGTCGATCCCATCCTCGTCACAAACGTAGTACACGCTGGCGCCGTCGGCGGCCACCATTGGCCAGCGGTCGCGCCCAGCGTATTCCGTCAGCCGCTCACAGACGCCGTCGGGCGCCAGCCGCCACAGATCGAACGCCGCCGTGCCGCGGTAGCCCTTGCGCCACCAGCGACCGCTGCCGCGGGCGTAGACCAGTCCGCCGCCGGGCAGTTCGATCCCCTCGATGGAATGGTAGTGATCCCCGCCTGTCAGCTGCTGCGGCGGCTCAAGGCCCCGGGCGTCGACGGAGTACAGGTCCTCGGCCCATAGTCCGCGTTGCGAACTGAACAGCAGCCGCCCCCCGTCCGGCGACCAGCCGCAGAGGGTATCCTCACCGCTGAAGGCCGTGATCCGCCGCGCCGGACCGCCGGCAGCCGGCAGCACCCAGATATCCTGATTGCCGCTGCGGTCGGACAGGAACGCGATCTCGCTGCCGTCGGGCGAGAAGCGCGGCAGCCAGTCCCAAGCCCGATGGTCGGTCAGCCGCCGCGCCGGTGCGCCGCCGTCGACCGGCATGCTCCATAGATCGCCCCAGTATTCAAATACCAGCGTTGCCCCATCCGGCGACAGTGCGGGGTAGCGCGCGCCACGTATCTCGTCGGCGGCGGCGGCTTGAACGATCGCGAGCAAACAGCAGATCAGCAGGGCGCCGATAGTGGTACGCAGCATGCCTTCCTCCAGGCTCGGCGTAATCCGAATCAGCGAAGATGATAACAGGCGACCAGC
>CAZSSB010000013.1:27758-61678 GCA_964609245.1 uncultured Planctomycetales bacterium | reverse complement strand
GCGCCTGCGGCCCGCTGTAGCACCCGGCTCGACTGCGGACTACTTCTTCAGGTACTTGTCGAACCACCCGCTGATGCGCTTCAGGCGCTCGATGCGCCGGTCAGTCCGCCCGCCGCGGCTCAGCTCATGGGTCTCCTGCGGGAAGCGCACCATCTCCGTCTCCACGCCCTGCATCTTGAGCTGCACGTAAACCTGCTCGCCCTGCTCGATGGGCGCTCGCAGATCGCCCTCGGAGTGGATCACCAGCGTCGGCGTCTTGGCATTTGGAATGTGGGTCATCGGCGACATCTCCAGGAAGCGCTCGCGGTCCTGCCAGGGCGTCTTGTCGCGGTCGCCGAACACCTGGCCGAAGGAGTAGCCGCCGTCGCTGGTACCCATGAAGCTGAAGAAGTTGCTGACGCTGCGCTGAGTCACCGCCGCCTTGAAGCGCTGCGTGTGACCGATGATCCAGTTGGTCATGTAGCCGCCGTAGCTGCCGCCCGTGACGCCCAGCCGGTCGCGGTCGATGAACTTGTGCGTCCTCAGCACGTGGTCCGTGAACCGCATCACGTCCTCGTAGTCCACCGTACCCCAGCCCTGATGCATGATCGCGCTGGTGTGGGCTGCGCCATAGCCGTGGCTGCCCCGCGGGTTGCAGAACAGCACCACGTAGCCCAGGCCGGCCAGGTAGTTGAACTCGTGGAAGATCGCGCGGGCGTAGGCCACGTGCGGCCCGCCGTGGATGTAGAGGATGCCGGGGTATTTCCTGCGCGGACTGAAGTCCGGCGGCGTCATCACCCAGCCCTGCAGCTTCGGCTTGCCGCGCGTCCTGACCCAGGTCTCCTCGATGCGGCCCAGATCGCGCCGGTTCAGCCAAGGCTGATTGACGCGCGTCAGGCGCTTCAGCTTGCCGCCATCCAGACTCCGCGATACCAGATCGCCGGGCGTCTGCTGGTCGCTGAGCAGCACGTACAACTTGCGCCTGCTGAAGTCGATGTCGTAGCCCAGCACCACGCCCGGTTCGGCGAACACCGGCGCGCCGCCGCCATGCTCGACGTCGAAGCGGTAAAGCTCGGTGTTACCCTCGCTGGTGACAACGGCGTAGATCTCCCTGCTATCGGGACTCCAGACATTATTGCCCGACCAGACCATGCCCCAGGTGTCGTTGAGCGACAGGTTCTGCACCGGCCGGTCGAGGTCCGCCGAGAGGCAGCGCGGCTTGCCGCCACCGATCGGCACGACATGGAGCATCATGTTCACTTCCGGCCAGAACTTCTCTGGATCGGGCCAGCCGGTGAACGATATCCACTTGCCGTCGGGACTGACCGTCGGCAGCACGGAGGGCCCGTCGAACGTCTCGATCTTCTTCACCTTGCCCTTGCCGTCGGCGCGGATCTTCCACAGGTCGTACAGCATCGGCTCGCGTTCATGGTCGGGGTTCTTGTTGCTGCCAAAGATCACCCACTTGCCGTCGGGCGTGAGCCTCGGCCACAGATTGTCGTAATCGTCCTTGAACAGCAGCCGCGTCTTGCCGGTTTTCGCATTGACGATGTGCAGCTCGGCATGGCCCTCCGGCAGGAAGCCCGCGCCCTCGGAGCGGTAGTGCAGCCGCGTGATGTGGCGCACCTTCGGCTCCGCCGCCTCGGGCTTGCCCTGCTTAACCTGCTGCTCGCGCTTCTTCGCGTCGTCATCCTGCGGAATGAACACAACACACAGGGTCTTGCCGTCCGGCGCCCAGGCGAAGTCAGCGATGCTGCCCTCCATCTTCGTCAGCTGCCAGCTTTCGCCGCCGTCGACGTGCATCAGATGCAGCTGCGTCTTGCCGCTGCGGCTGGAGGTGAACGCGATCAGCCGGCCGTCGGGGCTGAACTGGGGATTCGAGTCACCGTGAACGCCCTGGGTGAACTGCCGTAGCATACCGCCGCGGGTGGGTTGCAGGTACAGGTTCGCGTAGTTCTTGTTCTCTTCTCGCTGAACCGCGCCGATCGTGGTGACCAGCAGGTCGCCGCCCGGACTCAGCCGGCACAGCGACGCCTGGCGCAGCTCGTAGAGGTCTTCCGGGGTGACGGGGTGCATCTTCTTTGCCATGCGGTGCTCCTGTACGTGTATTCCCCTCTCCGCGTCCGCCGTATTGTACCCGCAGCGCCGCCACGGGAACTCGCATAGCGAAACACGGGCGGCGGCACGCTACCGAGCCGGCTGGGGTGCCCCATCGGGATCCAACGCGAAGGCCCGCTCCCGCTCCACGCTGGCCTGCTTCCTCTTGCCCAGGGCCTGATAGGCGGCCGCGCGCTCCAGGTGCAGGGCCGCCAGCAGGTCGTGGCTGCGGTCCTTCTTCCTGCGCAGCGCGGCGGTCAGCGTATCGCGGGCCGCCTCGTGCATCCCGAGCGCGGCCAGTGCCCGGGCCTTGTACAGCAGGATCGCCGCATGCACGTCCGACTCGTTCCTGATCCCCTCGCCGACCGCGACCGCCTGTCGCAGCACGCTCTCATCGCCGCCCGCGACATCCGTCAGGAGTTCGATGTAGCTGGCGCGAACGACCGGATCGTGGGGCGCGAGTTTGTACAGCCGCTTCAGACAGGCCAGGGCTTCCTCGGGGCGATCGAGGTACTGATAGGCCTCCCCGAGCGCCAGCAGCGCCCCGCGCACGTGCGGCCCGACGAAGGCGCGGATGCGCTCGGTGACGTTCAGCCCCAGGCGCGCCACGATCCCGTACTTGGTGAACAGCTTGCCGAGCTGGCGCTCGCGACCGGTGGCGCGCAGCAGGTATTCGGCCGCTTCGCCGTAGCGGCGCTTGGCCAGCGCGATCATCCCGGCCAGCCAGGCGGCGTCCGCCAGGTGCAGCGCCTCGAGCAGGTGACTAAGCGCGGAGCTCTCCTTGCCGCGCACCAGCTCGCGGCAGCCGTCGACGAAGGACTCCTCGTCGTCCGGGGTCACCAGCCGCTTCAGGTACCCCAGTGTCAACCGCTGCTCGTCCGCGATGATGCCCTCGGGCGGCGGGATCAACTGGCGCCGTTCGCCGCCGCGCTTGCCCGCGCCGTCCCACGCCTGCCGGTGCGGATCGTAGGTGGTGTGATAGAGGCCGGTACCGGGCACGCCGATCGTGGTGTAGGTGCCGTGCTTGCCGATCGTGACCTTGCGCCCGCGCTGCCCCATGGTCAGCGAAGCGCCGCCCTTGCTGAGGTTGATCCTTACCCCCGGAGCCAGCCGGACGCTGCGCCGGAATCGCCAGCCCATCAACACACCTCCATACAGCCATCGGGACTTCGGCAGCTGGTTGCGCGACGCGGCATGGTGCCTACGAGATATCCAGCAGGCCGCTGCGCTCGCGCTCGGTCTGTGGACCGCTGCGCAGCTTTTCCTCGGCGATCGCAAACGACTCGATGGTCAGCTCGGGATGATCCAGCAGATAGACGGTGCGCCGCCGTCCCAGGATCTCCTCGCCGTTGGGCGTATGCGTGATCTGCACTGTCGGGCGCGTTGGCAGATGCAGCGGGAAGTCTATGGGCTCGGCGATCTCGCCGCTGGACAGCCGCAGCATCGAGCCGCGCGGATAGAGCAGCACACTCTTGAGGAACGCCACGAACACGCGGGGGCTGACGGCGGTCTTGGTCTGGGCCAGCAGCATCTCGTAGGCCTCGTAGGGCTGGAACCGCTCGCGGTACGACTTGGTGGTGACCATCGCGGCGAACTTGTCGGTCAGGGACACGATCTGGCTGAACTCGTGGATCGAGTCGCCGCGCTTGTTCTTGGGATAGCCGCCGCCGTAGTAGTTCTCGTGGTGCTCGAAGGCCACCACGACCGCGCTGGCGCTGAAATTGCTGAGATCCTCCAGCATCCGCCGGCTGAAGAAAACATGCTTCTTGATCTCGCCGAACTCCAGATCGGTCAAGCGCCCGGGCTTGGCCAGCACGCGCGCCGGCACCTTCAGCATCCCGATGTCATAGAACAGGCTGCTGAGGCTGAGATCGAGCAGTGTCGGCATGTTGTAGCCCAGGCCGACGCCGGTGCACAGCGCGTAGATCCAGGCCGCCGGGCAGTGGCGCAGCGGCTCGGCCTGCAGCATGTTCGTCGTCCTGAGCAGCTCGAAGCACCGCTTGGAACTGAACAGCACGTCGAGGGTGTGCTCGACGATCTTGTGCACCGTCTGCGCCACTTCCTTGGTACGGGCGCAGCAATCGGGGTGGGCGAAGGACGGCACGAACTCCAGCAGCGCGCTGCGGGCCAGATTCAGCAGCCGCTCATAGCTGGGGGGGCTGTCCTGGTGGACCAGCAGCTCCTTGTAGGTGGTCAGATCGTCGTTGGTGAAGTGGATGTGCAGGGTGCTGACGCCCATTTCCTGCAGCTTGCTGATCCGCTCTTCGTCCAGCTCCACCCCGTAGCGCAGCAGCAGCTGGCCGTGGTGTTCCAGGTTACGCGCCAGAACCATGCCGGGCACGGCCTTGCTGACCGGCACGCGAAATTCCGGCTGTCTGATAATAGACACCCGCAACTATATTAACAGGTCGCGGCAGGTCTGAGCCGCCTCGCGGCGGCGAGAGCGTGCTGATCGCCGGTATCCGGGTGCTGCGCAGCCGTGCCGGCCTATGACTCCTGCTTGTCGGAGGGTGCGGCTGCCGGCTTGTCCGTGGTGCTCTCTTTGTCCTTCTTCGCCGGAGCGTCGCCACTGGGCGCACCATTGCCATTGGCCGCCGCATGGCTGCCGTTGCCGTCAGTAACATAGAAGCCTGAGCCTTTGAAGTGGACTCCGGTGGCGTGGAAGACCTTCATCGTGCGCGTCGAGTGGCAGGCCGGGCACCTGACCTTGCCGTTAAACACCATCGGGTGCTCCTTCTCGAAGCGGTGCCCGCACTTCTCACATTCGTAGTCGTACCAAGGCATTTCGTCTCCACCGGATGGAGATTCCTGTCCCGCGGGCGGGGAGTATAGCACCCGGCACCCGCGTTAGCAATCTATACCTGAGAGTGCCAACTGATCACTTACATGGGCCCGTGGACAGGCACAGTCTGCGCACGATCGATGACCTGCGTTACACTCTAGGCGGCTATCGACCGGCGGTAGCCGACGACTACCGTCCATATGGGAGTTGCCATGGCACGCTTTCGTGCGCTGCTGCTGGCCATCGGCACGATGCTGTTCGCCGCCTGTGGCGGCACAGGACCGGCGGATCCCGGCCCGGGGCCGCTGGCCGGCCTGGCAGACGCGGTCGGCCCGCCGCCGCTGGGGCCCCATGCCGCATCAGACACGTCCACGATCGACGGGGACGACTTCGACGTCCCGGGGCCCGGCGTGACCGTTCAGACCCCGACCATCACGGTGGACGCCGCCGGGCTGAGCTGCAGCTGGGTGCGGTACGTCTACGGACTGGAGCCGGGAGCGACGCTGACCGGCCTGCAGATCACCGTGCAGGACGTCGTCACCGAGTACTGGGTGGCGCTGCCCGACTACGCCGCGGGCACGTGGCGCTGGCACGGACCATACCATGACGACGCCGCGCCGGTCCCCGCGACCGGCTGGGGAGACTGCATCAGCCCGACCGACAACCTGTACTGGCTGGTAGCGGCGGCGAGCGGTCACAGCCTGCGGGTACTGGGCAGCTACGTGGACTACGAGCCGGCAGCTGAGATCATCTTCTTTGTACCACCGGAAGGGCAGCACACGGCTTCACCCGGTCCGGCCACCAATCCGCAGCTGGTGCTGATGCCGGAGATCCCGAATCTGGCCGAGGAAGGCGCCCCGGTGATCTTCTTCACCGCCGACGATGGCGGAGACCAAAACACCTTCATCGCATACTATGACGGCAGCGCCTGGTCCCAGCGGCTGCTGGCACCGGACGGCCCACGGATTACCTGGCCGATCGCCAGGTGGAACGGCGATGAAGGGCTGATCGTGGCCTACGACCATGAGGCCGGACCGCCCGGACCCGATCCCAAAGGTATGGTCTCGGTGATCAAGACAGACAACAGGTGGTCGATCACAAGCAGCGAGTACATCACCGCGCCGATGGGCCGGCCGCTGACACACCTGGCGATGGACTACTACGCACCCGACGACCAGCTTGGAATTATCCACGCCTACGTGGACCAGGGGGCCGGGCCACAGCTGGATGCCAGCATGGTAACGCCTGATGCCGGCTACTATCTGTCCGATCTGGTCTTAGGTGATACGATCGCTGGCGTAGATGTTGCGGTCGATTCGGCCGGCAGCTGGATGGCGGTCTACTCCTCCGGTACCGTTGATACTTCGGAGGACTTGGATTTGAGCTTCATCGTCAAAGTCGGTCATAGCAGCGGATCTAACTGGTCCTTCAGCAATGGCGACATCACCGACTACAACGAGCCGCTCAGCCTGGCTCTGGGCTACGCCCCCGACGACACGCCGCAGCTGCTGATGGTCAGCGGCCGCAACTTCGAGCTCTCGATCCCGCCGTTCATCGACATCACGGCGACGCTGTATTACGACGTCGTGATGGGCACCTGGCTGGGCAACACGTGGGAATACAACCCGCTGTTCGAGAGCACGCTCGAAATCAACATCCTGCAGAGTACCGCCGACGTGGACCTCGGTGCTGACATCAGCTGGGCCGGCAACGGCGCCTTCAGCATGTCGCATGTGGACGGCACGATCGAGGTCGACCTCAGTGGTGGTTTCGAGATCACGGGCGGAACCCTGACCAACCACAGCGAGTACTGGATGAAGCTCGGCGGCGGCTTCGGCATTACCGACATCTTCACCGGTGACGCCGGCGCGCTGTTCGACTGGGAGGAGAACCCATCGGGCAGCTTCAGCTGCGCCTACATCAAGGCTGAATCTGTGGATATCGAGGAGATACTGGGCGGCAACCTGGAGAGCGCGGGCGAGCTGCTCTACTGGAGCCCCGACAGCTAGGCACGCCGGAGGTGGCAGCCGCGTGCAACAAAGGGTATGCTGTATAGTCCTGTAGTCTATTAGGCCTGCGGGAGGTGGAGATGGTCAGACTGAGGCAGGCACTTGCAGTACTCAGCCTGTTGCTGCTTGTCGGCTGCAGCGGGATCGCGCGCTTTGGTGACAGCCCGGCGCTGCAGTTCCCCAGCCAGGACATCCTGACCACACCCGGGGCGCTGCCGCAGGCGCCGCGCGCAGTATCCGCGAGCACCACCGTTGACGGCAGCGCTCACGACGGCTGCGGCGGCAGCGTCACCGATCAGCCGCCCGCCGCCGTCATCGACGCGGCCGCCGCGCCCTGCAGCTGGGCGCGCTACGTCTACGGCATGCCCGAGGGCGGTGAGCTGCGCTTCATCGGCATCGAGGTCGAGGAGGTCTTGGGCGGCTACTGGGTCGGCCTCTCGGACTATGGCGGGACGGCCCGCTGGGAGTGGCACGGGCCGTACACGGCCAGCTCAATGATCACTCCGAATGGCGAGCCGGGGAATTACCTCAGTGCTACCGGCAATCTGTACTGGGTTGTGCTAGCCACTACCGGCAACAGCCTGCGGGTGATCAGCTCAACCGTAAGCGGTGACTGGCCGGACCCCGAGCAGGTCCGCCGCGTGCCACCGCCCGGGCAGCACCTGGCCGCGCCCGGACCGGCCGCGCATCCGTCGCTGGTGGTGATGCCCCAGATCGAGGGCGTGTCCGAGGAGGGCGCGCCGGTGATCTTCTACACCGCTGGCGAAGGTGAGGATGCCAACACATGCCTGGCCTACTACGACGGCGACGAGTGGGTGCAGCGACCGGCGGCACCGGAGGGCACCCGGCTGACACGCGGCATCGCGCGCTGGACCACCCAGGGCGGGGTCATCGCAGCCTACAACGCCAGCACAGGCCTGGGTGCAATCGGCAAGCCCGGCACGGTGAACGTGCTGCGTACTGATTCCGGCTGGTGCATCACGGAGGCGGGGTACGTCGGCGGCCCAATCGACTACGCGCTGACCCAGCTGGCGATGGACAGTGACCAGAGCGGTGACTACGTGGCGATCACGCGGTCTTACGACACCAGCTTTGGGCAAAAGGGCGGCTTCAACATGCTGACACCCATGGGGGAGCACTTCTCTTCACCGCTGGAACTGGGGGACATGGTGGCCGCCGCCGCAGCAGCATTTGATCCGACGGGGGGCCCCACGCTGGCGATGTACAGCATGGGCACGACGGATACGGACGGAACGGTGCTGCTGGACTACATGGTCACCGTCCAGCGCTTCGACGACGGCTGGAATCACGATTCCGAGTGGCTGGACCGCGGCGCGCCGGTCGGCCTGGATCTGGGCTACAGCAGCGCTGGCGATCCGCAGCTACTGATGGTCTGCGGCCATGACGTGGCGCTCGAGAGCCCACCGGAGATCGACACCGAGGCCACCCTGCGCTTCGACGTCTCAATCGGCACCTGGAACGGCCTGTACTGGAGCTATCTGGACCTGCTCACCGGCACCGCTACGGTTGACTATGGCATGCACGAGATCGAAGTGGACCTGGCCGCAGATGCCGCCTGGGCCGGCCCGGCGGCGCTGAGCTGCTCCACGGCTGCTGGCATCGTCGAGTACACCGCCGACGACGGCTTCGCCATCACCGCCGGCGATCTGGCCGTGACCACTCACTTCTACACCGATGACGGCGAAGGCTACGGCGAATCGGCGTACTTCACCGGCGATGCGGGCCTGCAGCATGACTGGGAGGAGGGGCCCGGCGGCCCCTGCTGCGCCTGGATCGGCGCCGACACCATTGACATCGAGGTACTGCTGGACGTTTACGCCCACCAGACCGGCGACCTGCTGTACTGGAGCCCCGACACTTAGGCTTAACCCGCCGCGCCTGTTTCCGTGAAACTCCCGGCAGCCCCCCGGCCTCCTACGGCCATCTGTGCGAGTTAGGGCAATTCCAATGAGAGGAGCATGAGATGGGTACACGGCACTTGTTTGCGCTTGTCATCTCGGTCTTATCCCTGACAATCTTCGCGGCCTGTGGTGGCGGCGCCGGACTGACGACCGGCGGCGAGCTTGACGGCGGCGAATCAGCCATCATCAGCGAATCCGACGGCGGCGGCTGGTCCGGCCTGCCGGAGATCCCGCTGGATACGGAAGAGGACCGCGCGGCGTCCGAGGCTGACGACGGCTATGGCTTCGGCGGCGTGCTGGGCAAGGACTACATCCAGATGCAGGGCGGCTCTGTCGACGGCGACGCGCTGGTTCTAGAGAACTACCCCGAGGTCGACCCGGACGCCGGCGTGGAGCTGCCCGACGAGCTGTCCTACGGCATGTACCGCATCAGCGGGCTGGCGGGCCAGCGGCCCCTGTCGCTGAACATCGAGTGCATTCCGGGCGGGCTCGGCGAAGGCTACTTCGTCGGCATCGCCGACTATACGACTGCGCAGTGGCGCTGGTTCGGCCCGGTCAGCTTCCCGGAGGCCGAGCTGGACCTCTACCTGGTCAACCACCAGCTGGTCACCCACCTGGGCAACATGTACTTCATGATCGTGGTGCCGCCGGGCAACTCCGCGATCCATAGCCGCAGTATCGTGATCACCGGACCCTCTGAGCCCGGTACGCATCCCGGCATCCCGCACCACCTGGTGGCCACCGACGGCCAGCTGGCGGAGAAGGTCGGCCTGGAGTGGATCGGCGGCAATGGCGCCAGCACCTTTGAGGTCTTCCGCCGCGCGGCCTGGGGTGACAACACGGAATGGGCCAAAATCGGCGAGACCACCGAGAGCCGCTACATCGACCAGCCGCTGCCGGACTACAGGATGTTCTACTACCGGGTGCGCAGCCTGAACGAGGCGGGCGAAAGCCGCTGGAGCAACGTGGACAGCGGGTTCGCCGGCGGCGGCGACGACCCGTGCGTGATCCGCGGCGAGATCACCACCGTGATGGGCGAACCGGTCGAGGGCATATGGGTCGGCCTGGTCGGCTTCGACGAGCAGATGCTGCGCATCACCGACGAGCAGGGCAAGTTCTACTTCGGCGACCTGCCGCCGGGCAAATACATCGTCGCCGCCGAGCATCCCGAGCTGGTCTTCGCCCCGCCCTTCCACGTAGTCGACCTCACCGAGGCGAAGCTGGCCGACATCCACTTCAACGCGATGCTGGAGTGGTCGTTCCACCGCGTGTTCGGCTTCGCCGTCACGGTGGCCGAGAATGAATGCGAGGACTGCCCGCGCATCGAGCCGCTGCCGGGCGTGACGATGACGGCCGTCAAGATCGGCGAGCCGGAGACGCAGTTCACGACGACGACCGACGAGCACGGCTTCTACCTGCTCGAGGATCTGCCCGAGGGCGTGTACGCACTCAAGCCGGCACTGAGCGGCATGGAGTTCGTGCCCAGCTTGGCGGAGATCGTGATCAACGGCACCAACCGGCCCGACCGCCACGACTTCCTGGGCGTGCCACTGACTGAACCGGGCGATCCTGAGTAGTACGCTTCAACCCAGCTTTCTCGCATAGAGCCGGGGGCCCCATGGCCCCTGGCTCTGTATTGATGGGCCCCGGAGAGTGTCTCCGGGGCCCGGTCGTATCACTCCTGCACGTAAGCGCTATGGATCAATGATCACGATCTCGATAATCTGCGTGCTCGCCGTGATGTCGCAGGTGATATCGCAGTCGTCCCACTGAGGCGGAGTGTCCGGACTGATTGGGAAGCTCTCATAGAACAGACCTGGTGTAACCTCGAAACGGTCAGTTCGCTCCTCAAGCAACAAGTGCTGGGGAACGGCGTAATCGTCCAAAGGCACGCCGTCATACCAGAATCCCACACCGACGGACCCGGTTGTGAAGTAGTGCGTATAGTCCAGCGCGATCCAGGGTGCATCATCGGTCGGATTGTCGTAAGTGACCTCACTGCGCTCGACGTCAATCCAGGACGGGCCATTCATCTCAAGCACCTTGGTACCGTCAAGGTGCTCCACAATCCAGAAGCTGCCGCCCGGATCGACGTTGAACGTCAGCGTCAGTGTGCCGACCTCAAGATCGGTCAGAGCGTCGATCAGTGGGAAGGTGTAGATGAAGGGCGCAAGCGGGTTGTCGTGGAGCGGACCAGGATCGAATGGATCCGGAATGATCACGACGTGCTCGGACAGGAACAGCGGGCTTTGATCGCCGTCGAGGCCATCGCTGCCATCCAGCTCCGTCTCCGGATCACCGTCGGCATCAGCATCGCCGCCTGCACCGCCAACACCCGGTGGCAGGCCGTCACCGCCGTCGCCGCCATTGCCGCCGATCGCCTCGGCACCGCCGCGATTGCCCTGGGTCAGGGCGCCGTCACCGGTCGCCTCACCCTCCTGGCCGCCGACCGCGACCGCGTCACCACCGCCGCCGCCGTCACCGCCCGGAATCTTGTACCAGCTGGCACCGGCTCCGCCGCTGCCACCGGCCGCGTGGCCCGTGCCGCCGTCGCCGCCCGTGGCACCGCCGCCGGCCGCGCCACTGCCTCCATCGCTGAACTTGGAATCGCCGCCGTCGCCGCCCGTGCCTTCGGCATAGCCGCCGGAGCCGCCGGTCGCGCCCGGACAACAGGTGTCGTTGCCGCCCCAGCCGCCCCAGGCCGTCGCCTCACCGCCGGCTCCGCCTTCCGCGGTACCGAGGTTGACGTTGCCCGTGCCGTTGACCGCGCCCCGGGTGCTGACACCCCAGCGCGGCACGTTGCCGCCGTTGCCGCCTGTCGCGAAGGCGTCGGCGCCGTCCTCGGCCGGGCACCCGTCCTCGCCGTTCTTGCCCCAGGCCTGAGCCGTACCGCCCGCCCCGCCGTGGCCGGGATCGAAGTTGAAGCTGCCGGTGATGTTGATCGCCGAGCGCGCCGTGAAGCGGAACTTGTTGAGCGCGTCACCGCCGTCGCCGCCGACCGCCACGCCCGGATCGCAGTCCTGGGGCGTGGTGGCGTTGCCGCCGCGGCCACCGTTGCCCAGCTTGATGTTGACGTTATGGAAATCCAGCGAGCGCCCGCAGTGGATGCGGAACCGCCACTTGTTGTCCTGGCCGTCGCCACCGTGGGCGTTGCAGCTGTGAGCGTCGGCCCCGGGCCGGCCGTCCGGGCCCTGGATGCTGAAGTCCTCGAAGCGCAGCATCCCGTTGACCGGCCAGATGCGCAGCACCACGCGATGCACGCTGCGCGGCTGCACCGGCACCTTGCCCCAGTCGCCCTTGACCAGCCACTGAGTCCAGGGCCTGGGACCGTAGTAGACGGTGCGACTGGTCGTCTTGGCCGCGCCAGCCGACTTGCCGCCGGCCCCGGCGCCCCCCTCCTCATAGTCCAGCTGCCAGGGGAATTCCTCGGCGTCGCTGGGCAGGTCCAACTCGTCTTCGACATCACCCGGATCAACCAGATCCTCCTCATCATCGACCAGGAAGATGTTGCCGTTGCCGGTGACCACCGAGCTGTCGCCGAAGGTCACGTCACCCATCAGCACCAAGTGCATCGACGGCGCGTCCTCGGGGTCGCCCGGCAGGTCGTCGGGCAGGGTCAGCCCGATCGCGCCGTCGCAGGTGAAATCGCCGTGGACCACGATGCACAGCCCATCCTCGGCGCCGTCAAGGCTGCCGCCGTCCTCGATCACGAGGTCGCTCCAGAAGTGGATGCACTCCTCGCCGCTAACGTCCACGGCGCTGCCGTTGCTGATCCGCATCGGTCCCATGAAGTCGGGGTTTTCGGTCAGTGTTGCGGGCACTTCCGCCTCGGCCAGTGGGGTGGCCGTCAGGGGGTTGTCGTTGCCCGTCTCGTTGTCATAAATGTCGCGCGCCCGCACCGCGATGGTGTACTCGGTACCGTTGGTCAGCCCGGTGATCTCGGTAACCTGATCCACCGTCGGATCGGGCGGGTCGGAGGGCGGCACGGTGATATCCGGCGCAGCCTCATAATCGATGCTGCCGCCATCCTGCACCCAGCCTAGGTAGTTGAAGTCCGAATCGTCCGTGGCGCTACCCCAGGTTATACGCAGCCCACCGTCGAGCGGGATGACCTCGATCACGCCCTCGCCCTCGGGAACGAAGTCCCAGACCGGCGCATCGGTGTCGCTGGGCTGCGGCACGTACATGTTGGATGGGATGCCCTCATCGTCCTGGTCGCCCACGGGCCTCAGCCACATGCCTTCGCCGACGAAGCCGGCCGCGTCGTCGATCGTCTCTTCCACCGCAAGGCGGTTGAAGAGAGTGAGACCCACTGGGAACTCGATGGTGCCCAGCAGAGTGGCGACGCCATTGTCGTCGGCCGCGTCCTCGGGATAGTCGGCGGCGTCGCCACCGTACAGCCGCCAGCGCAGACACGCCTTGTCCCAATTCTGGCCGATCGGCGTGATATCAGCCACCTCGATCAGGCCGTTGTTGTTGCCATCCACTACGGAGCCGATGGTGTCGAACGGGAATGGGTCGGGGAAGTCCGGTGATTCCTCATCCCAGTTGACTCCCACCGGCGTGATGTCCGCTACCTCGACCAGGCTGTTCTGGTTGTAGTCCCCGACGTTGACGTAGCTGAACGTCACGTCACCGGTGTCGAAGTCAACCGCCAGATCAGGGATCATGCTGACCGGCAGGTCCGGCACCGCCGCCGCAAGCCTCGGCTCCGCCGCACCCGCCTCGAACCGCACCGTCAGCACGGCGAAGTCGCCACTGACGCCGCTGTGCTCCTGCGGGCGGGTTACTACCGCACCAAAGTGCACGGCGCCCGGATCGTCCAGCACGGTCAGCGACAGCAGCTCGCCTTCAGCCAGGCCGGGCCAGGCGCCGGGTGCGCCGTCGACGGGATGCAGCTCGCCGGCCGGATAGGACAACGCCAGCAGGGCGCAGCGCAGCTGGTCCGCCGCGGCCTTGACGGTGACTTCCGTCTGCGGCCCTTTCGGCCGGATGCTCAGCGCGAACTCGGCGTCCCCACCATAGTCGAAGCTCTCGTCGAGCACCGTCAGTGAGAAGCCCTCTTTCTGGGCAACCAGGCTGCCGGATGCATCCGCGGTGGAATCAGTGGCGAACTGCGGTCCGGGAATGCTGGTTGTGTTCTTCGTACCGCCGCAGCTTGCCAGAGCAAGCAGCAGCAGCGCTGTAGCGCAAGTCAGAATCAGGCGCCGCATGTCGAGACCCCCAAAACACTATCGAGTATTCACATCTATTATGCCCCAAATGCCGGCGCCGTGCATCGGCGGCCGAGTAGCGCGCACCGGACCTGCACCCGATGCGGCGCTCTGCTCCTCCCGTGCGCGACCGGCCCGCTCCAGCCGACCAGGTTTCCGGGACTACGGATCGATCAGCAGGATGTCGTCGAAGCTGAGGACCGACCCCGATTCCAGCGTGATCTCATACGTGATATCGAAGAAGGAATCGATGGCGTACATCTCCTGCAGCACCGGACCGTCCCCGAACGTCACGGGTGTGATGGGCTCGGCTGCAGCCTCCGTGCCTCCCTCGTTTTCGCGGAAGAGCTGGAAACCGATCCCGCTGCCGGACGTCTGGGCCTGCTGCACGCTGAGTTGCGAGCCCATCACGCCCGGCGGCTCACCGACGATCAGTTCCACTTGGTCGAGGCTGATCAGCAGCCGGGCCGGATCGAACGGTGGCAGCGGCTCGTTCTCCATCACGACATAGGGGTCGGCCAGCCCGCCGTCGTCATCCCAGAAGGCCTGGGCGCTAACGGGCAGTTCCCAGAGGTAGGGCACGCTGCCCAGCAACTCGTCCGTATTCGGATCGCGCAGCTCCGCCATCCCCCCATGGCCGGCAGGAATCGGGCCCGGCACCGCGGGATCGGGTACCAGCGAGGGGATCGGGATGTACCAGCTCGGCGGCGGCGGCGGGTAGATCACGTCCTCGATGACGAACAAGCAGCCGGCGTTGCCGGGGCCGGTCGAGAGCTGCAGCCCTTCGATCCAGCCCGGTCCGTGGAAAGTGTTGGAGTTCGAGTTCCAGTAGACCGGCTCGATGGTTGTCCCGCCGTCCTTGGTCTGATCGGTGTCGTGCGCCACGTAGAGGATGTAGTCGCCGTTGGACAGCTGGATCGCGCCCGCGACCATCACCACGTGGCCCGGCACGCGCAGCTCCACGTCCTGGCCGTTCTTCAGCGCGTCCATGATGTCGCCGAAGTTGGCGGTACCGGTGACGATCTCGGTGCTGATCGGGTACTCCGGATGGCTCTGCATCCAGGTGTCCTTGAGGTTCCACCACGCCCCCGGATCCTCGGGAGTGCCGGCTGGAGCACCATCCGCGTCCCAGCCGGTGGCGGGCTTCATGTTGCCGATGTCGATGCCCAGCCCGTCCAGCATACCGGGATTGGTGCCGGCCAGCGTCTTGAGGCTGTTGGAAATCGCCGTGGGGGCGCACTCATTCGGACCGCAGTCCTGGTTGACGATGTCCTCCCAGGCGTGGAAGGCGGAGTCGGTGATCGTGGCCGGGTGCCAGAGGATCGGCTCGGGCGGCGGATTGTAGGGCAGGATGAAGCCGTCCTCACCGGAGTCCATGATGAAGTCGTGGTCCTCCACGATACTGGCCTCGATCTCCTCGGGGGCCGCGGGCAGCGCCGAGGGCGTCAGCGAGTAGCCGTAGCCCACGCCGCTGAGCGGCGTGCCATCGGGCACGCCCAGGTTGAAGCGCACCGTGACCGTGTGCGTGGAACCGGCCGATGCGAACGGCGGCACCGGCAGGTTGTTGACGGTCCAGAGGCCGTCGACCGCCAGGTTGACGAAGTCGACCGCGCCCGTCGACTCGATGTCGATCTCCACCTCGCCCCAGCCGCTGTCGTTGGTCTGCACGCCGTCGAGCGTGTAGTCGGTCTGCTTGACGTTAACGGTACTGACCTGCTCGACGACGAACAGACAGCCGTTGCTGCCGCCCTCGCTCATCTTCTTGCCCTTGATCCAGCTGCTGCCGTCGAAGGTGTTGGTGGACGGGTCGTACTTGATCAGCTCGATCTTGGTGCCCTTGGTGTCGTCGCCCTGCTTGACGTCGTGCGCCACCTCCAGGATGTAGCTGCCGTCCGCCAGCTTGACGATGCCGGTGACCATCACGACATGGCCGGGCACGCGCAACTCGACGTCCTTGCCGTCGCGAATCGCCTGCATCATGTCGTCGAACTTGGACTTGTCGGCCACGATGTCGGTCTGGACCGGGTAGTCCTTGTGGTCGTCCATCCACTTCTTCTTCAGGTTCCACCAGGCGCCGGCGTCGGTGGGCGTGCCGGCCGGCGAACCGTCCTCGTCGCAGTCGACCCGCGGCTTCATGTCATCGATGTCGATGTCCAGCCCGGCCATCGCCGTCGGATTGCTCGCCTGCAGCATCTTGAGGCTGTTGCTGATCGCCGTCGGCGCGCACTCGTTCTTGCCGCAGTCCTGGTTGACGATGCTGCTCCAGGGGTGGAACGCCGCGTCGGTGTAGTTGTGGTTGATGAACCAGATCGGATCGGTGGTGAAGCCGGTGTACTGCAGGCTGACGCCCGCTTCACCCGAGTCCATCACGAACTCGCCGTCCTCGACCCAGCCGAGCTCGGTGTTGTCCGGCTGCGTCTCCAGCGGCTCGGTGGTGAACTCGAAGGCATAGGTCACGCCGGTCGCCTCGACGCCATCCTCGACCCCCAGGTTGAACGGAATCGACAGCGTGTGCTGCTCGCCGGGGGCGCCACCGCTGCGGACGGGCAGGTTCTTCATCACCCACTCGCCCTCGAAGACCAGGTTGAGATACTGCACGGGCTCCGCGGGGATCGTATCGTAGCTCAGCAGCAGTTCGCCCTGCTGCGAGTCCTCCGTCAGGACGCTCTCCAGTTCGAAGTCGATCTGCGCCAGCTCCAGCAGCTGGGTGACGATGTCCACGGGCTCTTCCACCGTGAAGCCGACGATGCGCTTGCCGTTGAACGCCCAGCCGCCCTCCGCGGCCGGACTGGCCGCGCTGGGGTCGTAGATGATCTTCTCGATCTTCTGGCCGCCGGCCGCGCCCTGGTTGGTGTCGTGCGCGACGTACATCACGTACTTGCCGTTGGTCAGCTTGGCCATCCCCACCAGCGCCGCGCAGTGGTTGGCGCCGTTGAGCTCGACGTCCTTGCCGTCCTTCAGCGCCTGCAGCGCCGCGTCGCAGTCCGCGGCCGCAGCCTTGTTGGAATACAGCTGCTTGGGCGGGATCATGGAGGTTTTGACCGGCAGGCCGTTGTCGCTCATATACTTGGCTTTCTTGCTCGGCCAGATCAGCTTCCAGTCCGTCCCGTCCGGTCCATAGCGGACGCCGACACCCGTCTCGAAGCCGGTCATTCCTTCGGCATCGGCGATGTCGATATCGCTGTCATCGACCCCCGCCATCTCCACCGGATGCGTCTGCTTGAGCAGCTTGAGGCTGTTGGAGACCGCGGTCGGCACGCAGCCCATGCTCTTGGCTTCCTGGTTGGGCATCGGCGCGCTGTGCGCCGCCCAGTTGTCGCCGTCCACCGTGCCCCCCTGCTCCGAGGCGGCCGTGCCGGCCGTCAGCGCCTCCAGCGCGCCCGTGCCGTTGTTGATGTTGACCGCGGTGGTCAGGATGCCGATCGGGATGACGCTGGCCGGCTTCTCCACGCGCGGCTCCGGCTCGATGGCGGCGGCGATGTCCGCCTCCGCGATGTCGGTACCCGGCGTCACGTCGAGCGGGATCATCAGGGACACCGTCGTCTCGGTGCCGGCCTCGCCGGCCGGTAGCAGCGGCACGTTTTCGATCACCCACTCGTCGTTGAAGGTCAGGTTGAAGTACTGTGGCGCGTCGCCGACCTCATAGGTCAGTTCCACCATTCCGAATTCCGAGTCGGTGACCGAGTCGCCATCCAGCGTGTAGTCCACCTGGTAGATGTCCAGGTCAAGGTAGGTCGGCAGCACCACCAGGTTGCTGGCGATGCCCTCGTCGTCGGCGCTGCCCACCGGACGCAGCCAGACCGCGCCGCCGTCGAATGCCACCAGCCCGTCGACCGTCTCGTCGATGGTCAGCCGCCGGTCGATGACGGTCTCCGCCGGAAACTCGATGGTTCCCAGCAGCGTGGCGTCGCCGTTGCCCGCCGTGGGCTCGGCCGGATAGTCGTCGGCGGAGCCGCCGTAGACCCGCCAGCGCTCGCAGGCATTCTCCCAGTTCTGGCCAATTGGCGTGATATCTGCTACCTCGATCAGGCCGTTGCTGTTGCCGTCCACCACGGAACCGATCGAGTCAGGCGGGAATGGAAGAGGAGGCAGGTCCGGTGACTTCTCATCCCAGTGGACTCCGATCGGAGTAATGTCCGCCACCTCGACCAGGCTGTTCTGGTTGTAGTCCCCGAGGTTGTAGTAGCTGAACGCCACTTGTCCGGAGCTCGCCTCGACGCTCAGGTCGGGGATCGCACTGCCCGCGCCTGTCGGCACCGCCGCAACGCGGCGCGGCGTGGCGGCGCCGTCGGCGAAGCGCACCGTCAGCAATTCGAAGGTGCCGGATGCGCCCGAGGACTCCTGCGGATGCACGACTACCGTCCCGTGATGCACCCGGGGCGGTGAATCGAGGACGGTCAGCCGGACCAGCTGGTCGGCGGGCACCTCGGGCCAGACCGCCTCAACTCCCTCGACCGGATGCATCCGCTCGGCGGGATAGTCCAGTGTCAGCAGGGCCGCGCGCAACTGCTCGGCCCTGGCAGTGACAGTTACTTCATGTCCGCCGTCGATCGCGCGCTCCTCGACCAGCAGTTCGGCGCGGCCCCCGTGGCTGAAGCTGGCGTCAAGCAGCGTGACCTGGAAGGCCCCCTGCCTGGTCACCACGCCGTCCGCGGCAAGCGGCATCGACAGCGGATCAACCTGTACCGAACCAGCGGGGAGCGATGCGCCACTCCCTCCACAGGAGCAGAGAGCGGTGGCGAGCAGCAATACGACTACAACAAGCGCCTGGCGTTGCATTTCAGCCTCCTCGGACTAGCACCGTGCTGGGTTGTTGACCAGATGTAAGCGAACGCGCACAGCGAAGCGCAGGTACAACACCGGATAGACCATTGCCTGCGGCTGCCGTCGTGCGTGCATTCTACACAATCCCGGATTCAGTAGTAGTACTCATCAGAATATTATGTTCCGCATTATAACAGTTGAGATTATGTAGTCAGACCGCGTGGAGCAGATCACCGAGCCATGGATGACCCGGCTATAATCCCGCAGTGATCGAAGTCAAGGGCGCACACCTGCGGGCGGGGAAGCAGCAGCTTTTGGACGACTTCAGCTGGTGTCTGCCGGACAGCGGAGTCTACTTGCTGCTGGGGCCCACCGCCTCGGGCAAGAGCGTGCTGGCCAGACTGCTCACCGGCAGGTGGCGGCCCCAGCGCGGCCGGGTGCTGATCGATGGCGCGTCCGTCTACGGCCTGCTGGGCAGCCACGCCGGTCCGCTGTTTCTGGCGCAGGCGGAGGTCAGACCGCAAGCGGCCGAACCGCTGGATGTCTACCTCGCCGCCGAGTTGGCCGCCACCGGTGAGAGTCCTTCGGCGCTGGACGGCCTCTGGCCACTGCTGGAGGACCTGCTCTCCGGCGGCCGCCGCACGCCCATCGACCGGCTGTCCTGTGGACAGCTGCTGCTGGCGCAGATCGCGCTGGCCTGCGTCGCTCCGGTGCGGCTGGCCGTACTGGACGGCCACCTGACGCTGCTGGACCGAGACTACTGCGACCGGGCGGCGAGACTGCTGTCGGCCGTGGGCGACACCTATGACAAGTTCGTGCTGCTGACCGCCTCGCGCCTGGCCGGCCCGCTGCCTGAGCTCCAGGGGCGCTTCGTGCTGGGCGGGGAAATGCCGGTCTCGATCACGCAGCTCAGCGCCGACTCGACCGTGGATACCGCCGTCAAGCCGGCCGGCGGCGAGGAGGCGCTGCGCGTCTACGCGGCCCCCGGCACACCGATTCTGCCCACGCTGACGTCCGGGCGGAACTTCAGCCTGCTGGCGCGGCTGGAGAACGGGCTGCGCATCCGACTGGCCGGCGGCCTGGAGGCGGCACTAAAGGAGCTAAAGGAACTGGGCATCGAGGTTCGCCGGATCGAGTGGGAAGACTAGGCCGGGCGGCGGCACCGGGCGTGTGAGCGGCTGGCGACTACTCCTGGGTCTCACCACCGCCCTTCTGCAGATGCGAAACCGCCTCATCCTGGGTCTCGAAGATACTGACGTACTTGTCGATACGGATGGTGTTCAGCAGCCGCCTGACGAGGTTGTTCGGCGCACAGAACACGATCTCGCCCTGGTTCATCTTGACCTGCTTGATCAGCACCACCAGGTAGCCGAGACCGGAGCTATCGAAGAAGCTGACCTTCTCGAGGTTAATGATGATCTTGTCGTACTGCTCCAGCTTGAACGACTCCACCTTGTTGCGGGTTTCGGTTAAGCTGTTGATGTTGATCTCGCCTGCCGGTTGCAGGACGAAGATGCCGTCCACCATGCTGTAGCTGACCATAGGTTGCGCCGCCTCGTCTGTGGTATCGAGCATCATAGCCAAAGTTGCTGAGCATTGCAACACGGCGGATGCCGCCGCGGCACCGGCGGCGGATGCTATCGCCTACAATGCAGGCATGTTCTGGTGGCGCAAGCGCCGACCGCTGGAGTTCATCGTCTTCGGCCTGGGCAATCCCGGTCTGGACCATGGACGCACCCGCCACAACGTGGGATGGTGGGTGCTGGATGAACTCGCTCGCCGGCAGGGAGTGACCCGCACCGAGGCCCGCCACCTGGGCCAGGCGGACTACATCAGCCTGGCGGATCTGCCGGTCGCACTGGTGAAGCCCACGACTTACATGAACCGCTCCGGCCGCTGCGTGGCCCCCTGGCTGCGCGAGTATCCGGAGTGCCGCTGGCTGGTGGTGCACGACGACATCACGATGGCGCCCGGCAAGCTGCGGCTGCGGCGCCAGGGGTCGAGCGGCGGTCACAGGGGCATCCGCAGCATCATCCAGGTGCTGGGCACCGAGGTGTTCGATCGCCTCAAGATCGGCGTCGGGGAGCCCCCCCCTGGCCTGGACGCCGCCGAGTGGGTGCTCAGACCGCCCAGCTCCGCGGAAGAAGACCAGCTGGCCAGCGCCGTCCAGCGCGCCGCCGACATCGCAGCCCTGCTGGCCGCGGACCGCTTCGAGGAAGCCCAGCAGCAGACCGGCGCGGGCTAGCCGCAGGTCCCAAGGCAGATAAGCTCGTGCACCCGGAGCCAGCCGCCCGCCGATCGGGCTACCTTGACACCATCCCCCGGCTGCCATATGCTTTATGGGATTCAGAGGAGGCATACCCATGTCCATCGAACTGGTGGCGGAACCGCGCACGGAGCTTGGCAAGGAGAAGTGCAAGAAGCTGCGCGCGGCCAACAAGCTGCCGGGCAACATCTATGGAGGTCCGCTGGACGAGCCACGCGCGATCCAGTTCGACCTGCACGCAACCGAGAAGACCATCACGGACAACGGCCAGAAAGCGGACTACACCGTGGTGCTGGAGGGCGAGCGCTATCCCGTGCGGATCGAGGAAATCAGGTTCGAGCCGGTCTACCGGCGCTTCCAGCACGTGGATTTCGTGGTCATAGGCAATGAGTGACGACAAGGCCTCAGTCGGGACGGCCGCGGGGGCGGAAGCCAGCCGCAGCCACCTGCATCGCGTCTTCGCGCTGCTGAGCGATCTGGGCGGCAGGACTTCGCCGGCCGAGTCGCTGGAAGAGGACAACTTCCGGGTGCGCGAAGGCTTCCACAATTTCCGGCTCGAAACCGTGGAGCCGGAAGCACCGGATCGGGACTACTCGCAAGTCGAGCGGCCGGCCGATGTCAACCTCGTCTACTTCGCCCGCATGCTGCAGCGCACGCAGCTGGTCGGGCATTTCGTGCACAAGGGCTTCGAGGTGCCGGTGCACTACGCGATCACAGGCACCATCATCCTGCAGCGGGCGGGACGCAAGTTCCGCGTCTGGGGGCAGCCCGAGCTCCGAAACAACGTGCTGGTGCCGTTCCAGTTCGTTAACGACCCGGCGGTGCTCGAGCAGTTCAGCAGCGATCGGGAGCTGCGGCTGGTGGACAGCGGCGGCGATCGCCCGGAGTACACCCAGCTGCGGATCGCGGCGGTGCGCCGCGCCCGCGAGCTGACGCTGGAACAGCGCGGCCGGCT
Organism: uncultured Planctomycetales bacterium; assembly: GCA_964609245.1. Taxonomy (GTDB): domain Bacteria; phylum 4484-113; class 4484-113; order 4484-113; family JAFGCY01; genus JAFGCY01. The sequence continues at coordinate 39,691 of CAZSSB010000013.1, read as the reverse complement.
CTATATCCGCTGGCTGCGCGCCGAGGGCAAGGACCAGACCAACTTCATGGCCGCCAGCGGCATGGTGGCGGACGTGCCCAACAAGTGGCTGACCAGCAACTTCGTAGCCCTGGCGCGGCGCGTCTACGTCCCGTGGCAGAACAGCGAACTGCTGGAGCCGCAGCTGCGCATCCCGGCCTACGGTCGCGGACAGGTGATGAGCGTCATCAACACGGTCGGCGACGACCCGATGCCCAAGTACACGTGGTTCGTCCGGCTGCGATCGAGCGCCCAGGCCGATCCCGAATTCGGGCTGCTGCGCTGCACGATCGTGGCGGACAGCGACAGCGAGGCGACCACACGCGCGGACGCGCTCAGCGCGCGACTGATCGACGAGCGACTGCCGGTTACCTATCCGGCCGAGAACTGGGACAAGCTGATCTTCCCGCTGAAGCTCTGCCAGGACTTCCTGTCCAGCCTGGTGCCGACGCGGGCCACGGTCAAGTCATACTTCGCAAGAAACTAGCCGGCAAGCGGCGGACCGCGCGGCCGGCCGGCGGCAAGCAAGTGACGGTGAGCAGGTCACACGGATAAGAGGAGAACGGGACATGCAGAACGGACATCCTGAGTGTAAGTTTCCGGAGTACGTGAACTTCGGTTTCGAGCCGATCGGCAAGGCCGCCAGCACGCGCGAGCATCCCAACACGGCGCAGTACTTCAACTTCTGGATCAGCGCCGGCGTGGCGAGCGTGGAGCTGGGTAACGTCGTCGCGGCCGTGACCGAGGACGGGCACGTGACCTTCGGCACCGTCGTCGAGCTCAGAAGCATCATGGACATCGAGAGCTTCCTGTCCGACTTCATCAGCCACGACTTCGGGGATCCAAGCGTGACGCCGCCCAGTGACCTGGCCGAAATCATGATCGCCAAGATCAACGTGATCCGCTCCACTCACGAGCGCGTGCGGCCGATCGGGCGCGGCGTAGTCTACTTCGCCAGCCCGCAGGGCATCGGTTGGGCGCTCGGCATGGGCGACTACGTGGCAGAGGGCCGCGGCGTGCCGATCGGCGTGATGGAGAACGGCGACGGCAACCTTGTGCCGATCTTCCTGGACGACGACTTCCTGATCGGACCCGAAGGCAGCCACATGAATATGTCCGGAATCTCGGGTCTGGCCACCAAGACGAGCCTGGTCGAGTTCCTGCTCAAGTCGATTCTGGAGAAGATGATCAAGACGGAGAAACGGCGCGTCGCCGCCGTGTTCTTCAACGTCAAGGGTAAGGACCTGCTGTATCTGGACAAACCCAATCCGCAGTACGAGGAAGACGACGCCTACACCAACAAGTGCCGCCAGATGTACGACGTGCTCGACATCGAGATGACACCCTTCGAGAACGTTCGCGTCTTCGCGCCGTTCGACCGCAAGTTCGAGGGCCACACCAAGTCCTTCCGGCGCGACGGCAAGGTCGAGCACTTCATCTGGGAGCTGACGGAGATCGTCGAGGACATCCCGACGCTGTTCGACGAGGAGAGCTGGGACGAGGCCGTCGACGCCGTCTACGTGGACGTCCGCGACCAGATCGAGCGCCAGCCGATCGTCAGCTACGACCACCTGATCGAGTGGCTCAACGAGGAGCGGCGCGTGGTCAGCCAGGCGCACATCACGCACTGGCGGGGTCACGAGAAGGAGGACTTCTACAAGTGCGCCAAGAACCTCGACGCGCTGGCCGGCCTCTATGACGGCCTGGTCTGCACCGGCGGCGTCGACCCGGTCGACATCCCGCTGGCCGACCTCTACAACGGCTCCATCTTCGTGCTGGACATCCAGAGCCTCAACGACCGCGGCCAGATGATGGTCTTCAACAAGATCCTGACCCGCGTCTACGAGATGCTGCTGGACAAGAACGTCGATCGCGATTTCGACAGCGTGGTGTTCTTTATCGACGAGCTGAACAAGTTCGCGCCCTCGGACCGCGGCGTGCGCGCGCCGATCAAGCAGTCGCTGATCGAGATCACCGCCCGCGGCCGTTCGATCGGCGTCTCGCTGTTCGGCGTCGAGCAGTTCATGAGCCAGATCGACCGCCAGGTGGTGGACAACAGCTCGACGATCATTTACGGCCGCACCGGACCGGCGGAGCTGATGACCGACAACTACAGCTGGCTGGACCAGGATATGCGCGACCGTCTGACGACGGTGCCGCGCGGGACCTTCCTGCTCAAGCACGCCAAGTTCGTCCAGCCGGTGTGGTGCAAGTTCCCCTTCCCGACCTGCGTCCCCGGCGACCAGTACGAGGAAGAGGAGACGCTGGCGATTCGCGAGACGGAGAGCGCCTTCGCCTTCCGCCGCGACCTGAAGTAGCCGTTCGGTCAATCCCGTCAACCTGGAGGCGGCCCGCCGGCCGGCGGGTACACTCACAGCGATGCGAAGCGGCAGCGTACTTGTGGCGATGTCGGGCGGCGTGGATTCCAGCGTCGCGGCGCTGCTGCTCAAGCGCGCCGGCTACCAGGTAATCGGCCTGACGGCGGAGCTCTACGGCGACGCGTCGGCGGCCGGGCCCTGCTGCGGGCGCGCGGGGGCCCGAAGCGCGCGGCGAGTCTGCGAGGTGCTGGGCATTCCGCATCACACCGCCGACCTGACCGAGCTGTTCGAGCAGCGGGTGATCGAGCGCTTCATCGACGAGTACCGGCGGGGCCGCACGCCCAATCCCTGCGCCGACTGCAACCGCTTCATCAAGTTCGAGGCGTTCTTCGAGCTGGCCCGCGAGCAGGACTGCGAGTTGGTGGCCACCGGGCACCATGCGCGGATCATGGGGCGCAGCGGCGCCGCCGAAGGACCGCCCCTGCTGGCCGCTGCCGCGGACGACGGCAAGGACCAGACCTATTTCCTGGCCTGCATCGAGCCCCGGAAACTGGCCCGAATCCGCTTCCCCGTCGGCGGCTGCACCAAGGCCGAGGTGCGACGGCTGGCGGCCGAGGCCGGGCTGCCGAGTGCTGCGCGCGCCGAGAGCCAGGACATCTGCTTCCTGAACGGCAGCGTCGGCATCCGCGAACTGATGCACTGGCACACCGGCGCCGAGCCTCAGCCGGGCGAGATCCGCGATGAGGCCGGTCGCCTGCTGGGCCGGCACCCCGGCATCGAGCACTTCACCATCGGTCAGCGCAAGGGACTGCGCCTCGGCGGGGGCAGCGAGGGGCTGGTGGTGCACGCGCTGATTCCCGAGACCAACACCGTGGTGGTCGCGCAGCAGGACGCGCATCCGGTGACCGCCTTGACGCTCACGCAGTTCACCGACATGGCACCGGGCCTGTGGCAGTGTGGTGAGGAAGTGCAGGTGCGCGCTCGCTACCGGCAGCAGCTCTGGCCCGCCCGACTGGATGCGCAGGATGACACCGTCAGGGCGGTCCCAACCGGCGAGCAGTTCGGCATCGCGCCGGGGCAGTGGCTGGTCGGCTATCGCGACGGGATCGTGCTATTCGGCGGCGTCATCGCTGAGGTCACTCACCGGTAGCGCGCCGTGGACGGGCCGATAGCGGTGCCACAGCCGCGCGCCCAGCAGGGCGACGATCCCCCACAACAGGCCGCTCAGCAGGCCGAAGCCCAGCCCCAGCAGCACGCGCTGACCGGTGACCAGCAGTGGCGTATGAAGGTGACAGAAGGTGTTGAGGATGCTCACCTGGCCCAGCAGCCCGGCCAGCCCGAAGAGCAGCGTCAGCCGGTTGCGCCACGGCAGGCTGAGGAAGAACACCACCAGCAGCGGATGGCCGATCAGCTCCTTGGTGCGCGGCCGGACGGCGAACACCTGCTCCAGGCCCTCGCGGAACCAGGTCTCGACGCTGAGCACCTCCAGCGGCGACTCGTTGCCGCTCCTGAGCAGCACAATCGCCACCGCGCCGAGCGCAATGAAGATGAACGCCACGTCGCCGTAGCGGATCGACGACTGCCACAGCGCCAGCAGGCGCTGCCAGTAGTCGCTGAGGCGTCCGGTCAGGCTGTCGTAGGCATCCTGGAGCGTCTCGCCCTGCCAGGCATAGGCCGCGAACACCAGCAGCGGTACGGCCAGCGCCAGCGTTACGCCGCGGAACTGGCTGACCTTGAGCATCGCCGCTGCGTCCCACATCCCGCCGTGGATCAACAGACCACCCAGCACCGTGAACGCGCTGGCGACCACCAGCGCCAGCAGGGCGGCACCGAGCCGCGCCGGATGCCATGCGGGTCGGTCGCGCACCATCCGCTGGTAACCGAGCATGGCCAGCCAGAGGCCCCAGAGCGGGAAGAACAGCGAGGCGGCAAACAGCACCGCGGCATCCACGACGGGCACGAAGACGGCGGCTATCGCCTTGAGCGCGGTCAGTGCGATCAGCAGCCACCAGACCCAGCGGGGCCAGGCAGTCAGCCACATGGCGAACAGCAGCGTGCCAACCGCGCCGACGGCGAGTGTCACGAACAGCGGGCGGATGCGGGTCAGCCAGTCGGGTGGATCGGTTGGCACGGGTGGCTCGGCTGTCGGCCGGAAGCCGGCGCTCAGCAGTGACCGCTGCAGCTGCTGGAAGTACTGCCGGTTGGCTTCCGCCAGACGCTCGCGATAGCCCTCGCTGGTGAGGGGCAGCGCCGCGCTTCCGCGGACGAAGGGCCGCACGTAGAGGCAGCGGATGTTGCGCTCGCGCGCCGCGCGCGTGTACCGCGCGACGGCACCCGCCGCGTCGTAGTTGACCATCTCCTCAGGCGGGATCGAGTGCACGCGCACAACGCGTGGCGACAGGCGGGCGGCCAGTTCGTGACCGCCGTCCTGTTCGTCGAACTCGACCCAGCCGAAGACCTGGTCCTGGCCCTTCAGCTGGCCGGCCACGTCGTCGAGTCGCCCGGGATACCCCAGCACCGTCGGTCCCTGGAACAGCATCAGCGGCTGCGCGGCGGCGAAGCCCAGCGTGTTGCCCAGCCCGTTCTCGCCGAGAAATTCGACGCCACCGGGCCTGAGCACCAGCGGGACCTTCCAGCCGTGGACGGTATCGATCACGGTGTCCAGCCAGGCCACGGGCAGCAGCATCAGGTCCTCTTCCGGCAAGGACGGGAACTCCACCACCAACCGGCCGGCGGTCGCGGCCCCCTGCTCGAAGCGATAACCGTGACGCCCCGCGCCGGCGGCGATGTTGTGCTCGTGCGCGCGCTGCATCACGGTGTAGGCCGGAGCCGCCGATTCAACCCAGGCCGGCGCGAACACGCCCTGATCCAGCAGCGTACCGACGGTCTCCTCCCCGTAGCACACCGAGGCCCCGTCCAGCTCGTCCAGCAGCCTGCGCACCGGCGGCCGGTCCTCGCCCAGTGTGTCGGTGCCCTCCTCGGCTCCGACCCCCGCCAGCGAGTTGAGCGCGTGCCAGTCGACAAGCACGACCAGCTCGCGGCCATAGGCGCCGTCGGCGGTGGTCTTCAGCCAGATCGAATACACCGCGACCACCAAACCCGCGACCAGGAATATGTAGCAGATCCACAGCTGAGCGCGGCTCATTTCCACTCCCCGCGCATCAGCAGCACGATGTCCTCGTCGGCACGCAGGAACACGTCGTGATTGCTGCCGTTGACGTAGTGATGTCCCGCGATCAGCACCGCCAGCTGCACGGGGGTGCCCTCCGTCAGGTCGACCAGCGTGTCGCGCAGCGGGTCAAACTCGCGCACGGCAATCTCCTCGAAGGCCGGATCCACGATGACCAGCTCGGCGCCGGTGCCCAGCCGCAGACTGCGCCGCGCCGCGCATTCGACGCGTGAGAATTGCGCGTAGCGACCGACGTAGCTGATCGTCGCCAGCGGGTCCTCCTTGCCGCCCGGCTCGGCGGCCAGCGCCAGCCCGACCAGCAACGCGGCAGCCGCCAGCGCCATCGCCGCGATCGTCAGACTAGTCCTCGGCGGGACGGTCCGCGCCGTCCGCCACCCCGTCTTCTGCTGCATGGTCCTCACCGTCCTCACTGGCTGTATCCTGATCGGCCTGCTGCTCCTCGTCCGCCGCGCCGTCATCCTCAGCCTCCTCCTCGGCGGTCTCCTCCAGGAACAGGCTGCGCAGTTCGTCGAGCGTGGGGATCCTGATGCGCGTGCCGCCGGTGTCCTGCTCGGCATCCGCCTGCGGGTCCTCTTCCGCAGCCTGCTCGCGCGCCAGCTTCTCCTCGAGGCTCATGCTGCGGGCCTGGACGTAGAGGTAACCGTCGCGCATCCCGACGTCGTCGATCGCCACCGACATCTTGAACTGGCCGAGGTCGATCACGGGTGTCAGCGCCGAGAACACCGCCTTGAGTTCCTCGACGCCCACGTTGGCGCCGCCCAGCTCCAGTTCCAGCACCTTGAAGCGGATGCGCTCGGTACCGTCGACGTAGAGCTCGCCCCGCGCCCCGACGCGCACCTTGGTCAGCTTGAGGTCCAGCACGGAGTCGACCGCCACCTGATCGTCGGTCAGCTCGACCTGGACGTCGCTCAGCCCGCGCTTGCGCAGATCCGCCGCCCAGCGATCCTCCAGCGCCTCCTCGGCGACGCGGAACACCAGTTCGCCGTGGGCGACCTCCAGCAGTTCGGCCTGGCCGGAGATCAGCGTCTGGGGCAGATCGAAGCGGATGCCCTCGGCCCGAAACTCGACGTCCTCCACCAGCAGCCCGCTGATCTTGGCCTCGCTGCTGGCCACGTGGAAGTGCTTGACCTCACCCTCCAGGGTATCCAGCAGAGACCCGCGGGTGATGCCCACCGTGCTCGACGGCGGCAGGATGAACTCGCGCCGGACGGCGTCGGCCAGCATCTCGTCCAGCTTGGGCAGCACCAGGTAGTAGACCAGCAGCAGGCCCACCACCGCCACCAGCACCACGCCGAACACGCAGTTGGCCAGTCGCTGCACGCAGCCTCTCATCACTCCACCCCCACGTCCCACCAGACGATGTCGGCGGCGGGATCCGTCACGAACACGTCGGCCCGCGGGTTGTACTGGTCGTTGTCCTCGTGATCGACCACGATCGGCACCACCACCGGCGGCACCAGGTTGTCCTCGACCAGTCCATCCTCCTCGACCACGCCGAGGTATTCGATCGGCCGCGTGCCGGTCATGAAGTCCACCGTGAAGCTGCCCACCGGCAGGAACGCCAGGTCGTAGATGTAGTCCGGGTCCATCACCAGCTCGATGGAGTTCGGCCCCACCGTGTGGCGCAGGTACCACTCCTGGGCGTACAGGGACTCAGGAGTGTCATCGGTCCAGTAGATATCGGCGCTGGTGTAGTTGTGGCGCCCGAGGCCGTGGAAGATGCTGATGCGGTTGCCGGCGTCATCGTCCGCCGAGTTGACGATCACGAAGTCATTGACCACCTCGTCGCCGTTGAAATTCGCCAGGTGGATCCGCGTCGGCTCGGCGCCGCTGGTCAGGTAGTTGATGATCTCGATGCGGTTCCGCTCGTCCTTGTACCAGGCGAACTCGCTGCTGTCGCGGTCGCGGCGCAGGATGTACATCGTCTGGTTGGGCAGCGCCGCCGGCGTCTCCAGCAGGCGGCCGTCGACCACCACGACGCCCGTCAGGCTGCCCGGTTCCTGGGCCGTGTCGTGAATCAGCGGGTGCCGGGGCTCGCCGTCGAAGTACATGGTGCCCGACGCGGTGCTATCGAACGCCAGTTCCTCCTCTTCGGTGTTGCGCAGCAGCGACACGAAGCCCCGCTGCTCCTGCACGCCGTCGTCGATCTCGGCCATCGCGAAGTAAGTCACCACGATGTCATCGCGGGTGCCGAGCATCTCACCCACGTCGACGCCCAGCACCTGCCCGCTGATGCCCTCCTGTGGGCCGGCTGTGAACGTGCCGTCGCCGGGGCCGAGGAACACACGCACCTGGCCGTCTTCCTCCTCGACCGTACCGCCGTTGGCGACCACCAGATCCACCGTGCCGCCTTCCAGCAGCCCACCGGACATCGCGACCGGGTCATCACCACTGGGCAGCACCTCTCCGGCGGTCAGCGTGAACGACTCCTCGCCTTCCGCCGGCTCCTCGACCGCCTCCCACAGCCACGTGCCGACCTGGCCCGCGCCTTCACTGGTCGTCAGGACCGCGATGTCGAGGCGGCCGTCGCCGTTGAAGTCGGCGACGTGCCAGTCGATGGGCGTGCCGTCCACCGGAACATCCGCGCCGGCGGCGGTAAAGCCGCCAATGCCGTCGCCGGCCAGCACCCGCAGGGCTCCCGCCGCCTCCGCGCCTTCGTAGAGCACCAGCAAATCCAGGAAGTTGTCGCCGGTGAACTCCGCGGCGTGCAGACGGATCGGCCCCGGTCCGTCGCCGGCGGCGATGTCCTCCGCTGGCACGAAATACACGGGATCATCCAGGTCGGGCTGCAACCCCTGAATCAGCTGAACCTTGCCGTCCAGTCTGCATGCCACGGCGATGTCCAGCTCGAAGCTGACCGGGATCGTCGTGCCCGACTCCAGGATCTCGCCTTCGGTGAAGTAGCCCGTCGTCGCGTCCATCGGGCCGCGCGCGGTGGCGATGGTGGTCGGCAGCCGGGGCCGCTGCAGCGCGTAGGCCTCGGTATCGCCCTGGCCGGTCGGATGCAGCAACACGTACATCTCCCAGTTGCGGGCGCGATCGGCGCCGCTGATCTGGTTGAAGGGGATGCCGTCGTCCGGCACCACCTGGTTGTACAGCTCCGGTGCCCTGGAGAGGTTGAAGACGATGTAGTACCAATAGTCGGAGTCGAGCTCGCCGACGGTGCGGAAGTACAGCAGCACCTCCTTGGGATCCAGCTGGGTGCCCTCGGGCTCGATCAGCTGGACGACTCCGCCGACGGTCGCGTCCGGAATGGCCTCCGTCACGGTGATGACCAGTTCCTCGCCCGCTTCTTCGACGGCGACGACGGTGTACGTGCGGTCATTGAGCGGGGAGTTGAGCACCTTGATCTGGTAGAACTGCTCGGCGGGCTCTTCTTCCTGCTCCTGTTCCTCGCTGGGCGGCCGGACGAAGTCCGACCGAATGGCGCCGGTGATGGTGAAGGTGCCCGCCTCGATGTCCACCGCCACGATCTCGTAGTCGGCGTTGAACATCCAGCTGGTGTCGTGGGCGCAGCCGACGGTTCCCACGGCGAGCGTGAGCATCAGCAGGACCGTTGGCCAAAAGGCGCGCATCGAGATATTATAGTGACATGCCTGCCGCATGTGTGCTGAACGCGGCGGCCAGAGGGTTTGTTCGATGAAAGGGAGCGGCGAGCCGGACGGGTTCGCGGAATACCTGAGCCAGGTGCGGGGCAAGTCCGCCGCGACGGTGCGGGCCTACCTGACGGACCTGGCCGGCTACCGCGAGTTCTGCCGGCGCCAGGGCTGGCGGCTGGACCAGGCCCTGACCCGCCAGCGCGCCGGGCTGTATTTGGTCGAGCGGCTCAGCCCGAGGGCCGAGCAGCCGGCGGGCACGGCGAAGCTGTCGGCCCGCTCGGCGGCCCGGGCCGTCAGCGCGCTGAAGGCCTACGGCCAGTACATGGTCTTCCGCGGCCGCTGCGCCGGCAACCCGCTGGCCGGCCTCAAGCCGCCGCGCTACCAGCGCCAGCTGCCGGCCTACTTCTCCAGCGACGAGGTGCGGGCGATCGTCTGCGCGTTCGACGGGGCGCCATCCGACAAGCCGCTGCTGATCCGCAACGCCGCGATCCTGCACCTGACCTACGCGACGGGCCTGCGCGTCAGCGAGTGCGCCGGGCTCGACACACCGCAGGTGGAAACCGAGCAGCGGCTGGTGCAGGTGACCGGCAAGGGTGGCAGGCAGCGCCTGGTCCCGTTCGGCGGCGGCGCCGCGCGCGCCCTGGAGCGCTACCTCTCGGCCGGACGGCCGGCGCTGGCCGGGCCCCAGAGCGGGGCGGCGCTGTGGCTCAACACGCGCGGCGGGCGGCTCAGCGCGCGGGCGATGCGCAATATCCTCAACCAGGCCGTGCTGCGGGCCGGCCAGCTCAAGCATCTCAGTCCGCACAAGCTGCGCCACGCCTGCGCCACCCACATGCTGGAGGGCGGGGCCGACGTGCGGCTGGTGCAGGAGCTGCTGGGCCATTCCAGCATCAACACTACCCAGACCTACACCCAGGTGACGCGCACCCACCTGCGCCGGGCCTACGAGCAGACCCACCCGCGGGCCAGTCGCGACGAGGAGCGCGAGTAACGAGGCGGCCGCCGCTAGGGACGGCTCAGCGTCAGCTCGAAGACGGTCTGGGACAGCCGCCGGTCGACGTTCTGGTCGATGCGCAGCTTCAGATCCCACAGTGCCCGGGCGAAACCCGGCGGCGGCGCGGTTTGCGCCAGCGCCCACCAGGCCGCGCGGTCGTAGGCCGTGATCAGCGCCTCGCGGGTCAGCTCGTTGCGCCGCACGCGCAGCGCGCGGTCGTGGTCGTCTTTGGCGCGGCGGATGCGCTTCTCGGCGGTGGCGGCGTCGAGCCCGCTGGCCGCCAGATGCCTCGCCCACAGCGCCGCCAGCTCGAACTCCGCCAGCACGCCGGCGGCGGCCGCGGTGCCCGCCCCGCCATAGAGCAGCGCGGCCAGCTGGCGGACGGCATCGCGCCAATCGTCGTCGCGCGCCAGCGCCAGCGCCTCGACGTAGCGCCCGGCGGCCATCCGCGCCGCCTCGCGGGCCGTCTCCAGCGTGACCGTGGCGTCCTCCGCCACCACCGGCGACAGCTGCTCCGCGGGCTCGGGGGCCAGGCGCAGCTTCTGGCCGCGGCTGAGGATCGTCGGCAGCAGCAGCTCCGGCTTGTCCGTGACCAGGATGAAGGCCGTCTGCGCCGGCGCTTCCTCGAACAGCTTGAGCATCTGGTTGCCGGTGAACTCGTTGAGGTGATGCGCCTCGTCGATGATGAACACGCGGTGGCTGAGCAGCGCGGGATGCAGCAGGGCGCTGCGGAAGCCGTCGTGGTCCTCCTCGATCTGCTTGACGCTGATGTCCTGGCCCCGCGGGCGCACGATCACCAGCTCCGGCTGCTCGCCTTGCGCGATGCTGCGGCAGGCGTAGCACTCGCCGCAGAACCACAGCCGGGGCCTTTCCGTGTTGCGCTCACAGGTCAGCGCCCGCGCGATGATGGTGGCCAGGGTGGTCTTGCCCAGCCCGCGTTGCCCCAGCAGCAGCAGCGTGCCCGTCAGCCGCCCCTGCGCCAGGTAGCCCTCCAGCAGGTGCCGCGTGCGCTGCTGGCCGCGGAAGCTGTCAGCGGTAGAGATCAATGATCAGCCCCTTGATCTGATCGACGATCGCGCCGGCTTTGAGCACGTCCTGCTGGCGGCCCAGCACGGCGTCGGCCAGGTCGGCCAGCGCCACGTCGATCCGCGCGATGGTGGAGAACACCTTGCGGCTGAAGCCCACCGTCGCCTCGCTGCTGACCTGCATGCTGTCGCGGACCACCTCGTCCAGGAACTGGCGCACCGCCTGCTTGTAGCGGTCCAGGTGCGCGCCGGTGGGATCCTGCTGCAGGGCGGCGCCCGCCTCGGCGATCTCCTCCACCTGCGGCGCCAGCCGCGCCGGCACCCCGCCGGCCTCCTGCTGCAGCGCCCCGGCGGCCGCCTCGCCCTCGCCCGCGGACTGGGCCCGCCTGCGCCGCGCGCCCGGCATAGCGCCTGTCCGGCCCTTGAGCGGATCGACCTTGGTCACGGGACGATTATAGCCCGGCGGCGGGGGTATAATCGCGCGATGCTTGAGGTCAAGCGTTTCGTCTGTGGCCCGCTGGAGAACAACGTCTATCTGCTGATCGACGACGACTCGCGCCAGTGCGCCGTGGTCGATCCCGGCATCGCCAGCGACGAGGTGCTCAGCTGGATTCGTGACAACGACCTTGAGCCGCGGCTGATCCTGCTGACCCACGCGCACTTCGACCACGTCTTCGATCTGGCGAAGTTCAAGCGTCAGCTCGACGCGCCCATCGCCATGCATCCCGCTGACCTGCCGCTGCTGAGGCGCATGGCGGAGACCGCCGCCGGCTGGGGGGTGCCCGGCGC
>CAZSSB010000013.1:17230-27658 GCA_964609245.1 uncultured Planctomycetales bacterium | reverse complement strand
CGCCCGAGACGCGGGTCTGGCCGGGCCACGGGCCGGAGACGAGCATCGACGAGGAGCGCCGCCTCAACCCGTTCATCGGCGACGGCGCGCGCTTCCAGCCGAATCTCTAGCGCCGGACTGGCGCGACTACCCCGCCCCCGCCGCCTGGCGCATCGCGTCGTGCAGCCGCGCCGGCGTATAGACGCCATCGATCAGGATCGGCTTGTTCGGATTGCTGCCGGGGAAGATCGCCGTCAGCGGCACGCTGGCGAAGCCCAGCGCCCGCAGCACGTCGCCGATCTCGTCGTCGCGCGCCGTCCAGTCCGCGATCATGAACACGATCCCCAGCTCGTCCCTCAGCTGCGTGGTGCTGTCGATGTTGAGTGCGACCGCCTCGTTGGTCTTGCAGTTGGGGCACCAGTCGGCGGTGAAGTCCACCAGCACCGTTTTGCCCTCAGCCGTATACTCCTGCAGCTTGTCGAAGCTGAACGCCTCCCAGCCGTTGTGGGGCACGGCGCTGGCAGCGTGAGCTGTCGAGGTGTACACGCGCGGAACCGTCAGCCAGCCGCTGGCCCCCAGCACGAGCAGGCCCACAATCCAGGCCAGGGCCACGTAGCCGCGGCCAAGGTTCACGATCCGCGCCCACAGCCAGGAGGCGAACCCCACGCCGACCAGGAACGTCAGCGCCCAGATCACGGCCTCGCCGCCCAGCACGCCCTGCAGGATGTAGAGCAGATAAACGACGGTCGCGAACAGCAGGAAGGCCATCACCACCTTGAAGTCGTTCAGCCAGTCCTTGCTCTCCTGCAGCCTGCGGCTGAGGCGCCCGCGGTCGCGCTTGCTCATGCGCGTCAGGAACGGCAGCATCACCAGATAGGGTAGCGCCATCCCCAGCCCGACGAACAGGAAGATCATCAGGGTGTGCAGCCATGTCAGGGTGAAGGCCACCAGCAGCGCCGGCCCCAGGAACGGGCCCACACACGGCGTGCCCAGCAGGGTGGCCAGCACGCCCTTGAAGAAGCTGCCGCCCATGCCCTCCTGCCTGGCCAGTCCGCCGGCGCCCTCGGTCACCGCCTCGGAAGCCTTGATCTTGAACACGTCGATCAGGCTGAGACCGAAGACAAACATGATCGTCGCCATGATGATGATGAAGCCGGGGCTCTGGAACTGGCTGCCCCAGCCCAGCTGCGTGCCGAAGGCCTGGATTGCCGCGATCACGATCGCGCCCAGCAGGAAGGTGGCGATGATGCCCGCCGCGAATACCAGGCCGTGGCCCACGATCTCGCGGGGCTCCTTCCCGTGGCTGCCCACCAGGTCGATCACCTTGATGCTGACCACCGGCAGCACGCAGGGCATGATGTTGAGAACCAGTCCCCCGAGCATCGCGAACAGCAGGATCTTCCACAGCGGCCAGTCCGTGCCGGGATCGATCTCCAGGTTGCCGAGGTCGACGCCCTCGCCCCCGCCCGCCGGTTCCTCATCGCCGCCGAGGTCGATGCCGCCGCCCAGCTCACCCTCCTGCTCCGGCAGCTGGAAGCGGCTGTAGTCCGGCGCGACGGGCGCCGTGAGGTCCGCCAGGCTGAGCACGGTCTGGTCCAGGGCTTCGCCGGGCGCAACGACCTCCAGCTCCCAGCGCAGCTCGATCTGCGACGGGGCCAGGCACATGTCCTCCGTGCAGGCGGAAAACAGAAACTGCGCGGTAAAGGTGCGCGGGCCCGGCGCCGCGTCCGCCGCCAGCCTGCCGGTCACGTGGATCACCGGCTGGCCGGTCAGCCACATCTGGGTGTCGTGCCGCTCGCCGGGAGGAAAGACTACCTCGCCCCACTCAACGTCCTCGGCTTCGTCCATCACCAGCGCGCTGGGCAGATAGCTCCAGTCCTCGGACGGCTCGGCGCCGTAGATGTGGAAGTGAATCTCCTCGCTCTGGAACGGCGTGGCGCGGGCCGCGAGGGTGAACTCGTCACCGGGCGTGAGGCCGGCGCGGTCGGTCAGCGTGTCGACCATAACCGCGTACTGCGACTCCAGGAACAGGTCGGCGCGGGTGCCGGCCGGAACTTCCGCCCGGGCCGCGGGCCAGGCCATGGCTGCTGCCAGGATTGTCAGTATCGCGGCTGCGATCGGCGCTGTTCTCATTCCAGACCTCGCGGGTTGTCGCGGCTTACACACTGAGACGGTTGACCGATACCCTCCGTTCCGTGTCGAGGACCGAGGAACGAGCCAACCGTCTCTGTACCGCTATACGCTGGCAGGTATTGTACTGCTATACTCGCCGCATGCTGCCCCCCCAGGCGCGAGAAGTCCGGACGATGCCGCTGTGGGCCGTGCTGGCCGGATTCCTGCCTTTCGTGTTGCGCGTGTTCACCTATCCGCGCCAGCTGGTCCGCGGCCTCGACTGGGACGACCCGCTGACCATCCGGCGCATCGCGCTGTACGCCCTCATCTGGCTGACGATACTGGTGCTGGCCTTCGGCGACAATCGCGTGCTGGCCGAGGAGAGCCGCCCGCTGCTGAGCACCTTCAAGGGCGTGGTGATGCGGGCCCACGATGCCAGCTGGGACTGGATCTCGCCCGCCTACGGCGCCTTCGGACTGAGCCAGGGCGAAGCCAGGCGGCTGTGGGACACGCTGCTCACCACCGGTTTCCTGGCCTATACGTTCCTGGCCAGCCTGCTGGCGATGGCGGTCGTCGTCCGGCTCAGGATGTGGCGGTTCGGCCTGGGCTGGCCCCATGCGCTAGGCACGGCGCTGCTGGGCCACCTGGCGGGCGTCAGCTGCATCGCACTGTCGCTGGTGCCGCTGTTCGAGCTGCTGGTCTGCCGGACGTGTGCCGTCCGACTGCTGATGTTCATAGTGCTGAACGCCGCGGGCTGGACCTACATCGGCTACTACACGCTGGCCGATCTGGGCGAGCGGCCCCGCGGCTGGGCGGTGCATCTGGTGCGCAGCCTGGGCTACGGGCTGGCGCAGTACGTCATCGCCTACGCGGTCTTCTTCGCGCTGATCGCCGCGATCATCCCGCTCTAGCCGTCAGTTTGTGGCCTTGCCCTCGGTCAGCCGGTCGATCTCCGCCTGAATGTCCTCGTCGAGCAGATCGACGTCCTTGAGCCGGACGTCGGGCGTCTCCTCCATCAGCTGCCCCAGACGTTCCGGACCGACCAGCTGCTCCAGCCGGGCATCCAGGTTCTTCAGCTCAGCTTCCTCGTAGCCCATCGCGATCGCGTCCCGCATCACCTGCATCTTCTCCGTCGCCAGCCGCTCGTACTGCTGGCGCGCGCTGGCCCGCTCCTGCTGCTTCATGCGTTCGATCTCGACCAGCGCTCCCGTGGCCTGGTCCGCCTCCGGATCCGCGCCGCGCCGGCGCCTGCCCAGTGCCTCGTAGCGCCGCTTGATGAAGTTGTTGATGGTCGCGAAGATCACCGAGACCAACACAATCATCACTACCATTTCGGGGAAGTCCATATGGCTATTATACCAGTGTCAACGTAGCTGTTCAATACCGAATGCAGGATATTTGATATTGGCCTCAATACTCTTGAATACGCATCCGTAATACGCATTAGCCGCCGGTCGGGGATGTGGACACTGGATGCGCGTGTCATGCACGTGCTCGGCGCATCGTGTGGAGGTGCTAGTTGCGCTGGCCCTGGCGTGGATGCTTGAGGCGCTCGGCCTCGGCCAGCAGGTCGGTGTCCATCAGGTCCGCTTCGGGGATGGGCGCCTCGGGCGCGTCGCTGAGCAGCTGCCTGAGTTGCTCGCGGCCGATCAGTTCCTCCAGCCGCGCGTCGAGGCGATCCAGATCGGCCTCGCTGTAGCCCATCGCGATCGCGTCCTTGACGACCTCCAGCTTCTCGCGGACCAGGCGTTCGTACAGCTCGCGGGCTTTGGCCCGCTCCTCGGCCTTCAGCCGCGAGGCCGCCAGCGTGCGCTCCGCCTCGCGCGAGGCGTGGATCTTCATCCGGCCCCCCGTCGGACCGAAGAGGTGCTTCGCCAGCGCCGAGGCCAGGATGATTATGGCGATCATCAGCCCCAGTTCGATGAAAAACGACATCGGTTATCCGCCCTGGCCTTCCCGCTGCTCGCCCGCCGGGCGGCGCAGCGCGTCGAGTTCGCTGTCGAGGTCCGTATCCAGCAGCTCGCCGGTTACCGGCGCGCTCGGCGTGGCGGGCTTCGACTCCGACAACAGGCCGGCCAGCTTGTCCGCACCGACCAGCCGCTCCAGCCGCGCATCCAGCCCCGCCAGTTCGTCGCGGTTGTGGCCCATCGCCACCGCGGTCTTGATCACGTCGAGCTTCTCAAGCACGATGCGCTCGTAGAGCTTGCGGGCGCGCTCACGCTCGCTCTGCTGCATCCTGAGCGTCATCGGCCGGACCAGAATCGCCACAATCGGAATCGCGAGCGCCGCCAGCGGAATCAGGATCCAGATCGTCCCCGAATCAAACACGCCCTGCAGCAGCGCCAGCGTGACGATGCTCATGTTCGTACCTCCGCGGCGATTCTACCATCGCACGCGCTCCTGGCGCCCCCCGGCCCTGCCGGTTCAGCCCTGCTGCTGGCCCTCGCGCTGCTGGCGCAGGGCGTTCAGTTCGGCGTCGAGGTCCGCCTGCTGCACCTCGGTGCTCACCGGCGGCGCCTTCGGCGCGCGCGAGTCCAGCAGCGACTGCATCTGCTCCGCCCCGATCAGCTGCTCCAGCCGCTGGTCGAGATAGCTCAGATCGTCCCGCGAGAAGCCCATCGCCACCGCGGTCTTGATCACGTCGAGCTTCTCCTGCATCATCCGCTCGAAGAGCTTGCGCGCCCGCTCGCGTTCAGCACGCGCCTGCTGGTTATTGAAGGAGACGAACAGCGCGATGACCAGAGCAATCAGCAGCGGCGTGCCAAAGATGAGCACGATAGCCAGGATGCCGGTCATGTCTTCCATAGCAGCAGGATTCTAGCACTGCCGCAGGCCGAACGCTACTCGACCGACCTCACGACGATACCGCTGGCCGTGACACTGATGGCGATCTCGATGTCGCTGTCCTCACCCTCCAGGTCATCGCAGGCGTTGTACGGCACGATGCGATAGGTCCACTCCCGCGGCCGCGCCGTCCGCGGCAACTCGCGATCGGCGTAGCGATACTCGTTGATCCTGACCGGATCCCAGATCGTCGGGCGGTGCGCGCTCATCGGCAGCAGCGGGTAGGTCCGGTGCTCCAGCAGCACCTCGTCACGCCGCGACGAGCCGCCCGGCCGGCGGTAGACTCGGTAGCCCTGCAGCAGCGAGCCGTAGTTATGGATGATCGGCCAGACGTCACGGTAGTTGACCTCGCCGTCGGGCTGCGTGTCCAGCAGAAAGTCCCAGTCATCCTCGTGGCCATCGGTGCTGAGACGCCCATAGCGGCGGCCGAGCGGAATCAGGTCCGTAATGCCGACCTCACCGTCGTTGTTGAAGTCGCCCAGGTTGGTCTCCTGCCAGTAGATCACCACCGCGTCGTCCTGCGGATCGCTGTAGGCGGTCACACCCCGCGGCTTGTTGTGCGCGTGGTTGGGCGCACGCTCGACAAACCAGGTTGGATCGTCGGCGCGGTGCTTCTCGAAGGCGATCTCGCAGACCACGCCGTCGGCGACCGTCGTGCCGCCGTTGATGTCGGGACGGACCCGCGTCATGCCCGCGGCGATCACGCCCGGAATGTCTTCCTTGCAGAGCCACAGCCGGTCGCCTTCCATCCCGAAGACGCTGCCCGGCTTGACCAGCCGCGGGTTGTAGCGGTCGACGTGATAGCGCACGTAAAAGAACAGGTCGGTGATCGACGGCGCGTCCCGCAGGTGGACGACCAGATGGTAGTCGCCGTTGATCAGGTCCTTGCCGCTGAGCCGCACGTACTCCTGCTGGGCCGGATCGTGGCGGCCGAAGTCGTCCAGCGTCCACAGCGAGAAACCGTCGAGATGCACGCTGGCGGCCGGATCGAAGTCGTAGAGGCGCACCTTGTTCAGCTGCTCCAGCGTCGGTGGCACGTCGTAGTCGGCCAGCGGATCGGGATAGCGCGTGACGTAGGCCGCGCCGGTGTGCACCGGATAGCGCCCGGTGGCCCCCGGCCCGCCGCTGGATGGTCCGCTGTACTGCTTGGGCGTGTAGCCCACCGCCAGCAGCAAGCAGCCGGCCAGCAGCAGCCACCACAGTCCGCCTTTCCCCACAACCGTCATGTTAGCACCACGTAGCCCGGACGGTCGCCGGCGGAGGATGTTCTGTCTGCGGCGGACCACAGCGGCTCTGCCGTGGCTCGGGATGCCCCGCCGGTCAGCCGCCGGCGGTCAGTCCGCGAGTTCGCTGCCCAGCTGGCCGCAGGCGGCAGCGATGTCCGCGCCCCGGCTGCGGCGCACCGTAACCGGAACACCTTCATCGCGCAGCAACCGGGCGAACTCGCTGACCCGCTCCTCGCCGCTGGGCTGGTACTGCGGGGCCGCGGCGATCGGGTTGTAGGCGATCAGGTTGACGTGAAGCGGCAGGGGCTGCTGCCGCGCCGGCAGCGGATGCTCCTCGGCCTCCATCGCGAGGTCGCCGCGCACATCGACGCCGCGCAGCCGCGAGAACTCGGCCAGCCGGCGGGCATCGCGGTCGCGGTCGTTGAGGCCGTCGAGCAGCGCGTATTCAACGCTGACCTTGCCGCCGTTGACGCGCCGGAAGAAGTGCAGCGCCTCGGCCAGGCAGTCGGGGCCGGGCTCGGCGCCCGGCATGTGCCGCCGGCGCTTGGCCGCCGTCGTGAAGTGCAGGCTGAGCGCCAGGTTCACCCGTGGAAAAGCCAGCGCCAGTTCACGCAGCGGCTTGACCAGCCCGACGGTGCTGATCGAGATACGCCGCGCCGACCAGCCGCGTCCCTGATCGCTGGTCAGCGTGGCCACGGCCCGCCGCACCGCCTTGAGGTTCAGCAGCGGCTCACCCATCCCCATGAACACCACGCGGTCGACTTCCGCACCGCTGAGCAGCTCGGCCTCACAGAGCTGCTGCAGGATCAGTCCGGCGCTGAGTTGCTCGCGGAGACCCAGGCGCCCGGTCTGGCAGAACCCGCAGTTGAGTGGACAGCCGCTCTGGCTGGATACGCACAGCACCGTGCCGTAGTCGAAGTTCGGCATCAGGACGGCTTCCACGGGCGCGCCGCCCGGCGTCCGCCAGGCGTACTTGATGCTGCCGTCGGCGCTGTGCTGCTGCGCTTCGAGTTTCAGGGGACGCCACTCGAACTGCAGCCCCAGCCAGTCGCGGAGCGGCAGCGGCAGATTGGTCATCAAGTGGGGATCGAGCACTCCCTGGCCGTGAATCCACTCCAGCACCTGCCGGGTCCGATAGGCAGGCTGGCCTGCTGCGGCAAGCTCGGCGGCGAGTTGCTCGGGCTCCAGGTCCAGCAGCACTCGCTTGCCGGACCGCTCGCTCACCACAGCGTGGGGTCTTCGGGCAGCGGAAAATCCAGCCCCAGGATCTTGCTGGCTTCGTGCAGGAAGTTGGCCTGCGGGCCCTGCACGTACTCACGCAACTGCGTAATCCCACCGGCCCCCGTTTCGAGATCGTTGATGCCGCGGACGTCGATCCTGGTCTCGTCCTTGATCAGGCCCTTGCTATAAAGGGTCAAGGCCACGGCGCGATACTGCTCGTTCAGATAGCGGGTGGCCTCGGCCAGCTTGAGCCGCTCGGGATCTCCTTCCGGCAATGCCTCCTGCAACGGGTTGAGAACCTTGAGCTGCAGAGAGAACGAGGTGCGATCAAACGGACGCGTGCGGCCGATCTGGTAAAGGAAGTACATCAGATCCGCCACCTGGTCCTTGTCCTCGGGCCAGCTCAGACGCGCCACCGTGCTCTCCACCAGTCGGCTGATTCCGACCACGTCGTAGTGACCGAAGTAGCGCCACTGATCGACGTACTTCGCCTCGGTCTCCGTCCCCACCAGATCGACGTTCTGAATCTGACTCGGAAACGGGGGCAGCGGCGGGGGGTAGAACGAGAACCCGTGACGCTTGTGGTTACCTTCCCGCAGCTCGCTGATGATCCGGTCGTGAACGGTGTCGAACTCGGCCGGATCGGTGTACCGCGCCAGCAGGATCGCGTAGTAGTAGTTGATCTGGAAGTTGTCCGGGTAGTACTGTTTCGCCTCGGCGATCAGGTCGCCGACGAGTGACAGGCGGTCGGCGATGACGAGGTCCTGAGCCATCTGCGACCGGAACCAGTCGTGGCAGCGGTGCGCGGCGGTCAGGATGTGTGCTTTGAGCAGATAGAAGCTGGCTTCGTCCGGCCACAGCTCGATGGCCTTGTCCATCATCTCCAGCGCCTCGGGCTCGGCGTCGCGGAAGCTGCTCTCCCCGGTCATGCGCCGCCGCGGTTTCAGGTAGTAGGCGTAGGTGGCGTAGTTCAGCGGGTTGTCCGGTTCCTGGTCGATGGCCTCGAGGAACAGCGACTCGACCGTCTCGTTGACGCTGAAGATGGCGGAGTCGATCTCCGCGGCAACCTCCGTGCGCAGATCGCTGCCCCGCTTTCGCTCCGCCGGGTCCTGCGACTTGAGCAGAATACTGGCATCGACGTACTTCTGCTTGACCACGTAGTAAGCAGTCTCGACCAGGAACCACGCCTGCTTGGCTGAGTCGTGGATGTCCTTGTATGGACGGTCGATCAGCAGAATCGGATAGTGCGGCTCCGACTGCTCCGCCGCTGCGCCCTGTTCCTCGGCCACGGGCTCAGGTCCGCTTACCTGGCCGTCCGCCTGCCGCTCGGCCGGCCGCGGGCAGCCGCCCAGCAGCGCCGCCGCCAGCAATGCGAGGATCGCCGATGCCCAGATGCTCGTGTGTCTCATATGCAGCTTCCGCCCCGTCGTATTTCAGGCCAGTAGTATAGCCGCCGCGCGGCTTGTCTGAACCGACGCTAGCGCGGCAGGCTGCGTTCAAAGAACCGCCACCAGTTCCTACCCATGAAGCCGTCGACTGCTTCTTCATCCCAGCCGCGGCGCCTGAGATCGTCGCCGAGCAGCGGCAGGTCGTCGATGCGGTTGATACCCTCCGGCGTGTTGGCCGGCGTCAGGCCGCCGTCCAGATCGGCACCGATCCCCACGTGCGCCGCGCCGACGAGATCCGCCAGGTAGGCGCTGTGCTCGGTGGCGGCGGACAGGGCGGGCAGCGGATCACCGCGCCGCCAACCGCTGACCAGCAGCGGTGCCAGCAGATTGAGGCCAATGACGCCGCCGCGCCGCGCGATTTCCAGCGCCTGGCCGTCAGTTAGGTTGCGCTCATTGCCGCAGATCGCGCGGGCGTTGGAGTGGCCGGCGCAGACCGGCCCGGCGAAGCATGCCAGTGCCTCATCCAGGCTGCGTTCGCTGAGGTGCGATACATCGAGGATCATCCCCAGCCGCTCGAACTCGCGCAGCATCGTCCGGCCCGCCGGCTTCAGTCCGCCCTTGTCGGCGAAGCAGCCGCTGGCATACTTGTTCACGCCATTCCAGGTCAGGCTGGCCATCCGCACGCCGCGCGCGAACCACGTGTGGGCTTCGGCCGGGCTGTCGAGCAAGTCACACCCTTCCACCAGCAGCACAACGCCGATCGGATATGCCCGCCGGCCCTCAACCGCGACCGGCTGCGCCGCCGCCAGTTCGTCAAGATCGGCCCGGCGGCGCACCAGCTCTAGCTCCAGATCGTACTGCTCGAACCACTCGCTATAGAGCTCGTACTGGCTGTGCAGCTTGTACCGCCGCGTGAACTCGTTGTCCTTGGGCTCCGTGAAGAGTGTGGCGCAGAGCAGCCGCATCCCCACGCGCTGCAGCCATGGCAGCGTGATCATGCACGGCGTATCACCGGGCTCAACCAGATCCCGGCCGTACTCCAGGCAGTGATAGGCGAGATCCTGATGGGTGTCGGCGATGAACGGGTCAACGGGTCCGCCCATATGCGGATTGTAGCAGCCTCGCTTCGCCGACACTCGCCTCGCCTAAGTCGGCAGTGGAAGCCACGCTGAGTGCCAGCGCTCTGGTTGCCGATGTCTACCGACAGGCGGCGGCTCCGAACGTCGATTGCGGCTGCGGCCGAAGACGCTTACAGGCGGTCTCTGACTACTTCTTCTTGGCTGCGTAGTCGAACCGGTCCTGGATCTTGCCGTCCAGCTTGTAGACCACAGCCTGGCCCTTCGCCTTGGTTGCCATTGCCTTGGCACGCGCGACCGCGTCAGGCTTCTTGGCAAAGCTCGCCGCCGGGGCTTTGGCGCTCTTCTCCTTGACCTGCCAGCCCGCAGCCTTGCTGAACCTGACCGCGTAGACCTTGCGCGCAGCGGCTGGCTTGGCCTTGGCTCTCGGCTTGGCGGCCGGCTTGGCCTTCGCCCTCGGCTTGGCGGCTGGCTTCGCCTTGGCTCTTGGCTTGGCGGCCGGCTTGGCCTTGGCCCTCGGCTTGGCAGCCGGCTTGGCCTTGGCCCTCGGCTTGGCAGCCGGCTTGGCCTTGGCCCTCGGCT